>NZ_JBIRFL010000004.1:0-630336 GCF_044327445.1 Streptomyces sp. NPDC018045
AGTTCGACCAGGACGACGACAAGCAGCGGCACGCGGTCGAGTGCGGGAGCAACCGCCTCAAGCGCCACCGGGCTGTAGCCACGAGGTGGGACAAGGTCGCGGTCCGCTACGAGGCGAGCGTGCTGGTCGCAGTCCGCAACGAGTGGCTGCGACCAGCACTTACACAACAGACCCTAGCGGCTGGCGGACTGCGGACTGCGGACTGCGGACTGCGGACGAGCAAACCAGTCACGGGGGGGGCGACGTGTCCTCCCCCGGGGATGACCGGATGTCGGTCGACGACGCCCGCCGGCACTGCGGCACGGCACCCTGGACAGCGCCGGCAACTACCAGGTAGGGCCGGACCGAATCGGCATCCGTGTTCGTCACCTGACCGGGACGGGGGAAGCGGGGGCACGTTCGGGTTAGGCGCGTTCTCTGCGGCCGAGGTTTCTCGTACGAGAAGCAGAGCTGACCCGAGGAGAGCGCATGAACCGCCCCCGACTCCGCCGCCTTGCAGCCCTCACCCTGACCAGCGCCCTGATGTCCGCCGTCGGCGCCGGAACCGCGCTGGCCGGTCCGGCGGTACCCGCCGGCGGCACGGAGCCTGCGCCACGTGCCGCGACCGTGACCACGCACCAGGCCGCGCTCGAATTCACCAGCGACGGCACCTTCGAGGGAACCGTCACCTGCCCGAACCGGCGCGCCCAGACCACCGGGGGCGGGTACGCCCTCAGGGAAGACGGGCACGCCTTCGAGTCACGGCCGGACGGTAACCGCAGTTGGCACGTCAAGGCGAGCGCGCCCGGTGTTGTCTACGTGCGCTGCCTGCTGGTCACATAAGGCCCTCCGCCACGACAGCAGCAACGCCGACACTGACACGGCTGCGCGGGACGCGACCGGGTAGCGCCCGCCCCTGGGGCGTTCGCTGCGGAGATTCGACTGCGTTCCGCACGAGGGCGGCGGTTCGATCCACCGCCAAGTACGGACTGCCGCTCAGCAACGGCCGGGAGTAGGCCCTGAATTCCGAGAGGCAACTTCCGAACCGACGCTTCGTTCCACGATCCGGATGACCAACGGGTGAAACCACCCGCCACCCTGGCGCATACAGGCCTGCCGACCCGATGGCTCGACCCGCCGGGCACGCCCACCGCCCTCCGCGACGAGCGGAAGATGGCTGACCGTGCCCGGGACGACTACGACGCGTAAGCCACCTGCCTATGACGGAAGCCGGGGGCGCGCCGTGGCAGCGCGTCGAGTTGGGCACGCGGGTGCGCGGAGCTGACCGCTACCCCAGGAGTACGATTCGGGCGTGCGCGAGGGTGTCCTCGGGGCCCCCTCCATGAGGGCCTCCTACCGGCCTGCCCGGCCGGGACGGGGCCGGGCAACGCATGCAGAGCCCACACCCTGCGTGAGCGGAGCAGCCCGTCAACGCCATCACATGTGCCCGTTTTGCCGGAACCCGCGAAAGTAAGCAAAACCCGCCACCTCGCCTGACGAACCCGCTGGCCACGACCTGTCGTCCCCGCGCGTGCGGGGTTGGTCCCTGTACGGTGATTGCAGAGCCTGCAATCACCGTGTCGTCCCCGCGCGTGCGGGGTTGGTCCCGGGCAAGGCGTGTTCCAAGGCGCCGCTGCGTAGAGGGCTCGTGCCCTCTACCCTCCAGGCCTTGTGTCACCTCCGGCGCCTCTGCATATCCTGAGGGCGTCACGCTGAGTAACTTACACAGTAAGTGACGCGCCGTCAGTAGAGTCGGCATTGGGTCAGCATCAGCACTGACGGAGGCCGCCATGCGCAACTAGGCCTTCCACCACCTCTGACCTGCCAAATTGCGGGTTATCGCCGAATTCTTCGAGCAGCCGAGGAGCCCACATGAAGATGCTCATCAACGTTCCCGAAACCGTTGTCGCCGACGCGCTGCGCGGTATGGCGGCTGCGCATCGGGAGTTGGTTGTGGATGTCGAGAACCGGGTGGTGGTGCGGCGGGACGCGCCGGTGGCTGGGAAGGTGGCGTTGGTTTCGGGTGGGGGGAGTGGGCACGAGCCGTTGCACGGGGGGTTCGTGGGGCCGGGGATGCTGGATGCCGCGTGTCCCGGGGAGGTGTTCACCTCGCCCGTGCCCGACCAGATGGTGCGGGCCGCCGCGGCGGTGGACAGCGGTGAGGGTGTGCTGTTCCTCGTGAAGAATTACACCGGTGACGTGCTCAACTTCCAGATGGCCGCCGAGCTGGCGGAGGACGAGGGGGTACGGGTCGCCAGCGTGCTGGTGAACGACGATGTGGCGGTGGCGGACTCGACGCACACGGCCGGGCGCCGGGGCACCGGGGCGACGCTGTTCGTCGAGAAGATCGCGGGGGCGGCGGCCGAGGAGGGCGCGTCGTTGGATCGGGTGGCGGAGCTGGCGCGCCAGGTTGTGGAGTCCTCGCGCAGCTTCGGCGTGGCGCTCAGCGCGTGCGCCACGCCGGCCAAGGGCGGGCCGATGTTCGACCTGCCGACCGGTGAGCTGGAGTTGGGTGTGGGCATTCACGGCGAGCCTGGGCGCGAGCGGCGGCCGATGATGACGGCACGCGAGATCGCGGACTACGCGGTGGACGCGGTGCTGGCCGACCTCGGCCCCCGGCAGCCGGTGCTGGCGCTGGTCAACGGCATGGGCGGCACACCGCTGCTGGAGCTGTACGGGTTCGGCGCCGAGGTGCACCGGGTGCTCGGTGAGCGGGGTGTGCCGGTCGCTCGTACGCTGGTCGGGAACTACGTCACCTCGCTCGACATGGCCGGCTGCTCGGTGACGCTGTGCCAGGCCGACGAGGAACTGCTGCGGCTGTGGGACGCACCGGTGCAGACGCCCGGACTGCGGTGGGGGCGCTGAGGCGTAGGGGTGGACGGGCTCCGCTGGGTGGGGGTGGGGTGGGGAGGCGGGTGACCGCGCCCGTCGGGCTACCGGTCGGGCTACCGGTCGGGCTGGGCGAATCCTCGGTCCGAAGGGGCGGAACTCCGGTCCGGGGGGACGGGCCTCCGGCCAGGGGCGGAACTCCGGTCAGGCGACGGGTCTCCGGTCCAGATGGACGGGCCTCCGTCCGGGCGGGCGGGCCACCGGTCATGCGTCGGGCCTCCCGTCCGGGCGGGCGAACCTCCGGTCCAGACGGGCGGGCCTCCGGTCGGGCGTCGGGCTCCCATTTTGATGTGGTGGGGTGTGCGGAGGCGTTCGGGGATGGGCTCGCGGGCGGCGCGTATGCGCGTGGAGACCGGTGACGGCGTACACACTGGTGGGGACGTTCACCCGCACAGGTGAAGGCTGTGCCGTGACGTCGCACGCGCACGTACGACCAGAGGAGCAGTTCGTGTCCGAAACGGCACTGGATGCCGGGTTCTTTCTGCGCTGGATGGCGGCGGCCGCCGCCTCCGTCGACCGGGAAGCCACCCGTCTCACCGACCTGGATTCCGCCATCGGCGACGCCGATCACGGCAGCAACCTCCAGCGCGGCTTCGCCGCCGTCGTCAAGACTCTCGAAGCCGAGCCGCCACAGACGCCCGGTGCCGTGCTGACGACGGCGGGACGGCAGTTGATCTCCACGGTGGGCGGTGCGTCGGGGCCGCTGTACGGGACGCTGTTGCGGCGTACGGGCAAGGCGCTCGGTGACGCCGACGACGTCACCGCCGACGAGCTGCGCGCGGCGCTGCGCACCGGGGTGGACGCCGTCGCCCAGTTGGGCGGGTCCGCGCCCGGTGACGCGACGATGCTCGACGCGCTGGACCCCGCCGTCGAGGCGCTGGCCACGTCCTTCGCGGCTGCCGCCGAGGCTGCCGGGCGGGGCGCGGAGGCCACCGTGCCGCTCCAGGCCCGCAAGGGCAGGGCGAGCTACCTCGGGGAACGCAGCATCGGCCACCAGGACCCGGGGGCGACCTCGTCGGCCCTGCTGTTCGCGGCGCTGGCGCAGACGGCGGATCAGGAGGCGACGAAGTGAGCGGCGCGGAGACCTCTGGCGCGGACGCCTCCGGCACGGAGACCTCGGGCACGGCCACCTCTTACGTGGGCATCGTGCTGGTGTCGCACAGCGGGCCGGTGGCCGAATCGGTGGCGCAACTGGCCGTGGGCCTGGCGGGCGGCAGCGCCGAGGCGCCGGTGGCGCCGGCCGGCGGCACCCCGGACGGCGGCCTCGGGACCAGTGCGGAGCTGATCACGGAAGCGGCGCGGGAGGTCGACCGGGGCGCGGGTGTCGCGGTCCTGGTGGACCTCGGGAGCGCCGTACTGACCGTCAAGTCGCTGCTGGCCGAGGGTGACGAACTGCCCGAGGGCACACGGCTGGTGGACGCGCCGTTCGTCGAGGGCGCGGTGGCCGCCGTGGTGACCGCTTCGACGGGCGCGGACCTGGACGCGGTCGCGGCGGCTGCCGGAGAGGCGTACTCGTATCGGAAGGATTGAGCGGCAGCGGCAGCGACAGCCGTGGCGGTAGCGACAGCCGTGGCGGTACGCGGGCTGGGGGCGGTGACGAGGCGGGGTAGCGGATTCGTTTCTGCCCCGTCTCCGAGTCGGCCCCGCCCCCGAACCGGCCCCGCCCGTGCCCCGCCCCTCCCGCGCCCCATGCGCCCGCATCACCCGCCCCGCCCGCGTCTCCCACACCACCCCCGCTCCCTCAGGGGAGTGTCGGCAGGAGCAGGGCCGCTACGAGGACGATTCCGGCCAGTACGAAGGCGACGTAATCGCCGATGTGTCCGGAGTGCAGGCGGCGTACGGGGGCTGCCCAGCGGGAGGGCTGGGCAGGGTCCCGCGGGCGGCGCACGGCCCACCAGGCAAGGCCGCAGGCCAGGGCGGCGGACAGCAGGCCGAGCCCCACGCCCGCCACGGACCAGTGCGGGCCGGGCGTCGGTACGGACGCGGCCGGGGGCGTGTGCAGGACGGCGGCCGCGTAACCCGCCCGGTCGAGGAAGGCGTCCGCGGCCCGGCCGACCGCCTCGTGCAGCGCCGGTACGAGGCCCACCGCCAGCGCGCCCGCCAGCAGCGCCACCGGGACCGCCAGCATGGTGTCCGGGATGCGGCTCAGCGGGCCCGCGGTCTCCGGTTCCTCGTCCTTGCCGCTGGTCTCGTCCGCGCGGGCCTCCGCCTGGCCGGCGGTGTCGGACCGGGCGCCCAGCCCCAGGAAGACCCGGGCGACGGCGCGCAGCACCGCTCCCCCGGTGACCGCCGACACCACCACGAACAGGGCCGCCTGCCAGCCCCCGGCCGCTTCCTCGGTGACCGCCTTGCCCAGTGCCGTACCGAAGGGCGGCAGTCCGGCCAGGGCCAGCCCGCCGACGGCGCAGACCACTCCCACCAGGGGCAGTTCCCGGCCACGGCCGTGGAGTTCGCGTTCGTCGACGCTGCGGAAACGGTCGAGCAGGATGCCCATGGCGGCGAACAGCGCGGCTTTGACGCCCGCGTGCCCGAGGACGTACAGCGCCGTACCGCTCGTGCCCGCGGGGGTCATGACGGCGAGGCCGATCAGGAACAGGCCGGTGTGCGCGACGGTGGAGAAGGCCAGCAGCCGCTTGAGGTGGCGCTGCTGCCAGCACATGAGCGCGCCGACGACGGCGGTGAGCGTGCCGAGGGTGAGCAGCACGCGGTGCGCGTCTGCCGTGGGGATGCCGCCGGGGCCCGCGAAGACCGTCCAGTAGACACGTGCCGTCCCGTAGACGCCCAGTTCGACCATGACGCCGGACAGCAGCATGCACACCGGGGTGGGCGCCACCGCGTGCGCGTCCGGGAGCCAGAAGTGGAAGGGGACCGCCGCGGCCTTGACGAGCAGGCCGGTCAGGACGAGGACGAAGGCGGTCAGGACGAGGAAGTCCGGCCCGTCGGAGGAGCCGCCGGAAGGGGTGCCGGAGGGACCGCCGGCGGTCCCGTCCGCGTGGGCCGCGAGCCGGCTGCCGATCTGGGCGAGGCCGAGTTCGCCGGTACGTCCGTACAGGAGGCCGACGCCGAGCAGCGTCGCGTAACCGCCGAGGGAGTTGACGACGCCGAAGGTGAGCGCGCCCTGGACGGCGCGTTTCTCCTCGACGCGGTAGCCGGTGAGCGCGTACGCGACGACGCCCATCAGCTCGAAGAAGACGAACGCGTTGAAGAGGTCGCCGGTGAGCGCGAAGCCGCACATGCCCGCCTGGAAGATCAGCACGAGGGCGGGGAAGGTGCCTGCCTGGCGGTGCGGCGGCTCGTCGAAATACCGCCAGGAGTACGCGAGGACGGCGACGACGAGCAGCGAGGTGACGGTGGCCAGGCCGACGCCGATCCGGTCTCCTACCAGGACGATGCCGACGCCCGCGCCGCCGTGCGGGCGTCGGCCGCCGAGCCATTCGACGGCTCGTCCGCCCGGTTCGTCCGCGGGTGTGCCACGCAGCAGGACGGACAGGGCGAGTACGGCCGTACCCGCCGCGAAGGCGGTGCCCGTGATCTCGGTGGCCCGGCGCGGCATCCAGCGGCCGGCCGCCACCAGGAACGCGGCGCCGAGCAGCGGGGTGGCCACGATCAGCGGGAGGGTGGCGGCGGGGCCGAGGGTCGCGGCCGCGGAGGGCAGGAGCGCGCCGGTCGGTGTCACCCGCGCAGCTCCGACAGTTCGTCCGGGTTCACGGTGCCGTGCCGTTTGCCCACCTGGACGACGAGGGCCAGCAGCAGCGCGGTGACCGTCGCGCCCACCACCACGTCGGTGAGCGTCAGGGCCTGGACGACCGGGTCGACGACCGGGCGCGTGCCGGGCTCCAGGTCGGAGAAGACCGGCGCGGTGCCGCCGTCCCGGTAGCCGATGGCGAGCAGCAGGACGTACGTGGACGCCTGGCAGACGGCGAGGCAGCCGACGGCGTGGATGAGGTTGCGGCTGGTGGTCAGCCCGTAACAGCCGATCAGGAAGATCCAGCCGGCGACGAGATACGGCAGCACGCTCATGTCGGCTCCTCTTCGGGTGAGGGTGGGGACGGGGCCGGGGGCGGAGGGGTGTCGTGGCGGGCGGTCCCGTGGGTTTCACGGCGGGCGCCTTCAGGGCGGGCGTCTTCAGGGCGGGCGTCTTCGGAGCGGATACCTTCGCAGCGGGCGTCCTCCGTGCCGGCGCCCCCGGAGCGGCCGTCCCCAGAGCGGCCACCCCCGCTGTCGGCACGCTCGTCCGCGTCCACGATCTCCACCGCCTGGTCGAGGAAGGAAGCCAGCAGCACCACGACCCCGCCGGCCACCTCCACCCCGATGGCCGCGTTGAGCAGCGGGACCGTGCCGCCCGAGGCGAGCGTGCCGAAGGTGCCGTACGGGAGGAAGTTGGTCAGGTAGGCGGTCCCGGCGACCAGGCCGGCGGCGCCCAGCAGGAGGTAGGCGGCCTCCCCCGCCGCGTCCGCCATCGCGTACAGGCCGACCGGTCTGATCCGTTCCAGCGCGCGGTAGTCGACGGCGATGTAGAGCAGGTGCAGGGCGGTGGCGACGACCACCCCGCCCTGGAAGCCGCCGCCGGGGCTGAGCTGGCCGTGTGCGACGACGTACAGGCCGATGAGCAGGGTGACGGGGAGCGCGATGAGCGCGTACCGGCGGACGGGCGGGGCGACGCGCGCCGGTTCGGGGCGTACCCGGTGCTCGTCGCGCGTCTGGCGGAGCAGGACGACGGTGCCGAGCGCCGCGCAGAAGAGGATCGATTCCTCGCCCAGGGTGTCGAACGCCCGCTGGTCGAAGTTGACCGCCGCGACGACGTTGGAGGTGTTCCGGGCGAGGGCCGCCGCGACGGCCCGTGCGCCGTACGGATGCCGGTCGCCGCCGAACTCCGGCAGCCCCAGGCTCGCGGCGAACAGCAGGGCAGCCAGCCCCAGACCGCCGACCACCAGCACCCCCATCCGCACCCGCCTGCTCACCGCCGCTCCCCCCGTCCCGAGCCATCGGCCTGGCCCTGCCCCGAACCACCGGACCCACCCTGCCCCGAACCACCAGCCGCGCCACGTCCCGCACCACCGGAGCCACCCGCGCCCACACCCCCGGCGTCCCGGCACCCCCCGCCCTCCTCCCCCTTGCGCCGTACCTTCCGTACGGAGAGCAGCAGCATCAGCGGGGTGAGGGCGGAGCCGACGGCGAGCTGGGACAGGGCGACGTCCGGTGCCTGGAGGATGGCGAAGAGGAGGGCGAGGCCGATGCCGAGGAGGGCCAGTACGGTCGACTGCCGGACCGGGTCGCGGGCCAGTACGGCGGCGGTCGCGGCCGCCGCCACCAGCGCGAGGGCCAGCACGATCAGCACGTCAGTCACCGGCCGCGCCGCCCTTCTCCCCGGTGGCGGGCCGGGCGGACAGCGCGCGCGTGGACACGATGTTGCCGCCGACCAACAGCGCTCCGATCGCCAGGAGCTTGACCATCGCCCGGCCCGGCCCCGTCGCGACGCACAGCGGCAGCACCACGAGGGGTACGGAGAGCGCGGCGAGCGGCGTCATGGCGCGGTCGAGGGCGCGGGCGATCCGGTCGCGCCCCGGCGGCTCGGCCAGTTCGTCGGCGAGCAGCCGGGCGTAGACGAGTGTTCCGGCGGGGCCGAGGACGGCGAGGACCAGGGCGAGGTCGACGTACGAGGGCCGCGCGAAGCCCTGCGCGAGGAGCAGCATGACCAGGCAGCCGGCCAGGGTCGCGAGGTTCTGCGCCATGACCCGGCGCCGTACGGGGCCGCTCGCCGCGCCCCACACGGTGGGCGCGAAGCCGACGGCGAGCAGGAGCGCGGCGGCGAGCAGCCAGCCGTTCACCGCGTCCGGCCTTCCTTCAGGTGCGTGCGGGCGGCGCCGTCGGCCGCGGCTCTGCGGGCCGCGCGGGCGGCGCACGCGCCGAGCAGGGCGGCGGCCGCGCCGACGAGGCACTCCAGCAGGTCCGGGCCGCTGATCAGTACCAGCCACAGTGCGGCCAGCCCGGCCCACCAGGCGGCCAGTTCGATGACCGCCGTCGCCCCGGAGGGCCTTCCCGCACCGGACATGCGCCCACCTCCGGCCTCGCCGGTACCCGGCCGTCAGGCTCTCATGCGGCACACCCTCGGCGGACAAACCGCGCCGAACGGACCATCCGGACGGTGCACCGCCCGTACGGAGCGCCCGCCTGCCGGGCCCGGGGCAGCGCGGCCGGACGCGTCAGGAGGGCAGCGCCCCGGCCGCCTCCGCCCCCTCGGCCACCGCCACCTCGGGGTCGCCCCCGGCGGCGGCCAGCACCACGTCCAGCAGCCCGGGGAAGCGCGCCTCCAGATCCTCGCGCCGCAGGTGCATCACCAGGCGACGGCCCTCCCGCCGCTGATGGAGCACGCCGCTCTCGCGCAATACGCGCCAGTGGTGACTGGCGGTCGACTTGGACACCTCGGGCAGCAGCTCGCCGCAGGAACGCTCGGCTCCATGGGCGAGCCGGTGCACGATGCGCAGCCGGATCGGGTGCGCGAACGCCTCCAGGACGTCCGCGATGCGCAGTTCGGCGCGGGCGGGGTGACTCAGTACGGCCATACCCCGAGCGTACGCGGACGGACCGACACGCGGCCCGGCTCCCCGCCCCCTCCCCGCCACCACCTCCCCCATTGCTACATTGCTACAGTTCTAGAACATACGAACTGACGCCTCGGCAGGTCGTACGGAACGACCTGCCCGTGCCCGTCTTCCGCAACCTCACGCATCCCGCGCATTCCCTGAAGGAGCACTCACATGACGGTCTACGAGGACAACTACTCCCTCGGCAAGCAGTTCCACGCCGCGCTCGCCACCGGCGACTGGGACGCGATCCGCTCGCTGCTGCACGAGGACGCGGTCTGGGAGCTGCCCGGCGACAACACCATCTCCGGCGCGGCACGCGGCGCGGACGCCGTCGTCGAGCGGGCCCGCAAGATCGCCGGGTACGGCCTGAACTTCGCCCTGCTGCACATCCTCGTCAGCCCCCGCAACATGGCGCTGTCCCTGCACAACACCGCGCAGCGCGGCGACCTGGTCCTGGACGAGCACCTGTCCACGGTGTGCACCGTGCGCGACGGGAAGATCGCCGCCATCGAGACCTACCTGTCCGACGTGGACGGCATGAACGCCTTCTTCGTCTGAGTCCCGGCCTCCGCCTCCGCTTCCGCCCGCGGCAGGACCAGCGCCGACGGATGGTGCAGGGTGATCTCGACGGGCACCAGCCGGGTGGCCGTCGCCAGCGGCTCGCCCGTCCCCGTGTTGCGGGCGAAACGCGGGTGGGCGCCGCCGCTGATCTGGAGGCGGATCCGGTGCCCGGCGGCGAAGGTGTGGGCGGTGGGGCTCATCGCCACCGCCACCTCCGCCGTCCCGGGCACGCCGGGATCCAGCCGCCGTATCCCGTCGCAGACGTTGACCGACCGCCCCCGTTCGTCGACGTCGCAGAGCCGGGCGAAGACATCGGCGTACCCGGTGTCCGTGGCGGCCCGCAGTTCCACTGTGACCGTGCCGAGGACGTCGACCGGCCCGGTGAGCGGCGGGGTGGTGAAGGTCAGGACGTCCTCGCGGGCCTCCAGAGAGGCGTTGTCCCGGGGGCCGGCCGCCCGGCCGAGCAGCGGCCCGCCGACGGAAGGCGTCGGATCGGCCGGGTCGTACCAAAAGGACAGCGGCGGTGCGGCCTTGGGCGCGCGGGGGCTCAGCGCACCGTCGCCGTCGAGGAACCAGCGGTGGTCCGGCGCCGCCGGAGGCCAGTCGGGCAGGTCGCGCCACTCCTGGCGGCCGCCCACGTGTACGCGCACCCTCGTCCCGCGCAGGCCGGACGGGTCGTCGCACAGGTGGGCCCGCAGCCAGGCGAGGGTTTCGGCGAAGACCTCCGGCCAGCCCCGCTGCATCGCGGAGTTGTGGGTCCAGGGGCCGACGAGCAGGGCGGTGTCGCACCCGGCGCGGCGCAGCCGGTCGTACTGCTGGAGCGTCTGGTCGAGGCACACGTCGTGCCAGCCGGTGATCAGGCTGGTCGGTACGGTCGCGCGCGCGGCCGCCGCGCCGACGTCCGCGCCCTGCCAGTGGGCGTCGTCCGGGTCGGGTCGGGCCATCGCCTCGTCCAGGAACGGCACCCGGCCGCCGAGGCCGGGCACGTACGTCTCGCCGAGCGGCAGCGTCCGGGTGGCCTTCCGGAGGTGGCGTCGCAGGCGCAGCGCGGCCCGCGCGAGGGACCGGGCGCCCCGGTCGCTGTACATCCGGCCGACGGCGGAGACCAGGGCGTTCTCCAGGGCGAACGGGCCGGAGGGGTAGAAGAATCCGTGCAGGTCGTGCACGCCGACCTGGACCACCATGGCGCGCAGTTCCGGCGGCGGGTCGGCCGCGAGGGCCCACTGGGCGTAGCCGAGGGCGCTGGGTCCCGTCGTGCCGAGGACACCGGTGAACCAGGGCTGCCGGCGCAGCCACTCGACGGTCGCCCGGCCGTCGGCGGCCTCGTGCTGCCACAGGGTGTAGTCACCACCGGATCCTCCGGTGCCGCGGCTGCTCTGCAGGATGACATGGAAGCCCTGTTCGGCGAAGAGGACGCCGAACATCGGCGCCCACGGGATGCCGCGGCCGTACGGCGAGCGGACCAGCAGGGTGGGGAAGTCGCCGTCGGCGCGGGGGAAGTAGTGGTCGGTGAGCAGGGGGCTGCCGTCGGCGGCGGGCACCACGAGTCCGGGTTCGTGGCCGACGTCGTGGCGCTTGGCGGGCATGCCGCGCAGGGTGCGCCGCACCGCCCGGGCCGAAAGGGGTGGCTTCTTCGCGGTGGGGTGGTGCGTCGCCGTCGTCACGGTGCCTCGATTCCTGTGCGGACCCGCTCTACTTTCCGTACGTTGTACGAGAATAGCGGATGATTGGATGGCGGCGGACAGCAGAGAGAGGTTGCCGTGACCCGTACAGGCACATCCGGCCGTACCGCCGGGGTCGATCCGGAGGCGCTCTGGACACCGGCCGAGCGCCCCCGGCGCGGCCGCCCCCCGGCACACAGCCGCGCCGAGATCACCGCCGCGGCCGTCGCCCTCGCCGACGCCGAAGGGCTCGGCGCCGTCACCATGCGCGCGGTCGCGGCCCGGATCGGGGCCGGCACGATGTCCCTCTACAGCTATGTCCCCGACAAGGAGACGCTGCTGGAGCTGATGATCGACCAGGCGAGCGGCGGCCACCGGCTGCCGGCCGGGCCGTCCGGCGACTGGCGCGCGGACCTGCGAGATTTCTTCCGCGAACAGCGCGCCCTCATGCGGCGCCACCCCTGGCTGCCCGCGGCGCTGCCCGCGCGGCGGACCTTCGGCCCGAACACCCTCGCCGCCCTGGAGTACGCGCTCGCCGTCCTCACGCCCACGGGGCTCGACGCCCGGGCGGCACTGGAGGTCTTCAGCCTGCTCTCCGGCTTCGTGGCGAGCCATGTCACCCACGAACTCGCCCAGGAGGACACGGCCGGCGCGACCGGCCGCGCCTTCCACGACGCGCAGGTCCGCTATCTGCGCTCCGCCGCCGTCACGGCCGGCCACCCGAAGATTTCCGAGGCCCTCACCGCCCCGGGTGCCGTCTCCTCCCCCGACGCGACCTTCGACCGGCTCCTCAACCGCATGATCGACGGGCTGACGGCCACCGGGTGACACCACCCGGCGACGGGGGGCGGCCCCCCGGCCCCCGGCCCGCGGCCCTGGCGGTGACGGCTCCGGCGGCCCTGGCAGCCCCCGGCGGCCCGGCGTCCCCGGCGGTGACGGCCCGGCGGCGAGGCTGCTCGGACGCGGCCGGACGCCGCCGCGAAAGCGCACTGCCCGGATAGGCCGCACCCCACCGGCACCGGACCTGATCGGCACGGCGCTACGATGCCCCCGCGAAGCGGCTCGCAGCGCTCCGCAGCCGGCCGAAACCCTCCGCGCGGAAAGGCAGTCGACCCCATGACGGCACACTCCACCTCCAGCGCGTCCGCCACGCCCCAGGGGCCGTGGCTCGGCCCCGGGGTCGTGGTCCTGACGGGCATTCAGGCGGCC
This sequence comes from Streptomyces sp. NPDC018045, assembly GCF_044327445.1. Lineage (NCBI taxonomy): Bacteria > Bacillati > Actinomycetota > Actinomycetes > Kitasatosporales > Streptomycetaceae > Streptomyces > Streptomyces sp. NPDC018045. The sequence continues at coordinate 12,887 of NZ_JBIRFL010000004.1, forward strand.
GGGAAGTCCACCGTGGCGCAGGCGCTCGCCGAGCGGCTGACGCGGTCGGTGCACCTGCGCGGGGACACCTTCCGGCGCATGGTCGTCCGGGGGCGGGCGGAGATGACACCGGACGCCGGCGAGACGGCCCTCGCCCAACTGCGGCTGCGGCACCGGCTCACCGCCACCTGCGCCGACCAGTACGCCCAGGCCGGGTTCACCGTGATCGCCCAGGACATCCTGCTCGGCGAGCACCTGACCGAGATGGCCGAGCACATCAGGACCCGCCCGCTGGCGGTGGTCGTGCTGGCCCCGGACCCGTCGGCGGTCGAGCAGCGGGAGGCGGCCCGGCCCAAGTCGGCGTACGGGCCCGACTGGAGCGTGCGCGACCTGGACTCGGCGCTGCGCGAGCACACCCCGCCGATCGGGCTGTGGCTGGACACCACACACCAGACCGTCGGGCAGACCGTGGACGAGATCCTCGCCCGCGCCTGGACGGAAGGCGCCATCGCCTGAGCCGCCCCCGGCGCGGGGCGCCCGGCGCGGTGTCAGTACCCCTTCGGCGGCCGGGTCGGGTCGGCCTGCTGCACCCGCTCCGCGAAGTTCGAGCCGGACGCGTCGACGCCGTACCGGTCGCGGACGTAGCCGATCGTCGCGCTCATGCAGGCCACCACGTCGTACGGCGTCCGGGCGGTGCCGCACAGGTGGTACGCGGCGAAGGTCGGCGGGACGCACTGGGTGGCGCCGCGTGAGCAGTTGCGCGGGTGCCCGTCGGACATGACCGGGCCCCAGGCGTTGCCGTCGGTGGTGTTCACCCGCCAGCGCGGGTGGTTGTACGAGGACTCCCGCCGCGCGATGGTGACCAGCGCCGGTACGCCGTACCGGGGGTCCATGCCGGTCAGCTCGCAGGCCAGCCGGGCGTAGTCGGCCATGGCTTCCGCGCCCGCGGCGTCGTCGGGGTCGTGGTACTCCACCTCGGAAAGGTCCATCGGCCCCACTCCCCTCCGGCACCGCCGGCCCCCGGGAACACCGCGTCCCGTGCCGCTGCCGGGCCTGCCGTCATGGTGCCCGCACGCCGGAGGCGCGAACCGGCGGCGGGGCCCGGCCGCCGCCGTTCCCGTGGCGTACGGAGCCACCGGGGTCCCCGGTACGGGTGACCGTTCGGGACCCGTTCGGCTGGGATGCCGACGAGGCTCCGCCAACCGGGTGAAGTGCGCGAACGACGGCGCTCCGAGGTCACTAAGGTGCCCGCCATGACCACATCCCAGGCCACCACCGGCACCCCCCCGTACAGCAAGCTGGGCACGCTCATGATGATCGGCTGGAGCGGCGCGCACCCCGAGGACGGTCACGACGTACCCTTCCTGCTCACCTACTCCCTCGGAGACGGCAAGGACGGCCCGGAGGCCGGGTCGGAGGTCATGGGCACCATGCTCAGCCAGGCCGGGCTGCTGGTCGGCGGCGAACTCCAGGACGCCTCCCGCACCCCCTCCCTCCCGCTGACGCTGATCGTCGAGGCCGGGCGGGCGGTGCTGACGATGCCGATCTTCAGCGCGCAGTGCCCGGTGCCGCCGGAGTGGCTGGCGGCGGCGGACCACCGGGGCCAGGTGTACGGCATGTTCGCCACCCGTCCGTGGCCGGAGGCGAAGCCGGGCGGCCCGGTCAGCGAGGACATGCTGCGGGCCTTCGCGGGCGACGAGAGCGTGATCAAGAGTTCCGCGCACTGCCTCATCCCCGTACGCAGTCTCCAGGGCCGTTCTTCGTAGCGGCGCTCTCCGCGCCGGTCCCGCCGGGTACGGGCGCGCGGCATCCCGGATGCGGATCCGGCCGGACCCGGTGACCCTGGAAGGGTGGGGGCGTCAGTGGCGAGGAGGACGACTCATGTCCATGATGGACAAGCTCAAGCAGATGCTGAAGGGCCACGAGGACCAGGCCAACAAGGGCATCGACAAGGGCGGCGACATGCTCGACGAGAAGACCCAGGGCAAGTACAGCGGCCAGGTCGACACGGCCCAGGAGAAGCTCAGAGGCCAGTTCGGCAAGGATCAGGGCCAGGACCAGCCGCCACAGTCCTGATCGAGTGCCGTCCCGGGCCGGGCCCCGCCTGTCAGGGCACCGGCCCGGGACGTGTGTCACCCCCGGCGTTCGTCAAGATCTAGCGCAAGGCTTCACCCGTTCGAGGGATACGACCTTGCCTGATCGATTCTCCTCGTCCGCGTCCCGCTACGGTTTTTCCGCACCCCGGCCCCCGGTGCGATCAGCCAGAAGCCGCTCAGCGGCCCGCGCATCCGACGGGGGACGCCATGACCGAACGTACCGCCGACAGGGCCTTGCTCACGTACGCGGTCGGGGACCAGTTCGTCATCGCCCTCAGGGGTGAGCTCGACCTCGCGCTGGCGCTGGCCCTCCAGCCCACCCTCGGTGAGGCGCTGCCGCCCCGGCCCGGCACCGTCATCGTGAATCTGTGCCAGGTCACCTTCATGGACTGCAGCGGCCTGGCCCTGCTGTGCCGGCTCCGCGAGCGGGTGACCGGCCGCGGGGGCCGCCTGCTGCTGCTCCGGCCGCGCCCCGTGGTCCGCCGCCTGCTGCGCCTCGCGCCGCTCGACGAACGTTTCGTCGTGATCGAACGGCTGCTGCCCGCCCGCGCCCTCAACTGAGCGCCGGCGGGCGCCCGTCGGCGCCTCTAGAGGAAGCTGACGCCCTGCGCGAGCGGCAGGTCCGCCGAGTAGTTGACGGTCGTGGTGACCCGGCGCATGTACGAGCGCCAGGCGTCGGAGCCGGACTCCCGGCCGCCGCCGGTCTCCTTCTCCCCGCCGAACGCGCCGCCGATCTCCGCGCCCGACGTACCGATGTTGACGTTCGCGATGCCGCAGTCGGAGCCGTCGGCGGCGAGGAAACGCTCGGCCTCGCGCTGGTCCCCGGTGAAGATGCTGGACGACAGGCCCTGGGGCACACCGTTGTGCAGGGCGACGGCCTCCTCGAAGGTGCGGTAGGTCAGCACGTACAGGATGGGCGCGAAGGTCTCCGTGCGGACGACGGCGGTCTGCGCCGGCATCCGTACGACCGCCGGGCTCACATACGCGGCGTCCGGCGCCTGGCCGGCGAGGTGCGGCTCACCTCCGGTGAGCACGGTGCCGCCGTCGTCCCGCGCGGCGTCCAGCGCCTTGGCCATGGCCGCGTGAGCGGCCGGGCTGATCAGCGGTCCGACGAGGGTGGCGTCGTCGAGCGGGTTGCCGACCGGCAACTGGCGGTAGGCGTGCACGATCTTCTCCGTCAGGCGGTCCGCGACGTCCTCGTGCACGATCAGCCGGCGCAGGGTCGTACAGCGCTGGCCCGCCGTGCCCGCGGCGGAGAAGACGATGCCGCGCACCGCGAGGTCGAGGTCGGCGGAGGGGGTGACCACGGCCGCGTTGTTGCCGCCGAGTTCGAGCAGGCAGCGGCCGAAGCGGGCGGCCACCCGCGGGGCCACCTCGCGCCCCATCCGGACCGAGCCGGTCGCGCTGAGCAGCGCGATCCGCGGGTCGTCGACGAGCAGCGAGCCGGTCTCCCGGTCGCCGAGGAGCAGCCGGTGCAGCGCGGCCGGCGCCCCCGTGTCGGCGATCGCGCGGGCCAGCAGGGCGTCGCAGGCCAGGGCGGTCAGCGGGGTCCGTTCGGACGGCTTCCACACGACCGGGTCGCCGCAGACCAGCGCCACGGCGGTGTTCCAGGCCCAGACGGCGACGGGAAAGTTGAAGGCGGAGAGCACGCCGGTCACGCCGAGCGGGTGCCAGGTCTCCGCGAGGCGGTGGCCGGGGCGTTCGCAGGCCATGGTGCGCCCGTAGAGCTGCCGGGACAGCCCCACGGCGAAGTCGCAGACGTCGGTCATCTCCCGTACCTCGCCGAGCGCTTCGGAACGGATCTTGCCGGCTTCGACGGTGACCAGGTCGGCGAGCGCGTCCTGGTGCTCGGTGAGCAGCTCGCCGAATCGCTTGACCACCGCGCCCCGCCGCGGTGCGGGAACGGTACGCCACTCGCGGAACGCCGCCTCGGCCGCAGCCACGGCCTCGTCGGTCTCCTTCGCGGTGGCGGCGGGCAGCCGGTACAGGACACCGCCGGTGAGCGGCGTACGGGCGGTGATCCCGGTGCCCTCCGGGACGGTGGCGACGCCGCAGCGGCGCAGCCGGTCGGCGGCCAGGTCGCGGAGTTCGGCGGTGCTGGGGAGCTGGGTACGGGTGCTCACGGCGGGTGGCTCCTTCGGCGGGGGGGGCGAGGACGGTGGGAACGACGGGGACGGAGTGGAGCGGGACGTGGCGGTCAGGAGGGGCACAGGTTGCGGCGGGCGTCGTCCGCGCCCAGTGCGTCCAGCGCCCGCCGCAGCGAGGCGTCCTGCTGTGCGGCGTAGATCTGGAAGGGGTCGAGCACGGGGCGGCCGATGGCTTCGGCGAGCCGGTGTCCGTCGTAGTGCGTGCCGCTGCGGGCGGTGTCCCGGGTGCCGTGTCCGGTCAGGTTGGAGGTGAAGATCCCGGCGGCCGAGCGGGGCAGGAAGTCCTCGTAGACGATCGGGCGGGCGGTCAGCCAGCCGTGTTCCAGCAGACCGGCCAGGTCGGCGGGCGGGCGCCGGCCGTCGCGCGGGCGGGCGGCCGCCGGGGCGTACGTGAAGTAGCCCAGCCCTCCGGCGGCGAGGGCCCGTTCCGAGCGCGGGAAACCGGCCTCCCAGAGGGGGCGGGCCACGTCCTGCCGGGTGGCCGCGCCGTCTTCGGCGGCGAGCCGCCGGTCCGTCTCCGCGGTGAGCGCGTCGTAGCGGGCGCGGCCCGTACGGCTCAGTGCGATACCCCGTGCCTCGACCTCACCGAACCGCACCCGCAGCGCGCCGGTGGTCAGGCTGCCGTCCGGTTCGCGGAAGGTGCGGGGTTCGTCCAGCGCGCGGAAGGAGGTCTGCCGCAGCAGGACGCCGGGGCCGTCCCAGCGGGGTGGCCCCTGGATCTCGTCGATCATGGTGATGCCACGGTCCGCCATCCGCCGGTACAGCACGTCGATGTCCAGCACGCGGGGTGTGAGGTGGTTGATGTGGGTGCTGGTGACGCCGCCGATGTCGGCGGCGACGGCGGAGATCCGGGCGAGTTCGCGGTACCAGGCGCGGTCCACCGGTTCGGGGGACAGTTCGAAGGCGGCGACCGCCAGCGTGAGGAACCGTTCGGCCTGGTCCGGTACGAGGCCGTGCTCGCGTTCGGCGCGTTCGGCGAGCGCGAGCAGTTCGGGCGGGAAGAGGGTGCGGCCGGCCAGGAAGGTCTCCAGCCGGGCCTGGAGCCCGGCGTCGAAGAACCGGCGGTCGGCGGTGGTGAGCATCGAGGTGAAGACGCGGAAGGGGTTGCGGTCCAGCTCGTCCGGCTCGACGGGCCGGAAGGCGGTGGAGACCACCGGCACCGCGCTCGTGGCGGCGTCCCGCAGGTCGTAGAAGCCCACCGGGCGCATCCCCAGCGCGGCGAACACCTGGGCGGCCTGGCGCAGTTCTCCGGGGGTGCCGACGCGGATGGCGCCGTGCCGCTCCGCGGCGACCCGCCGAGCGTCCCGGCGGACGTCCGGGTCGCGGCGCGCGACCTCGTCGTTCACCTCGCCCGTCACCTCCAGGAGGGTGGTGTACGCGGGGACTTCGGCGCCGTACATGGCGGACAGCCGACGGGCGAAGGCGGCGCGCAGCCGCCAGGTGGGGATCATGCGGTCCTCCGAAGCGTTGCCGGGCGTCAGATGATGTGTGCCTCCGGGCGGGCACCGTCGTGCCGTGCGCTCCCCTCCTCCCCCGCACCGGCGGACGGTGCGTCGAACCGGGTGGCGGCCAGCGGGGCGACGTCGAGGAACGGCTCGCGGCGCAGGTAGAGATCGCGGACCAGTTCCCCCACGGCGGGCGCCTGGAGGAAGCCGTGGCCGGAGAAGCCGGTGGCGTACAGGAAGCGGGGGACGTCCGCGGCCTCGCCGATGAGAGCGTTGTTGTCGGGAGTGGTCTCGTAGAGGCCGGCCCAGCCGTGGCTGACCGGCATCGCCGCCAGGGCGGGCGCCCGGCGGCCGACGGCCGCGCGGAAGGGCTCCAGCCACTCCCGGCTGAACTCCCGGCCGAAGCCCGGCTCCTGGCGCGGATCCGACAGGCCCATCAGCAGTCCGCCCGCGCCGTCGTCGTGGAAGTAGGCGGTGGACGCGAAATCGAGGGTGAAGGGGATGCGGGGCGGCGGGGCGGCCAGCGGTCCGGTGAAGGCGATCTGGCGGCGCAGCGGGGTCACCGGCAGCCGTACCCCGGCCATCGCGCCGACCTCCGCCGACCAGGCGCCCGCGCAGCAGATGACCGCGCCGGTGTGTACGGTCCCGCGCGGGGTCCGTACCGCGTCGAGGGCGCCGCCGCGGGTGTCGATCGCGGTGACGGGGCAGTGCGTACGGATGACCGCGCCGTGCCGGGCGGCCGCGCGCAGGTAGCCGGCCACCGCCGCCCGCGGGCGCGCGTACCCGTCGGTCGGGCAGTGCGCGGCGGCGACGATGCCGTCCGGATCGAGGTACGGGCACAGCGCGGCGGCCGCGGCCGGGCCGATGATCCGGCTGGGCACCCCGAGCGCGTTCTGCGCCGCCACTCCTTCCTCGAACAGGGCGCGTTCGGTGGCGTCTCCGAGCAGGAAGAGGTAGCCCACGCTCGCGAAGCCGATGTCGGCGCCGGGCCGCTCGCCGAACGCGCGCCACGCCTCCAGGCTGCGCCGGCCGATGCGGATGTTGAGCGGGTCGGAGAACTGGGCGCGGACGCCGCCGATGGGTTTGCCCGAGGACCCGGCGGCGGGCCGGTCGCGCTCCAGCAGCAGTACGCCGCGCACCCCGGCCTCCGCCAGGTGGAACGCGATGCTCGCCCCGAGGACGCCACCGCCGACGATGACGACGTCGGCGCGTTCGGGGAGGGGGCCGGCCGCCGTGCCGCCGTGCGTGGCCGTACCGCGGTCCGTGGCCGTACGTCGCTCCATGCGGACGCCTTTCCGTCGGCTCGCTCGGTGCGCTGCGGGTGCCGCCCCGGGGCGGCGGACCCGCTGCCGGGTTCCGGTGCGGGTGGTGCCGTCGGTTCTGATGGTGACGGCCAGGGTCCGCCGCGTCCATGCGGCGTCCGCCCGGCGGGTCACTGGCTCAAGTCGTCCACGAGCGTCGGCGACGGGCGGGGGATCTCGCCGAAGTCCTCGTCGTCGCCCACGACGGTGAGGCGGTTGATGACGTTCTCCAGGGCCGCGGGAAGCGTGGGCGCGAGACCGCTGTGCCACTGGACGAGCAGCGCGTGCCGGGCGGCGTCCGGCAGCAGTCGCCCGGCGTCGAAGGCGACCGGAGCCGGCGGTTCCTCGTCCGGGTCGTGGGCGGCCTGCGTGCGCCAGTGGGCCGCGTCGCGGAACTCGCCGTGCCGGCGGTGGGAGAGGTACAGGCAGTAGGCGGCGGTACGGCTGCCGCCGCCGGCGCCGAACCGCCACCAGAAGTCGGCGGCCTCGGCGCGTCCCGTGATGTGCAGCAGGCAGCCGAAGACCAGGGCGCCTTCGGGGTCGAGCCGGTGGTCGTCGACCAGCCGGGCCAGGCTGTCCGCCGCCGCGGCGGCGTTGACCACCAGGGCGCAGGCCAGGTCGAGTTCGTGGGTGGCCTCGTCGTGGGCGCTCGGGTAGACGGTGGGCGCCGGGGCGTCCGGACGCGGCCCGGACGGGTACGCGGTCCCGGTGTCCTCGTAGGTGTCGCCGGCGAGCCGGTCGCGGGCCGCCACGGTGTCGTAGGAGCCGTAGGACTCGGCGAGCACGTCGGCGGCGGCTGCCAGCAGGGACTCGATGGTGTCCCGGCCGGCCTGGTGGGTGTGCGGCATGGGTCACTTACCCTTCGTGGGGCCCGGTTCGATGCCCAGTGCGGCGGCGATCCTGCGCTTGCCCCGGCTCGCGTGGGAGCGGACGGTGGCCTCGTCGACGCCGAGCAGGGCGGCTATCTGGCTGTCGGAGTACCCGACGACATGGCGCAGCACGATCACGTCGCACTGCCGCTCGGGCAGCCGCGCGATCGCCTCGTACAGGCCCAACTGGCTCTCCAGCAGGGCGAACTGTTGCCGGCACTCACGCAGCAGCGCGCGGGTGACGACGGCGAAGGCGGCGCTCTGGGTCAGGGCCGTGGCGCGCCGGTGCCGGCTGAGCCAGTCGACCACGGACTCCTTGAGGACGGCCCAGGCGTAGGAGTCCACCGAGGACTGTTTGAGCGCGTACGGCCAGCACAGCCGTAATCGCTGGTAGGCGGAGCCGGTCACCTCCAGGGCGGCGTCCTCGCTGCCGGTGTGCAGATAGGCGTAGGCCAGCCATTTGCGGTAGTGCGTCTCGTGGAACGCCTCGAAGGCGATGGCCAGCCGGCGGCCGGCCTGGCGCAGCGGATCACCGGCCGGGCTTCGCGGCCGGTCACGGGTCACGGCCGCCCCCGCCGGCCGGCGCCGGGCCCGCGGGCGGGGACGCACGGCGGCAGGGGGCTGTCCCGGTACGTGCTCACGTGGAGTCCTCGTTCCGTTCGCCGCGGTCCGGGCGGCCGGCAGGCCCCGGCATCAGCGGGAGGGCGGAGCCCTTGCTTCCAATGAACCGGAAAACCCGCCCCGTTGTGGCACCGTCCCCGAAGAAATCTCACCGGAAGCGATGATGTGATGATTTGAGGAGGGGCGCTCGGCCCCGGTACGCGCCGGTGGGTGACCGTGGACGCGGGGGTGGCGCTCCGGGGCCGGCCGGACCGGCAGCCGTACAGGGAAGGCGGACCGCGTGAGCGAACAGCACGGCGAACCGGTGGTGGACCTGCAACTCGACCGGGCCCACTCGGCGCGCATCTACGACTACTTCCTCGGCGGCAGGACCAACTTCCTCGCCGATCGCACGGCCGCCGCGCGGGTGCTCTCCGTCTTCCCGTCGGCGGCGGTCGCCGCGCGGGTCAACCGGGAGTTCATGCACCGCGCGACCCGCGCCCTGACGCGGGCGGGCCTGCGCCAGTTCCTGGACATCGGCACCGGCATCCCCACCTCGCCCAACCTGCACGAGATCGCCCAGGGCCTCGCCCCGGATGCCCGTGTGGTCTACACCGACAACGACCCGATCGTGCTGGCCCACGCCGCCGCGCTGCTGCGCAGCACCCCGCAGGGGCGCACCGCCTACCTCCAGGCGGACGTCACCGACCCGGCCGGCATCGTCACGGCGCCGCAGGTACGGGAGACCCTCGACCTCGGCCGCCCGGTCGCGCTGAGCCTGAACGCGCTGATGCACTTCGTGCCGGACGGCGGGCAGGACCGGGCGCACCGGGTCGTCGAGCACCTCAAGGCGGCCCTGCCCAGCGGCAGCACGCTGGCCATGACCCACGCCACCGCCGACTTCGCCCCCGCGGCGATGGCCCGCATCTCGGACATCTACGCGGCGGCGGGCACCTCCGTGGCCTTTCGGACGGAGGCGGAGTTCGCCCGCTTCTTCGACGGCTGGGAACTGCTGGAGCCCGGCATCACCCTGGCACACCACTGGCGGCCGGACGATCCGGGCGAGGCGGCACAGGTCTCGGACGCCGTGGCCGCCTCGTACGCCGCCGTGGCACGCCGGCCCTGACCGCCCGCGCGGGGGCGACGAGCGCACCGACACCGTGCCCCTGGAAGGACGGGACCGACCCCGCACGCACCCCCGTCCCGCCTACCTGCCGCCCCCCTGCTGGACCCGGAACGCGGGCGGTGGCTGCAGATCGTGGACGTGCGGCAGTTGGGAGAGCAGTTCCACCGTCAGGGCGGTGGTCGCGCCGAGGGCTTCGGGGATTTCCACGGCCTGCGCGGGGGGCTGTGCCGTGGCGGCGGCCGAGCCGGCCAGCAGGGCCGCGGCGGCAATTTTCTTGATCATGCCGTGCACAACGAGCGCCCCGGCGCACGGGTCACCCCGCCGCCCGCACCGGTGTGCGGACGGCGGGGCGCGGGCGGGGCCCGGCGGGCCACCGCCACGGGGTCAGGTGCTGCGGTCGCCCTTGTTCTTGAGCGAGTCCCGCATCCCCTGGACGTTGCTCTTGGCCTCGTCCATCGCGCCCTTGGCCTTGCCCTTGGCCTGGTCGGTGCGGCCCTCGGCCTTCGTCCGGTCGTCACCGGTGACCGCGCCCTTCATCTCCTTGGCCTTGCCCTTGACCTTGTCCACGGCGCTCTTGTCGCCCATGCCCTGCTCCCTCGGTCGGGTTGGTGGGACAGCACCACGCTGCCGCAGCCGGGCACCGGCCGCATCCGGAGGCGGCTACCGGTAGGGCGGGTCCCGCGCGGAGGGACGGGGCGGCCGGGGGCGCCGTTCACCCGTTCGCCCGTTCCGGATCGCAGCCCGCGCACGCGCCTCTTAGCGTCCGTACGGCGGAGCGTCCCGCCTGCGTCACCCGCGGCCGAAGGAGTTCGACATGCGCCGGCTCATCGCCGTACCGACCGCCCTGCTGGCCCTCGCCGTCGCCGCGTGCGGCGGCAGCGGACCGGGTGACACCGCGGCGTCGCCCGCCGCCTCCGGCTCCGCCCCGGGCGCGAGCCCCACGAAGAGCCTGAAGGGCGGCCCGTCCGGCGGCCCGGAGGGCGGCGGCAGCGCGAGTCCGTCGGAGCCGGACGGTACCGGCTCCGCCGTTCCCGGCCAGCCGCTGGACTGCGGGGCGCTGCCCGACGCCATGGGCGAGGGCCTGACCGCCCGGCTCTTCTCCGGGCCCGGCGCCGGACCGACCGCGGGCTGCGCCGAGGCCCGGAGCGTGATGGCGGAGTTCTTCCGCGAGGCGGACGCGAACCGGCCGGCGCTGACGGTACGGGGCTGGGAGTGCCAGTACGAGAACGGGCCCACCGGCACCTGGCTGAGCAGTTGCCGCAAGGACGGCGGCCGGCAGCAGATGCACACCGAGGAGGCGGACCGTTCCGCGCCGCCGGACGGCCCCGGCGGGCCCGAGATGCCGGAGGGGCCGGAGCTGCCCGGCGGGGGCGAGGAGTCGCAGACCTCGATCCGCCTCCCCCGGGCCCACGTGTGACGGCAGCCGCCGGGTCCGTACGGCCGTGCCCGTTACCGCGCCTGCTCGATGCCGGCGAACCAGGCGGGCCCGTCGTCCATGGCCATCTTGATCCGCGCCACCGCGAACTCCTCCAGCTCCGGCAGCGCGTCCAGCGCGAACCAGCCCACCTCCAGCGACTCGTCGTCGTTGACGACGGCCGCACCGCCGGCGGCGCGGCAGCGCAGCGAGATGTCCATGAACTGGCACAGGTCACCGTTGGGGTAGCGGACCCGCTGGAGCGCCTCGACGAGGATCACCCGCTCGGGGACCACGTGCACCGCCGTCTCCTCGTAGACCTCGCGGACCGCGGTCTCGGCGGGCTGCTCCCCCGGCTCCGGGATGCCGCCGATGATCGACCACATGCCGTTGTCCGCCCTGCGGCCGAGCAGGACCCGGCCGCGGTCGTCGAAGACCACGGCGCTCACGCCGGGGAGCCACAGGAGCTGGTGGCCGATACCGGCCCGGATGTCACGGATGAAGTCGGGTGTCGCCATACCGCGCACCCTAACGAGGACCGGGAGGCGGAAGCGCCAGCCACAGGGCACCGAACACCCTTGCGAACAGGAGTACGCGCCTCAGGTCCCGGCGGCCCGGCCCTTGTCGATCCCGCACCGGCCACGGATGCAGCGCACGGCGTTCTCGGCGTCGTCCACCGTGACCGTGAAGCTGCGGCCGTCGCCCAGCCGGAGCACCACGGCCTCACCGCGCCGCACCACGACGGCCGTGCCCTGCTCGGGGCGCCAGCGGTAGCCCCAGCCGCCCCAGTGGCGCGGGGTGACGCGCGGCGCGAAGTCCGCGCCGACGACATGGTCGAGGGGGATGCGGCGGCGGGGCAGGCCCATGTGGCCGCACCGCACCTCCAGGCAGTCCTTGTCGACCCGTACGGCCACGTGCACGAAGGCGAGGGTGCCGAAGAGCACCAGCAGACCGGCCAGGACGCAGCCGACCACCGACATCACCAGCGGCGCCGGGCCGGACGACCAGGCGCCGTCCACGGCCAGCTCGATACCCAAAGCGAGACAGGCCGCGCCGATGCCCGCCAGGAGCCACTGCGCACGGTTGGTGGCGCGCCCGTGCCACACCTCGGGGACGTCCGGGGCGTCGCGGTGACTGCCGGAGCCGCTGTGCTCGCCGGGGGCGGGTGCCCCCTCGTGGGGGTGGTCCCTCATGAGACGCAGCGTACGCGCCTTTGCCCGTCCTGGCAGCGTGTCGCGCAGGGGGCGAGGGCCCCGGAGCCGGTGCCGCCGGTGGCTAGACCCCGGCCTGCGCCGCGCCGGACAGGAGGCGTCCCTCGTCATAGGCGAGAGCGGCTTCGGGAAGGCGCCCGGGCCGGCCGCTGAGAAGGACGGTGACGGTTCCCGAGGGGTCCGCGGCGGGGGCCGGGTCCGCCCCGACGCGGCGCAGCGCCTGGGCGGCGACCGCTTCGGCGGAGCCGAGCAGGACGAGCGCGGGGGCGCCGGGCCGCTGGAGGGCGGCGCGGATGCGCTCGGCGACCAGCTCGTAGTGGGTGCAGCCGAGGACGACGGTCCGCACGTCACGCGGGGTGTTCGCGGCGGCGGCCGCCACGGCGGCGTCGATCGCGGCCTCGTCGGCGCTCTCCACCGCGTCGGCGAGGCCGGGGCAGGGCACGCCGGTGACCTCGACACCGGCCGCGAACTGCTCGATCAGGCCGCGCTGGTACGGGCTGCCGGTGGTGGCCGGGGTGGCCCAGATGGCGACCGGGCCGCCGGTGGCCGCGGCGGGCTTGATGGCCGGGACGGTGCCGATGACCGGCAGTCCGGGCTCCAGCTCGGCCCGCAGGACGGGCAGGGCGTGCACGGAGGCGGTGTTGCAGGCGACGATCAGGGCGTCCGGGCGGTGCGCCGCGGCGGCCCGCGCGGTGGCGAGCGCGTGCGCCGCGATGTCGTGCGGCGGGCGCGGGCCCCAGGGCATGCCGTCCGGGTCACAGGAGAGCACCAGGTCGGCGTCGGGCCGCAGCCGCCGTACCGCGGCGGCCGCCGCGAGCAGGCCGGTACCGGAGTCCATGAGCGCGATCTTCACCCGGACACTTTACGCCGGGCCGCCCGGTACTTGTCATACCGGCGACCGCCGGCCGCCGCGCCCGCGGTGCCGCCCGGCGGGTTCCGGCCACGGCGGGCGCCGGTGCGGCAGACTGCGGGCGTGGGAGCGATGGAGTGGATCGGCGCCGGGTCGCTCGCGGCCTGGGCATGGCTGGCGCTGGCGCAGGGCTTCTTCTGGCGTACGGACGTACGGCTGCCCGCCCGGAGCGACCCGGAGCGCTGGCCGCCGGTCACCGTCGTGGTCCCGGCGCGCGACGAGGCCGCGGTGCTGCCGGTGAGCCTGCCGTCCCTGCTGGCGCAGAGGTACCCGGGCCGGGCCGAGGTGGTCCTCGTCGACGACGGCAGTACGGACGGGACGGGCGGGCTGGCCCGGGAGCTGGCCGCCGGACAGGGCGGGCTGCCGCTGACGGTCACCGCGCCCGGCGTGCCGGAGCCGGGCTGGACGGGCAAGCTGTGGGCCCTGCGGCACGGCCTGGCACTCGTGCGGGAGCGCGGCGACGCGGAGTACGTGCTACTGACGGACGCGGACATCGCGCACGCCCCGGACAGCCTGCGCGAGCTGGTGGCCGCGGCGCGCTCGGCGGACCTGGACCTGGTGTCGCAGATGGCGCGGCTGCGGGTGGTGTCGTTCTGGGAGCGGATGGTCGTCCCGGCCTTCGTGTACTTCTTCGCGCAGCTCTATCCCTTCCGGTGGGTCAACCGGCCGGCGGCACGGACCGCCGCCGCGGCCGGCGGCTGTGTGCTGCTGCGGTGTGCGGTGGCCGAGCGCGCCGGGGTGCCCGACAGCATCCGGCACGCGGTGATCGACGACGTGACGCTGGGCAGGGCCGTGCAACGGGCCGGCGGCCGGATCTGGCTGGGGCTGGGCGACCGGGTGGAGAGCGTGCGCCCGTACGCGGGGCTGGGCCCGCTGTGGCGGATGGTCTCGCGCAGCGCGTACGCGCAGCTCCGGCACAGCCCGCTGCTGCTGGCGGGGACGGTGGCAGGGCTCGCGCTGGTCTATCTGGCGCCGCCCGCCGTGCTGGCGGTCGGTCTCGCGGGCGGCGGGGCGACGGCCGTGGTGCTGGGCGGCGCCGCGTGGGCGGTGATGGCCGGGACGTACCTGCCCATGCTGCGCCACTACCGCCAGCCGCTGCTGCTCGCCCCGCTGCTGCCGGGCACCGCGCTGCTCTACCTTCTGATGACGCTCGACTCCGCCGTCCAGCACCACCGGGGGCGGGGGGCCGCCTGGAAGGGCCGGACGTACGGAGCGCCCGGAGCGTCCTGAGCGGTGCTCATTTGCGGGCCGGGGTCCAGTTCAGGCCCCAGCCGTAGGCCTCGTCGACGGTGCGCTGCGGGCTGACGCCGGGCGCGGGCACCAGGTAGCGGGCCTCGCGCCGTACGACCAGTTCGCCGCCGGTGTTGGTGATCAGGGCGAGGGCGCAGACGTTCGACGCAACGGTGCACTCGTCGAGCGCGAAGTCGACGGGGGCGCCGTGCTGCGGCTGGAGGGTGACCGTCGCGTGCAGTCCGGCGAAGCTCGTGGCGCCCGCGTAGACGGTCACGAAGACCAGGATGCGCCGGATGCGGGCCTGGTGGTCCAGGTCGACCGTCAGGTTCTCACCCGCCGTGACGGCGCCGGTGCGGTCGTCCCGGTCGAGCTGGATGTACGGCGGCGTGTGCAGGGCGCCGAAGCTGCCGCCGATGGGGTGGACCACGCCCGCGCTGCCGTCGGTGAGTTCGTACAGCGCGCACAGGTCGAGGTCCAGGTCGCCGGACCGCGGCGGCAGCGCGCCGAGCGCCTTCATGGCCCTGCGGCCGAGTTTCCTGCCCGGGCGGGCGGCGGGTTCGCCGGCCTGCCGCCAGTTCAGGTTGACCCGTAGCGTGCCCGAGGTGCCGCCCTGCTTCGTCAGGGAGACGGCGGGCGCCTCCTTCGTGAGGGTGACCTTCGACCGGCTCACGGGAGGGGCGGGGGCCCCGGCGGGCGGAGCCGGCTGCGCGGCGGCCGGGGCCGGGGGCTCCTCCGCCACGCTGATGCCGAAGTCCGTGGCCAGTCCGGCCAGCCCGGTGGCGTACCCCTGCCCGACCGCCCGGAACTTCCAGGCGCCCTGACGCCGGTACAGCTCCCCGAGGACGAAGGCGGTCTCGTCGGTGGCGTCCTGGCTGTCGAAGCGGGCCAGTTCGGCGCCGCCGTCCGCGTCCAGCACCCGGATGCGCAGCCCGTCCACCCGGCCGAAGGCGCCCGCGTCGGCCGAGGCGGCGAGCACCACCTTCGCCACGGCGGGCTCCAGCCGGTCCAGGTCGACGGACAGGCTGTCGGTCACCGTGTCCCCGGCGGGCCGCTTGCCCTCGTGGCGGACGGCGCCCGAGGCGTGCGCGGGCTGGTTATAGAAGACGAAGTCGGCGTCGTCACGGACCTTCCCGGCCGCGGTCAGCAGCAGCGCCGACGCGTCCACGTCCGGGGTGCCGGGCCCGGTGCGCCATTCCAGTTCCAGCCGTACCGATGTGGCCGGTACCGCGACGTTGCTCCCCTTGGGCATCGGCATCGTGGCGCCCCTTCCTTGCTTCGCTTGCTTCGCTCGCTTCGCTCGCCGGGCTCCGGTGCGGCGCCCCTTCTGCACGGTGGCAGGTTCCAACCTACTTGCCGAAAAATGTCCGCCGTTCATCTGATGTGGACACGGCCTTTACACGATTCCTACGGGCGATCGCGACCGTTTTTGCCAAGTTCGCGCACATTGGAGATCAGGAGCTGCACGCGACACGTGAAACAACCCTCTTTTCAGGCTCCCCAACCGGCACATCGTGGGCTTAACTTAAGAGGTATGACCTCCCCCCGCTCTACCTACGGCGGCGGCTACTACGCTTCGCCGTCCTTCCCGGACACCCCGATCTACGACTCCCTCGTCGCCGAGCGCGGCACCCCGCAGATTGCCCCGATCCGCGTCGAGTTGCCCTATGACTCGGGCTCGTCGTACATGCCGGCCCTGCCGTCGGCGCTGCCCGCGCTCCCCGCCGCGCCCTCCCCGCCGCATCCCGGCCAGGGGTATCAGAGCGCCGCGGCCCAGCCGGTCGCCCCGCTGCAGAGCGCCCCGGCGCCGTACATCCCCCAGCAGACGGGACCGCGCGGCTACCCCGCCCAGCAGCAACAGCCCCAGCGCCCCGCCGGGAACGGCGGCACGGGATACGACGCGATGCGCCCGGCCGGACCGGTCGCCCCGCGCCCCGCGCCGTCCCCGTACGACGATCCGTACGGCGGCCGCCAGCAGTACCCCCGCGGGTACTGACCGGCTGATCCGTACGCGGGCGGAGGACCGGTCCCGCACGACCGGGCGGCACCGGTGACCGGGCCGCTGCGGGAGCCTGGCAGGATGAGGGCGTGCTGAACCCTTTCCTCCAGTCCATACACCGGTATCCGGTCAAATCCGTGGCGGGGTCGGACCCCGGCGAGGCGGTCGTGGAACCGTGGGGGCTCGCCGGGGACCGCCGCTGGATGCTCGTCGACGGCGAGCGCCGGTTCGTCACCCAGCGCGCCCGGCCCCGGCTGGCCGCCGTGACCGCCACGGAACTCCCGGGCGGCGCCCTGCGGCTGACGGCGCCGGACCTGCCGCCGCTGACCGTCGAGGTACCGGAGCCAGGGGCCACGGTCCCGGTCGAGGTGTGGCGGGACAAGGTCGAGGCGGTGCCCGTGTCCGGCACCGCCGCCGAGTGGTTCAGCACCTACCTGGGCGTAGCCGTGGAGCTGGTCCACCTGGACGAGCCGGCCCGGCGGCGCCCCACCGACCCGGCCTACGCGCGGCCGGGCGAGACCGTCAGCTTCGCCGACGGCTTCCCGCTGCTCCTCACCACCACCTCCTCGCTCAGCGCCCTCAACGCGCTCGTCGCCCAAGGGGCCCATGCCGACGAGGGCCCCCTGCCGATGGCCCGCTTCCGGCCGAACGTCGTGGTGGACGGCACCGCGCCCTGGGACGAGGACACCTGGCAGCGGATACGTATCGGCGAGGTCGTCTTCCGCGTGGTGAAGCCGTGCGGCCGGTGCGTGATCACCACCACCGGCCAGCGCACCGGGCGGCGCGGCAAGGAGCCGCTGCGCACCCTGGCCCGCCACCGCCGCATCGGTGACCAGCTCGTCTTCGGCCAGAACCTGATCCCGGAGAGCACCGGCACCCTCCGCGTCGGCGACCCCTTCGAGGTGCTCGCCCGCCGCCCGCCCGCCTGAGTCCCGCCCGCCCGCACGCCCGGGCCCCGCACGGCGGGCGCCTGACGCGCCGTCGGCACCGGCGCACACCTCCGGACGCGGAGCGCCCGGCCGCATTGCGGGCGCGTGTCCGGCTGCCTACAGTGAGCGCACGGCGATACCGACAGCGGGAGCCGTGGGGAGTGTCTAGGTGCCGATGCCGACCTGGGAACCGCCCGGAGACCATCTCATTCCGGTGCAGCACATGCGTCCCGGGGACCACGCCTTTGTGAGCTACGACGACGACGAGGTGCGCTGGGAGGTCATGACCGCCTTCGTACGGCTCGGACTCGCCCAGGGGGAGAAGGTCATGCTCTTCCCCGATCCGTGGCTCCCGGAGGCCGAGGTGCTGGCCCGGCTCGACTTCACCGGCCGCAGCACCGTCACGGCCCGCGAACGGGGCCAGTTGGTGCTGAGCAGCATGCGCGGACTGATCCGCCCGGACCTGCGGTTCACGCCCGAGCGGCAGCTCGGACGGCTGCACTCGGAGACGGCCCGGGCCGCCGCCGAGGGCTTCACCGGCCTGCGGGCCTTCATCGACATGCGGTGGGTGCCCGATCTGAACGCCGACGTACGGGTGATGATGCACCGTGAGACGCACGCGGACGCGCTGTTCGACGGCCGTCCGTACAGCGAGATCTGTGCCTACGACCGCCGCTGGTTCAGCCCCGAGGTGCTGCACGCGATGGACCGGGCGCACCCGCGCAGCCTGCTGGAACGGCTCGGCAGCCTGCGGTCGGTACGCGGCGGGGACGGCAGTGTGCACTTCGTCGGCGACGCGGACGCCACCGCCCGCCGCCCCTTCACCACCGCGCTGGAGCTGGCGCTGTCCGGCAGCGCCGGCGCCCGCCGGCTCACCGTCGACCTGACGCGGCTGCACCTGCTGTCGGTGAGCTGCGCCACCGCGCTGATCGTGCTGGCCGACCGGGCCAGCGGTCACGAGCTCGTCGAGGTCCGCTGCGACCGCGTACACGCCCGCACGCTGCACCGCCTCGGCGCGGGCGCGGTGCAGCGGCTGGCCATGACGGAGGTGATACGGCCGTGCTGACCCCGGAGCCGGCCACGTCCGAGGACGGGCCGGCCGACACACAGAACGCCACCTGTCTGCTGCGGCGCCGCTTCACCGCGCGGGTGCTGCCGCAGCTTCGGCTGCTGGTGGAGGAGTGCGCCCTGCGCGAGGGCCTGGCGGAACCACGGCGCGGGGAGTTCGTCCTGGCCGTGGACGAGATCGCGGGCAACGCCGTGGAGCACGCGGGCGGCTCGGGCCGGCTGCTGCTGCGCCGCATCGGTGACGAACTGGAGTGCCGTATCAGCGACTCGGGCCCCGGCTTCAGCGAAACGGTGATCCCCGAACTGCTGCCGGGGCTCGACGGAGCACACCACGGGCGCGGGCTGTGGCTCGCACGCCTGGTGGCGGACCGGTTCGCGGTCCGGCCGGGCGAGGCGGGGGCGGCCGGGGCCCGGGGGACCGAGGTCACCCTGGCGGTACGGGTGCAGTGACGCGCGTGGGCGCGTCGAAGGACGGAGGGGCGCGGCGGTGGATGCCCGGGCGCGGCGGCGCGCGTCGTACGGACGGGCGCCTCCGGCCGACCCGGGCGCCCGGGTCCGCCCCGTCAGCGCGGCCGGTCCTCCGGGGCCCGCAGCCACTCCTGCGCCCGGTCGCGGACGATCTGCTCGCCGTGCTGTTCGGCCGCGTCGTCGTGCTCGTACTCCAACTGGCCCACCACAGCGACCACCCCGTCGATACGCCCCGCCAGCCGCAGCGCCACCGGCACCTCGCTGCTGCGCCCCAGCCGCCCCGACAGCGTGACCACGCCCGCCCGTACGGACACGCCGAGCGCGCCGGGCTTGAGGCCGAGGGTGCGCACGAGGACCTCGGTGATCAGCTCCTCGCGGATCTCCTCGTCCGGGCGCAGGAAGACCTTCAGCAGATCGCTGCGGGTCACCAGCCCGCACAGCCGGCCCTCCGCGTCGACGACCGGCAGCCGGTCCAGCTTCCCGGTCACCATCAGCCGGGCGGCCTCGGTGACGGTCTGGTGGGGGCCGATCGTCACCGGCGGCGAGGTCATGAGCTGCCCGGCCCGCAGGCCGCGCTTCCTGGCCCGCGCCGCGCGGGCGCTGCCGGTCAGCCGGCGGCGGTTGTACCAGCGGTTCTGCAGCATGTCCTGGGCGGCCTGGCGGAACATCAGGTCCGTCTCGGAGATGACGCCCACGACCTTGCCGTCACCGTCGACGACGAGCAGCCCCGTCTTGCGGTGCCGGCTCAGCAGATGGACCACTTCCCGGAACGACGTGGTGTGCCGGGCCTTGACGACCTCGGTGTTCATGAGCCGGCCGACCTGTCGGTGCTCCATCGCGGGCCCTCCCTCACACGGGGATACACAGTGCCGGCCGCCGCCAGGGGTGGCTGAAGTCCGCGCACGCGGCGATACGGTGCGCGCCCCGCAGGTGCGGGAGCGCCGGGCGGCCCCGCGCCGTACGCGGCCCGGCCCCCGCGTCCACGTGGCGGCGCCGGGACCTTCGTCCTCCGTTCGCCCCGTCCGTGCATGACGCGCGCCGGACGAGGTACCTGCGGATACGAGAGGGGGCACGACGTGGTACGAGTCATCGCGGGACTGTGGCGCTGGCGGCGCAACCCGCTGCGCCGGACGACCGACCTCCTGGAGGCGTGGCTGGCGCTGGCCGCCGCCCTGCTGATCGTGCTGGGCGGCGGCTTCGCGGGCCTCGCCGCGGGCAGCGCCGCCCACGACGCGCTGCGGCGGTCCGTGCGGACGCAGGCACAGGAGCGGCACCAGGTGTGGGCGACGTCGGACCGGTCCGTCGCGCGGCCCTCCCCGGGCTCCGACCCGGAGGCCGCCGCCGGCCGTGCGACGCACCACCGGGTGAACGCCCGCTGGACCGCCCCGGACGGCAGCGAGCACAGCGGCCCGGTCGCCGCGCCGGGTGCCGTGAAGCCGGGTGAGCGGTTCCGGATCTGGACCGACGCGCGGGGCCGGGTGATGGCGCGGCCACTGGACGCGGGCACGGCCCGGGCCCACGCGGTGCTCGCCGGGCTCGGCGCGGCGGCCCTGACGGCAGCGGTGACCATGGGCGGGCGGCAGTTCGTGACGCGCCGGATGCTGGAGCGCCGGTACGCGCGCTGGGAGCGGGAGTGGGAGCGGGTGGACCAGGACTGGGGACGGGCCGGGGCGGGAAGCTGAACGGCGGACGCGGGCTGCGCGACGGTCCGCGGCACGGCCTCCGGGGAGGCCACCGGATTCTCGTACGGCGGGGCCGCCGGTGCCGTCCGCGAACTCCCGCACATACAGGCTGACCATGTCATCCGGCGCCCGCCGGGCGCGCTACGGTGGAGCGGCCAGCCTCCCGGCTGGGGTCCCGGGCGCACGTACGCGGACATACGCGGACGTACAACTGCCGGGCCGGTAACAGCCGCACGAGGTGGGGACACGACAGCGCCATGGCACAGGGCTCGGTCCAGGTGACGCACACGGGCACGTCGCGGTGGCGGCGCCGCACGGGCGAGTACGGCTCGCTGGCCGCGGCCCTGGAAGCCGCCGGGGACGGCGACGTGCTGACCGTCGGCGCCGGTACGTACCGCGAGAACCTCGTGCTGCTGCGCGCGGTGACGCTGCGGGGCCCCGAAGGCGCGCGCGGGTCGGTGCGGATCGCGCCCGCCGACGGTGTCGCGCTGACCGTGCGGGCCTCGGCGACGGTGCAGGACCTCCAGGTGGAGGGGCAGGACTCCACGGTGCCCGCGGTGCTGGTGGAGGACGGGGCCCCGGAGCTGGACGGGCTGCGGGTGGTGACGCGTTCGGCGTCCGGCATCGAGGTGCGCGGCGGCGCGCGCCCGACCGTACGCCGCTGCACGGTCGACAACCCGGGCGGTGTGGGCATCAGCGTGCTGGACGGCGCCGGCGGCATCTTCGAGGAGTGCGAGGTGGTGGCCGCCGGGCGGTCCGGGATCGCGGTGCGCGGCGGCGCGCACCCGCGGCTGGAGAACTGCCGGGTGCGCCACGCCTCCGGCGCCGGCCTGTCGGTCGAGGGCGAGGGCAGCGGCGTGGAGGCGGTCGGCTGCGAGCTGTACGAGATCAAGGGCACAGGGGTGCAGGTGGCCTCGCGGGCCGGCGGCCAGCTCACCGACTGCTCCGTGCACCGGACTTCCGCCGACGGCATCACCCTGGACACCGACGCGGTGCTCACCCTCGCCGACTGCGACATCCACGACATCCCGGAGAACGCCGTGGACCTGCGGTCCCGGTCGGTGCTGACGCTGACCCGCAGCACGGTGCGGCGCTTCGGCCGCAACGGGCTGTCCGTATGGGACCCGGGCACCCGGGTGGACGCCAACCAGTGCGAGATCCACGACAGTACGGGCGACTACCCGGCGGTGTGGGTCAGCGACGGCGCCACCGCCGTCCTGGACGCGACGCGGGTGCACGACGTGCCGGACGCGCTGTTCGTGCTGGACCGGGGCTCGCGCGCGGACGTGGTCGACTCCGACCTGTCCCAGGTGCGCAACACGGCGGTGTCGGTGAGCGACGGCGCGACCGTACAGCTCGACGACTGCCGCATCCGGGAGGCCGCGACCGGCGCCTGGTTCCGGGACCACGGCAGCGGCGGCACGCTCGCCAACTGCACCATCGACGCGGCCCAGACCGGTGTGATCGTGACCAAGGGCGCCGATCCCACCGTCGAGCGCTGTGTGGTCGCCTCCCCGGCCGAGGCGGGATTCTACGTCTCGGCGGAGGGGCGCGGCACGTTCACCGGCTGCCGGGTGACCGGCAGTTCGGGCTACGGCTTCCACATCATCGACGGCTGCCGTACGACGCTGACGCGCTGCCGCACCGAGCGGTGCGCCCGCGGCGGATACGAGTTCGCGGACAGCGGCGCGGCGCAGGGCGAGGGGTACCCGGGCGGGCCGACCGTACAGGACTGCACCAGCGACGAGAGCCGGGCGGCCGGGGAGCCGGCGGCACCGGCCCCGGCGGTGCGGGCGCCGGTGGGCGTACCGGCGACGCGGACGGCCGGGCTGCTCGGGGCCGTACCGACGCAGCCGGTCCAGCCGCCGCCCGCCCCGGAACCCGCGCAGGCTCCCGCGGTGAGCCGGCCCTCCGAGGAAGTGCTCGGCGAGCTGGACAAGCTGGTCGGCCTGGAGAGCGTCAAGCGCGAGGTCCGCAGTCTGATCAACATGATCGAGGTGGGGCGGCGACGGCAGGAGGCCGGGCTCAAGGCCGCCTCCGTCCGCCGGCACCTGGTCTTCACCGGCTCCCCCGGCACCGGCAAGACCACCGTCGCGCGGCTTTACGGCGAGATCCTGGCCGCGCTGGACGTGCTGGAGCGCGGGCATCTGGTGGAGGTGTCCCGGGTGGACCTGGTCGGCGAGCACATCGGCTCCACGGCGATCCGTACGCAGGAGGCGTTCGACCGGGCGCGCGGCGGGGTGCTGTTCATCGACGAGGCGTACGCGCTCTCGCCGGAGGACTCCGGGCGGGACTTCGGGCGCGAGGCGATCGACACGCTGGTGAAGCTGATGGAGGACCACCGTGAGGCGGTGGTGGTGATCGTGGCCGGGTACACCGCCGAGATGGAGCGCTTCCTCGCCGTCAACCCGGGTGTGGCGTCCCGGTTCTCCCGCACCATCACCTTCGGTGACTACGCGCCGGAGGACCTGCTGCGGATCGTCGAGCAGCAGGGTGAGGAGCATGAGTACCGGCTGGCCGAGGGGGCGGGCGAGGCGCTGCTGAAGTACTTCACTGCGCTCCCCAAGGGCCCTTCGTTCGGCAACGGGCGGACGGCCCGGCAGACGTTCGAGGCGATGGTCGAGCGGCACGCGGGCCGGGTCGCCCTGCTGGCCGACCCGGACACCGACGACCTCACACTGCTGTACGCGGAGGATCTGCCCGACCTGCCCTGACCCACCGTCAACTGCCTTCCGGGGGCTCCGCCGTATCGCGCTGGTGCGGCACGCAGGCCCCGAGCCGGGCGATCAGTGTGGCGCGGGCCTCCTCGAACACCGGGTCGGACTGGTAGTCGCCGTGCCCCAGGATCTGGGCGGGCAGCGGATGCTGGAGGGTCCGCCCGAAGGCGAGCGGGTCGCGCAGCGGGCCGAGGTCGATGTCGGGGCCGTCCTCGCAGGTGAGCCGCACGGGCCCGCCGATGGGGTCGGTCAGCCGCCACAGGTTGCGCCAGTCGTCCATCTCCCGGTGCAGGCCGGTCAGCGCCGCCGGCCCGAAGCAGGCCGGGAACCACCGCCCGTACAGCCGCTCCAGGGGCGAGCCGTAGGTGAGCAGGGCGACCCGGCTGCGGGTGACCAGGTCGAGCTGCCAGACGGCGGCCGCCGCCAGCACACTGCCCTGCGAGTGGCCGGAGAGGACCAGACGGCCGTCGTTGTTCTCCGTCCAGGTGGCCATCCGCCACGTCAGGTCGGGGACGGCGCGCTCGGCGTAGCAGGGCGGCGCGAACGGGTGCGCGGCGCGCGGCCAGAACGTACCGACGTCCCACAGGATGCCGATGGTCCGGCGGGTGGAGCGGTCGCGGTAGGCGCGCCAGCCCATGACGGCGAGCAGCAGGACACCGGCGCCCATCAGCCAGGAGCCGAGCGACTCCGCCGTCGCGGCGGCCGTGTGCACCAGCAGGGGCGCCCGCTCCGTGGCGCGGCCGGGCGCGCGGTCGGTGAGCCAGGCGCCGGCCACGGCGCCGGCGCCCAGCACGAGGGTGACCAGGCAGACGGCGCCGACCAGGACCGGGGCGGAGTCGGTGAGCCCGGCCCGGGCGATGGTGCCGGCGATGCGGCGCGTCCGCTGCTCGTCGGGCCGCTCCTGCTTGTCGTACAGGCCGGGGATGTCCGGTTCCACCTTGCGGCGCACCAGCAGCATCCGGACACCGGCCAGGACGGCGAAGGCCGCGACGACCACCAGGAGCACCGGGAGCACCGACGCCTGCCAGGACAGCAGGACGGGCGGTCCGGCGATCGGCGCGCCCGGCCGGCCGGGGGCCGAGCCGCCGTCCAGCCAGTCGCCCAGCCGCTGGGCCGCTCCCCCGGTGAGCACGCCGCCCAGCGCGCACCCCAGCAGGGCGACGGCCGCGCCGTGGAATCCGTTGAGCGCGGCGCGGCCGTCGCCGTGCCCGTGCCCGTGCCGTCGGGCGGCGTTCTGGAGGAAGCCCGCGGTGACGAGGAGGCCGAGGACCAGCAGGCCCTGGAAGACGGCGATGCCGCCGAAGGCGCCGCTGCCGGGCAGCCGGTCGCCGCTGACCCAGTCGGGCCGGGCCCAGGCCGTGTGGACGGCGGCCAGGACGAGCGCGCAGAGCGCGCCGAACGGCAGTGCCCTGACCAGGAAGCGGTCGCGGTGTTCATCCGGTTCGGCTTCGCAGCGCGCGGTGCGGCAGACGATCCATACGGTGAGCGCGGCCAGCAGCACGACCAGCGTGAGCAGGACCCGGCCGAGGACGGACAGCAGGCCGCCGCCGCCCGTACGCCGGTCGAAGTCCGCCCCGGCGACGAGCAGCGCGACGGCGATGGTCAGGAGCCCGGCCGCGGTGTGCGCGGCGCGCAGCCGGGCCACCACCCGGCGGCCGTACCAGAAGCCGCGGCGGGTCAGCGCGGGACGCTGGGCGGACGGGACGTCACGGGAGGTGCCGGGGCGCCGCGGCGGCGGCGAGGCGGACTCGTACGCGCTCCACGTACGGCGGGAGAGCCACCACAGGAAGCCGACGAGCAGCAGCGGCATCAGGGCGGCCAGCACGATACGGCGGCCGGGACCGCTCCAGGTGCCGCCCTGCTCGGGGCTCATGAAGCCCATCCAGGACTTGCCCGCGGCGCACGCGGCGCTGCCGGCGCACTGCCAGGCCGTCAGGTCCAGGGCCACTTCGCAGGCGGCGGCGACCAGCAGGACGGTGAGACTGAGGGCGAGGAGGCGGACGAGGATGTCGTACACGTAGTGGCCCCTGTGGTGGGAGGGGGCGGCGGGACGCATCCAGTGGGCGAGGTTGGCGACCATGAAGGGGAGCAGGATCAGCCACAGGGCGCGGGCTCCGTTGCCGGAGGTGAGGTTGCACCAGCAGTACGCCTCGCGGATCGGTTCGGCGCGGTAGTCGTCGGGGCGCTGCTCGGCGTCGGCGTCGACGGCCCTGCGGTACACGGCGGCGGTGTCGTCGCCGGTGACCAGGACGGTGCGCGGGTCGCCGAGCATCCTCTCCGGGGTCGTGCCGCCGACGCCGTGCACGAGGAGTTCCAGGGCGAGTTGCCGCTCGCCGGGTGGCGCGTCGCCGTCCGGGGTGGTGTCCGGCCCGTCCGGAGTGTCGCGGTGCGTACTGCTTGCGGTGTCCACTGGTCTTTCCCCCGATGCCGTACGTGCCGGTCGGCGCCGCACGGTACCCGGCCGCGCCCTCCGCTGTCATGTCATGCTCAACCGAACGCCCGCCGCTCCGGGCGCGCGCCTCGCGCCTGCCTTCTTCCCGGTTCCACGGACGCACACCCCACCCCGGCGGGGCGGATGCGCCCGGTGCCGCGTGCGAGGATGTGGACGCAACGGCAGCCGGGTGGAAGGGACAGGCCGGGGTGAGCGACAACCAGAACCTGCTCGCGGAGCAGCGGCGCGCTCTGATCCTCGACGAGGTCAGACGGCGCGGCGGCGTCCGCGTGAACGAGCTGACCCGCAGGCTCAACGTCTCGGACATGACGGTCCGGCGCGACCTGGACGCCCTCGCCCGGCAGGGCATGGTCGAGAAGGTGCACGGCGGCGCCGTGCCGGTCAGCGAGCCGAGCAGCCACGAGCCGGGCTTCGAGGCCAAGTCGGGGCTGGAGCTGAGCGCCAAGGAGGACATCGCCAAGACGGCGGCCCGGATGGCGGCGCCGGGCGGCGCCATCGCCCTGGCGGGCGGCACGACCGCGTTCGCGCTGGCCCAGCAGTTGCTGGAGGTGCCGGACCTGACGGTCGTCACCAACTCGGTACGGGTGGCCGACGTGTTCTACAACGCGCAGCGGGCGGCGGCCGGCGGCAGCCAGGCGCCCCGGGCGGGCGCGGCGACGGTGGTACTGACCGGCGGGGTCCGCACCCCCTCGGACACCCTGGTGGGTCCGGTGGCGGACGCCGCGATCCGCTCCCTCCACTTCGACGTGCTCTTCCTCGGCGTGCACGGCATATCGGTGGAGGCCGGGCTGTCCACGCCCAACCTCGCCGAGGCGGAGACCAACCGCCACTTCGTCCGCTCCGCCCGCCGGGTCGTGGTGGTGGCCGACCACACCAAGTGGGGCACGGTGGGTCTCAGTTCCTTCGCCTCCCTGGAGGACGTGGACGTCCTGGTGACCGACCGCGGACTGCCGGCGCGGGCGCGCGAGGAGATCGCGGAACTGCCCCCGGAACTGGTCGTCGCGGGCGAACCGGGCGACGGCGCCGACATCTGAGGGGCGGGCGGCCGGGGTGACGCCCCGGCTTCAGGGATGCCGCCCCTGCGGCCCCGGCGAGGGCCAGTGGCTCAGCCCGGCCAGGTGCCGGTCTCCAGGAAGCTCTCGATCGTCGCCGCGTACGGCGCGATGTCCAGGCCCTGCTCCGCCAGCCACCTGTCCGAGTAGTACTTGTCGAGGTAGCGGTCGCCCGGATCGCAGAGCAGGGTGACGACGGAGCCGGTGCGCCCCTCGGCGACCATCTCCGCGACGATCTTCAGCGCGCTCCACAGGCCGGTCCCCGTCGAGCCGCCCGCCTTGCGTCCGATGGCCCGCTCCAGGGCCCGTACGGCCGCCACGCTCGCCGCGTCCGGGACCTTCATCATCCGGTCGATGGCGCCGGGCACGAAGCTGGGCTCCATGCGCGGCCGCCCGATACCCTCGATGCGCGAGGCGGTGGCGCAGTCCGACTTCGCGTCGCCGGTCCGCCAGCCGTCGAAGAAGCAGGAGTTCTCCGGGTCGGGCACACAGATGCGGGTGTCGTACTGCATGTAGTGCACGTAACGGGCGATGGTCGCCGAGGTGCCGCCGGTGCCGGCCGTGGCGACGATCCAGGCCGGTTCGGGATACCGCTCCAGCCGTAGCTGCTGGTAGATCGACTCGGCGATGTTGTTGTTGCCCCGCCAGTCCGTCGCCCGTTCGGCGTAGGTGAACTGGTCCATGTAGTGCCCGCCGGACTCGGCGGCCAGCCGGGCGGAGACCGCGTAGACGGTCCGCGGGTCGTCGACGAGGTGGCAGGTGCCGCCGTGGAACTCGATCAGCCGGGTCTTCTCACGGCTGGTCGTGGCCGGCATCACCGCGATGAACGGGACCCCGATCAGCCCCGCGAAGTACGCCTCGGAGACCGCGGTGGAGCCGCTGGAGGACTCGATGACGGGCTTGCCCGGCCGGATCCAGCCGTTGCACAGCCCGTAGAGGAACAGCGAACGGGCCAGCCGGTGCTTGAGGCTGCCGGTGGGATGGGTCGACTCGTCCTTCAGGTACAGGTCGATGCCCCACTCCTCCGGCAGCGGGAAGCGCAGCACATGGGTGTCCGCCGTCCGGTTGGCGTCCGCCTGCACCTTGCGGACGGCTTCTTTGAGCCAGCTCCGGTAGTCCGGATCACTGCGGTCGATGTCCATGGTCGGCATCGGGCAGCCGCTCCCGGGCACCCGGTCCGCGGGGTCGTACGGTGACTGTGCGGTGCTCATCGGCGCGCTCCCCGACGTGGGTCCAGACCCGTGCGGAACGCCGGGCCGGTTCCGACTATAACCACCTGCCACACGCTTCTCACCTGCATAAACAACCCTTTGAGCAACCCCAAGCACCACCTGGGACCGGACCGGGGGCGAGCTTTGGCCAAGGGGTACTGGTGCACGCGGCACGACGCGGGCAGACTGCGCACCGAGGGGGCGGGTGGAGGCCGCACGCCCGACGTGTCGAGGAGGTGATCGCCATGGCGGAGCCCGAGTTCAACGCCACCGGGGTACGCATAGAGAGATGGCTGCTCCGGTCGCTCACCCGGGCGGGCCAAGTCGTGATACAGGACGGCAGACTGGCCCTGCTGACGAGTTACGGCACCGAGATCGACAGCGCGCCGGTGCAGGCCGTACAGGCGCACAAACCGCTGTTCGCGGCCCGTGACCGGGCGCTCGCGACCCTGAACGGACACCGTTACTCGCTGACGCTGGGCACCCCGGACCGCTTCCTGGATGCCGTACGCGCGGCGCGCTCCACTCGCGCTTGACAGGGTCTTTCGGGGGACGGTGCGGTTGCGGGAGCGCACTGGTGGGACGACCCTGGACTCGTATCACTGAGGGTTCACCAGCGGTGACACTGTGGTGGAAGGCGGCATCGCTGGATCCGATCTTCGCCCCCGTCGTACGAGGGCGCCCGACCTCATCAGGGAGTCGCGGTCGTGATCAGGCAGCCCAGCAGACACTGCACGGTGGAGCTCCAGGCCCTTCCGGCCCGGATCGGCCAGGTGCGCAGAATCGTATCGGCACAGCTCCGGTACTGGCGTCTCGACGCCTTGATAGACCCGGCGGCACTCGGCGTGACCGAGCTGCTGGCCAACGTGCACCAGCACGCCGTGCCCAGCAAGCAGTGCACCGTGGAACTGCTCGTCCTCCTGGACCAGCTCACGGTGTCGGTACGCGACCTGGATCCTCGGCTGCCCCGGGTGCGGACGGCCGCGACCCTCGACACCGAAGGCCGCGGACTGTCGCTGATCGCGGCCCTGAGCGAGAGCTGGGGGGTGCGCCCCGACGGCGGCGGCAAGATCGTCTGGTTCACGCTCCCCGCCCTCTCCCTCGCACCGGAGGAGTCGGTATGCCGCACGTCGGCGGGGCGCACGTCGTGCGCCCGTGGCCTGACAGCGCGCGAACCGGCGCTCACAGCGGCCGAACCACCCTTGCGCACACCGGTGGACAGCCGCCCACGGGTACGGGGCGCCGGGGTCGGCTGAAGGGACGTGCGGGCGTACGCCGAGCGGGCGCGCGGCCTTGAGCGTCCGCGCGCCCTTTTTCACACCGTTGCGCTCTTGCCTTCCGTACCGAACCGCTCGTCCAGCACGGAGAGCCGGCGCCAGTACTCCTCCTCGTCGATCTCCCCGGTCGCGAAGCGCCGGGCCAGCAGGTCGATGGGCGACGGACCGGCAGGCGCCGCCTGCGCGGCCCCGGCACCACGGAGGCCGCCGACCGGCCGCCGGCGGCCGCGCCGGACGGTACGCCGCAGCAAGGTGACCACGCCGAACACGACGGCCGCCCAGAACAGCGGGAAAAGAACGACCCAGGGCCCGGGGCCGCCACCGGCCCACGGGTGCGCCAGCTCGTACATGACAGATCAGCTCCTCGTCGACGGTTGCCGCGCGGGCCGGGGCCCGGAGGTGGACACCGGCTCGGCGCGGCCGCGAAGTTCGCCCTTCCGAGCCTGGCCCGCCGGGGTCCGCGGGTCGTCGTACGGCCGACGGCATCGTGGGTACTGCCGGGGTGGTACGGCGCGGGGGGCGGTAGGGCGCGTGGGGCAAGTAGGGCATGTGGGGCCGATCGGCCGGAGAGGGGCGGGCAGGGCCGGGTAAGGCCGGGGAGAGCCGGACGGAGCCGCGCCAGGCCGGGCATGACCTGGTTGATCTGCGGGATTTGCGGACCTGCGGATTCTGCGGGGCTGCGGGTTCCGCGCATCCACGGTTGATCTCTGTAACTACTGGTATGTACAGTCGCCCCATGACCACCTCCGAACGGCTCATCGAGAGCACCCGGCAGCTCCTCTGGGAGCGCGGCTTCACCGGCACCAGCCCGAAGGCGATCCTGCAGCACGCCGGCGTCGGCCAGGGCAGCATGTACCACCACTTCGCGGGCAAGTCCGACCTGGCACTCGCCGCCATCCGCCGCACCTCGGAGGCCATGCGGGCCACTGCCGACACCGCCCTCTCCGGGGAAGGCGGCGCGTACGACCGGGTGCGGGCCTACCTGCTGCGCGAGCGTGACGTGCTGCGCGGCTGTCCCGTGGGCCGGCTGACCATGGACCCGGACGTCATCGCCGATCCGGCGCTGCGGGCCCCCGTGTTCGAGACGCTCGACTGGCTGCGCGGCCGGATCGCCGGGATTCTCCGCGAGGGGCGGGAGCGCGGCGAGTTCGACGCGGAGCTGGACCCGGAAGGCACCGCCGCCGCTGTCGTCGCCACCGTGCAGGGCGGCTACGTGCTGGCCCGCGCCGCCGCATCAACCGCCCCCTTCGACACCGCCGTACGCGGAGTGCTGGCCCTGCTCGCGGCCCGCGCCACCGGCCCCACCCCCACCGCCTGACAGGCCGTCAGCACGCTCACCGGAAAGACCCCACCACCATGGAGATCACCCGTAGCCGCGCGGACAGTCAGGCCGGCCCGGCCGAGCGCTTCACCGGCACCGTGTGGCTCGACGAACTCGCGGCGCCGCCCGCACCGTCCCGGCTGCGCATGTTCAGCGTCCACTTCGCGCCCGGCGCCCGTACCGCTTGGCACCGCCACCCGCACGGCCAGGTCCTGCACGTCACCGAGGGCGCCGGCCTGGTGCAGCGCAGGGGCGGCCCGGTCGAGGAGATCAGGGCCGGGGACACGGTGTGGACCGGTCCGGACGAGTGGCACTGGCACGGCGCCGCGCCCGGCACGTTCATGACCCACCTCGCCGTGGTCGAGGCGGCGGACGACGGCACGACCGCCGACTGGGGCCGCCTCGTCGACGGAGCCACCCGGCCCGCGTGAACCAGCACCCCACCGTTTCCCACCCACTTGGAGCACCCGTGCACGCCCTGCAGTACGCCGTCACCCTCCCCGCCGACTACGACATGGAGATCATCCGCGACCGGGTCCGGACCCGGGGCCACCTCCTCGACGCCTACGAAGGGCTCGGGATGAAGGCGTACGGCATACGGGAGCGCGGGGTCGACGGTTCGCCCGTCAATCAATACGCGCCGTTCTACCTCTGGGCCGACGCCCTGGCGATGAACCGTTTCCTGCTCGGCGCCGGCTTCCGCGGCGTGATCCGGGACTTCGGCCGCCCCGAGGTGCGCCACTGGATGGGCGTCCACCACGAGCGGGGGCCGTCCGCCGGGGCGGTGCCGGGTTCTTTCGTCCGGCGTACGCAGACGCTTGCCGAGGGGACGGATCCGGCCACCGCCGTCGAGGAGGCGCTGGCCGGTCAGCGGCGGCTGGCCCGTACGGACGGAGTGCACACCACCGCGCTCGCGCTCGACCCCCGGCACTGGGAGCTGGTGCACTTCACCCTCTGGGAAGGCGCCGCGCCGGAGACGGACGGGGAGCGCTTCCAGGTGCTGCACCTGTCCGCGCCGCAGGCGGACCTGCTGCCGACCGGGGCGCAGTGGTGACCAGGCGCGCGGAACCCACCGTCCGTACGGTCTCGGGAGACGTCTCCCCCGCCGTACTGGGCCTCTGCGACGCCCACGACCACCTGTTCCTGCGCAGCCCGCGATTGCCCGGCCAGGAACTCGCCGACGCCGGCGCGGCAGCGGCCGAGCTACGGGCCTTCCGGGAGGCGGGCGGCGGCACGGTGGTCCAGTGGACGCCGTACGGGATGGGGCGGCACGCGGGCGAACTGCCGCGACTCGCCGAGGAGTCGGGCGTGCGGATCGTCGCGGCGACGGGTCTGCATCAGGCGGTCCATTACGCGCCGGAGGTGCTGGAGCGGGTGATGGGGAATCGCGGCGCTTCGGGCGGTGTGGGCAGCTCGGGTGGCGGTGCGGCAAGGGGCGCGGGGCTGCGGGACTTGGCGGAACTGCGGGATCTGGCGGGGCTGTTCGTGGCGGAGCTGACGGTAGGGATCGGCAGTTGGACCGGGAGCTGCGGGGAATTCGGTACGGGTGTGACCACCGGGAAGGGGGAGGTGAGCGACACGGGCACGACCGATGGGACGGGAGCTGCTGTCGAGGCCGCTGAGGTCACCGGGGCCGTGAAGACCGCCGGGACCGGCAAAGCCGCCGAGGCCGTCAAGGCCGCCGGGGCCATCAAGGCTCCCGAGACCGTTGAGGCCGTCAGGGCCGCCGGCGGTGCCGCCGGGTGCCCCCGGGCCGGGATGATCAAAGTCGCGGGCGGCTTCCACGGTCTGGACGCGCACGCCCGGTACACCATGGCCGCCGCGGCCGAGGCCCACCACGCCACCGGCGCCCCCATCGGCGTCCACCTGGAGCTGGGCACCGGCGCGCCGGACGTACTCGACCTGCTGTGCGGGACGTTGGAGGTGCCGCCGCAGCGGGTGATCCTGGGGCACCTCAACCGCTCCCCCGACCCGGTCACCCACCGGTCGGCCGCCGCTGCCGGGGCCTACCTGGCCTTCGACGGGCCGTCCCGCGCCCACCACGCCACCGACTGGCGGCTGCCGGAGGCGCTGGCCGCGCTCGCCGACGCCGGGTACGGGGACCGGCTGCTGCTCGGCGGGGACACCACGACGGCGGCCGCCCGGTCGGTCGACGGCGGACCCGGCATGCCCCACCTGCTGCGCCACCTGCGTCCGCGGCTCGAAGTCACTCTCGGCGAGACGCTGGTGCGCGACATCTTCACGGCGAACCCGGCCCGGGCGTTCGCGGTCGCATGGGAGCCGGAGCCGGTGCCGGTGCCGGTGCCGGGCGTCTGACGCCGATCGCGGACGGTCGTTGTCAGTGGGGCGGGTGACAATGGCGGCAGCGTGACCGTCGGCCACCGGAGGCACCATGCGACACCTGGGCATCCTCGCGCACAGCACCGAAGGGGCGGCGCTCTGCTTCCGGGCCTTCTGCCAGGAGGCGTCCGCCGAGCTGGGGGCGTACGACCACCCGGACGTGACCCTGGACTGCATCAGCATGGCGCGGAGCATGCCCGCCTGGGATGCCGGTGAGCACCACACGATCCGGGCGACGCTCGCCGGGAGCGTGGCGCGCCTCGCCCGCGCCGGGGCGGATTACTTCGTCTGCCCGGACAACACCGCCCATATGGCACTCGAACTCCCCGGCGCGGAGCTGCCGCTGCCCGGCCTGCACATCGCCGAGGTCGTCGCCGAACGCGCCGCCCGGGACGGGTACGGCCGCGTCGGCGTCCTGGGGACCGCGTACACGATGGACGGCCCGCTCTACAGGAACGCGCTGGGCTCCCGCGGTATCGCGGCCGGCGTGCCGGACGAGGACGACCGCCGTACCGTCCACCGGATCATCTTCGACGAGTTGGTGAACGGCGTGTTCACCGAGCCCTCGCGCCGGGAGTACATACGCGTCATCGAGCGGCTGGCGGCCCGCGGCTGTGCCGCGGTCGCCCTCGTGTGCACGGAGATTCCGCTCCTGGTGTCCCCGGAGGTATCGCCGCTGCCGACGCTGGACTCGACACGGCTGCTGGCACACGCGGCCTTCGAGACCGCCGTCGGCCGACGGGCCGCGCCGCGGTGGCGCGGGGGCCCGGTCGGGAGCTGACGCTGCGCCACGCCGGGCTGGCCGGGGACCTGTTCGGGGCCGAACTGGCGTGCGGGGCGGCTCGGCGGGCCGGGGGCGGCCGGGTCGCGGGGCGGCACTGCGCGTCACGGAGCGGCACGTGGCCGGGCGCAGGGTGGCAAAGCGACCGGGCGGCGGCCGGAACGCCGGGCGGCGCCGCGGCCGGGGCGGCGGCCCCTCACGGAGCGGCACGTGGCCGGTTCGCGGGTCGGCACGCGGTCCGGTCGCGTGCCGACGTGGCCGTTCAGCCAGCTCCGGGTGCCTGCTCCGCTGCCTCCAGGATCACCAGCGGGTCGTCCAGCACCGGCTGCCACGCCAGCTCGGCCGCGCCGACCAGGCTGTTGTGGTCGAGCGTGCACGGCAGTATCGGTACGCCGCCGCTGCGTCCCCACAGGCTGCGCTCGGCGACCACGGACCGCAGCCGTTCCGGGTCCGCGCCCAGGAGTTCGCGGTGCAGGCCGCCGAGGATGATGCGGTCGGGGTTGAGGATGTTGACGAGCCCGGCGATCCCGAGGCCCAGCCGGTCGATCAGCAGGTCGGCGGCGGCCCGTACGGACGGGTCCTGGTACTCCTCGCGGAGCAGGTCGGTGGCCTGCCGCAGCAGCGAGCCCTCGGGGCCCGGTTCGCGGCCCGCGGCGCCGAGGAAGGCGAGCGGGTCCGCCTCGACGTCCAGGCAGCCGCGGCTGCCGCAGTGGCAGGACGCGCCCTCCGGGTGGACGGTCAGGTGGCCGACCTCCAGGGCCAGGCCCGAACTGCCGCTGTGCAACCGGCCGTCCAGGACCAGCGCGCCGCCGACGCCCCGGTGCCCGGAGGCGATGCACAGCAGGTCGCGAGCGCCGCGCCCGGCGCCGTGCCGGTGTTCGGCCAGCGCGGCGAGGTTGACATCGTTGCCCGTGAAGCCGACCGCGGCGGTGACCCCGGGGATGCCGGCCTCGGCGAGGGCGCGCCGGAAGAGGCGGCGTACGGGGGCGCCCGTGGGCCAGGCCAGGTGCAGCGGGTTGAGCGCCTCGCCGTCGGGTTCGGCGACGGCGGACGGGATGGCGAGCGCCGCGCCGAGGCAGCGCCGCCCGGTCCGTTCGAGCAGCCCGGAGCCGGCCGCCACCGCTTCGGCCAGCACATGCGCCGGGTCGGCGGGGATCGTGCCGCAGCCGCTCACGGTGGCCACGATCCGCCCGCCGAGGCCGACCAGCGCGACACGGAAGCCGTCGGCGTGGATCTGCCCGGCGAGCACGACGGGACCGTTCTCGTCGATGAACAGCCGGTGCGACGGGCGGCCTTGGGACCCCGCCGAGGAGGTCGGGCGGGAGTCGACGATGATCAGCCCGAGCGCTTCCAGCTCCGCCGCCACCGCGCCCGCGGTCGCCCGGGTCACGCCGAGTTCCGAGGTCAGGACGGCGCGGGTGGGTGCGCGCCCGGTGTGTACGAGCTCCAGTGCGGGTCCGAGAGCGCTGCGGCCCCGTTCCAGCCTGGTTGTCCGAGTGTGGGTCACGCCCCCATTCTTGCTTTGTGCCGACGGTAAACAAAATACGGGCCTCCCTTCCGGGAAACACGCGGCGCCCGGGCCCCGCACACTCGCGGCGGACGCGGCACGCGTCCCGTGACGCACCCCGGGACGCATCCCCTACGGCGGGCGGGGCGGCGCGTAACCGTGGCGTCGCGGTACGGGTACCGCACGGCGCGTACCGGACCGTACGCGGGAGTCGATACGCGGATGGCGGGTACCCGACCTGCCGGAAGGGCCCGTATGCGGACCATGATTGACTACTTGGTCACGGATTCGGCCAGGGCATCCGGCCGGAGAGCGCCGGCGCGCGGGACGCGCACGCCGGCACCACCCGGCCACCCCGACACCTGGGGGCCGCATGAACGTCACGGCTCGGCTGCGCGGGCTCGCGCGGCTGATGTTCGGCAATCCGGTATCGCTCGTCTACCTGGCGCTGGTGGTCGCGGCGGTGCTCTTCGCCGTGGTCGACCTGGCCTTCGTGCAGCATGAGGACGCCTCCTTCTCCGGCGTCTGGGCGGCGCTGCTCACCGCTCCCACGGTCTTCCCGCTGTGGCTCGCCGGTGACGCGCTGTGGGGCGACGCCGGGTCGCCCCAGTGGTACCTGATCCTGACTTTGGCCATTGCCGCGCTGGTCAACGCGCTGCTGCTCGGGCTGATCCACCGCGCGCTGCGCGGGCGGCCGGGTGCGCGAAGGGCCGTTGTCAGTGGCAACTGGCACACTCAGCGGCATGGAGACCACTGACTTCATCGATACGCTGGCGCGGGACGGCCAACTGCTCGCCGATGCCGCCGAGAAGGCCGGGGCGGACGCCCCGGTCCCCACCTGTCCGGAGTGGCGGGTGCGCGACCTGCTCGTCCACACGGGCCAGGTGCACCGCTGGGCCGCGAAGTTCGTGGCAACGGCCGCCCAGGAGAAGGTGGCGCCGCCCGAGGGCCCGCAGCCACCCGACGAGGCGCTGGCCGACTGGCTGCGCGAGGGCTGCCGGGAGCTGGTGGCGACGCTGCGCGCGGCGCCGGCGGACCTGTCCTGCTGGACCTTCCTGCCCGCACCCTCCGCGCTGGGCTTCTGGGCGCGGCGCCAGGCCCACGAGACGGCGATCCACCGCGCCGACGCCGAGGCCGCCCTCGGCACGGGCATCACCCCCTCAGCGCCCGCCTTCGCCGTGGACGGCATCGACGAGCTGCTCATCGGCCTGGTCCCGCGCGGGCTCGAAGCGCTGCGGACGGACACGCCGCGCACGCTGCACATACGGACCACCGGCGAGGCCATCGGGGCCTGGACGGTGCATCTGTCGGACGCGCCACTGCGCGTGGAACGCACGGAGGGCGTCCCGGCCACGGAGGTTCCCGCGTCGGACTGCCTGATCGAGGGACCGGCGCCCGAGCTGTATCTGGCCCTGTGGAACCGCCGCCCGCTGGACGACCTCACGGTGGCCGGCGACACCGCGACGGCCCGGCTGTGGCGGGAACGGTTCATCATCTGACGCGTCAGGAGGCATCACCCGAACGGCGAACCAGCCGAAGAACCGGGCAACCGGAAAACCGGGCAACCGGAAAACCGGGCGACCGGGCGACCGGGCGACCGGGCGACCGGGCGACCGGGACCACCCAACCGGCCATCCGGCCATCCGGCCATCCAGCCATCCGCCAAACCCAGGCCACCGCATGACAGGCTGTCACCATGTCTCCGAGCCGCCCTCAGGCCGAACGTGACGCGATGACCGTCGAGATCGGCTTCGCCCTGCTGACCGGAGCGTTCGTGGCCGCTCTCGCCTTCGGCGTGGTCATGAGCCCCTTGCTGTTCCTCCACCCGGACCGGAACGGTACGGGGATGGTCCTGACGGCGGCCGGTTGCGCTGCGGGGGTCGCGTTCGTCTGGCGAGTGGTGCGGGTCCTGCGCCGCTTCACCGGTCGGCGCTCCGGATGAGCTCACGCCCGCCGGGGAGCGCTCCCCGGCGGGCGGCTACCCGAGCCAACCCGGGCGTACGAGCCCGGACTCGTACGCCAGCACCACCAGTTGGGCCCGGTCGCGCGCGCCCAGCTTGACCATCGTGCGGCTGACGTGCGTCTTGGCGGTCAGCGGGCTGACGACCAGCCGGCGGGCGATCTCCTCGTTCGACATCCCGATGCCGACGAGCGCCATCACCTCCCGCTCGCGCTCGGTGAGCGCGGCCAGGGTGCCGTTCGCGGCCGGTTCCTTGGAGCGGGCGGCGAACTCGGCGATCAATCGGCGGGTGACACCCGGCGAGAGCAGCGCGTCGCCCTCGACCACGGCGCGTACGGCCCGCACGAGTTCCTCCGGCTCGGTGTCCTTGACCAGGAAGCCGGAGGCGCCGCAGCGGATCGCCTCGAAGACGTACTCGTCCAGCTCGAAGGTGGTGAGCATGACGACCTTCACGGCGGACAGCCGGGGATCCTCGGTGATCTGGCGGGTGGCGGCGAGCCCGTCCAGCACCGGCATCCGGATGTCCATCAGGACGGCGTCGGGGCGCCGGTCACGGATGGCGACCAGTGCTTCCTCGCCGTCCGACGCCTCCCCGACCACCTCGATGTCGGGCTGCGCGTCCAGCAGGGCCCGGAAGCCGGCGCGGACCAGAAGCTGGTCGTCGGCGAGCAGTACCCGGATCACGGCTCCTCCTCGTTGGCATGGGGAATCACCGTATCCGCAGCGTGCGCGCCGCCGGGCTGTTGCGGCTCCGGTGGCCCGACGGGTGTCGCGGGGCGCAGCGGGAGGCGGGCACGCACCCGGAAGCCACCGTCCGGGCGCGGTCCCGCCTCGGTGGTGCCGCCCAGTGCGGCGGCGCGTTCGCGCATACCGGCCAGGCCGTTGCCGCCCCCGGTGACGTCCCCGGCGCGCCCGGCGGCGGTCGCCGGGCCGTCGTCGTCCACCGTGATCTCCAGCGCGTCGGGCTGATGGCCGAACCGGACCCGGGCGGTGCGGGACCCGGAGTGCCGTATGACGTTGGTCAGCGCCTCCTGGACGATCCGGAAGGCGGCGAGGTCGGCGCCCGGGGCCAGGCGGGCCGGTGTGCCGCGTACGGTGACCTCGACCGTCAGGCCGGCGCCCTTGGCCTGCTCGCACAGTTCGGACAGCCGGTCCAGGCCGGGCGCCGGGGTGCGCGGGGCGTCACCCGGTGTCCGCAGCGTGTCCAGGACCTGCCGGACCTCACCGAGTGCCTCCTTGCTGGCGGCCTTGATGGTGGTCAGGGCGGTGCGGGCCTGTTCGGGGTCGTCGTCCAGGAGGGTGAGGCCGACACCCGCCTGGACGTTGATGACGGAGATGCTGTGCGCGAGCACATCGTGCAGTTCACGGGCGATCCGCAGCCGTTCCTCGTCGGCCCGCCGCCGCTCGGCGGCCATCCGTTCGGCACGTACCCGCGCGAACTGCTCACGGCGTACCCGCGCCAGCTCGGAGACCGCCACGACCGCCACGACGAGAACCGTGATGAAGAGCTGCTCCCCCCAGGGCGCGGGCCCGTCGCCCGGCGGCGGCAGCCGGCGGTGGAGCCAGTGGCCGACCAGGAGGTGGCTCACCCAGACCAGACCGACGGCGGACCAGGCGGCGGTACGGTGCCCGGCGACGACGGCCGCGAAGCAGCCGACGGCGATGACGAGCAGGACCGGGCCGTACGGGTAGCCGGCGGCGAGGTAGGCGGCGGACGTGACCGCCGTACCGAGGGCGACGGTACGCGGGTGGCGGTGCCGCAGGAGCAGCAGGGCCACGCCCGCGGACATCAGCAGGTAGGCGAGCGGGTCGAGGTCGGCGCGGCCGGGCTGCCCCCTCGCGGCGAACCGGGTGCCGACGAACACGAACACGGCGAACCCGGCCGTCGAGATCCAGGGCAGCCGCCCGCCGGAGCGGCCCACGGGGCCGCCGCCGTCCACCGGCAGCCGCCCGTCCGGGCGCGGGCCGTGGCAGAGCCGCGCCCACCGCGGCCGTCCTTGGTCCATGCCGCCACGCTAGACCGGCACACCGTGCGGGGCGTCGGCCCGGCGTGGTGATCAGCCGTACTCCCTGGGGAGTAGCTGCCGAGCGACGGATTCACCCACACCGCTACGCCCACACCGCTCGCCACCGGGGCACCACTCCCCGCCGGGCACCGCTCGTCCCACCAGGGCGCCACCCCGCCGAGGCATCGCCGCCCGCCAAGGCACCGCCGCACGCCGGAACTGTGGAACCAGAGCCCCCAAGCCCGAAACGCACCGGAACCGCCGCGAACCCCCGGCCCTTAGCCCCAGCAGCTCGGCCCCAGCCCCGCCCCAGAGGCCCGCTACCGCCCTGCCCCCTACTCCCTATCCCTACTCCCGGTCCAACGCCCCCACCGCCCGCCGCGCCATCGGATGCGTACGGACGATCTCCGCCAGGGTCGTCGTGCCCCGGACGATCTTCGCGAAGGCGTGCCAGGCCGGGCGGAAGCCGGTCAGGGCCGCGTGGACCAGACCGGGGCGGCGGGAGAAGAGGGTGAGCATACGGCGGCCGACGCCCATCTCCACGCCGAGCCCGGCCTTGATCGCGAAGGCGTAGTTCAGGGCCTGGCGGCGGGCGTCCACCGCGTCGTGCGCCTCCGAGACGCGGACCGCCCACTCCCCCGCGAGCCGCCCGGAGCGCAGGGCGAAGGAGATGCCCTCCCGGGTCCACGGCTCCAGCAGTCCGGCGGCGTCGCCGCACACCAGGACGCGGCCACGGGAGAGCGGGGAGTCCTCGGCACGGCAGCGGGTCAGGTGGCCGGAGGAGATGCTCGGCTCGAAGCCCGCGAGGCCGAGGCGGCCGATGAAGTCGTCCAGATAGCGCTTGGTCGCGCCGCCCTCGCCGCGCGCGGAGATCACGCCGACGGTGAGGGTGTCGCCCTTGGGGAAGACCCAGCCGTAGCTGCCCGGGATGGGGCCCCAGTCCACGAGCACCCGCCCGGCCCAGTCCTCGGCGACCGTCGGCGGTACCGGGATCTCGGCCTCCAGGCCCAGGTCGACCTGGTCCATCTTCACGCCGACATGCGCGCCTATCCGGCTGGCGCTGCCGTCCGCGCCGACCACCGCGCGGGCCAGCACCACCTCGCCGTCGCCCAGCACCACGGCGACGGTCCGCCGGTCCGGCACCGCGGAGCCGTGCTGCTCGACCCGGGAGACCGTGACGCCCGTACGCAGCTCGGCGCCGGCGTCCTGGGCCGTCTTGACCAGTCCGGCGTCGAACTCGGGGCGGTTGATGAGCCCGAACAGCATGTTCTTGGAGCGGCGGGTGCGGGTCAGCTTCCCGTTGAGCGAGAAGGTGACCGCGTGCACCCGGTCGCGCAGCGGCAGCTCGAAGCCGGGTGGCAGCGCGTCGCGGGACGGTCCGATGATGCCGCCGCCGCAGGTCTTGTACCGGGGGAGTTCGGCCTTCTCCAGGAGCAGCACCCGGCGTCCCGTACACGCCGCGGCGTAGGCGGCCGAGGCTCCGGCGGGCCCCGCGCCCACCACCACGACGTCCCACACCTGCTGGTTTCCCTCGGCTGCGCTGTCGCTGCTCACCTGTGCTTCTGCTCCCGTTCGATGCCTTGCTGCGCGTACCGCCCGCATCCTACGGCGCGCCCTCGGACGCCCTTCCTGTGGGAAGATCGGCCCCAGAATCGCCCGTACGTACGGTTGGTCCGGTGCGGTAGACCGGACGGACCCGCACTGACCCACGTGTACAACGCCGCGCCCACAAGGAGCGTTCCATGCCTGACAGCCCGCTCGCGCAAACCGTCGCCTCGCTGCAGTCCCGGGCCAGGACCGAGCTGGCCGAGCTGGTGGCCTTCAAGTCGGTCGCCGATCCGGCGCAGTTCCCCAGGAGTGAGTGCGAGGCCGCCGCCGAGTGGGTGGCGGGCGCGCTGCGGTCCGAGGGCTTCACGGACGTCGCGCTGCTGGACACCCCGGACGGCACCCAGTCG
Organism: Streptomyces sp. NPDC018045; assembly: GCF_044327445.1. Taxonomy (NCBI): domain Bacteria; kingdom Bacillati; phylum Actinomycetota; class Actinomycetes; order Kitasatosporales; family Streptomycetaceae; genus Streptomyces; species Streptomyces sp. NPDC018045. The sequence continues at coordinate 53,940 of NZ_JBIRFL010000004.1, forward strand.
GTGTACGGCTTCCTGCCGGGGCCGGCCGGCGCGCCGACCGTGCTGCTGTACGCGCACTACGACGTGCAGCCGCCGCTGGACGAGGCCGCCTGGATATCGCCGCCGTTCGAGCTGACCGAGCGGGACGGCCGGTGGTACGGGCGCGGCGCCGCCGACTGCAAGGGCGGTCTGATCATGCACCTGACGGCGCTGCGGGCGCTCAAGGAGCACGGCGGTGTCCCGGTCAACGTCAAGGTGATCGTGGAGGGCTCGGAGGAGCAGGGCACCGGCGGCCTGGAGCAGTACGCCGAGGCCCACCCCGAGCTGCTGACCGCCGACACCATCGTCATCGGTGACACGGGAAACTTCCGCGTCGGCCTGCCGACCGTCACGGCGACCCTGCGCGGGATGACTCTGGTCCGGGTCCAGGTGGACACCCTGGAGGGCAATCTGCACTCCGGTCAGTTCGGCGGGGCGGCGCCGGACGCGCTGGCGGCGCTGATCCGCATCCTGGACTCGCTGCGCGCGGAGGACGGCTCGACGGTCGTCGACGGCCTGGAGCCGGACGCGCGCTGGGAGGGCCTGCAGTACCCGGAGGAGGAGTTCCGCAAGGACGCCAAGGTGCTGGACGGCGTCGGCCTGACCGGCGGCGGTACGGTCGCCGACCGCATCTGGGCCCGCCCGGCCGTCACCGTCCTCGGCATCGACTGCCCGCCGGTGGTCGGCGCCACGCCGTCCGTGCAGGCGGGCGCCCGGGCGCTGGTGAGCCTGCGGATCCCGCCGGGCACGGACGCCGTCAAGGCGTCCGAGCTGCTCGCCGCGCACCTGGAGAAGGCCGCCCCGTGGGGCGCGCGGGTCACCGTCGAGCAGATCGGGCAGGGCCAGCCGTTCCGCGCGGACACCGGCAGCCCGGCGTACGCGTCGATGGCGGAGGCGATGCGCGAGGCGTATGACGGCACCGAGATGCAGACGTCCGGTATGGGTGGGTCGATCCCCCTGTGCAACACGCTGGCCGGGCTCTACCCGCAGGCCGAGATCCTGCTCATCGGCCTCAGCGAGCCCGAGGCGCAGATCCACGCGGTCAACGAGAGCGTCTCGCCGGAGGAGCTGGAGCGCCTCTCGCTGGCCGAGGCACTCTTCCTCCAGCGGTACGCCCGCCAGTACGAGGCCGCCGGGAGCTGAGTCCGCGGAGGACCGGTGACGGCCGGCGTTCTCCAGCGGTACGCCCGCGCGTACGGGGCCACCGGAGCTGAGCCGCGCGGAGGACCGGTGACGGCCGCTCCGGAGGCTCTCCCGCCGCTTCCGGACCCACCGGACCCACCGGACCCGCCGCCCCGTCTCCGGGCCCCCGCCTCCGGACCCGCCGCCCCGTCTCCGGACTCGCCGCCCCGGCCCGCCGGGACCGGCTGCTCATCCCACAGGGACGCCCGCCTCCAGATTGAGCGGGCGTCCCTGTTCGCGTGCGCGCAGGGCCCAGCGCAGCCGGTTCCAGCGCACCGGGGGCAGCATGTCCGCCGCCTCGTCCTCGGTGGCGAACCGCCAGTCCCGCAGTTCGGGCCCGGGCAACAGCAGGTCGCGGATCTGCTCGCCCGCCAGTTTCCCGCCGTCGAAGAGCATCCGCAGCCCGCCGAAGCCGGGCGGCTCGGGCGGTTCCCAGTCCAGCACCAGCAGCCGTGGCGCGCTGTGCAGCCGGATGCCCAGTTCCTCGGTCACCTCGCGCAGCCCCGCACGGGCCGGCGGCTCGCCCGGCTCGACGACACCGCCGGGGAACTCCCACCCCGGCTTGTACGTCGGGTCCACCAGCAGTACCCGGTCGGCGTCGTCGAAGAGCAGCACACCGGCCGCCAGGGTCTCCGCCGTGGGCTCCGGGGTCTGCACGATGTCGCAGGCCCCGGCGCCGGTGCGGACCGCTTCCGCGACCCGCTCGGCGGTCTCCCGGGGCGTCAGCCGGGCCGTGTCGATGACGTGCGCGTCCTGCTTGAGCCAGCCGAGCGCGTCGTCGTACGACTCCAGGTGCGCCAGGCTCCGCTGCCGTGCGGCCACGTCGCGGTCCGGGCGCCCGGTACGGCCGGTGAGGCCGGCACGCTCGCGGAGGATCGTTTCCTCCGCGTGCAGCAGGATGTGGCGTACGGGCACCCGGCGCGAGGCGAGGCCGCCGAATATCTCGTCGCGGTACTCCTGGCGCAGCAGTGGCATGGGTGTGATGAGCGGCCCCGGCACCTCGTTGAGCAGGGCGGCGGCCGTGTCCACCACGAGCCGGCGCCAGGACGGCAGGTCCTGGTAGTCACCGATCTGCTCCAGCCGCGCGGCGGGCAGCATCAGCCGCAGCTCGCCGCCGACCAGTTCGGGGTCGTAGAGCGTGCTTCCGGGAAGCAGGTCCAGCAGGTGCCGGGCCGCGGTGGACTTTCCCGCACCGGACGCGCCGTTCAGCCAGACGATCACATTGCCCCCTTGTCCCTAGACCCCTGTGAGTTGCCCGTAACACCCTGCCACGGAAACTTTTGCGGGGCCGGGGCTATCCGCGTGCTGCCATGGACGTGGCCTTTTCCACCTTCGGCGCGATACCGGAAGGTTTGAAGACCCCCTTGTACGCGCTGATCGCGGCCACCGCGGCGACGAGGATGCCGGTCACCACGTCCTTTCCGGCGAAGTCCCCGGCGAAGTACGCGCTCCCCAGTCCCACCAGCACCGAGAACACCACCTGTACCAGAGTTCTGGTGGCGTGGGACCATTGCGGCTGATTCACGACGGAGATGAGTACCGGCGACACGAATCCGATGATCAGCGCCCACATCTGAGCATTCGTCATGACGCTCCCCTTCCCGCTCGGGATGTAGCCGGAGCGTCGCTTCCCCGGCCACACCCGGCAAGGGGCCGCGCGCTGGATTTCCCGCGCGCACGGGGGCGCGGCCCGGCCGTCACCCCTTGTTGGCGCCCAGGGTCAGGCCCGCGATGAAGTGCCGTTGCAGGAGCAGGAAGACGACGATCGTGGGCAGCGCTACGAGTACCGAACCCGCCGCCAGCAGGTTGTAGTCCGTGAAGAACTGGCCGCGCAGGTTGTTCAGGGCCGAGGTGACCGGGAGTTTGTCGCCGTCGGAGAGGAAGACCAGGCCCCACAGGAAGTCGTTGTACATCCAGGTGAATTGCAGGGTGCCCAGAGCGGCGAGGGCGGGCCGGCACAGCGGCAGGGTCACCTGCCGGTAACGCGTCCACACCCCGGCTCCGTCGACGACCGCGGCCTCCAGGATTTCCCGCGGCAGGGTCCGCATGAAATTCGCCAGCACGAAGACGCAGAAGCCGAGCTGGAAGGCGATCTGCACGGCGAGCACCGCCCAGAGCGAGTCATAGAGCGTCAGGGAGTCGGACATCCAGTACGGCAGCGGCACCTTGGTGAAGAGCGCGTAGAGCGGTGTGACGATGACCTGTTGCGGCAGCAGGTTGCCGGCCGTGAAGAACATCAGCACGAGCAGCGAGCCGCGCAGCCGCAGCCGTGCCACGGCGAAGGCGGTGAAGGACGCGAGGAAGAGCGTGATCAGGACACCCGGCACCGCGATCAGGAGCGTGTTCAGGAAATACCGGGCCATGCCGGAATCGGTGAACGCCTGCCGGTAATAGTCGAAGGAGAGCCGGCTCGGCAGGGAGAAGTACCCGTCCCTGGCAGTCTCCTCGTACGGGCGCAGCGACGCGTAGAGGGCCAGCAGCAGGGGCGCGAGAAAGGCGAGCGAGACGGCGAGCAGGAAGGCGTGCACCCCCCAGCGGCCACGGCGGCGGCCGGGTGCGCCGCCCGCCGGGCCGGCAGGGCGCACCGGGCGCGCGGTCCGTACGGCGGGCACGGTCATCGGCGCTGTTCCCCCCTCAGTTCCTGGACGAGGTAGGTGATGATGAAGCCGAGGGAGACCAGCAGCAGGACGACGGCGATGGCCGAGCCGAAGCCGATCCGGCTCGCCTCGCCGATGATGTTGTCGGTCACCAGGACGGAGAGCAGTTCCAGCCCGTTGCGGCCCTTGTTGACGGCGTAGACGATGTCGAAGGCGCGCAGGGCCTCGATGACGGTGATGACGCCGACGATGACGTTCACCGGGCGCAGGGCCGGCAGCACGACCCGGAAGAACGCCTGCCGTCCGGTGGCCCCGTCGATGGCCGCGGCCTCCTTGAGCGTGGGGTCGACGGACTTCAGCCCGGCGAGGTAGAGGATCATCACGTATCCGGTGTGCCGCCAGCAGGCGGCGAGCAGGATCATCCAGATGTTGAGGTCCGGGTCGCCGAGCCAGTCGACCGGGTCCTGCCCGGCGCCCAGCACGGCGTTCAGGGCGCCCTGGTCCCGGGAGAGGATCAGTTGGGCGATGAAGCCGACGACGGCGAGCGAGAGCACCACCGGCATGTACAGGGTGGACTGGTAGAACCGGCTGAACCGCACCCCGCGGTCGATGAGCGCGGCGAGCAGCAGGCCGAACGGCGTGGCGAGCAGGCCGAGGGCGGCCAGCCACAGGAGGTTGTTGCGGACCGCCGGCCAGAACTGCGGGTAGTCGGCGAAGAGGTGCTCGTAGTTGCCCAGACCGGCCCATTCGATGGCGCCGACGCCGTCCCAGTCGGTGAAGGACAGTCCGATGGAGGCCAGCGTCGGGCCCCACACCAGGACGAGGTCGAGCAGGATCGGCAGGCCCAGCAGGGCGCACAGGACGGCGATGTCCCGGCGGGTGTGGCGCCGTGGGCCCCGGCGCCGGACGCGGCGCACCACGGTCTCGGGCATGCTCACCGGCCCCCCAGTCGGTCGTGCGGTCTCACGGTCGGTGGTGGTCACGGCGTCAGTCCGCGGCGAATATCTGTTTCTTCTGCCGTTCGATGCCGTTCACCAGACCGTCGATGTCACCGGGGTCGCCGATGAACTGCTGGATCGCCTGGATCAGTACCGTCGAGGCGAAATCGGGGCGGGTGTCGCGGTCCATGAACTGTGATATCTGCCGGGCGCCGGACACCAGCCGGACGGCCTTCTTCTGCAGGGCGTCGTACGTCCGGGTGCCGGCCCCGCTGTTGACCGCGACGTTGTTCGGGTCGCGCTTCAGATAGATCAGCTCGGCCTCGGGCGTGGCGAGGAATGTCAGCAGGTCCCGGGCGGCCTCCCGGTTCCGTGCCTTCTTCGCCATCAGGAAGCCGTCCACCGGCGCCTCGACCGCTTCCTTCCCGAATGCCGGATCGATCTCGGGGAACGGAAAGAAGTCCAGGTCCGCGCGGTTCTCGGCGCTGAACTGCTGGCCGGGGTGCGGCAGCCCGAGCACCGTCATACCGGACTCCGCGCGCTGGAGGGACTGCGCGGCCTCCTGCCACGTCCGGCCGTTCGCGCCCTTCTGGTGGTACGGCAGCAGGCTCCGCCACAGGTCGAAGACCTGTCGTACCTGCGGGCTGGTCCAGGATTTCTCCCCGCGCAGCAGGGCGATGTGGAAGTCGTAACCGTTGGCCCGCATGTCGAGGTAGTCGAAGGTGCCCATGGCGGGCCAGCCTTCCTTGTCACCGAAGGCGAATGGGGTGAGGCCGTCCTTCTGCATCTGCCGGGCGAGAGCACGGTATTGATCGAAGTTCTCCGGGATCTCGTAACCCCGCGTCCGGAAAACGCTCTTCCGGTGGAAGACCGCCCACGGGTAGTAGTAGTACGGCACGAAGTACTGCTTGCCGTCCTCGCCCGTTGACTGTTTCTTCACCGCGTCGGAGAACCCGTCGAACTTCCTCCAGAGATCACTGATGTCGGCGAGCAGGCCCTTTCGTGCGAAGTACTGCATCCGGTAACCGGCGAACCATGTGAAGACGTCATCGGGCGTGCCCTGGAGGTAACGGTTGATGTTCTCCTGGAAGTTCTCGTGGTTGACGGTGTTGACCTTCACCGTCTTCCTCGACTTCTTCTCGTACGCCGCGACGGCGTCGGCGTACGCGCGTTTCGGCACCGCGTCGGAGGCGTTGGAGCCCAGGGAGACGCCGTCGCCGGGCCCGTCGCCGCAGGCGGTGAGCAGCGACGGCAGCGCGACCGCCCCCGCACCGGCGGCCATGCCCCGCAGCAGGGACCGCCGGGGCACCCCGCGTGCCGTCCGGTGCGTACCCCCGCCTGGGCCGTCACCCCGTATCTGGACCATGTCTGCTCCCCCTCCTCGGCGATGGAACCGAACAGAACCGAACGCGAGTGCTGGGATCTCACTCCCAATGAGGGCCTCAGTCAAGGCTTTTGGCGGCCCGTTCCCCGGTCTTCACCGTTTACCTTCCAACACAGTCCAACAAGCCTTACCGTAAACACTCGCAATTGACTGGTACATGACTCACTGCACTCTCCGAGAACGGAGGACGCGAATCATGCGCCCGCACACCCCCCTCACCACCCGGCGTGCCCGGCGAAGAGTCGTCGCGGCACTGTCCGCGGCGTTCCTGTGCGCGGCAGGGATGACGGCCCTGCCCGCCACGGCCCGTACGGGCGACGCCACCGACACCCCACCGGACGCCCCGCCCGCCGCGAAGACCTCCGCCGGAGCAGCCGCGTCCGCCACCCCGCGACTGCCCGACGGCCTGGCCAGGACGCCTCCGATGGGCTTCAACAACTGGAACTCCACCCACTGCGGAGCCGACTTCAACGAGGCGATGATCAAGGGAATCGCCGACATCTTCGTCGCGAAGGGCCTCAAGGCCGCCGGTTACGAGTACGTGAACCTCGACGACTGCTGGGCCCAGAAGGAGCGCGACGCGAACGGCAAACTGGTCCCGGACACCACCCGCTTCCCCAACGGCATCAAGGCCCTGGCCGACTACGTCCACTCCAAGGGGCTGAAGTTCGGCATCTACACCAGCGCCGGCACCAGGACGTGTGCCCAGGCGATGCCCGGCGCGCTGGGCCATGAGTACTCCGACGCCCAGCAGTTCGCCGACTGGGGAGTGGACTACCTGAAATACGACAACTGCAACAACCAGGGAGTGGACGCCAAGAAGCGCTACATCACCATGCGCGACGCCCTGAAGGCGACGGGCCGCCCCATCGTCTACAGCATTTGCGAGTGGGGCGAGAACAAGCCGTGGGAGTGGGCGGCGGACGTCGGGCACCTGTGGCGCACCACCGGTGACATCAGCGACGTGTGGGACAGCATGGTCTCGATCTTCAAGGTGAACGCGCCGCTGGCCCCGTACGCCGGTCCCGGCCACTGGAACGACCCGGACATGCTGGAGGTCGGCAACGGCGGCATGACGGACACCGAGTACCGCAGCCACTTCTCCCTGTGGTCGATGATGGCCGCGCCGCTGCTGATCGGCACCGACCTGCGCAAGGCCTCCCAGGCGACGTTCGACATCCTCGACAACAAGGAGGTCATCGCGCTCGACCAGGACCCGCTGGGCAAGCAGGCCCAGGTGCTGAAGTCCGAGGGCGGCCGCTGGGTGCTGAGCAAGCCGCTGGCCAACGGCGACCGGGCGGTGGCCCTGTTCAACGAGACCGACCGGCCGCAGCGCATCGGTACGACGGCCAAGGAGGCGGGCCTTCCGCAGGCGAGCGGCTACCGGCTGCGCGACCTGTGGAAGCACGAGGACACCCACACCGCCGGGGAGATCGCCGGGACCGTACCGGCGCACGGCACGCTGGTCTACCGCGTCTCCGCCGACCGCCAGTGGCCGCAGTACCCGCCGGCCCTCGACAGCGGCGCGGACGGCGTCGACCCGGTCGAGGTCGGCTCGGAGGCCCGGATCGCCACCCTCACCCGCAACCTGGGCCGGACGCCCGCCCGGGACGTCGAGGTCGAACTCAAGGGCCCGCAGGGCTGGCGCGTCGAGCCTGTTACACCCACCGGGACGCACGTGCTGCCCCCGGGCAAGGAACTGGCCACCGCGTGGAAGATCTCACCCCTCGCGGGGACCAAACCCGGCCCGTACGAACTGACCTTCACCACCGACTACCGCTCGCCGCGCGGGCAGCGGGTCACCCAGACGCTGGCGGTCCCGGTCCACGCCGTCCAGGCGCCGCCCGCCGGCACCTCGTACGCCAGCGACCTGACGTGGGTCACCGCCACCAACGGGTACGGACCGGTGGAACGGGACCGCAGCGTGGGCGGTCCCCAGGCGGGTGACGGGACGCCGATCAGCATCGGCGGCGTGCCGTTCGCCAAGGGGCTGGGCGCCCACGCGCCCAGCGAGATCACGTACTACACGGGCGGACAGTGCGCGTCGTTCGCCGCGCAGGTCGGCGTCGACGACGAGACGGCCGACCAGGGGACGGTCACCTTCGAGGTGTGGGCCGACGGTCAGCGGGTGGCCGAGAGCGGCAAGCTGACCGGCAAGGACCCGGCGAAGGCCGTCAGCGCCGCGGTCTCCGGGGCGAACACCGTACGACTGGTCGTACAGGACGCCGGTGACGGCTTCTTCTACGACCACGCCGACTGGGCCGACGCCAAGTTCACCTGCTGACGCGGCCGGTCACCGCACGGCACACCGCCGGGCGGGCCGCACGGCTCGCCCGGCTCCCGGCGTCCGGACGGGTCCGGTTCCGGACCCGGTCAGCAGGTCGGCAGACCGGGGACCGGCGCGTCGTTCCGGCCGCCCTTGACGTAGACGACGCTGACGTACACACCGCTGTTGCCGCTGTCGTCGTCCGTCTTCGCCCACCAGGTGTTCGTCCACCTGCCGTACGTCTCCCGGCGGCCCAGGTTCGCCTGGCAGTAGAAGTAGTTGGTGCCCGCGTTCAGGGTGCCCACGTGCTGGAAGGAACCGGTGTACGAGGCGGCGGCGCGCCACACCCGGCAGTTGACCTTGCCGCCGCCGATCGGCGCGCACGAGCTGGGCTCCGGGGCGCCGCCGGTACCACCGGGGGCGCCGCCACCGCCCGAGGCGGCGGACCCGCCGCCGGACGCGGAACCGCCGGTGCCGCCCTGCCCGCCGTCGCCCCCGCCACCCGTGCCGCCGGTCGCCGCGCTCCCGGCACCGTTCTTGCCGGTGTCACCGCCGCCACCGGGCCCGGGCTTCCCGGACGCGGCGCCCTTCGACGGCTCGCCCGGGGTGGCGGGCGCCGCGCCGCGCTCCCCGCCGTCCTTCCCCGTCGCCTTGCCCCCTGGCCCGGCTCCCCCGGCCCTCTCGGGGGCCTTCTCGGGCGTGCCCGACGCGCCCGCCCGCGCGGCCTGTTCCTCCGAGGGCGCGGCGGGCGGCCGGCCCGCGACCGTGCTGCCGGAGTCCCGGTCCACCAGCGCGTACGTCACCCCGCCGCCCGCCAGCAGGACGGCGGCCACCGCGGCGGCGGCGAGCACGGTGGTACGGCGGCGGCCCGCCGGAGGCGTGGTGCCCGCGGGCGCCACGGTGCCGGTCTCCCGGCCCCCGAGTCCCTCCGCGGGCACCGGGCCGGTGGGGGCTTGGCCACTGACCGGGCCGGTGGGGGCCTGACCGCTGACCGGGCCCGTGGGTGCCTGGCCGCCCATCGGCCCGGTGGGGGCCTGCCCGGAGGCCGGTCCCGTGCCCGCGGGTGCCACTGCCCCGCCGGTCTCCGGGCCGTAGGGGGCGGGCGGGGGCGCCCAGACATCCGCAGCGGTCGGCGTCCGCGGCGTACCCGTACCCGGGCCCGTGTCCACACCCGGGCCCGTAGCCGTACCGGCGCCCGCGCCCGGGCCCCTGCCGGTACCCGTGATCAACCGCACCGTGTCGCGCCCGTCGGCCACCGCCGTCAGCAGGGCCCGCGCCTCGGCGGCGCTCGGCCGGGCGGCCGGGTCCTTGGCCATCAGCGCGTGCAGCACGGGCGTCAGCGGACCGGCCCGGCGCGGTTCGGGCAGCGGTTCGGAGACGATCGCCGTCAGGGTCGACCACACCGACGTACGGCGGAACGGCACGCCGCCGCCCTCCACGGCCGCGTACAGCGTCATGCCCAGCGACCAGATGTCCGAGGCGGGCGACGGCGGCTGCCCCTGGGCGCGCTCGGGCGGCAGATAGTCGAGCGAGCCGACGAGTTCGCCGCTGCGGGTGAGGTGGGTGGTCGCCCCGTCGTCGGGCGCCTCGATGCTGGCGATGCCGAAGTCGGTGAGCACCACGCGGCCCACCCCGGCGTCCGGGCGGCCCGCACGCTGCTCCCAGCGCTCCAGCAGGACGTTGCCGGGTTTGACGTCCCGGTGCAGCACGCCCACCTGGTGGGCGGCGTCCAGCGCGTCCATCACCTTGGCCCCGATGGCGGCGATCTCGCGCGGGTCCATGGCACCGCCCCGGCCGAGCGCGTCGTCCAGCGACGGGCCGTCGACCAGCTCCATGACGATGACCGGGCGCCCGCCCTCGTCGAGCACGTCGTGCACGGTGACCACGCCGGAGTGCCGGATGCGGGCCGCGGCCCGTGCTTCGCGCTGCATCCGGGTCCGCAGGTCGGCCAGTTCGGGCGCGGACGCGTCGGTATAGGCACGCAGCACCTTCACGGCGACTTCCCGGCCCAGCACCTCGTCCACCGCCCGGCAGACGACGCCCATGCCGCCGCGCCCGATCTGCCCGGTGACCCGGTACCGCCCGCCGAGCAGCCGCCCGGTCAACTCCCCTGCGGCGCCACCCCCTTCACGCGCCCCGCCGCCACCCTCGCCGCTGCCCTCATCCCCCGGTCCACCCACACCATTCATGCCGCTCGCCCCGTTCGCCCCACTCGTCCCCTGTCATGGTCGGCACCAGCCTAGAGGGACCTGAGGCGTCGTACGTCCTCTCAGGCCGTGGGGGCGAAAGCATCGAGACGGGACTGTTGCGCGGCGGCGGCCGCGGCGCCCACCACGCCGGCATCCGTCCCCATCTGCGCCGGTACGACCGTGATGTCACGGACGAAGGAGAGCGTGGCGTAGTCGCCCAGGGCGCGACGCAGGGGGACGAAGAGGAGGTCGCCGGCGCCCGCCACGCCGCCGCCGATCACCACGATCTCGATCTCGACGAGGGCGGCGGTGGCCGCGATACCGGCGGCCAGGGCCTGGGCGGCCCGCTCGAACGAGTGACGGGCCACCGGGTCACCCGCGCGGGCCGCGGCGGCCACGGCGGCGGCGCTGGTGTCGCCGTCGGGTCCCGGGCGCCAGCCGTTATCGAGGGCGCGGCGGGCGATGTTGGGGCCGCTGGCGATGCGTTCGACGCAGCCGCGGGCACCGCACGGGCAGGGGTCGCCGTCGAGGTCCACGCTGATGTGGCCGATGTGGCCGGCGTTTCCGGTGGGGCCGGGGTGCACCTTGCCCCCCAGGACGAGGCCGCCGCCGACGCCCGTGGAGACCACCATGCACAGGGCGTTCGCGTAACCGCGGGCGGCACCCTGCCAGTGTTCGGCGGCGGTCATGGCCACGCCGTCACCCACCAGCACGACGGGGTGCGCGCCGACCAGGTCCCGCACCTCGGCGACGACCGGGAAGTCCCGCCAGCCGGGGATGTTGACCGGGCTGACCGTGCCGCGCCGGGCGTCCACCGGGCCCGCGCTGCCGATGCCGACGGCGGCCACCCTGGCCCACTCGGGGCGTGCGGTCAGCTCGCCCACCACCTCGGCCAGCGCGCGCAGCACGGTGGCGCCGTCCCGGTCGGCGGGCGTGGGCCGGGTGGTGCGGACGAGCAGCCTGCCGTGCTCGTCCACCAGCGCGCCGGCGATCTTGGTGCCGCCGATGTCCAGCGCTGCGCTCAGGTCCGTCTGCATCGGTGTCGAATCTCCTGGTGGGCGCCTGGGCCGGGGGGCGTGGGCCCGGCACGGGAACGCCAGTCTCGTGCTAATTGACAACGTTGTCCAGAGGTTATGCTCGACGCCGGACCGCGCGCCGTCGCGCGGTACCGCCGGACGGTCCCGCCCGGCCGGCCCCACACACCGGCCACCGGACACCGCCACAGCCATCATCGGCGTGCCGGAGGGGGAACCGCCACACCCGTCCCGTCCGTCTCTCCAGCAACAGCCGGAGCGAGCAGTGGAGCCACGGCCCCACCCGGGCCGCCCGGCCACCGCGCCCCGCCGGCCCCACCGCCGCCGACAGAATCAGGACCACGCACCGTGACCGACACCGCCCGGGGCACATCCCGCCGCTACGGCAGCCGGCCCACGATGAAGGACGTCGCGGCCCGGGCCGGCGTCGGCCTGAAGACGGTCTCCCGGGTGGTCAACGGCGAACCGGGCGTCACACCCGAGACCGAGCGCCGCGTCCAGGACGCCATCACCGCGCTCGGCTTCCGCCGCAACGACTCCGCCCGCATCCTGCGCAAGGGCCGCACCGCCAGCATCGGCCTGGTCCTGGAGGACCTCGCCGACCCCTTCTACGGGCCGCTCAGCCGCGCCGTCGAGGAGGTCGCCCGGGACCACGGCGCACTGCTGATCAACGGGTCCAGCGCGGAGGACCCGGCGCGCGAGCAGGAGCTGGTGCTCGCCCTGTGCGCGCGCCGGGTGGACGGCCTGGTGATCATTCCGGCCGCCGACGATCACCGCTATCTGGAGCCGGAGATCGCGGCGGGCGTGGCCACCGTCTTCGTGGACCGCCCGGCGGGCCGGATCGAGGCGGACACGGTGCTCTCCGACAGCTTCGGCGGTGCCCGCGACGCGGTGGCGCACCTGATCGCGCACGGCCACCGCCGGATCGGCTTCATCGGCGACCAGCCGCGCATCCACACCGCCGGGGAGCGGCTGCGCGGCTACCGCGCGGCGATGGCCGGGGCCGGGCTGGCCGTCGACGAATCGTGGGTCTCCCTCGGATCGACCGCACCCGACCGGGTACGGTTCGCGGCCACCGCCATGCTGGACGGGCCGCGGCCGGTCACGGCGCTGTTCGCGGGCAACAACCGGGTGACGGTCACGGCGGTGCGGGTGCTCGCCGAACGCCCGCGCCCGGTCGCCCTGGTGGGCTTCGACGACTTCGAGCTGGCCGACCTGGTGTCCCCCGCGATCACGGTCGTGGCGCAGGACGCCGCGCGGCTCGGCCGCACCGCCGCCACGATGCTCTTCCGCCGCCTCGACGGCGCCGGGATCCCGCCGCAGCGCCAGGAGATCCCCACCCGCCTCATCCCCCGCGGCTCGGGCGAACTGCCGCCGCCGGCGGACGGCTGAGCGCCCGCGTCCACCCCCGCGCCGCGGCCCCGAAGCGGCGCACGAACACGTCGTACGTGCCGTTGGTGTCCCCCGGCACCGAATCCGGCAGTTCCCAGCCGAAGACCACGCTCCGGCCGTCCCGGCTCAGCGCGTGCGGGGCGGCGTGGTTCAGCCGGCCGTGACCGTGTACCGCTCGCCGGTGCGCAGGCCGTGCAGGTTGAGCAGGGCGAGCAGGGCGAGCAGGGCGAGCAGGGCGAGCAGGGCGAGCAGGGCGAGCCTGCCGTCGTGGTGGTCCAGCACGCGCCGCCCGTCGTCGCCGGCCGCCGTGGGGAAGCCGCGTTCCCGGCCCACCTGTCGCGTGCGCCGGATGCGCAGGTCATGCACGGAGCCGTACGGGCCGGGCATGTCGGAACCGGGCGCCCGGTATCCGCTCGACCCGTCCGGTGCGCAGGTCCTTGACGGCCGCCACATGGGTGCCGTCGCCCCCCGCCGCCCAGCTCGGGGCGCCCGTCCAGAAGGCGACGTAGCGGCCGCCCGCGCTGATCGGGGCGAGGTGCGACGGGCCGTCCAGCTCGCCGCCGTCCGCCGCCGTGCTCTCCCGGGTGCCGTGGGCGCGGCCCCGTCACCGGCCCACGCCACCTCCCCCGATGACAGCGTCCCCACCGCGACGGCCGCCCCCGGCCCCGCACGCACCCGCTTCGCCGTCTCCCCCCTCCGCCACCCCGCCCGTACGGGGTACGCGCATACGAACGCGCCCGGAGGGACGGCGGCGATCAGCCGTTGTGCGTACGGCGTCCGACGGGCGCGAGGCGTCCGCGCCCCGCCGGCCGGCCCGGCTACCGGCCGGTCTGACGGCTCGTCAGGACCACGAGTCGCTGGGTCGCCCGGGACATCGCGACATAGCGGTCCACCGCTCCCCGGACGCCGTCGCCGAAGTTCTCCGGGTCGACGAGGACGACCAGGTCGAACTCCAGGCCCTTCGACAGCCCCGGTGTCAGCGACCGGACGCGGGACGTCGCCCGGAAGGTGGGATCGCCGATGACGCAGGCGATTCCGTCGTCGTGCGCGGTGAGCCAGGCGTCGAGGATCGCGTCCCGGTCCGTGGCGGGGCCGTGGACGACGGGGATGCCGCTGCTGCGGATGGAGGCCGGCACGTTGGCGTCCGGGAGCGCGGCGCGGATCACCGGCGCGGCCTGCGCCATGACCTCTTCGGGCGTGCGGTAGTTGATGCCCAGGGAGGCCACGTCGATCCGGTCGAGCCCGATCCGTTCGAGCCGTTCCCGCCAGGACTCGGTGAAACCGTCCCGGGCCTGGGCGCGGTCCCCGACGATGGTGAAGCTGCGGGACGGGCAGCGCGACAGCAGCATCTGCCACTCCGCGTCGGTCAGTTCCTGCGCCTCGTCCACGACGATGTGCGCGAACGGTCCGGCGAGCAGGTCCGGTGCGGCGGTGGTCAGTTCGGCTTCGTCGACCAGGCTGACCCGGGCGTCCTGGCCGCGCAACATCGTCACCAGGCCCTCGCCGTCGTCGAGGTCGGCGCCGGAGTCGGAGGCGGCGTCGATCAGGTTGTCGACGACCTGCGTCATGCGCTCGCGCTGGGCGGCGAGTACGGCCGCGTGCCGGCGCTTGTTCCGGGCCGCCTCCGGGTCGCCGAGGCGCTGCCGTGCCGCGTCCAGAAGCGGCAGGTCGGACACCGTCCAGTCCTGGGGCGCGTCCTTGCGCTGGAGCCTGCGCACCTCGTCGGTGCTGAGCCAGGGGGCGCACAGCCGCAGGTAGGCGGGGACCGTCCACAGGTCGGAGACCAGGTCGGCGGCTTCGAGCAGCGGCCACGCGCGGTGCAGGGTGGTGACCAGTTCCTCGTCGTACCGCAGCGCCCGCCGCACGTCGTGGGCCGGTACGTCGTCGTCGAGCTTGCCCAGCAGGATCGCGACGAGTTCGTCCCAGATCTGCTCGCGCGCCTCGTTGTGCGGGGTGCCGGGGCCCGGTGCGTCGAACGCCTCGGCCCAGTCGTCGGCACTCAGCCGGACGTCACCCCAGTCGGTCGAGACCGTCATCCCCCTGGCGGGCGGTTCCTCGTAGATGCCGACGGCCTTCTCGATGGCCTTCACCATGTCCGCCGACGCCTTCAGGCGGGCCACCTCCGGGTCGCTCTCGTCCGCCGCCGCGGCGCCCTCGGCGACGAGGTCCCGCAGGGTGCAGGTCCGCACGCCCTCCTCCCCGAGGCTGGGGAGGACGTCGGCGACGTACGCCAGGTGGGGCTGGTGCGGCCCGACGAAGAGCACGCCGCCGCGGCGGCGCCCGAGGCGGGGCTCGGAGTAGAGGAGGTAGGCGGCGCGGTGCAGGGCGACGACGGTCTTTCCGGTGCCCGGCCCGCCGTCGACGACGAGGGCGCCGCGGGACCCCGCCCGGATGATGGCGTCCTGATCGGCCTGGATGGTGCCGAGTACGTCGCGCATCCGTGCCGACCGGTTGGCGCCCAGGCCGGCGATGAAGGCGGAGTGGTCGTCGAGCGCGGCGTGCCCTTCGAGCCCGTCGGCGGTGAACACCTCGTCCCAGTAGTCGCTGATCCGGCCGCGGGTCCAGCGGTACCTGCGGCGGCTCGTCAGGCCCATGGGGTCGGCGTGGGTGGCTCCGAAGAACGGCTCGGCCGCGGGGGACCGCCAGTCGACCAGCAGCCGGCGGCCCGCGCTGTCGGTGAGGCCGAGCCGTCCGACGTACACCGGCTCGGGGCCGTCCGCGCCGACCATCCGGCCGAGGCACAGGTCCAGGCCATAGCGGCGCAGGGCGCGCAGGCGTCCGGTCAGCCGGTGCACCTCCGCGTCGCGGTCCATCGCCTGCCGGCCGGTGCCGCCGGGCGCCTTGAGTGCGGCGTCGAGGCGGTCGGACAGGTCGGTGACCGTCTGTTCGAGGCTCTCCGCGATGGCCGCGAAGTGCCGTTCGTCGGCCGCCGTCAGCTCGGGGTCCGCCTTGGCGGCCAGCCGGCCGGAAAGGTCGAACACACTGGTGGTCAGGGAATGCATGGTGTCAGCTCCGATCCCGGGCCGCACCCGCGGCGCTCTGCCGTACATACGCCCGCGCCTCGGCACCGGATGCCCGCGACCGCGGCGCGGGTTCCCCCGCGGCCTCGTCGTCACCGCACACCTCATGGACCGACAACACCGCACGCACTTCGCAGATCTCCCGTTTCCGCAGGTTCTGGCCTCGGCGAGCGATTGTGCGGCACGACCGGGGCCTTGCCGCAAGCCCCCCGGTGCGCTATAAGTTGAGAGTGGCAAGGAGTGGGTGACTCCTTGCCTTTGTCGTTTCCCGCGCTTGTTTCCCGCGCTTGTTTCCCGCACATGTCCCGCGGCCGCCGTGTTCGGTTCGGACGCGGGCGGCCTGGTGCCCGGGACACCGAAGCGGCGTACGACGGGGTCGTACGCCGCTGGTGAGGCCCGCCGCGGCGGTCAGCCGGCCGGGGCCGGGCGGCCCGCCAGGCCGTCGAGGTCGGCGCGGGTGAGTCCGGTCAGGCGGGCGACCTCGGCGATGTCGACGGCGCCGCAGTCGAGTCCGCGCAGCAGGTATCCGCTCAGCGCCTTGGCGGTCGCCGGCTCGTCCATCACGGCGCCGCCCGCCTTGGAGACATAGGCGGCCAGCCGGGCCGCGGCCTGCTCCAGGCCCTCGCGGTAGAAGGTGTAGACGGCGGCGTAGCGGGTGGGCAGGTGGGCGGGGTGCATGTCCCAGCCCTGGTAGTACGCCCGGGCCAGCGAGCGGCGCACCAGGCCGTGGTGCAGCCGCCAGGCGTCGTGGACCTGGGTGGTCGCGCCGACCGGGAGGACGTTGGTCGAGCCGTCGGAGAGGCGGACGCCGGTGCCCGCCGCGGCGACCTGCATCACGGCCTTGGCGTGGTCGGCCACCGGGTGGTCCAGCGCCTGGTGGGCGGCGCTGACGCCGCAGGAGGCGCTGTAGTCGAAGGTGCCGTAGTGCAGGGAGGTGGCGCGGCCCTCGGCGGCCTCGATCATGCGGGCGACGGTGGCGCGGCCGTCGGCGCCCAGGATGGACTGGGTGGTCTCGATCTGGATCTCGAACCCGATCCGGCCCGACGGGAGGCCGTGCGTCTTCTCGAACGCCTCCAGCAGACGCACCATCGCGGTGACCTGTTCGGCGTAGCTGACCTTGGGCAGGGTCAGCACCAGGCCGTCCGGGAGGCCGCCGGCCGCCATCAGGCCGGTCAGGAAGATGTCGAGGGTGCGGATGCCGCGGTCGCGGACGGCGGCCTCCATGCACTTCATGCGGATGCCCGTGCAGGGCGCGGCGGTGCCGTCCCGGTGGGCGGCCGCGACGAGGGCGGCGGCGCGGGCGGCGGCCGCGTCCTCCTCGGCGTCCGGGCGCGGTCCGTAGCCGTCCTCGAAGTCGATGCGCAGGTCCTCGACGGGCTCGCGCTCCAGCTTGGCCCGCACCCGCTCGTACACCGGCTCGGCGAGGTCGGCCGGGATGCCCAGGACGCCGGCGAACGCCTCGGCGTCCGGCGCGTGCTCGTCGAGCGCGGCGAGGGCGGCGTCGCCCCATGCGCGGACGGTACCGGCGGTGACGACGTCGCCGGGGACGTAGACGGTGTGGACCGGCTGGCGGGTGCCGGGGTCGCCCGGGTAGCGCCGCGCGAGGTCCGCGTCGGCCTCCGCGAGGGCGGCTCCGATCTCCTCGCGTACGGTGTCCGCGAGACTCGTCGCCACCGTCTCGTGCTGCCCCATCCGACACCCTCCCAGTGCTCGCGCCCGTCCCACGGGCTCCACCTCTTCGCTTTTCCGTTGTACGGAATCAACAATCCGTAGAGCGAAGCTATCCGGGCCGAGTTCGCAGGTCAACACCCCCCGGGGCCGGATCGGCAGGGCGGCCGCATGGGGAGCGTTCCCCACGGCGTGCGCCGCGCGCCCGCGCGCCGGACACCCCGTTTCACCCCTTTCGGTGGTTCTCCCGCCTTCACCGGTGGGACCGGAACGCCCGTGCGTAGCATCACCGGCGCGGTGCGGGCGGCCCGGCCGCCCGCACGAGGCGTGGGGGACTGTATGCCGGAGGAGTTCGGGGACGCGCTGCGGCGGCTGCGGCGGGAGAAGGAGGTCTCCCTCCGGACCCTGGCGCAGTTGGTGCACTACAGCAAGGGCTATCTCAGCAAGATCGAGAACGGCGAGAAGCCGCCGACCGGGGACGTCGCCCGCCGCTGCGACGCCGCCCTGGCCGCGGACGGCGCGCTCACCCGGCTGCTGTCCGCCCGTACGCCCGGGGACCGCTGCCCGTACCCGGGCCTGGCCGCCTACACCACCGAGGACGCCCCCTGGTTCTTCGGCCGGGAACGGGCCACCGCCGCGCTGGTCGGCCGCCTCGCCGAACGCCTGGCGGCCGCGGGCCCGTTGATCGTCGCGGCCCCGTCCGGCGCCGGCAAGTCCTCGCTGCTCCGGGCCGGCCTGCTGCCCGCCCTGCGCGCCGGCGCGCTGCCCGGCTCCCGGGACTGGGCGGTGCGCGTCCTGACGCCCGGCGCGCGTCCGCTCACCGAACTGGCCACGGCGCTGGCGGGGCCGGCGGCGGCACCCTCCGGACCGGCGGATCCCGCCACGGCCGACACCGCGGCCGCCGCCGAGGAACTGGCCGACGCGCCCGAACGGTGTCCCGCCGCCGTCCGCGCCGCCCTCGGCACCAGCCCGCGCCTGGTCCTCGTCGTCGACCAGTTCGAGGAGGTCTTCACCGTCTGCGAGGACCCCCGGGAGCGGCGGGCGTTCGTGGCGGCGCTGTGCGCGGCCGCCCGGGAGGCCCCGTGCGCCGTGGTCCTGTGCGTGCGCGCCGACTTCTACGGCGCGTGCCTGGACCACCCCCCGCTCGCCCCGGCCCTGTCCGCCGGGATCTTCGCGCTGCGGCCCATGTCCGTACCCGAGGTGCGGGCGGCGATCACCCGGCCCGCGCGGGAGGCCGGACTGGAGCTGGAGCCGGGCCTCGAAGAGCTGCTCCTGTCCGACCTGGGCATCCACGAGGACGACGGTCCGGTGGCCGGCGGGGCGCTGCCCCTGCTGGCCCACGCCCTGCTCGCCACCTGGCAGCAGCGCACCGGCCGCACCCTCACCGTCGCCGGGTACCGCCTCACCGGCGGCCTGCACGGCGCGGTCGCCACCACCGCCGAGCGGGTGCACGCCACACTGGACCCGGCCGAGCGGCGGGCGGCGCGGCAGGTGCTGCTGCGGCTGGTGCAGGTCGGCGAGATCGCGGGCGAGACGCGCCGCCGCGTCCCGCGCGAACGCCTGCTGGAACACCTGCCGGACCCGGAGAAGACCACCGCCGTCATCGGCGTCTTCGTGCGCGCCCGCCTGCTGACCCTGGACGCGGACACCGTGGAGATCACCCATGAGGCGCTGCTGCGGGCCTGGCCGCGACTGCGCGGCTGGATCCGGGCCGACCGGGCGGGGCTCGTCGTCCACCAGCGGCTCTCGGAGGCGGCCGGGGCGTGGAAGCGGGAGGGCCGGGAGGCGGCGGGGCTGTACCGGGGCACGCGGCTGGCGGTGGCCCGCGAATGGGCCGGACAGCAGGGGGAGGACGCCGGGCTCAGCCCGCTGGAGGAGGAGTTCCTGCACGCGTCGCTGACGCGCGAGGCGGCCGCGGCCCGCGCCGAGCGCCGCCGGGTGCGCCGCCGCCGCAGGCTCGCGGGCACCCTGGCCGTGCTGCTCGTCCTGGCCGTGTGCGCGGGCGTGCTGGCGGTCCAGCAGTGGCGTGCGGCGGAGTCCGGCCGCCTCGACGCGTACGCCGGCGAACTGGCCGCCCGCTCGGGCCAGGTGGCCGCCGGACAGCCCGAGGCGGCCATACTGCTCGCCGCCGAGGCGTACCGGCTCCGCCCGTCCCCCGCCTCCCGCAGCGCCCTGCTCAGCACCCAGGCGCGGCCGTTCGCCGGTCGCCTGACGGGCCATCAGGGCCCGGTCAACGCCGCCGCGTTCAGCCCGGACGGGCGGCTGCTGGCCGGCGGTTCCTCGGACGGCACGGTACGCCTCTGGGACCCGCACGCCCGCCGCCCACTGGGCCCCGCGATCCGGGCGGGCGGGGCGCGGATCCGCGGTGTGGCCTTCAGCCCGGACGGCCGGCTGCTCGCGGCGGGCGCCTCGGACGGCTCGGTACGGGTACGGGGCGCCGGCCACCGGGCCCCGGTCACCACCGTGCCCGGTGCGGGGCCGGGTGGGGAGGTGGCCTTCGCGCCGGCCGGTTCGGGCGTACGGACGGGCCCGGCGGGCGCGGCCCGTGGACAGCTCCTCGCCGCCACCGGCCCCGGCGGCAGCGTGACCCTGTGGGACGCGCCCGGGATGCGGCGGGCGGCCCGCCTGCCCGGCCGGGGAGGCGGCGCGAGCGGCAAGGTGGCGTTCAGCCCGGACGGCCGCCTGCTGGCCCGCGGCGACGGCAACGGCCGGGTCCGGGTGTGGCGGCTGCCGCCGTCCCTGACCGCGGCCGCGCCCGGCAGTGCCCTGTCCGACGCCGACCGCCCCGCCTCCCCCACCGTCCTGGCCGACCGCTCCGGGCACGGCACCGGGGTCGTGGCCGTGGCCTTCAGCCCGGACAGCGCGACACTGGCCGTCGGCGGCACGGACCGCACGGTGACGCTGTACGACACCCGCGGCATGACCGTCACGGGACGGCTCACCGGCCACAACGACGACGTCAACGCGCTGGCGTTCAGCCCCGACGGCGACACCCTCGCGTCCGCCTCCGGCGACGGCTCGGCGCGCCTGTGGGAGGTCGCCACCCGCCGTACCGTCGCCGCCTTCACCGGGCACAGCGACTATGTGCTCGCCGTCGCCTTCTCCCCCGACGGCCGTACGGTGGCCACCGGAAGCTTCGACCGGACCCTCACCCTGTGGGACCCGTCCGGCGCGGCGCTGACCGCCCGCCCGGTGTCCGGCCGGTCCGCCGTCGCCTTCGCACCCGGCGGGCGGCGGCTGGCCGCCGCGAGTACGGACGGCTCGGTCCAGCGGTGGGACGTACGGTCCCGCGCCCAGCTCGGGCCGCCGCTGCGCGGCCACCACGGCCCCGTGCGGGGGCTGGCCTACAGCCGCGACGGCCGCACCTTCGCCACGGCCGGCGCCGACGGGACCGTACGGCTGTGGGACGCGGCGACCGGCGCCCGCGAGCGCGTCCTGACCGGGGCGCGGGGGGCGGTGTTCGCGGTCGCGTTCGCGCCCGGCGGGCGGCGGCTGGCGGGGGCGAGCGAAGACGGCACGGTACGGCTCTGGGACCTCGCGGGCGGCGGCTCGGCCGTCCTGACCGAGCACGACGACTTCGTCAACGGCGTGGCGTTCAGCCCCGACGGGCGGCTGCTGGCCAGCGCGAGCGACGACTGCACGGTCCGGCTGTGGGACGCCGCCACCCGCCGCCCGGTCGCCGTCCTGCGCGGGCACACGGGCGCGGTGTGGGCGGTGGCCTTCAGCGCGGACGGGCGGCTGCTCGCCTCGGCGGGCAACGACCGGACGGTGCGCCTGTGGGACCTCCGGCGGCACCGCGCCGCCGGTGTGCTGCGCGGCCACACGGGGTCGGTGCGCGGCATCGCCTTCGCCCCGCGCGGGCGGCAGTTGGCCACGGCCGGCTTCGACAGCACCGTACGCCTGTGGGACACGGCCGCCCGTACGCAGGTCGCGACGCTCACCGGGCACACCGACGTGGTGTGGTCGGTGTCCTACGCGCCGGACGGCAGGACGCTCGCGAGCACCGGCGCGGACGGCTCCGTACGCCTGTGGGACCTGGACGCGCGCCGGGTGGCCGGGCGCGTCTGCCCCCTGGTCGGCCGGACCGGGCCCGCGCGCTGGCACGAGCTGCTGCCCGATGTCCCCTACGACCCGCTCTGCGACCACTGACACCGGGATGTCCCGGGCGTGCGGCGGTTTTAATCCGTGGCGCTCCCGATCATGCCGGGTGACACTCTCCCGCATGACATGGATCGCACCCGAGGTGGACCGCCGTACCGCGCCGTACGTGGCGGACGAACGCACGATGCTGCAAGGCTGGCTGGACCGGCACCGCGACACCTTGCTGGCCAAGTGCGCCGGGCTCACCCCCGAGCAGCTCGCGCGGGCCGGCGCGGAACCGTCGAACCTGACGCTGCTCGGCCTGGTCCGGCACATGGCGGACGTGGAGCGCTCCTGGTTCCGGCAGCGCGTCGCGGGCCAGCGGATCGGGAGCCTCTACTTCACCGAGGAGCAGCCGGACGCGGACTTCGAGGCGCTCGACACCGCCGGCGCCGAGGAGGCGCTGGCGGCGCTGCGCGCCGAGTGCGCCGCCGCCGACCGGGCCGTGGCGCACCGCGGCCTGGACGACACGTTCACGATGGCGGACGGCCGGACCATCAGCCTCCGGTGGGTGTACGTCCACATGATCGAGGAGTACGCGCGGCACAACGGGCACGCCGATCTGCTGCGGGAGCGGATCGACGGGAGGACGGGCGAGTAGGCGGCCGGCCCGGGCAGGACGGCGGGTCAGCCGGCGGCGGGCCGCTCACCCTCCGGGGCGCGGTCGACGACGAGCAGCGCGGCGTCGTCCCCCAGCTCCCCGCCCGTGTGCCGGACCAGGTCCGCGCGGAGCCCGTCCACCAGGTCGTCCAGCGGCGCGGCGGCCCGTTCGCCGACCCGCTCGGCGAACGGCGGAAAGCGCCCCGCCGCGTCCCGCGCCTCGGTGAAGCCGTCGGTGAGCAGCACCAGCCGCTCCCCCGCCCGGAACGGCAGCGTCTGGACCGTGTGCCCGGCCCCCACCAGATCGGCCATGCCGATGGGGGCGCCGGGCCGCTCCGGCGGGCAGGCGAGGACCCGTCCACCGGAGACCAGCAGCGGTTCGGGATGCCCGCAGTGGACCACCCGGGCCACCGGCTCGGCGGGGATCTCCACCAGCAGGGCGGTGGCGAACCGTTCGGGCGTCTCCGCGCCCGGCAGCCGCGCGATGTGCCGCCGCGCGTCGTTCTCCAGCCGCCGGGCCACCTCCGTCAACCGCTCCTCCTCGTACGCCGCTTCGCGGAAGGAGCGCAGCAGCAGTGCCGACGCCTCCACCGCGAGCATCCCCTTGGCCCGCACGTCGCCGATGAGCAGACGGGCGCCGTACGGGCTGCGTACCGCGTCGTAGAGGTCCCCGCCGCTGCGGGGCGCGGTCCGTGCCGGAAGGTAGGTGCCGCGCAGGCGCAGGTCCCCGATCCGGCCGGGGAGCGGCCGCAGCAGGATTCGCTGCGCGGTCGCGGCCGAGGTGTCGGCGCGATCCAGCTCCCGCCGTCGCCGCCGCCGTACCGCGCCGGTGACGAGGGCCGCCGGCCCGGCGGCCAGTACGGCGCACACCGCGGCCTCGGACACCGGCCCGGCCGTGCGCGGCAGGGGGTCCGGCGCGCCGGTCGACACGGTCACGACGGCCAGGACGAACAGGGCGAAGGCGAGGACGAACAGCGCGCGCGGCAGCAGTGCCGCGAACCGGCGCCGCGCGGTCCCGGCGGGGTGCTCAGCGCGGTTCGGTGACTGCTGGCGCATGGGCGTCTTCCCTGGCGGCGATGGTGGGTCCGGTGGCGGCGGTACGGCTGCGCGCGGGGCGCGCCGTGCGGGGCCGCCCGCCCGCCACGTCGTGCAGGGCCTGGTCGAGGAGGATCAGGAGGCGGCACTCGGCCACCCGGGCGTCCAGGCTGTCGTGCCGGTCGCCGCACCGTTCGGCCAGCTCCCGCCACACCCGGCGGGTCGCGGGCAGGACGGGGTGCGGGCTGCCGCCGCGGCAGCCGCGGACGCACAGCGCCAGGCAGGTCAGCAGCCGGGCGCAGCCGGCCCGGAACTCCCGGTCCCAGGCGTCCGTCCGCGCCGCTCCGCCCGCGCCGTCCGGTGCCCCGGCGGGGCGTTCCGCGGCGAGGTCGTCGAGCGCCGCGACGACCGCTTCCGCGTCGTGCGCCACCCGCTCCAGGCTGTCCAGGATCTGGCGGTCCAGGTGCCAGACGGTGTTCCGGTTCCGGGCACGCACGTTCCAGCGCAGGCTCTCGTGTGCCTGGCCGAGGGCGCTGCGGGCCCGGGCGGCGGTGTCCGTCACACGGGCTCGCCACCGCGGGTCGAGGACGTCGTCGGGGTGGCGTGCCGCGCGTACCGCGGCGGCCGCGCCGTCCAGGACACCGGCCAGGTCGTCCCGCAGGCGGTCAAGGGCAACCTCCGCGGCGCGCAGCCGCAGCGGCGGGGGCAGCAGGGCGTTGAAGAGGACCGCGACGGCGATGCCCACCCCGATCTCCAGCAGATGCGGCAGGATCTGTCCCGCGTGGCTCGGTCCGAGCAGGAGGACGAACACCGCGGTGATCGGTACGTGCAGTCCGTGCGCGCCGAACCGTTGGTGGCCGGCGGCCAGCAGGGACAGCAGCAGGACGGCGCTCATGCTCAGCCAGGTCGGCCCGACGAGGACCGCCGCGGGCAGTGCGATCAGGGCGCCGAGCGTGCACCCGGCCGCGTACTGGAGCCCCGCCGTGCACGAGCGGAACACCGTCGGGTGGACGACCAGCAGCGCGGCGACGACCGCCGGTCCGGGCTGCGGCGCCTCCCATACGCTGCGGCACAGTTGCCAGGCCAGGGCCGCCGCCACGCCGGCCCGTACGGCGACCAGCCACCGGACGGCCCAGGGCCCGTCGCGGATTCGCGCCAGCCCCACGACCGCGTGCGCGGCACGCGTCCGGCGCCCGGGCGGCGCTGCGCGTTCCTCCCACATGTGCACCCCTTCCCTCCGCGCTCCGGCATCGTCCTCGGCGGCCTTCGGTGCCGGCCGCCAAAACCTTGTCTTCTCCGGTACGGCCGCCGGGTATGCGGGCCTTGGCGGCAAAATGTGGATATCGCGAAAAATAGGGCCGCCGGACTGCGCCGGGCGGCAGGAAGTCCCGTCCGTCCGGGACGAAAGTCCCGGCGCTCACCCCGCCCACGGGGCACCGGGAAAGCAGCAGGCCGGTGAAGCGGCATTCCACGGCGGCGACCTCCGATTCCCCCCTCCCACCGCGCATAAATGGACGGATCATGCGACTGATCGATTACCAGGTGCTGCGGGGCCTGGTCCACGAACACCAGCGCCTCCCCCAGGACGGCGGCCCCGTATCCGTACGCCTCGGCGACGTGTCGTACACCCTGGGCGTCCACACCGGCCACCGGGACCCCGCGGCCGCCCTCCGCGAAGCCCGCCGTCTGCTGCGTGCCCACGACTCCGCGTACCGTCGGGCGGCCTGAGGACGCGCGTCGGCCCGCCTCCTGCCGTGGCACAGGAGGCGGGCCGATGGGCGGGCCGGGCCCCGGCCGCTGCCCCGCGATTCCCCCTCAATTCACCATTCCTCGGTTTCTTCCCCTCGGCCCGGCTCCCTCAGTTCGTCTCCAGCATCTTCTCGCGCAGGCCCGCGAGAATGCGGGTCAGGAGCCGGGACACCTGCATCTGGGAGATGCCGAGGATTTTGCCGATCTCCGTCTGGCTGAGTTCGGCGCCGAACCGCAGACGCAGAATCCGCCGGTCCCGCTCCTCCAGATTCTCCAGCAGTGGTTTGAGCGCCTGCACGTTCTCCGCCTTTTCCAGGCCGGGGTCCTCGCTCCCCAGATAGGCGGCGAGCATGCCGCCCGCGGAATGCGCGTCGGCGTCCTCCGGCGGGGCGTCGAGGGAATCGGCGGAGTACCCGTTTCCGGCGTACAGCCCCTCGATGACGTCTTCCTGGTCCATGTCCAGATGCTGGGCCAGTTCCGCGGTGGTGGGCGCGCGGTTGAGTTCGTGCGCGAGTTTCTCCCGCGCCCTGGCCAGGTCGATACGGAGTTCCTGGAGCCGGCGCGGCACGTGGACCGCCCAGCTCGTGTCACGGAAGTACCGTTTGATCTCCCCGACGATGTACGGCACGGCGAAGGCGCTGAACGGCGTTCCGCGCGCGAGGTCGAACCGGTCGATCGCCTTGATCAGCCCGATGGTGCCCACCTGGACCATGTCCTCGGTCTCCTCGGCACGGCTGCGGAACCTGCGCACCGCGTAGTGCACCAGGGACAGGTTCATCTCGATCAGGCAGTCGCGGGCGTACCGGTGGGCGGGATCGTCCTCGGGCAGCCCGGCCAGCCGCTCGAAGAAGAGCCGGGACATCTCGCGGGCGTCCTGCGGGGTGACGGCCCCGGCGTCCGCCGGCCGGGGCAGCCCGGCCGGTCCGGTCGCGGGTCTCTCCCGTACGGATGCGAGGTCGGCCATCAGGCGGCCACCTGC
Source organism: Streptomyces sp. NPDC018045 (assembly GCF_044327445.1). Lineage (NCBI taxonomy): Bacteria > Bacillati > Actinomycetota > Actinomycetes > Kitasatosporales > Streptomycetaceae > Streptomyces > Streptomyces sp. NPDC018045. Next base: position 80,131 of record NZ_JBIRFL010000004.1, read on the forward strand.
CCGTCGGCGGCGGCCGAGCGCGGGTGGCGCACGCGGAACCACACCCACTTCCCGGAGCGGGTCCGGTCGAAGCCCCAGCCGTCCGCGAGCGCCCCCAGGACCTCCAGTCCCCGGCCGTCCTCGGACAGCGTCCCGTCCTCGGCGCCGGTGGTCATCGGCACCGTGCGGGCCGTGTCCCGGACCGCCGCGAAGAGGCTGCCGTCCTCCTCCCCGATCAGCATCAGCGGGATGTCGGGCGCGGTGGAGTGCCGTACGGCGTTGGCCACCACCTCGGACAGGCAGGTCTGCCCGTCGCCGAGCACGTAGCGGTCGGGGTCCAGGACGGCGCGGACCGATTCCCGGGCCAGGCGGGGCGCCCGGAGGCTGGTCGGCAGGCGCATCCGCAGAGCGCGGACGCGGGCGTCGGGCGGGGCTTGGGGCAGGGGCATGGCGGGGTCTTCCCTTCGGTTCCGCGGTCGGGTGCCGGCACCCTCGGTGTTGCCCGCCGGGCCGCCCGGAACCCGGGCCTTGGGTCCCCGCGTGCGGGACGTAGGCCCCGGCCCCGGAACAGGCCCAGGGCCCGTACGCGGATGCGTACGGGCCCTGGGCTCGTCACTGGCGCGGCACGGTCCCGCCGTGCCCGGCGGGTCAGCCCTTGCGGGCCTTGACCTCGTCGGTGAGGGCCGGGACGATCTCGAACAGGTCGCCGACCACGCCGTAGTCGACCAGGTCGAAGATCGGCGCCTCGGCGTCCTTGTTGATGGCGACGATCGTCTTGGAGGTCTGCATGCCGGCGCGGTGCTGGATCGCGCCGGAGATGCCCGCCGCGATGTAGAGCTGCGGCGAGACGGACTTGCCGGTCTGGCCGACCTGGTTGGTGTGCGGGTACCAGCCCGCATCCACCGCGGCGCGCGAGGCGCCGACGGCCGCGCCGAGCGAGTCGGCGAGCGCCTCGATGACCGGGAAGTTCTCGGCGCCGTTGACGCCGCGGCCGCCGGAGACCACGATCGCGGCCTCGGTCAGGTCCGGACGGCCGGTGGACTCGCGCGGGGTGCGCGAGACGACCTTGGTGCCCTTGGAGGCGTCGGCGACGGTCACCGCGAGCTGCTCGACCGTACCGGCGGCCGGCGCGGCCTCCGGGGCGGCGGAGTTGGGCTTGACGGTGATGACCGGGGTGCCCTTGGTGATGCGGGACTTGGTGGTGTACGAGGCCGCGAAGACGGACTGCGTGGCCACCGGGCCCTCGTCGCCGGCCTCCAGGTCGACGGCGTCGGTGATGATGCCGGAGCCGATGCGGACCGCGAGGCGGGCGCCGATCTCCTTGCCCTCGGTGGAGGACGGCAGCAGCACGGCGGACGGGGAGACGGCCTCGTACGCGGCCTGGAGCGCGTCGACCTTCGGAGCGACCAGGTAGTCGGCGAACTCCGGGGCGTCGGCGGTCAGGACCTTGACCGCGCCGTGCTCGGCGAGCGTGGTGGCGGCGGTGTCGGCGCCGGGGCCGAGGTGCACGGCGACCGGCTCGCCGATGCGGCGGGCGAGGGCGAGCAGTTCGAGGGTGGGCTTGCGGACGGCGCCGTCCACGTGGTCGACGTAGACAAGGACTTCAGCCATGGGGATGCTCTCCTGCGGGAAAAGTGAGGGCGGTGGTGAGGGGTGCCGGGGCTCAGATGAACTTCTGGCCCGCGAGGAACTCGGCGAGCTGCTTGCCGCCCTCGCCCTCGTCCTTGACGATCGTGCCCGCGGTACGGGCGGGGCGCTCGGCCGCCTCGTCGACCTTGGTCCAGGCGCCCTCCAGGCCGACCTCGTCCGCCTCGATGTCCAGGGCGTCCAGGTCCAGCGACTCCACCGGCTTCTTCTTGGCGGCCATGATGCCCTTGAAGGACGGGTAACGGGCCTCGCCGGACTGGTCGGTGACCGACACGACGGCCGGCAGCGACGCCTCAAGCTGCTCGGTGGCGGTGTCGCCGTCGCGGCGGCCCTTGACGGTCCCTCCCTCGACGGAGACCTCGGAGAGCTGGGTCACCTGCGGCACGCCCAGGCGCTCGGCGAGCAGCGCGGGCAGCACGCCCATGGTGCCGTCGGTGGAGGCCATGCCGCAGACGACCAGGTCGTAGCCGGTCTTCTCGATGGCCTTGGCGAGCACGAGGGAGGTGCCGAGCGCGTCGGTGCCGTGCAGGTCGTCGTCCTCGACGTGCACGCCCTTGTCGGCGCCCATCGACAGGGCCTTGCGCAGCGCGTCGTTGGCGTCCTCGGGGCCGACGGTCAGGACCGTGATCTCCGCGTCGCCGTCGGCCGCTTCCTTGATCTGCAGGGCTTGCTCGACCGCGTACTCGTCGAGCTCCGAGAGCAGGCCGTCCACGTCGTCACGGTCGACGGTCAGGTCCTCGGCGAAGTGCCGGTCGCCGGTGGCGTCGGGCACGTACTTCACACAGACAACGATCCTCAGGCTCACGCCGGCTCTCCTACCTGCTTCGTCTCTTCCGAACTGCCTTGTGCTGGCAGCATAGGCGCCTGTTGGGGCGGCTTCCGGTCGGACGGGTTCCCCGCGCCGACCGAAATATTACTCGCCAGTACACCCACCCCATTCCCCGGAAGCAAGGCCGTTGAACTGTGACGTTGCCAACGGGCACGGAAGGGGTGAGCGAGACCCGCGCACGGAACCGGTCAGGCGCGCGGAGCGTTGAGACAGCCGCGCGGTGGCGGCTCAGTCGCGCAGGGCGTTGAAGCGGCCCTCGTGGTAGAGGAGCGGGCGGCTGCGGCCCGCCGTACCGGCATAGCCCTCCGGGTCGCCCTCGACGACCTGGCCGAGCACGATCCGGTGGTCGCCGGCCGGCACCCGGGCCACCACCTCGCAGACCAGCCAGGCCAGCACGCCGTCCAGCAGCGGCACCCCGTGCGGGCCGGGGCGCCAGGAGGTCGGCGCGGCGAACCGGTCGGCGCCGCTGCGCGCGAAGGTGGCGGCCAGCTCCTGCTGGTGCTCGCCCAGTATGTGGACGCCGATGTGCCCGGCCTCGGAGACCACGGGCCAACTGGAGGAGCCGGTGCTGATGCCGAAGGACAGCAGCGGCGGATCGGCGGCCACCGAGGTCACGGAGGTGGCGGTGAAGCCGACGGGGCGGGTGCCGGGCGCGGTGACCACGGCAACGCCGGCGGCGTGCTGCCGGAAGACGGAGCGCAGGAGGTCGGGGGTGGCGGAACGGGGCGTACCGAGGCCGGCCGGTGCCGTCATGGAGATGTCCTTCTGCCGTGGTGTGCGGGCCAAAGCGGCGCCGTCGCCGGCGCGGCCGAAGTCGTCGCTGCTCACGCGCCGGGACAGCGCACGCCGACGGTGCGCCGAAGGTCCGCGTACGCGCGTCCGTGAAGGAGGAAGCCTGACCGCATGACGTCACCCTGACGACGCGTGTGCCGGGCAGTCAAGTGACGCCGGGGTTCTGGGAGATCAATCACGGACGGCGTCCCCCAGGGCGGCGATGACATCGGCCTTGCGCGGCTGTCCGGCGGCCCGGCGCACCACCGCGCCGTCCCCGTCGAGCACCAGCACCGTGGGCGTGCGCTCGATCCGGAGCGCCCGCACCAGGTCCAGGTGCGCCTCCGCGTCGATCTCCACGTGTGCCACCCCGGCCACCATGCCCGCCACCTCGGCCAGGGTGCGCCGGGTGGCCCGGCAGGGCTGGCAGAAGGCGCTGGAGAACTGGACGAGCGTGGCCCGCTCTCCCAGTCCGGCGCCCACCTCGGCGGCGCCCAGCCGCGTCCCCACGTCCTGCCCTCGCACCCGTCGCCCTCCCTCGCGGCGGTGCGCGGCGCGCCGGGATGCCCGCTGTCACGGGCGCGGCGGCGCGCACCATCGGTCCTGTCGTCGACGGGTGCAGCGTCCCGGGGACCGCGTTCATTCCCGCCGCGTACGGGCGGCAGGTGTAGCTTCCGGAGCGGGGGGCAACCGCACGGTGTGACCACCACGTGACGAGAATCTCCCGGCGGCGGGGTGCCGTACGGTAGCCCCTGGGCCGCCGATCGGGCACGATCTCCCGAAAGCCGCATACTTACGGCTGCGTAACTTCTTCGCCGGGAGAACCCTCCCCAGGCACAGAAAAGGGGTCCCCGACATGGCAGAGCTCGTCTACCCGCCCGTCATCGGCGCCGCCCGCGCGGCATTCAAGGCGCTCGACCTGAAGTTCGACATCGCCGGGGCCGACCACATCCCCCGGCGCGGCGGCGCGGTGCTGGTGAGCAACCACATCGGATACCTGGACTTCATCTTCTGCGGCCTGGCCGCGCGGCCCGCCAAGCGTCTGGTGCGCTTCATGGCCAAGGAGTCGGTCTTCCGGCACAAGGTGTCGGGTCCGCTGATGCGGGCGATGAAGCACATCCCGGTGGACCGCACACAGGGCGTGCACGCCTACAAGCACGCGCTGAGCGCGCTGCGCGGCGGCGAGATCATCGGAGTCTTCCCGGAGGCGACGATCTCGGAGTCCTTCACGCTGAAGACGTTCAAGTCGGGCGCGGCCCGGCTGGCGCAGGAGGCGGGGGTGCCGCTGCTGCCGATGGCGCTGTGGGGCACCCAGCGGCTGTGGACCAAGGGGCACAAGCGGGACCTGGGCCGCAACCACTTCCCCATCACCATCCGGATCGGTGAGCCGGTCGAGGCCCCGCCGGAGGAGCAGACGGAGAAGATCACCGACCGGCTGCGGTCCCGCGTGCAGGACCTGCTGGAGGCGGCGCAGCGCGCGTACCCGGTCCGCCCCAAGGGCCCGGAAGACACCTGGTGGGTCCCGGCCCACCTCGGCGGCACGGCTCCCGCACCGGGCGCGACCGCCTGAGAGGCGGCTGCCCGGCCGGTGCGCCGCGGGATCATGCCCGCCGGCGCGGTTCGGGCATCTTCAGGGCGGTCGGCAGGAGCTGCCACAGGTGCGTGCGGTCGACGGCCTTCCGGAGGCAGTGCAGCACGGCGGGATGCGGCTCGGCGAAGAGCAACGGATAGTCCACTTCCCCCAGCTCCGGCCGGACGGACCAGGCCAACTGCTCCCGGTCGAGGCGGAACCGCGCGTCGACGCCGGGTTTGTTCCCTCGCGGGTCCTGCCGCGCCCAGCGCCGCTCCCCCGGCAGCTTGAGCGCGATCAGACCGTGCGCGGTGTCCAGCTTCTGGTAGCACAGCGCGGCCGGGATGCCTTCGGCGCGCAGCAGGGCCGTCAGGGCGTGTGCTTTGGCGAAGCAGATGCCGGTGCGCTGCTCCAGGACGTCGGAGGCGCGCCAGGTGACCCGCGGGTCCCCGTGGTCGGCGCTGTGCGGGATCGTGTCGCGGACGTACGTGAACGCCGCCTCGGCGTATGAGTATGCGTCCGGGGCCGTGGAGCGCAGCCGCCGAGCGGCGTCGCGCACGACGGCGTGCTCGTGGTCGATCACGTCATCAGCGGCGAGGTAGGCGGACGTGTCGGGCTCGTACTGGCGCAGCTCCATAGACTGTGAAGATAGTGATGCGCCCGACCGGAAGCAAATGATTTTCCGGTCGGGCGCATAGTCATTCAGCCGAGGGTCGAGGGCGGGGCCGGATCAGCGGCCCATCTCCTCGCGCAGGGCGATCACCAGGCCGTCCACGTCCTCCTCCGTCGTGTCGAAGGAGCACATCCAGCGGACATCGCCCGCCGCCTCGTCCCAGAAGTAGAAGCGGTAGCGCTTCTGGAGACGCTCGGTGACGTCGTGCGGCAGCCGGGCGAAGACGGCGTTGGCCTGGACGGGGTAGAGAATCTCCACGCCGTCGACCTCGCGGACGCCGGCGGCGAGCCGCTGGGCCATGCCGTTGGCGTGCCGGGCGTTGCGCAGCCACAGGTCGCGTGCGAGCAGCGCCTCCAATTGCACGGATATGAAGCGCATCTTGGAAGCGAGCTGCATGGACATCTTGCGTACGTGCTTCATCAGCCGCACCGCGTCCGGGTTGACGACCACCACGGCCTCGCCGAACAGCGCCCCGTTCTTGGTGCCGCCGAAGGAGAGCACGTCCACGCCGACCGCGTTCGTGAACGCCCGCATCGGCACGTCCAGTGACGCCGCCGCGTTGGCGATCCGCGCCCCGTCCAGGTGCACCAGCATGTCGCGCTCGTGGGCGTGCTCGCAGATGGCCCGCACCTCGTCGGGGGTGTAGACCGTGCCCAGCTCGGTGTTCTGGGTGATCGAGACGACCTGCGGCATGGCGCGGTGCTCGTCGTCCCAGCCGTACGCCTCGCGGTCGATCAGCTCGGGGGTGAGCTTGCCGTCCTCGGTCGGTACGGTCAGCAGCTTCAGGCCGGCGACGCGCTCGGGGGCACCGCCCTCGTCCACATGGATGTGCGCGCTGTCGGCGCAGATCACCGCACCCCAGCGGTCGGTCATCGCCTGGAGGGCGACGACGTTGGCGCCGGTGCCGTTGAAGACCGGGAACGCCTCGGCGGTCTGCCCGAAGTGGCTGCGGATGGTCCGCTGCAGGTGCTCGGTGTACTCGTCCTCGCCGTAGGCGACCTGGTGGCCGCCGTTGGCGAGGGCGAGGGCCGCCAGGACCTCCGGGTGGGCGCCCGCGTAGTTGTCACTGGCGAAGCCGCGCACCGTCAGGTCGTGGCGCCGCCGGGCGTCGGTCTGCCGTTCGGTCACGCTTCGGGGGTCAGCCACAGACGCTGTCCATTCACTTCCTGGGCGGGCCGCTGCCAGACGCCGCTGACGGCCTGGGCCAGGTCCTTGACGTCCGTGAAGCCCGCGAACTTGGCATTCGGGCGCTCGGCGCGCATCTGGTCGTTGACGAGCGCCTTGACCACCAGGATGGCAGCCGCCGCCTTCGGGCCTTCCTCGCCCCCGGCCTTGCGGAAGGCGTCGCCGAGGGCCAGCGTCCATGCCTCGGCCGCCGCCTTGGACGCGGCGTACGCGGCGTTCCCGGCGGTCGGCTTGCTCGCGCCCGCCGCGCTGACCAGCAGGAACCGGCCGTTGCCGGACCGCTCCAGCGGGCCTTGGAAGGCGAGCGAGGTGTGCTGGACCGTTCGGATGAGCAGCTTCTCCAGCAGGTCCCAGTCCGCGAGGTCGGTCTCCGCGAAGGACGCGGAGCCGCGCCAGCCGCCGACCAGGTGCACCAGGCCGTCGACGCGGCCGAACTCCTTCTCCGTACGGCCCGCCCAGGCGCGGGTGGCGTCCAGGTCCAGCAGGTCCACGGTGTCGCCGGTGACGGTGGCGCCACCGTGCGCGTACCGCGCGGCGTCCACGGCCTCCGCCAGCCGCGCGGCGTCCGCGTCGGAGGCGACCACGGTCGCCCCCGCCTCGGCGAGCCGCAGCAGCGTCGCGCGCCCCGCGGGGCCCGCCGCCCCGGCCACCGCGATGACCGCGCCTTCCAGTGGTCCCTGGCCGTTCGTCGCAGTACTCATGATCCTCGTCTCCTCGTGCTCCGGCGTGCCGTGTGTACCGCCGGCGCTCACACCGCCGCCAGTACGTCGCTGCCGGCCGTGATGCCCTTGGTGGAGGCAATCACGCCGCGCAGTTTCTTGGCGAGGGCCTCGTAGAACATGCTGAGCGGAAACTCGTCCGGCAGGACGTCGTCGACCAGCTTGCGCGGCGGCTTGTCGAGGTCGAGGGCGTCGGGGCCCTTGGCCCATACGGAGCCGGGGTGCGGGGCGAGGTAGGTCGAGACGAGGTCGTAGGCGGCGAACCAGTGGACCAGCTTGGGGCGGTCGATGCCGTCCCGGTAGAGCTTCTCGATCTCACCGCAGAGCTGGTTGGTGACCCGCGGGGCCCGCTCCCAGTCGATATGGAGGGTGTTGTCCGTCCAGCGTACGACGTCGTGCTGGTGGAGGTAGGCGAACAGGAGCTGGCCGCCGAGGCCGTCGTAGTTGCGCACCCGGTCACCGGTGACCGGGAAGCGGAACATCCGGTCGAAGATGACGGCGTACTGCACGTCGCGGGCCTGGCGGAAGCCTTCGGCCTCCAGCTTGACGGCCTCCTTGAAGGCGGTCAGGTCGCAGCGCAGCTCCTCCAGGCCGTACATCCAGAACGGCTGGCGCTGCTTGATCATGAAGGGGTCGAACGGCAGGTCGCCGTGGCTGTGGGTGCGGTCGTGGACCATGTCCCAGAGCACGAACGCCTGCTGGCAGCGGTCCTGGTCGGCGAGCATCGCGCGGATGTCGTCGGGCAGTTCGACGCCCAGCGTCTCGACGGCGGCCTCGCTGACCCGGCGGAAGCGGGCGGCCTCGCGGTCGCAGAAGATGCCGCCCCAGGTGAAGCGCTCGGGCGCCTCGCGCACGGCGATGGTCTCCGGGAAGAGGACGGCGGAGTGGGTGTCGTAGCCGGCGGTGAAGTCCTCGAAGGTGATGCCGCAGAACAGCGGGTTGTCGTAGCGGGTGCGCTCCAGCTCCGCCAGCCACTCGGGCCAGACCATGCGCAGCACGACCGCCTCGAAGTTGCGGTCCGGGTTGCCGTTCTGTGTGTACATCGGGAAGAGGACCAGGTGCTGGAGGCCGTCGACGCGCCGGCGTGCGGGCTGGAAGGCCAGCAGCGAGTCGAGGAAGTCGGGCACGGCGAAGCCGCCGTCGGCCCAGCGGCGCAGGTCCGCCACGAGCGCCTGGTGGTAGGCGGCGTCGTGCGGGAGCAGCGGCGCCAGCGCCTCGATGGCCGATATGGCGCGCTCGACCTCGCGCCGGACGGTGCCGGCGGCGGGCGCGCCCGCCGCGTCGAAGTCGATCGAGCCGTCCTTGGACTGCCACGGGCGGATGGTCTCGATGGCGTCCTTGAGCACCGGCCAGGCCGGGTGCGCGACCACACGCTCTGCGGTCTCGACGCCCCCTGGGGCACCCACAGGCGAAAGAATTTCCGTCATGACTACCCTCCGGCAGGAGATCCTGTTGTGCGGACACGGTATCCAGGGCTCCTCCGCCACCTCAAGGGCCTCAGAGAAAATTCTTCCGGTAAACCTCCGTGGTCACCAACCTTTTTCCTGCCCACCGAAGAGGAGACGGAAGTTTCTGTCAACCAGGTGGGCGCCTGCCGCGCATCCTCCAGTGCGTACCCCGGAACGGCCGCCTCCTACGGCACAGCACGGCGGCCCGTCGGGCGCCCGGGTGCCGGTGCGCCCGGCGGCGCCCGGGGGCGGCCGGCGGGCCCCGGCGGGCGGGCGGTTCCGGCCGATTCCCGGCCGTCCGTCGAGCCGCTCCGGTACGACCCCGTCACGTACGGCTCCCGGTGCGCGGCCGGCGGCCGGGCCCGCCAACTGGGCCGGAAGGACGTCCGGCCGCCCGGTGCCGCCTCCGCCGCCCGCATGTACCGCTTGACCGGTTCCTGTCACTACGGCCCGCCACACGGGCCGTCCGGCCACCGCGCACCCGCCTCCCGGCCCGTCGCGTCAGCGCATGGAGGACTCGCCCACGCACGGGTGAGCCGCATTCCGGACGGACGCCCCGGACGGAGGGGGCGCGGCACCCCGACGCGCGCCCCCTGCCGGGGAACCGGCCGCCACGAGCACCCGGAACACCCCGGAATCCAAGGGTCCGGCGGGCGCGGCCACGGACCTGACAAGTCCCCGTTCCGGCCACGTCGGAGCGCTGTCCGACATCGGTTCCGGCGTTCCGGGCGCCCGTTAGGCTGTGCGCCGTTTCGAGAGAGCAGCCGGTGGGCCCGTACTCGGCACAGGACCGGCAGCCGTGGCCCACGGCCGGTACCGGTCTCCGGCCGCCGGTCTCCGGTCTGCCGGCACCCCGACAGAAACGAGGCAGCCTTGTCCTTTCTCACCATCGGACACCGCGGGATGATGGGCGTCGAGCCGGAGAACACCCTGCGCTCGTTCGTCCGCGCCGAACGCGAAGGTCTCGACGTCATCGAGCTGGACCTGCACCTGAGCAAGGACGGCGCGCTCGTGGTCATGCACGACGCGGACGTGGACCGCACGACCGACGGGACGGGGCCGATCGCCGACCGCACGCTGGCCGAGCTGCGCGAACTGGACGCCGGCGACGGCGAGCGGATCCCGGTGTTCGAGGAGATCGTGGACGCGGTGCGGGCGCCGCTTCAGGCAGAGATCAAGGACGCGGCCGCCGCCCGGGCGCTCGCCGACGTGCTGCGCGCCCGCGATCTGACGTCCCGGGTCGAGGTGATCTCCTTCCACGACGAGGCGCTGGCCACCGTCGCCCGGCTGCTGCCCGGCGTACGGACCGCGCTGGTCGCCGAGGAGTACGGCCTCGACGTGGTGGACCACGCCCTGGCCGTGGGCGCCTCGGCGCTCTCCCTCGACATCCGCCGGCTCACCCTGGAGCTGGTCGAACGGGCGCACACCGCGGGGCTGCGCGTGCTCGGCTGGACCGTCAACACCCACGACCAGCTCCGGCTCAGCCGCGGGCTGGGGCTGGACGGCGTGGTGACCGACTTCCCGGAGATCCGGCGGTCGGTGCGGTTCACGGCCTGAGGCGCGGGCGGGCGCAGCGGAGGGACGGCCGGGCCGCCGCGGGACGGCGGCCCGGCCCGTCGCCCTAGTCGAGCGGCTTGACCAGCAGCTCGAACTCCAGATCGTCGCGCTGCGGGATGCCGAACCGCTCGTCGCCGTACGGGAACGGGAACATCTGGCCGGTACGCCGGTAGCCGCGCCGCTCGTACCAGGCGATCAGGTCGTCCCGCTGGCGGATGACGGTCATCCGCATCTCGGCCGCGTCCCACTCGGCGCGCGCGGTGCGCTCCGCCTCGGCCATGACGACCTTGCCGAAGCCGCCGCCCTGGAGGGCCGGCCGGACCGCGAACATGCCGAAGTACACATGGTCGCCGCGGTGTTCGAGCTGGCAGCAGGCGATGACCTCGCCCGCGCTCTCGGCGAGCAGCAGTCGGCTGCCGGCGTCGCGCACCACGGCGGTGACGCCCTCCGGGTCGGTGCGCTGCCCCTCCAGCAGGTCCGCCTCGGTGGTCCAGCCGGCCCGGCTCGCGTCGCCGCGGTAGGCGGACTCGATCAGCTCGACGACCGCCGGGACGTCGGCCTCGGTGGCGGTTCTGTAGGTCGGTTCGACGGTCGTCATGCGCGGGAGCCCTTCCGGTGGCGTACGGCGCGGCGGTACGGGCGCCGGCGCCGGGGCACCGCGCGGTACGGCCGTACCGGAGGCTAACAAGAGGCACCGGACCACCGCCCGCCCGCCCGGTGTACCGCCCTTCGGCGGGCGGGTTCCGGAGACCCGCACCCGTGATCCGCGGTGCCCGGAGGCGTAGGGTCCGCAGCATGGTGCATGTACTGAGCAGCAGGGTGCTGGTGCGGCCGTCCGACCCCGAGCGGTCGCGGGAGTTCTACGGCCGCGCGCTGGGCCTGGAGATCTACCGCGAATTCGGTACGGGCCCGGAGCGCGGCACGGTCTACTTCCTCGGCGGTGGCTTCCTGGAGGTCTCCGGCCGCTCCCCCGAGCCCCCTACGGCCACCCTCCAACTGTGGCTCCAGGTGGCCGACGCCGCCGCCGCGCACGAGGAACTGGCGGCCCGCGGAGTGGAGATCCTGCGTCCTCCGGTGCGGGAGCCGTGGGGCCTGGTCGAGATGTGGATCGCGGACCCGGACGGCCACCGGATCGTGCTGACCGAGGTCCCGGCGGACCACCCGCTGCGGTACCGGCCCGGCATCTGACCGTCCCGGCGCCCCGCCCCGGCCTCACGGCCCCCTGCCGGGGGCGGGGCCATGCCCCCCCGTCTGCGCCCGTGCGCTCCCGATTCCGGGTTTCCGGCGGGCGTCCGCGCCCCTCCCGCGGGGCACGATGCCGCTGTACCGGGCCGCACGACGCCACGCCGTGCGCGTCGCCCGCGTGCGACCGCCGTACGGGCTCTCGGGGAGGACGCCGTGCACGGACCGCCATGGGTCGGATGGCTGCTGGTGCTGCTGTGTGCCGGAGCAGGCGCGTACTGCCTGTCGAGCGTGCGGCGCGGTACGGCCGCGCAGCGGCGGGAGGCGCGCGGTGAGGCGCTGATGGGGCTGGGCATGGCGGCGATGGCGGTGCCCGCCTCGGCCGTGGCCCAGCCGTCCTGGACGCCCTGGGTGTACGCGGCCGTCTTCGGCACGGCGGGCCTGTGGGCACTGCTGCGGAGGCATCCGCACCACGCGGTGGGCGCGGCGGCGATGGTCTACATGTCCCTCGCGATGCTGCCGGGCCCCGGCGGCGGGCCGGGCGGCGGCGCTCACGCGGCGCACGCGGGGTCCATGGAACAGATGGGGTCGACGGGTCCGGGCGGGCTGCCGGTGTTCACGGCGCTGCTGCTGACGTACTACGCCGTGTACGTCGTCGCGGCCGGTGTCCGGCTGGCACCGGCGGCCCTTCCCGGTACGGCGGCCCCTGGTGCGGCGGACGACGGTGCGGCGGTCCCGGCACGAGCCACCTGGCCGGAGGTGGTGGGCGCGTGCCGGGTGGCCATGGGCATCGGCATGTTCGCGATGCTGCTGACCCTGTGAGCGGTGCCGCGCAGGGCGGCCGCCCCGGGCCCGCCGTTCACCTCGGACGGTGGTGGTATACGTCACTTCCGACGCGGGTTCGTACCTCGCGGTAGCCGCGCGCTCATAGGCTGACGTCCATGATGGTCCCCTTCGCGCTGATGACGCTCGGCGCGCTGGCTGCGGCGATGGCGCCGCGCCTGATGGCCCGCGCCGACTGGCCCGACCGCGAACCGGTGCTCGCCCTGTGGGTGTGGCAGTGCGTGGTCGCCGCCGTACTGCTGTGCTGTGTCCTGGCGATGTCGCTCTGCGGCGCCGCCGCGTGGGAAGCCGTGCGCAGCCACCTCTTCGGCCATGCGCCGCGCGTCGTCGTCGAGGCGTACGCGCTCAAGGCGTACGGACCGTGGTCCGGCGTGCTCGCTGCGGTCCTGGCGTGCGGCGGCGCGTGGACGGCCGTCATGCTCACCCGCGAGGTGCGCGGCGCCCGGACCCGGCGCCGGCAGCGGCGTACCGACCTGCTGCGGCGCTCCCCGCTGCTGCCCGGCGAGGAGCCGTCCGGCGACCGGCTCGTGGTCCTCGAAGGCGACCGCCCCGAGGCGTGGTGGCTGCACGGCGCCACACCCCAACTGGTCGTCACCACCGCGGCGTTGCGGCGCCTGAAGGGCCGTCAGCTCGATGCGCTGATCGCCCATGAGCAGGGGCACGCGCGGGCCCGCCACGACGTGCTGCTGTACTGCGCCTCCGCCCTCGCGGCCGGATTCCCGCAGGTACCGGTCTTCGCCGCGTTCCGCGACCAGGTCCACCGGCTGGTCGAACTGGCCGCCGACGACGTGGCCTCGCGCCGCTTCGGGCGGCTGACGATCGCCCTGGCGCTGGTCGAACTCAACGAGGACCGCGGGGTGTTCGGCCCCTGCCCCGACCAGTGCGCGCAGGTCCCGCACCGGGTGCACCGGCTGCTGGCCCCGGCCCCGCGCTTCACCCCCGGCCGCCGGCTGCGGATGACGGCGGTCGCGGCGCTCGTCCCGGCGGTGCCGGTTCTGGTGGCGTTCATGCCGGGGCTGAGCGCGCTGACGTACTGAGGGGACGGCGCACGGGGCGGTAACGGGGTACACAGGCGTACGAACACACCCCCGTACGGAGCCCGCCTGGCCCTGCCCCGTGCTCCTCCGCGAAGATTTCCCCATGCTCCCCAGGCCGTCGTCTTCGCCCCGCCGCTCCGTCCGCCTCGCCCTCCTTCTGTTCCTCCCCTTCGCCGCCCTGCTCACCCTCGTGGCCGCGCGCTGGAGCCCGCTCCTCGGCTGGGACCGGGCCGTCGCCACGTCCCTGCACCGCACGGCGGTCACGGCTCCCGGCCTGACCACCGCCAACAAGATCTTCTCGGACTGGGTGTGGGACCCCTGGACCCTGCGCGCCCTGCTGGCCGTCGCGGTCGTCGTGCTCCTGCGCCGTGGGCAGTGGCCGCTCGGCTGCTGGGTGGCGGTCACGGCGGCCGTGGGGACGGCGTTGCAGCAGGTGCTGAAGGCCCTCGTCGGCCGCCACCGCCCGGAGTGGCCGGACCCCGTCGACTCCGCGCACTACGCGGCCTTCCCGTCCGGTCACGCGATGACGGCGGCGGTGGCGGGCGGCCTGGCCCTGTGGCTGCTGCGGCTGTACGGGGCGCGCCGGCGGTGGCTGTGGGCCGCCGCCGTGCCGGTCACCGCGTCCGTGGTGGGCGTCGGCCTCACCCGCGTCTACCTGGGGGTGCACTGGGCCACGGACGTGCTCGGCGGCTGGCTGCTGGGCGGCGCCCTGGTGGCGGCCGCGGCCGCCGCGTACGCCCGGCGGTACGGGACGCGCCGGTGACGGCGGGCCGCCGCGCACGTCAGGATGGCCCTATGACGATCAAGGGTGTGCTCTTCGACTTCTCCGGGACGCTGCTGCGCATCGAATCGCCGGAGAGCTGGCTGCGGGCGGTGCTCACCGAGACCGGGACGGACATCGCGGAGGAGGAGGTGGTCCGCCTCGCGGCGGAGCTGAGCCGGGCCGGCGCGCTGCCCGGCGGTTCCTCACCGGAGCGGCTGCCGCCGGAGCTGGCCGCGCTCTGGGAGGTCCGGGACCGCAGCGCCGGCCGGCACCGCGAGCTCTACACCGCGCTGGCCCGGCAGGTGCCGCTGCCCGACAGCGCGCTGTACGACGCGCTGTACGACCGCCACATGACGCCTGCCGCGTGGGCCCCGTACCCGGACGCCGCCGAGGTCCTGGGCGAGCTGCGACGGCGCGGCATCCGCACCGGTGTGGTCAGCAACATCGGCTGGGACCTGCGACCGGTGCTCCGCGCACACGGCCTCGACCGCTTCGTCGACAGCCACGTCCTGTCGTACGAGCACGGCATCCAGAAGCCGGATCCGCGCCTGTTCGAGATCGCGTGCGAGGAGCTGGGGACGGCCCCCGCGGACGTCCTCATGGTCGGCGACGACCGGACGGCCGACGGCGGCGCGACGGCACTGGGCTGCGGCTATCTGCCCGTGGACCACGTACCGGTGACCGAACGCCCGAACGGCCTCCGCCCCGCCCTGGCCCTGGTCGGCTGATGCCCCGCCACACCCGGCCGCCCAGCCGACCGGGCTCGCGGCGCGCCCCACCGCCGCCGCCCCGGGCCCGACGTCGACCACGCCGGGCCCGGCCACCTCACGGACGCAGCACCTCCGTATGGATGGCCAGCTTGAGCTGGGCATGCGTGATCGCGGCCGGCACCTTGGCGTCCCCGGCACCGCGCGCGGAGATCTTCAGCCCGACCGGCGTCCCCCGGTGCACGAACATCTGCCACAGGTACGTCTTGTACTGACCGCCCCCGGTCTTCCACGTGTCCGTGGTCCCGGTCGAGTCGTAGCCGGACCCGAGCGGATCACGCACGAACCGCGCCCGGTACTCGTTCGGCCGGTCGTCCGCCTCCCAGAACACCATCGCGGACAGCAGCCCCCAGCCCTCGTGACTGGGCCAGATCAGCCCGGACCGCGCGTCGGGGAACGAGGACGGCGTGCCGCCCCCGTTGGCCGGGTCGTGCATCTTCCACGGATCGTACGACTCGTCCCCCGCCCCGTACGGAAAGCGCACCAGGTGGTACCCGTCGCTGTCGTACGAGATCTGCTGCGTCCCGGCCCCGTGCTTCGTCGCGTCCCAGAGCAGTGAGCACACCACTACGGACATACGCGTCCCTCCCCCAACTCCCGGCAGTCGGGGCCCCGTCGGCCCCGTACGGTCCATTGCGCCACAGGTGCCGCCCGCGCGGTAGACGGCGGACGGACACCGGACGGGCGGCGGGGTGGCGGGGTGGCGGGTCGGCGGGTCAGCAGATGCCGACTGTGGCCAGGGCGTGGCGTTGGGCTGGGGAGGCCTCGGTGGGGAAGAACACGTAGCAGATGCCTCCGGTCCCGCTGACGACCTTGCCCTCGGCGTTCTTGCGCTTGGTCCGGAGCAGGATGTTTTCGAACTGGCGGCGCTGGTAGACGCGGCGGACAGCGGCGTTGGTCGGTGAGTTGGGGTCGTTGGCGATCACGTCGCCGGACTGCGTGAAGCCGATGACGGTCATCAGGTGGCCGGCCGTGCCGTAGCCCGCGCCGGTCAGTTCGGGGGCCAGGAAGGACTGCGAGGTGATCACCGGGATGCCCGCCCGGACCAGGGTCTCGGCGTCGGTGAGGGTGCGCAGCCGGGTGACGACGGCCTCCATGTCCCGGTAGGTGGCCGCGTACGCGGTGTTGAAGGGCCAGTTGCCGCAGCCGTCGTACTGGTAGTCGAAGGTGTGGCGGGCGGCGTGGCAGACCTGGGGGTCGGCGTAGGCGGGGTTGACCCAGGCCAGGTCGTCGGCGGTGGGCCTGCGGCCCCAGTACTCGATGATCATCTGCGCGGAGGTGGGGCTGCACCACGCCTCGCCCCCGTTGTCGTACTCCGGGTACTGCCCCTTGTGGATCTCCTGCGAGTACCGCGGCACTACCAGCTCACGGCCGGTCGCGACGCCCGGCTCGGAGGCCGGCACATCGAAGCGGTCCGGGATGTCGGAGCCCATGAGGCCCAGGCGCCACACCGTGGGGGTCAGGGTGGTGCCGGGCCTGCGGTAGAGCGTGACGCGCAGCTCGTACGAGGCCAGCCGCAGGCCGCTCGCCGGATCGTCGATCGCGAAGGTGTCGGTGGAGATGCTGCTCCGGCCGTCCTTCTGGCCGTCCACGGAGGTACGGCGGATGTCACCGTCCCCGGCGGCCCAGCGGCCCATCACGTACCACGGCGTCCGTACGCCGTCGCCGTACGTGCCGCGCAGCTCGACGGCGATCCAGGTGCCGGCGGGTGTCCGGGCGTTCCAGGAGACGACGGCTTCGGTGGACGGCACCTTGAGCGTGCGGGCCGGGGAGGTCCAGACGGCGTACTCCCAGGTGGCGGTCGTGCCGGTGTGCGGATCACGGTGGTCGGCGGTGCCGGCCGGGCGGTCGATCTCCACGCCCGGGCGGCGCCCGTTGACGACGCGGGTGCCGTTCGCGACGCCCTGGTTCCAGTCGGCTGCGGTGTGCCAGGCTCGGTAGTCCACGAGACGCTTCGCCTTCGGTGCGGCGGACGGTGCGGAAGGGGAGGCGGCGAGCGCCAGGGGGGTGGCCGCGCCCGCCGCGACGGCGAGGGCGGCGGCCAGGACGGTACGCCGGGGCGTGGGTCTGCTCATGGTGGAATCCCCCAGTCGGAAGCGAAGGATTGAGCCAGGAGAACGGTGGAGCTCAACTATTGCCCCGCCCGCGCCTTTCGGCCAGCCGTTCGTCGCGCGTCGCGGCAGGGATCAGCAATTTGCGGCAGCCGGGGCGCGCGGCGGACGCTGCGGGGCCCGGGAGACAGGGGCCCGCGGGCCTCTGAGCGCCCCCTGAGGGTCCGCGGGCCCGCACCCGGCGTACCGGTAATCTTGCCGCGTCCCACCGGTCACAGCAGAACAGGCAGCAGCGTGAGTCAAGAGCCGATTCGGCCGTTCCCGTCCGGGCCGGACGGCCTGGACGACCCGGACGCGCCCGGCATCCCGGAGGGCCTGAGCGGCCTCGCCCGCCGGCTGCGCGCACTGCCTCCGTCCTGCGGCCCGGTCCGGCTGATCGGGGTGGACGGCCACGCCGGATCCGGCAAGAGCACCTTCGCGCGGCATCTGGCCGCGGCGCTCGGCGGCGCCCCGGTCATCCGCCTGGACGACATTGCGACACACGATGAACTGTTCGACTGGATGGAGCGGTTCCGCTCCGAGGTCCTGGCACCGCTGTCCCGGGGGGAGGCCGCGCGCTATGGGGTGTACGACTGGGTGCGCGGGGAGTTCACCGCCCGCCGGGAGTCGGCACCGGCGCACGCCGTCGTCGTGGAGGGCGTCGGCGCGGGCCGCCGCGCCCTGCGCCCGTATCTGGCGTGCCTGTTGTGGATGGATCTGACGGCAGGTCACTCCTGGGCCAGGGGACGGCTGCGGGACGGTCCGGCCCAGGCCGCGTTCTGGGATGACTGGATCCCGGCGGAGCGTGCCCATTTCGCGGCGGACCCCTCACGTCCGCACGCCGGTCTGCTGGTACGGGCGTGCGCCGAGGGTTATGAGGTACTGCCGGGGCCTGCTGAGCCGTGCGGTACCCCCTGAACCATCACCGTACGTGACGAACCACAGGCGGTACGCAGATCGTCGCCCTGCGCGTACCGCCGACTGCCTCAACTCGGCTTGACCTGGGGGGCGTACAGGTCTTACGTTCTCAATGTGCGGTTCTGACGGACCGCCCGCAGACGCGAAGCCCCCGGTTGTTCCCCCGTGATCGGGGGCTTCGTTCTGTGCCCGGGCGCTCAGCGCGCGCCGCGCACCGTCCGCCCCCTCACCCTATGTCACCGCCCCCTTCGCGCCGCGGAGCCTCACCTTCCCCCGTACCGCACTCTTCGGCCTGCACCGATACCGCAGGTACGATGCGAGTCCGTGCCACCGAAGGACGCATGTCGAACAGCCCGGAGCGACCGACAACTGCCGCCCGGGGGTTGACGGTTCGATCGAACACGCTGCGGCCTGGCACTCGCCCGGCGGCACACCACGGGGGACGTTTTGTGGGGGACGTGATGGATTTCGGCACCCAGGGCACACACGCCCCGGCCGAACTCGCCTGGCTGCGCGCGGTGGACGCCTACACGGTGGGCGCCTACCCGCAGGCCGAGGAGGAGTTCCGGGCCGCGGTGCGGATGGACCCGACGATGGCCGACGGCTGGCTCGGCCTGCACGCGCTGCGTGCGGACACCTCGACCGCGCTGCTGCACATGCACCGGCACCGCGACCGCTTCGGGGAACAGCGGGCCCGGCACCGACGCACACTCAATTCCTGGTACTGGCTGGGCTGGTGGGTGCAGCCGGTGCTGGAGACCGGCCGCGACCTGCTGCTGGCGTACGCCTCGCACTGGCTCGACGGCCGCCATGTCGCCGAGCTGGACCAGGCCCTGGCGGGCTGCCCGCCGGTGGACACCGACCCGCAGGTGCGCTTCCTGCACGCCTGCCGCGCCTACCTCGTCAAGGACTGGGACCAGCTCGTACGGCACACCGAACCGCTGCTCGACGACCCGCTGCTGGGCATCGAGGCCGGGCTGTTCGGCGGCATGGCACGGGTGCGCCAGGAGATGTACGGGCAGGCCGAGCCGCTGCTGGCGGCCGCCCTGATGCGCTGCCGCAGTGAGCAGCCGCAGCGCAAGGAGCTGCGCTACTGGCTCGCCCGCGCCCACGAGGGCACCGGCCGCAGCGCAGCAGCACTGCCGCTGTACCGCTCGGTGCACCGGGTCGACCCGGCGTTCATGGACACCTCGGCGCGGCTCGCGGCCATAGCCGAGGGGGACGGCCTGGAGGAGGGCACGGACTTCGCGGCCGTCTCCGCCGGCTTCGGCCAGGAGGCGGGCGGCGACCTCGACCCGCTCTCCCCGCTCGATCCGGTGGACGGGCGGGAGCTGCTGGCCACGACGGAGCCGGAGGGCCCGGACAGTGATCTGGCGGGCGGTTCGCCGGGGGACGCGGGCCCGGCCGTACGGGAGAAGACCGCGCTCGGCGGTCCGCGCGGCACGGACCAACTGCCGGCCGGCCCGTCCGATCCGGTGCTGCTGGAGAAGGCGCTCGCCGAGCTGGAGCGGATGGTCGGGCTGGAGCCGGTGAAGCGTCAGGTCAGGGCGTTGTCGGCGCAGTTGCGGATGGCGCGGCTGCGGGCGGGCCAGGGGCTTCCGGTGCAGCCGCCGAAACGACACTTCGTCTTCTCCGGCCCCTCCGGCACCGGCAAGACCACCGTCGCCCGGATACTCGGCCGGGTGTTCTACGCGCTCGGCCTGCTCGGCGGCGACCATCTCGTCGAGGCGCAACGGGCCGACCTGGTGGGCGAGTTCCTGGGGCAGACCGCCGTGAAGGCGAACGAGCTGATCGACTCGGCGCTGGGCGGGGTGCTGTTCGTGGACGAGGCGTACAGCCTGTCGAACTCCGCGTACAGCAAGGGCGACGCGTACGGCGACGAGGCCCTCCAGGTCCTCCTCAAGCGGGCCGAGGACAACCGCGACCGGCTCGTCGTCATCCTCGCCGGCTATCCGGAGGGCATGGACCGCCTGCTGGCCGCCAACCCCGGACTGTCCTCGCGCTTCACCTCGCGCGTCGACTTCCCGAGCTACCGGCCGCTGGAGCTGACCGCCATCGGCGAGGTGCTGGCGGCCGAGAACGGCGACCACTGGGACGAGGAGTCGCTGGAGGAGCTGCGCAGCATCAGCGCGCACGTCGTCGGCCAGGGCTGGATCGACGAGCTGGGCAACGGCCGGTTCCTGCGCACGCTGTACGAGAAGAGCTGCGCCTACCGCGACCTGCGGCTGTCCACCTGGTCCGGCGCACCGTCCCGCGACGACCTGGCCACCCTGCGGCTGCCGGACCTGATGCAGGCGTACGGCGAGGTCCTCTCCGGCCGCGGCCCGGCCACCGGTCCGGGCCCGGAGGCACCGCCGCCGCTCTGACGCCGCCACTCCGGCGACGCCGGGACGCCCGGCACCGCGGGCGCCCCGGGGGACGTGCCTTCCGGAACCCGGCGAGCCGGCCGGGAGGCGCGCCCTAAGCGTCGAACCCCGCCAGCATGGCCCGGACGGCGTAGTGGAAGCGCGCCGCGTCGTCGGCTCCGTGGCCGTCCCGCCCGGCCTGCGCGAGCAAGGGAAAGCGGTCGGCGTCCAACTGCGCAAGGTACGCCGTTGAGCCGGGCGCGCCTTCCTCGTTCACCCGTGCGGTGGCCGCCTCCACGGCGGTGTGCCCGACGACGAACACGGTGAGCGCGTTCAGCACGTCCAGCGCGCGGCCGAGCGGGAAGCCCGCGTCCCGCAGCATCCGCAGGCCGCCTTCCACGGCGTCCAGGGTCTGCGGGGTCACCGCGGGCCGGCTCATCGCCAGCGGCAGGACACCGGGGTGGCGCAGCAGGATGCGCCGGAGGGACGCGGCGTACTCCTCCAGCGCGGGCCGCCAGCGTCCGCCGCCGGCGGCGAGCGGCGCCGCCCGCTCGAACACCCGCTCCACCAGGCCGTCCAGCAAGGCGTTCTTGTTCGGGACGTAGTGGTAGAGCGTCATGGCCTCGACGCCGAGTTCGGCGCCGAGGCGGCGCATCGAGAGGGCGGCGAGCCCGTCGCGGTCGACCAGGGCGAGTGCCGCGTCCAGCACCCGCTCCCGGGTCAGGCCCGCCCGTTCGCCGCGCGCCCGCTTCTGCCCCTTGGTCATGCCCGCCCTCCTTGACTTTCTTACGACGTAAGGCAATGCTACCGGCCAACACGACTCTTACGGCGTAAGAACAGGAAGGCGGCGGGATGGACAGCACCCTCACCGAACGCAACAAGCACGTCGTCACCGGCCTGTTGACGGCGGTCAACGCCCGGCGGACGGCGGACCTGCCGACGTACCTGGCCCCGGACGTCATCGACCACAACAAGATCATTCACGGTGAACCGGACGCGCCGGGAGCCGCTTTCGACGGCTTTCGGCAGCAGCTCGACGCCTTCGACGAGGCACGCATGGAGCCGCGCGAACTGATCGCCGAGGGCGACCGCGTGGTGGCCCGGCTGCTCGTCACCGGCGTGCACACCGGCGCGCACCCCCGGATGCCCCGGCCCACGCACCGGCGCTTCGCGGTGGAGCAGATATGGATCTTCACCGTACGGGCCGGGCGGATCACCGAGATCCGCGCGGTCAGCGACCGGCTGGGCATGTTCGCGCAGCTCGGCTGGGACTGGCCCGATACGGCGTGAGCCCGCGCACCGGCGCGGGCCCACCACTCCGGCACGGGCGGATCACCCCGCCAGTGCCCGGTCCTCCCGGGCCGCCCCCGGCTCGGCGCGCGGGCCGGAGAGGCGGTCGCCGGGCCCCTCGGGGACGCGGGCCCCCTGCGCGCCGCCGAGCTGCGGCACGGCCGGCAGCTCCTGCCGGTGCGCCGGGTCGCGCACCTCCCCCACCAGCTTCTCCAGCACGTCCTCCAGCGCGACCAGCCCCAGCACCCGCCCGGCCGGGTCGGCGACGGCGGCCAGGTGGGAGGCGGACCGGCGCATGGCGGTCAGGGCGTCGTCCAGGGGGAGTTCGGCGCGCAGCGTCGTCATCGGGTGCCAGATGTGCTGCGGCACCGCGCGGTCGCCCTCCTCCAGGTCCAGTACGTCCTTGACGTGCAGGTAGCCCATGTAGGCGCCGCCGGGCGCGGACACCGGGAAGCGGGAGTAGCCGGTCTTGACGGTCAGCTCCTCGACCTGGCGCGGCGTGACGGCCGGGTCGACCGTGACCAGCCCGGCCGGGTCCAGCAGCACGTCGGTGACCGGGCGGCTGCCCAGCTCCAGCGCGTCGGAGAGGCGCTCCTGCTCGGCGGGGCCCAGCAGGCCCGCCTGCTTGGAGTCCTCGACGAGGTCGGTGAGCTGCTCACTCGTGAAGACCGCCTCGACCTCGTCCTTCGGCTCGACGCCGAACAGCCGCAGCACGCCGCGCGCGCACGCGCCGAGCAGGGCGGTGACCGGGCGGCACAGCCGGGCGAAGGCGACCAGGCCGGGGCTGAACCACAGCGCGGTCTTCTCCGGCGCGGCCATCGCCAGGTTCTTCGGCACCATCTCGCCGATGACCAGGTGGAGGAAGACCACCGCGGCCAGGGCGATGACGTAGCCGAGGGGGTGGATGAGCGGTTCGGGCAGGTGCGCCGCGTGGAAGAGGGGCTCCAGGAGGCGGGCGACGGTCGGTTCCGCGACCGCGCCGAGCGTCAGGGAGCAGACGGTGATGCCGAACTGCGCCGCCGCCATCATCTGCGGGAGGTTCTCCAGGCCGTGCAGCACCTTGCGGGCCCGCTTGGAGCCCGCGGTGGCCAGCGGTTCGATCTGGCTGCGGCGCACCGAGACCAGGGCGAACTCGGCGCCCACGAAGAAGCCGTTGACCAGCACCAGGAAGGCGGCGAAGAGGAGTTGCAGGAAACTCACCGGGCCACCTCCGCGGGCAGCGGGGCGGGCGCCGCGACGCCCGCGGTCCGTATGATCCGGACGCGCTCGGCACGGTGGTGGGACACCAGCCGCACCCGCATCCGCCAGCCGTCGAGCTCGGCGGTGTCGCCGGGGGCGGGCACCCGGCCGAGTACGTGGGCCAGCAGGCCCGCCACGGTCTCGTACGGGCCGTCCGGCGTGTCGAGGCCGATCCGCCGCAGGGTGTCCACCCGGCAGCCGCCGTCCGCGTCCCAGGCCGGGCGGCCGTCCTCGGGCGGCGCCTGGGCCAGCTCGGGCAGGTCGATCCGGTCGTGCTCGTCACGGACCTCGCCGACCAGTTCCTCGACGATGTCCTCCAGGGTGACCACGCCCGCCGTACCGCCGTACTCGTCGACCACGACGGCTATCGGCTGCTCGCTGCGCAGCCGCTCCAGCAGCGGCTGCACCGGCAGCGTCGCCGGGACCAGGAGCGGCGGTACGGCGATCCGCCCCGCGGGGGTGCGCAGCCGCTCGTGCTCGGGCACCGCGAGGGCGTCCTTGAGGTGCACCATGCCCACCACCTCGTCGAGCCGGGTGTGGTAGACGGGAAAGCGGGACAGGCCGGTGGCGCGGGTGAGGTTGAGGACGTCCTCGGCGGTCGCGGACGCCTGCAGGGCGCTGACCCGGACCCGCGGGGTCATCACGTTCTCGGCGGTCAGCCCGCCGAGGGAGAGGGTGCGGACGAACAGGTCGGCGGTGTCCTGCTCGATCACCCCGGCGCGGGCCGAGTGGTGGGCGAGCGAGACCAGTTCGCCGGGGGTGCGGGCGGAGGCCAGCTCGTCGGTCGGCTCCACGCCCAGGGCCCGTACGAGCCGGTTGGCGACGGTGTTCAGCAGGGAGATCACCGGGCGGAAGAACCGCGAGAAGGCGCCCTGCGGGCCCGCGACGAAGCGGGCGACCCGAAGCGGCCTGGAGACCGCCCAGTTCTTGGGCACCAGCTCGCCGAGGACCATCTGCACGGCGGAGACCAGCAGCATCCCGACGACGACGGCGATGCCGGGTACGGCGCCGGCCGGCAGCCCGGTGGCGGTCAGCGGCGCGGACAGCAGGCGGGCCAGGGCGGGCTCGGCGAGCATGCCGACCACCAGGGAGGTGAGGGTGATGCCGAGCTGGGTGCCGGAGAGCTGGAAGGAGAGTTCGCGCAGCGCGCCGACGACGGTGCGGGCGCGCCGGTCCCCTGCGGAAGCGGCCCGTTCGGCCTCCGCCTTCTCCACGGTGACCAGGCCGAACTCGGCGGCGACGAAGAAGCCGTTGGCGAGGATCAGGACGAGTGCCGCGGCGAGCAGCAAAAGTGTGGCGGTCATGCCGCCGCCTCCGTGAACGGGAACTCCCGCGGATGCGGGGGTTCCGGTGGAGGGGCGGCACAAGTACTACCGGACGATCCGTCCATTGCTGGAGGGAGTCACTCCTCAGGTCGCAGGTGGCCCGCTGGCGGGGCGGGGCGCGGGGCGCGCCCCGGGCACCAGAGTAATCAGCGGGGCCGGGATGCGGGCAGGGTCACCGGGCCGGGTGGTCCGGGGTGCCGTGGTTCTCGGCGAGCGCCCGCAGCGTGCGGGCGTCGCGGATGGCCTGGTCGCGCGCGATGCCGGGCTGGATGCCCATCGCGGGCAGGCTGGTGCCGTCGGCCAGGTCGAGGTGGACCCAGGGGTCGCCCTGGCGCAGGTTGACCCGCAGTACCTGGGCCCAGGCCAGCTCGCGCTTGGTGGTGAGGTTGACGACCGTGACGCCGTCCTGCCGGGCGACGACCTTGGGCCGGGCGAGCAGCAGCAGGACGCCGAGGATGACCAGACCGGTGCACACGAAGCTGACCCGCTCGCCGCCGCCCAGGTTCGGCAGCAGCACGGCGATCACCGTCAGCACGGCGAGCTGGGCGATGCCGACGCCGT
Organism: Streptomyces sp. NPDC018045; assembly: GCF_044327445.1. Lineage (NCBI taxonomy): Bacteria > Bacillati > Actinomycetota > Actinomycetes > Kitasatosporales > Streptomycetaceae > Streptomyces > Streptomyces sp. NPDC018045. The sequence continues at coordinate 104,869 of NZ_JBIRFL010000004.1, forward strand.
ACAGGACGGCACGGGTGCGGCCCGGCCGGAAGGTCACCGGGAGGGCGGGCAGGGGCGCGGATGCGGGCGCGGACACGTCGCTGGGCTCTTTCGTACGGGCCGTCGGCGCGGGCCGGCGGCGGGTGTGGCCGCCGCCCGTCGGCGGCGGCCGGGCCGCTCTCTCAGAGGCGGCAGGCGTGGATGCCGGTGGTCAGGATGGCGCGGGCGCCCAGCTCGTACAGCTCGTCCATGATGCGCTGGGCGTCCTTGGAGGGGACCATCGAGCGGACCGCGACCCAGCCCTCGTGGTGCAGCGGGGAGACGGTCGGCGACTCCAGGCCAGGGGTGAGGGCGACGGCCTTCTCGACGTGCTCCACGCGGATGTCGTAGTCCATCATCACGTAGCGCCGGGCGACCAGGACGCCCTGCATGCGGCGGAGGAACTGGCGGACCTTCGGATCGTCCTCGGGGGCGCCCTTGCCGCGGATGACGACCGCCTCGGACTTCAGGATCGGCTCGCCGATGATCTCCAGCCCGGCGTTGCGCAGGGTGGTGCCGGTCTCCACGACATCGGCGATGATCTCGGCGACGCCGAGCTGGATGGCGGTCTCCACGGCGCCGTCCAGGTGGACGACGGCGGCGTTCACACCGTTGTCGGCGAGGTGCTGCTTGACCAGGCCGGAGAAGGACGTGGCGACCGTCATGCCGCCGAAGTCGGTGACCTCCTGGGCCGTGCCCGGGCGGGTGGCGTAGCGGAAGGTCGAGCCGGCGAAACCGAGCTGCATGATCTCCTCGGCCTGCGCGCCGGAGTCGAGCAGCAGGTCGCGGCCGGTGATGCCGATGTCCAGCTTGCCGGAGCCGACGTACACCGCGATGTCGCGCGGGCGCAGGAAGAAGAACTCGACCTCGTTCTCCGCGTCGACCAGGACCAGTTCCCTGCGGTCCTTGCGCTGGCGGTAGCCGGCCTCATGGAGCATCGCCGACGCAGGCTCGGACAGTGAACCCTTGTTCGGGACGGCGATGCGCAGCATGAGAACGACTTCCTTCGTGCGGGAGGTGGTGACAGGGGATCGGGGTGGAGCGGTCGTGCGGCGGAGGGCCGGGCGACGGCTCAGAGATGGGCGTAGACGTCGTCGAGGGAGATGCCCTTGGCGACCATCATCACCTGAAGGTGGTACAGGAGCTGGGAGATCTCCTCGGCGGCGGCCTCGTCGGACTCGTACTCCGCGGCCATCCAGACCTCGGCGGCCTCCTCGACGACCTTCTTGCCGATCGCATGGACGCCGGACTGGACCAGCTCGGCGGTGCGGGAGGTGGCGGGGTCGCCGGTGGCGGCCTTCTGCTGGAGCTCGGTGAAGAGCTCCTCGAACGTCTTCTTGGACATGATGTGACCCACCCTACGCGGTCGCCCCGCCCCGCTCAGCGCCAGGGCTCGGCGACGGTGCGCAGCGTCGCGGCGGTGGCGACGGCCGCGGTCACCGCCTCGTGGCCCTTGTCCTCGGTGGAGCCGAAGATGCCGGCCCGGTCCAGGGCCTGCTCCTCGGTGTCGCAGGTCAGCACGCCGAACCCGATCGGTACGCCGGTGTCGACGCTGACCTGCGTCAGGCCCTGGGTGACGCCCTGGCACACGTAGTCGAAGTGCGGCGTGCCGCCGCGGATGACGACGCCGAGGGCCACGATCGCGTCGTAGCCGCGGCCCGCCAGGACCTTGGCGACCACCGGCAGCTCGAAGCTGCCGGGCACGCGCAGCAGCGTCGGCTCGTCGATGCCCAGCTCGGACAGGGCCCGCAGGGCGCCGTCCACGAGGCCGTCCATCACCTTCTCGTGCCACTGGGCGGCGATCACGGCCACCCGCAGGTCGCCACAGTTCTTCACGGACAGTTCGGGTGCGCCCTTGCCGCTCACGTCTCTCCTCGTGGTCCGGTGCTCGTGTACGTACGTGGTGGGGCGGCCGGGGTCCGGCCGCGGTCCTACTGGTTGCCGCAGGCCGACGCGCGGTCTGCGTCGAGCCAGGGCAGGTCGTGCCCCATCCGGTCCCGCTTGGTGCGCAGGTACCGCAGGTTGTGCTCGCCCGCCTGTACGGGCATCGGCTCCCGGCCGAGGACCTTGAGCCCGTGCCGGACCAGCGCCTCGGTCTTCTCCGGGTTGTTGGTCATCAGCCGCAGCGACCGCACGCCGAGGTCGGCCAGCACCTGGGCGCCGGCGCCGTAGTCGCGGGCGTCGGCGGGCAGCCCCAGCTCCAGGTTGGCGTCGAGGGTGTCGCGGCCGCGCTCCTGGAGCTCGTACGCCCGCAGCTTGGACAGCAGCCCGATGCCGCGCCCCTCGTGGCCGCGCAGGTAGATCACCACACCGCGGCCGGCCTCCGAGATCCGCCGCAGCGACTCCTCCAGTTGGGGGCCGCAGTCGCAGCGCAGCGAGTGGAAGATGTCGCCGGTCAGGCACTCGGAGTGGACCCGTACGAGGACGTCCTCGCCGTCGCCGATGTCACCGGCGACCAGCGCGATGTGCTCGACGCCGTCGACGGTGGAGCGGTAGCCGTACGCGGTGAACTCGCCGTGGCGGGTGGGCAGCCGGGTGGTCGCCTCGCGCCGGACGGTCGGCTCCGAGCTGCGGCGGTAGGCGATCAGGTCCTCGATGGAGATGATCGACAGGCCGTGCTTGCGGGCGAACGGCACCAGCTCGGGCAGCCGCAGCATCGTGCCGTCCTCACCGGCGATCTCGACGATCGCGGCGGCGGGCCGCAGCCCCGCGAGCCGGGCGAGGTCCACGCCGGCCTCGGTGTGGCCGTTGCGGACCAGCACCCCGCCGTCGCGGGCACGCAGCGGGAAGATGTGGCCGGGGCGCACGAAGTCGGCGGGCGCGGCCTCGCCGGAGGCGAGCAGGCGCAGGGTGGTGGCGCGGTCGGCGGCGGAGATGCCGGTGCTGACGCCGTGCGCGGCGGTGGCGTCGACGGAGACGGTGAACGCGGTGCGCATCGACTCGGTGTTGTGCTCGACCATCTGCGGCAGCGCGAGGCGGTCCAGTTCGGCGCCCTCCATGGGGGCGCAGATCAGGCCGCGGCACTCGCTCATCATGAAGGCGAGGATCTCGGGGGTGACCCGTTCGGCGGCGACGACGAGGTCGCCCTCGTTCTCCCGGTTCTCGTCGTCCACGACCACGACCGGCCGCCCTGCGGCGATGTCGGTGATGGCCTGCTCGACGGGGTCGAGGGCCAGAACGGCGTCGCGGCCGCCGGTGTCCTCGGGGTCGTACCAGCTCTGCAGTGCGGTCATGCCGCCGCTCCTTCCAGGACGGGCTGCGGATTCGTACGGGAACGCAGCCACCAGTCGCGCATGCCCCACAGGACGAGGCCGAGGTAGACGACATAGACGAGGCCGGAGAAGGCCAGGCCGCTGCTGAAGGCGAGGGGGACACCCACGATGTCGACGAGCAGCCAGGCGAACCAGAACTCGACCAGGCCGCGGGCCTGGGCGACCATCGCCGCCAGGGTGCCGACGAAGATGTAGGCGTCGGGCCAGGGGTTCCAGGAGAGCTGCGGCAGCAGGGCGAACAGCGAGCCGACGGCGACGGTGCCGGCCGCCGTGCCGGCGAGCAGCAGTGCGCGCTCGCGCCAGGTGGCGAAGCGCACGGCGATGGAGCCGTCCTGGGCCCGCTGCCGGCCGCGCCGCCACTGCCGCCAGCCCCACAGCGCCACGCCGATGACGAGCAGTTGCTTGCCGACGCCGCCGCTGAGGTGGGCGTAGGCGTACGCGGAGACCAGGATCAGGCCGGAGAGGAACTGGGCGGGCCAGGTCCATATGGAGCGCCGCCAGCCGAAGGCGAGGGCGGCCAGGCCGATGCTGTTGCCGATCATGTCGGACCAGATGACCTGCTGGCCGAAGGCGGTGAACGCCGGGCCGTTCAGCCAGCCGAGGACGTTCACCGCAGGCTCTCTTCCACGGCCGCGGCGGCCGCCGCGGTGCCCTGCCCCTGGCCCAGCAGCCGCTCCACGTACTTCGCCAGCACGTCGACCTCCAGGTTGACCGGGTCGCCGGGCTGCTTGATGCCGAGGGTGGTCAGGGCAAGGGTGGTGGGGATGAGGCTGATGGTGAAGAAGTCGTCGGCCGCGTCGACGACGGTGAGGCTGACGCCGTCGACGGTGATGGACCCTTTCTCCACCACATAGCGGGCGAGCCGGGCGGGCAGCGCGATCTTGACGATCTCCCAGTGCTCCCCGGGTGTCCGCGAGACGATCGTGCCGGTGCCGTCCACATGGCCCTGGACGAGGTGGCCGCCGAGGCGCCCGCCGAGGGCCATCGGGCGTTCGAGGTTGACGCGGGAGCCGACGGTGAGCACGCCCAGGCCGGTGCGACTGAGCGTCTCGGCCATCACGTCGGCGGTGAAGGTCCCCTCGCCGGTGTCCACGACGGTCAGGCAGACGCCGTTGACGGCGATCGAGTCGCCGTGCCCGGCGCCCTCGGTGACGAGCGGGCCGCGCAAGGTGAACCGGGAGCTGTCGCCGAGGTTCTCGACGGCGGCGACCTCACCCAGTTCTTCGACGATTCCGGTGAACACGTCAGCTCTCCTCGTTCAGGGTGTGGCGGGCGGGGGTGGCGGTGATGCGCAGATCGGGCCCGAGCCGGACGGTGTCGGTCACATCGAGGCGCAACGCCTGGCCGATCGTGCCGATTCCGGCGTCGCCGAGGGCGGCGGGACCGGCGCCGAGCAGTACGGGCGCGAGGTAGCCGACGACCTTGTCGACGGCGTGCGCGGCGAGGAAGGCGCCGGCCAGGGTCGGGCCGCCCTCCAGGAGCACCGACCGCACGTCGCGCGCGTACAGGGCGTCGAGCAGCGTGGGCAGATGCACCCCGGAGCCGCCCTCGGTGCGCGGCAGCCGCAGGATCGGGGCGAGACCTTCGAGATGGCGGGCGTCGGCGTCCTCGGCGACCGCGATCAGGGTGGGCGCGGTGCCGTCCAGGACCCGGGCGCCGGGCTTGACCACGGCGGCGGCGGTGTCGATCACGACCCGCATCGGCTGGCTGACCTCGGCGTCGGCCAGGCCCGCGACACGCGCGCCGAGGTGCGGGTCGTCGGCGCGGGCGGTGCCGGAACCGACGATCACCGCGTCGGCCCGGGCGCGCAGCCGGTGGACGTCGGCGCGGGACTCGGCCGAGGTGATCCAGCGGCTGGTGCCGTCGGCGGCGGCGATCCGGCCGTCGAGCGTGGCGGCGTACTTCCACAGCACGAAGGGACGGCGGCGCAGTACGGCGGTCAGCCACGCCTCGTTGCCGGCGGCGGCCTCGTCGGCGAGCAGGCCGCCCTCGACGTCCAGGCCGGCCTCGGCCAGGGTGGTGGAACCGCCGGTGGCGGTGGGGTTGGGGTCCGGGACGGCGTAGTACACCCGGGCGATGCCCGCCGCGATGAGGGCCTGGGCACAGGGGCCGGTGCGGCCGGTGTGGTTGCAGGGTTCCAGCGTGACGAAGGCGGTGCCGCCCCTGGCCCGCTCGCCCGCCTCGCGCAGCGCGTTGACCTCGGCGTGCGGGCCGCCGGCCCGCTCGTGCCAGCCCTCCCCCACGACGCGCCCGGCGGCGTCCAGGACGACACAGCCGACGACGGGATTGGGACTGGTGTGTCCGAGGCCGCGGGCGGCAAGCTGGATGGCTCGGCGCATCGCCGCGGTCTGCGCGGGGGCTGGGGTGGCCACCGGGTCCTCCTGCCACTCGGGCACGGACTCCGGGGCTGTCACAACGGACAGGAAAACGGGAACGGGACAACGGGGACACCGAGGCCAAGGAGGAGGCCGCCTTCGTGAAGACGAGGACGACCGCCGGCGGCGGTGTACCGCTGCTCGCCCGCCGCGCACTGCCTCCCATCCGGACTTTAACCGTCGGTGCAGGAATTCCACCTGCTCAACCGGCCGCTGGAGGCGACCGGGTCGCGGACTGTTACCGCCGGTTCGGAATTTCACCGACCCCGGAGTGCGCTGCGTATGTCAATTCAGTACGGCTTCAGTCTGCCACGTCTGATCGTCGGCCATGCGGGCGGCGACCTGTGGAGTGGCTCACAGACGGCGGCACGGGCCTCACCCTCCGGCCCGCCGCGCCGTCCCAGCGCCGCGGGCCCCCACCGGCCCGGACCGCCCACCCCCGACCCGAGGAATGATCGCGATGACGACGATTTTGGTGACCGGCGGCACGGGCACGCTCGGCCGGGCCGTGGTGGACCGGCTGCTCGCCGCAGGTCACGACGTCCGCACCCTCAGCCGCCGCCCGCACCCCGGTACCGGGCGGCCCCGGCTGCACGCGTACGCGGTCGACCTGCGCGACGGCTCGGGCCTGGCCCCGGCGGTGGCGGGCGTGGAGACCGTGGTGCACTGCGCCTCGGCGCCGACCGGCGACACCGAGGCGGCCGGCCGGCTCGTCGAGGCGGCGCTGACGGCCGGGGTGCGGCACCTGGTCTACATCTCCATCGTCGGCGTGGACCGGATCCCGCTGGGCTACTACCGCGCGAAACACGAGGTGGAGCGGCTGATCGAGGACTCGGGGCTCGGCTGGACCGTACTGCGTACCACCCAGTTCCACGACCTGCTGCTGCGACTGGTCAAGGCCGGGGCGCGGCTGCCGGTGATGCCGGTGCCGACCGGTGTGCGGTTCCAGCCGGTGGACGTCCGCGAGGTCGCCGGCCGGCTCGTGGAGCTGGCGTCTGCGGAGCCGGCGGGCCGGGTGGCGGACCTGGGCGGCCCCGAGACCCGTACCGCCCGTGACCTCGTACGGGACACCCTCCGGGCCGGCGGGCGGCGGCGTCTGCTGGTACCGCTGTGGGTGCCGGGCGGAGTAGGCGCGGCGCTGCGGCGGGGCGAGAACCTGGCACCGGAGCACGCGGACGGCACGATCAGCTACGGGGACTTCCTGGCGGAGCGGACGGGCGGGAGCGGCAGAGGGGGGCGGGCCGGAGGGTAGCGGCGGGGGCGGGGGCCCGGCGCTCCCGGGACGGCAGGCCGCCGGTGGCCCGGCAGTCCGGCGCTCCCGGGACGGCCGGGGCGGGCACCCGGCAATCCGGCTACCGCCAGGCCCCGTGCCCCGGACCTCGCTCGGGCCCGAACGTGTCGCGGGCCCGGCTCAGGCCGCAGGCCCGAACAGGTCGCGGTCCCCGCTCAGGCCACAGGACCGAACAGGTCCTCCTGTGCCGCGTCCATCGCCGCGAGCACCGCGCCGCGCAGCACGGCCCGGCCGCCGACCGTCCCCGCGCGTACCTCGGTGCGCAGCGGGGACATCCGCGCGAGGTGACCGGCGACCCGGGCGGCCAGCGCGTCGCCGCCCGCGCGGCCGGTCTCGCCGCCGAGTACGACACAGCCGGGGTCCAGTACGGCGCAGACGGCGGCGGCCCCGACGGCGACCCGGGCGGCCAGCGCGTCGAGGAAGGCGGCACCGGCCCCGCCCGCGCGGCCAGCGGCGCGCACCAGCGCCTCGGCGGCGGGAGCACCGGTCGCGTCCGTGCCACCTGGGCCCGCCCCGCCCTGCCCCGGGCCCGCCACGATGCCGTGCTCGGCGGCCAGCCGGCACACCGCCGCGGAACCCGCCAGCGAGTGGAAGCCGCCGTCGCAGCCCGCGGCCGTGGGCAGCGCACCCGTGCCCGGTACGGGCAGGAAGCCGATCTCGCCCGTGCCGCCCGAGGCGCCGCGGCGCAGCCGGCCGTCCAGGACGACGGCGGCGCCGGTGCCGTGGCCGAGCCAGAGCAGGACGTAGGTGTCGCGGTCGCGCGCGGCGCCGTCGCGCTGCTCGGCGATGGCGGCGAGGTTGACCTCGTTCTCCAGCAGGACCGGCGCGGCGGGCCGGTCGCCGACCGCCGTGAGGAGCGCGGCGTGCCAGGCGGGCACCCATTCCGTACCGCCGAAGCGCCCGGTGGCCGGGTCGACCAGGCCGGGCGCGCCGACCGCGACGACGTGCGGGCGTCCGGCTCCGGCCTCGCCGAGCAGCTTCTCCAGGGTGGCCACGCCGTTCGCCGCCGCCTGGCCGGGGTCCGCGTCCGGGCCGACCGGGACGACCGCCTCGGCCAGCACGTGGCCGAGCAGGTCGGCGACCGCGAGGGTGGCGCTGTGCGTGCGCAGGTCCACCGCGGCGAGGTGGGCGCGGCCGGCGACGATGCCGTACAACCGGGCGTTGGGCCCGCGCCGCCGGGCGCCCGACTCGCCGACCACCGCGATCAGCCCGGCGGCCTGGAGGCGTTCGACGAGGTCGGCGACGGTCGGCCGGGAGAGTCCGGTGCCCGCCTTCAGCTCCCCGGCGGTCAGCGGGCCCGCGGCCTGGAGGAGCCGGAGGGCGAGGCGGTCGTTGATGGCCCGCGCGGTGCGCGGCGAGGCGGTGCGCGGGGTGCCGCGTACGGCGGCCGGGGCGGTACGGCCGGGGGCGGGTCCGCGCGTCTCATCCATGCCCGGATCCTTCCAGGCCCCCTGACACGGGGACCGCTGCGAGGGAGCTGCCGGATGTCTCTTATTATCAGGCAGGCTTCCTGATAATTTACGCCCATGGATGGCACCGGCGCTCCCGATGCGGCTCCGCCGCCCGGCCCACCGCCCGGCCCGGTCCGGGGTCGGCACTTCTCCCCGGCCCGGCTGCGCCGCGCCCGCTGGTCCGTCGCGGCGGTCTTCCTCGTTCACGGCTCGGTGACCGGCGGCTTCGCCACCCGCGTCCCCTGGATCCAGGACCACGCGCAGATCAGCGCGGGCCGGCTCGGCCTCGCCCTGGCCTTCCCCGCGATCGGCGCGTCCCTCGCCATGCCACTGGCCGGCCGGATCAGCCACCACCTCGGCGCCCGTGCCGCCCTGCGCACCCTGCTCGCCCTGTGGACCCTCTCGCTCGCACTGCCCGCCCTCTCCCCCAACCTGTACGGGCTGTGCGGCGCCCTGCTGGTGTACGGCGCGACCGCGGGCATGGCGGACGTGGCGATGAACGCGCTGGGCGTGGAGACCGAGGACCGGCTCGGCAAGCCGATCATGTCGGGGCTGCACGGCATGTGGAGCGTGGGCGCCCTGCTCGGCTCGGCGGCCGGCACCGCGGCGGCGCACGCCGGCACCGATGCCCGGCTGCACCTGGCCGTCGCCGCCGCCGTGTCCACCGTCCTGGGTGCCGCCGCCTGCCAGGGCGTGCTGGACCTGCGCAGCACGCCCGGCGCGCATCCGCCGCCGCGCTTCGCGCTGCCCCCGAAGTCCGCGCTGGTCATCGGCGCGGTCGGGTTCTGCGCGGTCTTCGCGGAGGGCGCCAGCCTCGACTGGTCGGCGGTCTACCTGCGCGACGTGCTGGGCACCGACGCGGGCCTGGCGGCCGCCTCGACCACGGCCTTCTCGTGCACCATGGCGGCGGCCCGGCTGGCGGGCGACCGGGTGGTCGCCCGCTTCGGTCCGGTGCGCACCGTACGGGCCAGTGGGATGCTGGCGACGGCGGGCGGCGTCCTGATCGTGCTGGCGCGGCACCCGGCCATGGCGCTGGCGGGCTTCGCGCTGATCGGCCTGGGCATCGCCGTCGTGGTGCCGCTGGCGTTCGCGGCGGCGGGCCGCAGCGGCCCGGCGCCCAGCCAGGCCATCGCCGGCGTCGCCACCATCACGTACACCTCGGGGCTGATCGCCCCGTCGGCCATCGGCGCGATCGCCCAGGCGACCTCGCTGACCGGGTCGTTCCTGCTGGTCACGGTGCTGGCCTGCGGGCTGTTCGCCGGCGCCGGGGTGCTGCGGGTGAAGGGCCGGAACGCCGCCGGGCGCGACGCGGTGGCGGCCGGCGGCCCGGAGCGCTTCTGACCCGGGGTCCGCACACCGGCGTACCCGTCCGCGGGACGGACGCGGACGGGCGTCCGCCGCTCAGGCGGCCTGCGCCTCCGGGCGCAGCAGTTCCGCCGCTGTCTCCCGTGCCCGCTCCGACCACGGGGTGGGGCGCAGCGCCTGCGGGTCGACGCGCACCAGGACGCGGTGGCCGCGCGCGTAGGTCTGCTCGCCGTCGGCGGAGCACAGCCGGAAACCGTAGGTCAGGCCGGTGCGGCCGAGGCGTTCGACCCACAGGTGGGCGGCGTAGTGGCCGGGCCGGGTGACCGGCCGCTCGTACGAGACCTTCATCTCCTTGATGACGTTGCACATGTCGCCGGCCGTCGCCCGGTCCCCGTCGAAGCCGAAGCCGCGGGCGTGCCAGAACTCGGCCCAGGCGCGCTCGACGAGCAGCGGGTAGCGCGAGTTGTGGAGCATGCCGAGCGCGTCGAGGTCGTCGAAGTGCACGGTGACGGGGACCAGTTGTCCGTACGGGACGGCGGGGGCGGCCTCAAGGGCTTCGACGCTCACGGGTTGGTGCTCCTGGTTCTGCGGCGGGCGGTGCCCGTCGGTGTGCGCCGGGCGGCGGGCGGGCCGTGGGGGCCCGGCGGGCGCCGTGCGACGCTGTTGACGGTTCAAGAAATGGACCGGGCCATCGTAAGCGCCTGCTTAAAATGCTCCGGCCGCCGGGGCAGGCAGCGCCGCACGGCGGAGCGGACCGTTCCGGTCGCCCCGGGCCGGCCCGGCGCCGCCTTACCATGACCCGGCCGGCGCCCTGCCCGGCCGACCCCCTCGACCTACCCGAAGAAGTGGAGCACTCATGGGCCTCGGTGTGCGCTGGACCGTGCACGGCGACGGGCGCACCCCCGCCCCCGGAGCCGTCGTCAGACCGGACGAGCGGCTCTCCTGGCCACGCACCGCGGGCCTCGGCGCGCAGCACGTGGTCGCCATGTTCGGCGCCAGTTTCGTCGCCCCGGTCCTGATGGGCCTGGACCCCAACCTCGCCATCATGATGTCGGGCGTCTCGACCGCCATCTTCCTGCTGGCGACGCGCGGCCGGGTGCCGTCGTACCTCGGCTGCTCGCTCTCCTTCGTCGGTGTCGCCGCCGTGATCCGCGCGCAGGGCGGCAGCAGCGCCACCGTCACCGGCGCGGTCTTCGTCGTCGGCGCGGCGCTCTTCCTGGTGGGCCTGGCGGTGCGGCGGTTCGGCGCACGGATCATCCACGCGGCGATGCCGCCGGTGGTCACGGGTGCCGTGGTGATGCTGATCGGCTTCAACCTGGCGCCGGTGACGGCGAGCACGTACTGGCCGCAGGACCAGTGGGTGGCGCTGCTGACGATGCTCTTCACCGGGCTGGCCGTGGTCTGTCTGCGCGGCTTCTGGTCGCGGATCGCGATCTTCCTCGGCCTGGTCTTCGGATACGGCGTCTCCTGGCTCCTCGACCTGGCCTTCGGCAAGATCCACTCGGTGAACGGCGCCGGGCAGCTCACCGACCACTGGCGCCTGGACCTGTCGGGCGTCGGCTCGGCCGAGTGGATCGGCCTGCCGTCCTTCCACGCGCCGTCCTTCCAGTGGTCCGCGGTCCTGGTCGCGCTGCCGGTGGTGATCGCGCTGGTCGCCGAGAACGCCGGGCACGTCAAGGCGGTCGGCGAGATGACCGGCGACCCGCTCGACGACAAGCTGGGCACCGCGATCTCCGCCGACGGCGCGGGCTCGATGCTCTCCACCGCGCTCGGCGGCCCGCCCAACACCACGTACTCCGAGAACATCGGCGTGATGGCCGCGACCCGCGTCTACTCCACCGCGGCCTACTGGGCGGCGGCCGCCTTCGCGCTGCTCTTCGGCCTGTGTCCCAAGTTCGGCGCGGTGGTGGCCGCGATCCCCGGTGGCGTGCTGGGCGGTATCACCGTCATCCTGTACGGCATGATCGGCCTGCTCGGCGCGCAGATCTGGGTGCACAACAAGGTGGACCTGCGCAATCCGCTGAATCTGGTGCCGGTCGCCGCGGGCGTCATCATCGGCATCGGCGGCGTCAGCCTGAAGATCAGCGACAACTTCGAACTGGGCGGTATCGCGCTCGGCACGATCGTGGTGATCACCGGCTACCACGTGCTGCGCGCGCTGGCGCCCGCCCACCTGAAGCAGCAGGAGCCGCTGCTCGACGAGGGGACCAGCGCGTACGACGAGGAGGCGCCGGGTGGCGAAGCCGGGCCGGAAGGGGCGCGGGGGAAGGCGTGACGTGTCCCCCGCGGCCGGGCCGGCCCGGCGGGGGCCGGGTCAGCCGAGGTTCTTGACCGCCTCGTAGTACGTCCAGGCCAGCGCGTTGCACGAGGTCTTCTTCGCGCCGCCGTACTGGGCGCAGACCCGCTTGAGGTCCTCGTACAGCGCGCTGTCCAGGCGCGGCTTGTTCGCCGGGAAGGTGCCGGCCTCCTTGTAGTTGCGGTAGCCGAAGTCGTGGCGCGCGCACGAGGTTTCGAAGGGGAAGCCGAAGGGGTTGTCGGGCGACTTGGAGCAGTAGTCGGTGCTCCAGTCGAAGGCGTACGCCGCCCACTTCCCCTGGTCGCCGCGGGCCGCGAGCCACCTGCCGTAACTGCCCGCGTCGGTCTGCGTCCAGCCGGCCAGCACCTTGGGCTTGTCGGCGGGGGCGGCCTGCGCCGGGGCGGCGGCCGCCACCAGCGCGGTCACGGTCATGGCCGAGGCGGACAGGGCGGCGGCGAGTCTTCGGGACATCTTCAACCTCCAGGGGAAGGCGGCCCCGTGGCACGACGGGCCGCTTCATCGGAGGCTGAAAATAGTCAGTCCGGATGAGCGCCGGTGGAGTTTTGGCCGAACAGTGATCGACGGACAGGCACTCACGGGCAAGAGGGCGCCGCGGATTCCCCCGATCCGGTCATCCGGCACCGGCCCGCCTCTACGGTACGTACCCGACTGTCACGCTGTGCGCATGACGACGACTCAGCGGGCCCCCGGCGGCCCGCAGGCACAACCGGCGGCGGGCGCGGCCCGGCCGGGCGCGGTGCCCCCGCAGGCCCCGCCCCCCGTGGCCGCGGCCCTGGCGCGGATGCGGGTGCTGGAGGCCACGCTCCCGCCCGCCGACGGCATCGCGGTGTTCAACCGGGTGTACCTGTCCGTCACCGAGGAGATCGCCCGGCGTCTGGGCGCGGGCGGCTTCCAGGACCCGTCGGCGGCGGGCGAGCTGGACGCGGTCTTCGCCCGGCGCTACCTCGCCGCGGTGGACGCGGCCGGCGCCGGCCTGACCGTACCGGCCTGCTGGCGCCCGCTGTTCCAGTTGCGCCGCCACCCCGGCGTCCGGCCGCTGCAGTTCGCGCTGGCCGGGATCAACGCGCACATCGGGTACGACCTGGCGCTGGCCGTCGTGGACACCTGCCGCACCCTGGAGTGCGAACCGGAAACGCTCGCGGCGGACTTCGACCGGGTCGGCGACCTCCTGGAGGGCATGGAGGAGCGCATCCGGGAGAGCCTGATGCCCGGCCCCGACCTGCTGGACGTCGCCGATCCGCTCACCCACCTCGCCGGTTCCTGGAGCCTGGAGATGGCCAGGGACGGCGCGTGGGCGGCGGCGCGGGTGCTGTGGAGCCTGCGCGGTCTGCCCGGGACCGCGCGGGAGTGCGCCGAGCGGCTCGGGTCGGGCGTGGGCCTGGTGGGCCGCTGTCTGCTGACGCCGCTGGGCTGACGGCGGCCGCGTACGGCATGCCGTGGGCGGCCCTCCCGTCCCGGGGGCTCAGTCCTCCGGCAGCTCGACCGGCGCGATCTCGTCGTACACGTCGCCGGGGCCGGGGTTGGCCGCGTCGGTGCTGCCGCCGAAGTGCGTCATCACGCCCCACACCGCGTTCAGCGCGGTCTGCACGGCGCCCTCGGCCCAGCCCGCCGTCCAGGAGATGTCGTCGCCCGCGAGGAAGAGGCCGCGCTTGTCCTCGGGCAGCCGGTCCTGCATGAAGTGGGTGAACAGCCGCCGCTGGTAGCGGTAGTGACCCGGCAGGTTGGCCTTGAACGCGCCCATGAAGTACGGCTCGTTCTCCCAGGAGACGGTCACCGGGTTGCCGATGATGTGCTTCCTGATGTCGACCTTCGGGTAGATCTCCGAGAGCGACTTGAGCATGACCTCCATACGGTCGTGGGCGTTCAGCGGCAGCCACTTGAGGCTGTCGTCGCACCAGGTGTAGGAGAGGCAGATGACGGCCGGCTTGTCGGGCCCGTCGTCGAGCAGGTACGTGCCGCGGGTCATCCGGTCGGTGAGCGTCATGCTCATCACGTCCCGCCCGGTCTCGTTGCCCTCGTCGTCGACGGCCTTGTCCAGCCAGAACGGCCGGTCGACCGGCACGAACAGCTTGGAGGACTCCATGTAGTGGGTGCGCTCCATCGCCGTCCAGTGGTCGATGGGGAACAGCGCGTCGTCGCAGGCGATCTTCGACAGCAGCATCCAGGACTGCGCGGTGAACACGGCCGCCTCGTACGTACGGATGTCGCCGCTCGCGTCGGTGACGGTGACGCGGTTGCCGGCCGTGCGGTGCAGCCGGGTGACCGCGGGGCGCGGTTCGCCGTCGTGCAGGGAGGACAGCGAGGTGCCCGGCGCCCAGTGGACGGTCTTCTCCGGCTCGCGCTCCCACAGGCGCAGCGGCAACTGCTGGCTGCCGCCGACGATGCCGCGGTGGTGGTCGTCGGCCTCGGTGTAGACGACGCGCAGGATCTCCAGGATGGAGTTGGGGAAGTCGGTGTCCCAGCCGCCGGTGCCGAAGCCGACCTGCCCGAAGATCTCGCGGTGCCGGAAGGACGTGAAGGCGGTGGAGTCGCAGAGGTAACCGTAGAAGGTCTGGTTGTCGAGCTTCTCGACGAGCCGCGCCCAGATCTCCCGGATGCGCGGCACGTCGCGCTCGCGGATGGCGCGGTTCATGTCGGAGAAGTCCGCGCCCTCCTCCAGGCAGGCGTTCCAGGCGTCCATGACCTGGTGGTAGACCTCGGGCAGGTCCTCGACGGTGCGCGCGTAGTGCGACTCGCCCTTGAGGTCGACGACGGTCGACGGGGTGCTGGGCGCGAGCGGGTTGGGGAACGGCTTGGTCTCCAGCCCCACCAGGTCGATGTAGTGCTGAAGTGCGGTGGAGGACGGCGGGAAGCGCATCGCGCCCATCTCCGCGGTCAGGCTCGGGTCGCAGCCCTCGAAGCCGACGGTGCGCAGCCGCCCGCCTATCCGGTCCGCCTCGTAGACGACGGGCTTGAGGCCCATCTTCATCAGCTCGTAGGCGGTGATGATCCCGGACAGGCCACCGCCGATGACGGCGACCTCCTTGCCGTGCTCGGTGGCCGGCACCTGGCCGAGGCCCGCCGGGTGGGCGAGGAAGTCGTCGTACGCGTACGGGAAGTCCGGCCCGAACATGGTGATGGGCGGCTGGGCGTCCGCGTGCTGGGCGGCGGTGGGCACGGTCATCGGTTCGGGCTCCTTGCAGGCAGGTACGTGAGGGGGGTGCGGGTGCGCGCGGGCAGGCGTGGGGGCGGCGCGCCGGCGCCGCTGCGGGGTCCTTCAGGCCGGTGCCGGAAGTGGTTTCAGGGCCGGTGTCAGGTGAGCGAGTTGTAGAGGCCGGGGCGCCGGTCGGCGAGGTACGGGTTGTCCTCGCGCGAGCGCTTGAGCAGACCGGCGTCGACGTCGCCGAACACCAGCTCCTCGCCGCGTCCGGCGCGGGCGCGCACGGTGCCGTCCGGACCGGCCAGACAGCTCAGACCGACGAACTCGAAATCGCCCTCGGGGCCGACCCGGTTGACGTAGGCGATGTAGAGCTGACTCTCGAAGGCCCGTACCGGCACGAGCGACTCGGCGACGAACTGGAAGGGGTGGAGCTGGGCGGTGGGCACCAGCAGCAGGTCGGTACCGGCCAGCGCGTGGGCGCGGACGTTCTCCGGGAACTCCACGTCGTAGCAGATCATCAAGCCGAGGCGCAGACCGCCCAGTTCGGCCTGGACGACCGGAGTGTCCCCGGGGGTGAACCACTCGCGCTCGAAACAGCCAAAAAGATGCGTTTTACGGTAGTTCACCATGCTACGCCCCTCGGGGCCGATGAGCTGCACCGTGTTGTACACCGCCGCGCCGTCGCGCTCGGGGTAGCCGTACAGCACCGCGATGCCGTGCTCGGCGGCTATTCGGGCCACCGTCCGCGCGGCCGGGCCGTCGGCGGGCTCGGCGAGCCGGTGCAGGTCCTCACCGATGGCGTAACCGGTCAGGAACAGCTCCGGGCAGACCAGCAGCCCGGCACCGCCCGCCGCCGCCTCGCGCGCCGCGTCCTCGATGGCGCGCAGGTTGTGCGCGACGTCGCCGGGCCGTCCCGAACTCTGGAGCAGGGCGGTGCGCAGCGACGACATGGGACCCCTCGGAGGACACGTTCGGACGGATCGGCCGGGCGGCCCGGGCACTGGCGGCGGCCCGGCGATCGGCGGGACGCCTAGACGGTACGGTTCGCCGGACCGCCCGTACAAGGCGTCACCCTTGCGTGCAGCCGGGCATTTCGTTGCGTGTTGTACGGCCTGGACGGCGATTCGTTGCGCCGTGTGGGGCGGCAGGTGGTGCGGGTCACCGTGCGGCCACGGTGGTACGTCCTCCGGGCGGGCCCGGGCCCTCCCCCGGCCGCACCGCGGCCCCCCGCACGGCGGAGCGGGGATCGCCCGCCGGCCCGATGTGGTGCGCGCGGCCGGACGGCATCGTTCGACGCGCCCGAGGAGGCCGGGCGAACGACCGCGGCTCCAGTGGGGGGAGAGATCCACCATGAGCCGTTTTGTCCGCTTCAATACCGCCGACAGCACCCGCATCCGCGCCCGGAGCACCACACGCAGACGCCTTCGCGTCCTCGCCGCCTCGGCGGTCGGCCCGGCGCTCGCCGAGCCTCCGGCCCACGCGTCCGGCCCAGCGGATGGGGTTCTCCGTCCACGACGTCCGCGACACCCGCGGCGTCCACGACGCCGGGGCCGTCCACGGCCGGGGCGGCCCCGACCGGCTGGGTTACAGTTGGGCCGCCATCCGGGCCCGGCGTCCACCAAGGACCTGCCCGCGCGCGTCGGTTCGGCGCCGTTCGAGACGGCGGAGCGCGGTGACTTCACCGTCACCCCGTGGGACGAGCCCGTGAACCGAGGCGGCGCGCCACCGCCCTCCCCCCTTTCATGGTCCGGTCCATGACGCAAACGGCACCGAACACATGATCGCCCTGTCTACGATGTGCTCATGCTCGCGTACGCCCTACCGGCCCTGTTCTTCGTCCTGTTCGCCTTCGGTGTGCTGCGCGACCGGCGCCGCTTCAGCAACGCCGTCTATCTGGGCCTGACCGTCGTCTTCCTGGTCCCGGCCCTCCTCATCCAGGTGCAGCGGATGCCCGCGGTGGCCGCCGTGGCGGTCACCGTGCTCGTCCTCCTGCTGCCCTCGCTCGGGGTTCTCGTCCTCGGCGTCTTCCTGATCCTCAACGGCGTGAAGATGGTCCGCAAGGAGGGCCGGAGCCTGGCGAACCTGCTGTCGCTGCTGGCCGGACTCGGGATCTTCGCGGTCATCGCACTGCTGATCACGGCTGTCGGCACCGCGTCACGCACCCTGGTGGCGCTCGCCGGCACCACGCTGCTGATCGTCGGCTATGTGTCCTTCCTCTTCCTGTGCTTCGTCGGTTACGCGTTCCTCTACGGGCGGCTGCGGGTGCGCCGCGACGCCGACTTCGTGGTGGTCCTGGGCTCCGGGCTGATCGGCGGCACGCGCGTACCGCCGCTGCTGGCGAGCCGGCTGGAGCGGGCCCGCGCGGTGTACGAGCGCCAGGCGCGGCGCGGCAACCCGCCGGTGCTGCTCACCTCGGGCGGCCAGGGCCCCGACGAACAGCTTCCCGAAGCCCGGGCGATGGCCGCCTATCTGATCGAGCGCGGCTTCCCCGAGGACCGGATCCTGTGCGAGGAGCAGTCCAGGACCACGGAGGAGAACCTGGCGTTCAGCAAGAAGCTCATGGAACAGGCGGTGCCGGACCACCGGTGCGTGATCGTCACGAACAACTACCACGTCCTGCGCGCCGCCCTGCTGGCCCGTCGCGCCGGCGTCAACGGCCAGGTCGTCGGCGCTCCCACCGCCGCCTATTTCTGGCCGAGCGCCACCATCCGCGAGTTCGCCGCGGTCTTCCTCTCCTACAAGCTCGTCAACCTCGGCGTCTGCGGACTCCTCGCCCTGGGCGGCGTGCTCGCCCTGCTGAGCGTCTGACCGCGGGGGCCCGTCGCGGGCCCCGGACCGCGCCCCGCCTCAGCCCGGTGACCCCGAGCTGAAGCGGCGCAGGAGCGGGGAGAGGACCAGCACCGACTTGGTGCGTTCCACGAACGGTTCGCCGGCGATACGTTCCAGCACCCGTTCGAAGTGCCGCATGTCGGAGGCGAAGACCTGGACGATGGCGTCCGCCTCACCGGTGACGGTGGAGGCGGACGCCACTTCCGGATAGCGCGACAGGCCCCGGTGGATGGAGTCCGGCGAGGTGTTGCGGCGGCAGAACAGCTCGATGAACCCCTCGGTCTCCCAGCCCAGCGCCGCCGGGTCGACCCGTACGGTGAACCCGGTGATGGCGCCCTCGGCGCGCAGCCGGTCCACCCGGCGTTTGACCGCCGGGGCGGAGAGCCCGACCTCCGCCCCGATGTCGGCGTAGGAGCGGCGGGCGTCCTCCGCCAGGGCATGGACGATGCGCTGGTCGAGTTCGTTCATCTGTCGCACTGCGGGTGGATCACTTCTCTGCGGTGGCCAATCGGGAGCGGCGGATGCCGTAGACGAAGTAGACCACGAGCCCGACGGCCATCCAGACACCGAAGACCACCCAGGTGACCGGGCCGAGGCTGCCCATCATGTACAGGCACAGCAGGAAGCCGATCGCCGGGAAGAGCGGCGACAGCGGCGTACGGAAGGTGCGCGGCAGGTCCGGCTTGGTGCGGCGCAGCACGATCACCGCGATGTTGACCAGCGCGAAGGCGAAGAGCGTGCCGATGCTGGTGGCGTCGGCGAGCTGGGCGAGCGGCACGGCGGCGGCCAGGATGCCGCAGAACAGCGAGACGATCACGGTGTTGGCGCGCGGCACGCCGGACTTCGCGTGGACCTTGGAGAAGACCTTCGGCACCAGGCCGTCGCGGGACATCGCGAACAGGATGCGGGTCTGCCCGTACAGCACCGTCAGGACGACGCTGGCGATGGCGATGACGGCACCGGCGGCCAGCAGCACGGCCCAGAAGGACTGGCCGGTGACCTCCGTCATGATGCCGGCGAGCGCGGCCTCCGAGCCCTCGAAGCCCTGCCAGGGCCTGGCGCCCACGGCGACCGCCGCGACCAGGCAGTACAGCGCGGTGACGATGATCAGCGACAGCATGATCGCGCGCGGCAGGTCGCGCTGCGGGTTCTTGGCCTCCTCGCCCGCGGTGGAGGCGGCGTCGAAGCCGATGTACGAGAAGAAGAGGGTGGCCCCGGCGCCGCTGACACCGGCGATGCCCAGCGGCATGAAGTTGGCGTAGTTGCCGGAGGAGATGCCCTGCGCGGCGACACCGCAGAACAGCAGCAGCGCGAGGATCTTGACCGTCACCATAATCGTGTTGGCGCGGGCGCTCTCCTTGGCACCGCCCAGCAGGAAGACCATGGCCAGCACCACCACGATCAGCGCCGGCAGGTTGAAGACCCCGCCGTCACCGGGCGGCGCGGACAGCGCGTCGGGCAGGGTGACGCCGATCGTGCCGGACAGCAGCTCGTTGAGGTACTCGCCCCAGCCGACGGCGACCGCCGCGACCGAGACGCCGTACTCCAGGATCAGGCACCAGCCGCAGACCCAGGCGACCAGCTCGCCGAGGGTGGCGTAGGCGTAGGAGTACGAGGAGCCGGAGACCGGGATGGAGCCCGCCAGCTCCGCGTAGGACAGCGCGGAGAACAGGGCGGTGACGCCGGCGATGACGAACGAGATGATGACGGCCGGGCCGGCCTTGGGCACCGCCTCGCCGAGCACGACGAAGATGCCGGTGCCCAGCGTCGCCCCGATGCTGATCATGGTGAGCTGCCACATGCCCAGCGAGCGGCGCAGGGTGCCGCCCTCTCCCTGGCCGCCCTCGGCCACCAGCCGCTCGACCGGCTTGCGCCGCTTCAGCCGGGTGCCGAGGTCCCCGGAGGGGGAGGGGGGCCGGGGATCGCTGCCCGCCGAGGGCGGGGCTGCGCCGTGCTCCAACACAGGGGTGGCTCCTTCATCGCTGCCGGTCGAGGTGGCGGACGACCGGCAGCGGTCCCCACGCGCGGGTACGCCGAAACGACCCACGACAGCAAAGGGGGGAACCGCCGAGCAGACGGTCCCCGCCACTCCACGTACAGCGCATGACTGTACGGGGCGCGTGCGAGCTGCCGTAATGCAGGATCCTTGCGCAACCGTGAACTTTCGTTGCGCGCCTGGGACCATAACGGCCGTTCGTTGCGCACAAACGACAAATCTCACCGGTTGGTCGTTCTCGCCCACCTCGTCCCCCACGCGGTACGGCCCCGTACCGAAACGTTTCGGTACGGGGCCGTACAGGCGATCGCCCTGACGGGCGGCGATCAGCTCCAGCTCGCGTGCAGCGGCTTGCCCTCCGCGTAGCCCGCGGCACTCTGCACGCCGACGACGGCCTTCTCCGCGAACTCCTCCAGGGAGGCCGCGCCCGCGTAGGTGCAGGAGCTGCGGACGCCCGCGATGATCGAGTCGATCAGGTCCTCGACGCCGGGACGGGCCGGGTCGACGAACATCCGCGAGGTGGAGATGCCCTCCTCGAACAGGCCCTTGCGCGCCCGGTCGTACGCCGACTCCTCACTCGTACGGTTGCGGACCGCACGCGCCGAGGCCATGCCGAAGCTCTCCTTGTACGGGCGGCCGTCGGCGGTGTGCTGGAGGTCGCCGGGCGACTCGTACGTACCGGCGAACCACGAGCCGATCATGACGTTGGACGCGCCGGCGGCCAGCGCCATCGCCACGTCGCGCGGGTGGCGCACGCCGCCGTCCGCCCAGACGTGCTTGCCGTGCTTCTTCGCCTCGGCGGCACACTCCAGGACGGCGGAGAACTGCGGGCGGCCCACGCCGGTCATCATGCGGGTGGTGCACATGGCACCCGGGCCCACACCGACCTTGATGATGTCCGCGCCGGCCTCGATCAGGTCGCGCACGCCCGCGGCGGCGACGATGTTGCCGGCCACGATCGGCACCTGCGGGTCCAGCGCCCGCACGGCCTTGACCGCGCTGATCATCGACTCCTGGTGGCCGTGCGCGGTGTCCACGACGAGCGCGTCCACACCGGCCGCCAGCAGGGCCTTGGCCTTGCCGGCCACGTCGCCGTTGATGCCCACGGCGGCGGCGATGCGCAGCCTGCCGTCGGCGTCGGTGGCGGGCTTGTAGAGCGTCGCGCGCAGGGCGCCCTTACGGGTCAGGATGCCCGCCAGCATGCCGTCGGCGTCGACCGCCGGGGCCAGCTTGCGGTTGGCGGCGTCGAGGCGGTTGAAGGCCTCGCGCGGGTCGATGTCCGCGTCCAGGACCAGCAGGTCCTTGGACATGACCTCGGAGACCTGGGTGAAGCGGTCCACGCCGGTCAGGTCGTGCTCGGTGACGACACCGACGGGGCGGCCGCCCTCGACGACGATCCCGGCGCCGTGCGCCCGCTTGGGCAGCAGCGACAGGGCGTCGGCGACGGTGGCGACCGGGGACAGCACGATCGGCGTGTCCAGCACCAGGTGGCGGCGCTTGACCCAGCCGACGACCTCGGCGACGACCTCGATCGGGATGTCCTGCGGGATGACGACCAGGCCACCGCGGCGGGCCACGGTCTCCGCCATCCGGCGTCCGGCGATCGCGGTCATGTTGGCGACCACCAGCGGGATGGTCGTGCCGGTGCCGTCCGGGGCCGCCAGGTCCACGCCCTGACGGGAGCCCACCGCGGAGCGGCCGGGCACCATGAACACATCGTCGTACGTCAGGTCGTACGGCGGCTTGGCATCGTTCAGAAACTTCATACTGGCTCTCTCACCTGCGGGTTCACTGCTCGGGCGGGTGGGGAGTCAGCTTCCGAACCGACACCGGTCAGGATGCGGCTCCTAGGACATCATCCCTGATGAGTCCGCCCGGAGGCGAACCGGTGTTCCCGTACCACTCCCCCGCGCCCCCGTCGGGACGGCGCCGGACACCGTGCCGCGATCTTTCACGGAGCGCCACTTCGTCACTCTCCGTCACGGGATTGACTGGTCTTCGACGGTTCGGACGGCCGGTCACCTGCGGTTCGACGCCGATGTGACCATATGACGGGACGGGAGGTTCTCGCTGGCCAGCAGGTGGGTAGAACCGTGTACAGGCCGCTTCGGGTGGCGATCCGCCGCGACCGCCGGGCCGCCGAGCGCCTGGGCGATCACTTCGCAAATGGATACGTACAGTAACCGCGACGCACGGTGGTGCCCGGCCGGGCCGGGCGGAGCCGCACCGGCCGTGGGGGAAGGGGAGGACATGCGCGAAGTCCGACAAGGCGCCCTGCTGCTGCTCACGGCCCTGGCCGGAGCCGCCGTCGCGGCCTGCGACCTGGCGCTGGGCCCCGACGTCAGCCTGGCCGGGCTGCTGCTGGTGGGCCCACTCGTGGCGGTGACGAGACTCGAAGGCGCGTGCACGGCCGTGGTCTCGTTCACCGCCCTGCTCCTGGGCGTGGCCGTCGCCGGACACGAGCACACCCTGGGCCGCACCGACCAGCTCCTGTCCCTGACCGTGCTCGCCGCCGCCGCGGCCTACGCGACCTGGACCTCCGACCGGCAGGCCGCCCTGGACAGCCAGCTCGCCGGTGTCGCGACCGCGGCTCAGCGCGCCATCCTGCGGCCGACCTCGTTCCGGGTCAGCGGGGCCTCGGTCTGTGCCCGCTACCGCTCCGCCGCGCCCCGCGCCGTCATCGGCGGCGATCTGTACGCCTTCGCCGACACCCCCAGCGGACTGCGGGTGCTGATCGGCGACGTACGCGGCAAGGGCCTGGAGGCGGTACGCCTGTCGGCCGCGGCCATAGGGCACTTCCGCGACTGCGCCTACACCCGCGGCCATCTCGCCGAGGTGGCCGAGGAGGTCGACCGGCGGCTGATCGACGACCTCGGGCCCGAGGACTTCATCACCGCCGTGATAGCCGAGATATCGCCCGGCCGGCTCCGGCTGGTCAACTGCGGCCACCACCCGCCCCTGCACCTGCCCGCCGCCGGCCCGCCCGTCCTGCTCACTCCGTCCGAGCCGACCACGCCCATCGGGCTGCTCCCGCTGCCGCGGGTGCAGGAGGTGGAGCTGGCCCCCGGCGACCGGCTGCTCCTCTACACCGACGGCCTCGCCGAGGCCCGCGACCCCGACGGCACGATGCTCGACCTGGCCGGCCTGCTGCCGGCCTGCTCACTGCCCGATCTGAACGACGCGATCGAGGCGGTGCTGTCGACGATGTGCCGGCACACCCACGGCGCCCAGGACGACGACGTCGCGCTCGTCCTGGTCGAGCTGGAGCCGAGCATGCCCCGGCAGCACCGCGGCCACACCCCGCCCGCCGTCACCCGTACGGCCGCCGAGCCGCCCGGTGGGCCGCGGGGCCCGGCCGGCCGCCCTTCGCCTTCCGCCGCGGTGTCCGACTGACGCGCGGCCCCGCCCGCCCGCTCACGGCTCCCGGCCGGCGCTCCGGCGGCGGTCCGGGTCCGGCGGGCCCACCAGCTCGTCCAGTACGTCGGTCATGGTGACGAAGCCGAGCACCGCGCCCTGCTCGTCGCCGACGGCGGCGACCTGGGTGCCGGCCGCCCGCATCGCGGACAGGGTGTCGTCCAGCGGGGTCCCGGGGCCGACCCGGGGCATCGGGCGCAGCGCCTCCCGGGGGAACGGCCGGTCCCGGTCGGTGACGCCGAGGGTGTCCTTGATGTGGAGGTAGCCGAGGACCGTACCGGCCGGTCCGGTGACCGGCAGCCGGGAGAAACCGGCGCGGGCCGCGATGCGTTCCAGCTCGTCGGGGGTGACGTCCCGGTCGACGGTGACCATCCGCGCCGGCGGGACGAGCAGTTTGCCGACGGGCCGCCGCCCGAGTTCCAGCGCGTCCCGCAGCCGCTCGCCGCCACTTTCGGAGAGCAGGCCCGCCTGGTGGGACTCCTGGACGATACGGGCGAGTTCCTGGTCCGTGAAGGCGGCGGCGACCTCGTTCCTGGGCTCGGTCCTGGCCAGCCGCAGCAGGGCGTTGGCGAGGGCGTTGATGCTCACGACGACGGGGCGCAGCGCGCGGGTGAGGGCCACCAGCGGCGGTCCCAGCAGCAGCGCGGCGCGCTCCGGCGCGGCCAGGGCGACGTTCTTGGGCACCATCTCGCCGAAGAGCATGTGCAGGTACGTGGCCAGGGTCAGCGCCAGGACGAACGCGATCGGGTGGACCAGCCCGTGCGGGACGTACAGCGCCTCGAAGGCCGGTTCGGCGAGGTGCGCGATGGCCGGTTCCGCCATCGCGCCGAGGACCAGCGAGGAGGCGGTGACGCCCAGTTGGGCGGTGGCGAGCAGCTCGGAGAGGTGTTCCAGTCCCCACAGCACCCGCTCGGCCCGCCGGTGCCCGGCCTTGGCGCGCGGTTCGACCTGGCTGCGCCGTACGGAGATCATCGCGAACTCGCCGCCGACGAAGAAGGCGTTGCTGAACAACGTCAGCGCGGCGACGGCGAGTTGGACGGCGGTCACGGCCGCTGCCCTCCCCCGCCGGCGGACCGGGCGCCCGGCGAGGACGAACCGGCGGGCGCGGTCACCCGTACCCGCTCCGCCCGGTGCCGGCGCGCCGCCAGCACCGTCAGCCGCCAGCCGTCCGCCACGCCCATCTCGTCGCCGTCCTCGGGAATCCGGCCCAGGCAGGTGGCGAGCAACCCGGCCAGCGTCTCGTACGGCCCCTCGGGCGCGACCAGGCCGATGCCGGCCAGCACGTCCAGGCGCACCCCGCCGTCCGCCTCCCAGCACCGCGCCCCGGTCCGCAGCAGGTCCGGGCCCTCCACCGGGTCGTGCTCGTCCCGTACGTCGCCGACGATCTCCTCGACGATGTCCTCCAGGGTGACGATCCCGGCCGTACCGCCGTACTCGTCGATCACCACGGCCATGGTGCGGACGGTGCGCAGCCGGTCCAGCAGCCGGTCGACGGGGAGCGACTCGGGCACCAGCACGGGGTCGGTGGCCAGTGCGGCGACGCCGGTGGTGGCCCGTTGCCCGGGGGCGAGGGCGAGGACGTCGCGGATGTGCACGGTGCCGACGACCTCGTCCAGGGTGCCGCGGTACACGGGGAAGCGGGACAGCCCGGTGGCCAGGGTCAGCGTGGCCGCGTCGGCCGCCGTGGCGTGCGCCTCCAGGGCCCGTACGGCCACCCGCGGTGTCATGACGTTCTGCGCGGTCAGCTCGCTCAGGTGCAGGGTCCGTACGAACAGCTCCGCCGAGTCGGCCGGCAGCGCGCCTTCCCGCGCCGAGTAGCGGGCCAGGGAGACCAGCTCGGCGGGGCTGCGGTAGGACTCCAGCTCCTCGGTGGGCTCCAGCCCGAAGCGGCGTACGAGCCGGTTGGCGGACCGGTTCAGATGGCGGATGAACGGCGCGAAGACAGCACTGAAGGCGCGCAGCGGTCCGGCCACGAGCCGGGCCACGGCCAGCGGCCGGGAGATCGCCCAGTTCTTCGGCACCAGTTCGCCGACGACCATCAGCACCACCGTGGACCCGACCACACCGAGCGCGGACGCGACGCCCGGGGCCACCGTGCCGGGCAGCCCGGCCACCGCGAGCGGACCGCGCAGCAGCGCCGCCAGGGACGGTTCCGCGAGCATGCCGATGACCAGCGAGGTCACGGTGATGCCGAGCTGGGCGCCGGACAACTGGAACGCGAGCGCGCGGACGGCCCTCAGCACCCCCTCGGCGCCCCGCTCCCCCTCCTCCACCGCGCGCTCCACCACGCTGCGCTCGACCGTCGTCAGCGAGAACTCCGCCGCGACGAACACGGCACAGGCCAGGGTGAGCGCCAACGCCACCAGTAGAAGCAGCACCTCGGCCACCGCATCACCTCCCGCCGCACCTCGGTGCCCGGCGGCGGGCGGGTGAAACCTCGGGCACGCCGGAGCGCGGGGGAACGGCGGGGCGCTTGCGGGTCCCGGCGGCGCGCCGGGCGGGAAGGCACCGACGGCACGTCAGGAGGAGGTACCGCCGCAGGAGGTACGTGTCAGGCGGGGCCGGCGCGGCGCCGGGACCGCAGCCACCCGTGCACCGCGCACGCGCACGCGGCGCCCACCGCGTACCAGAGCAGGTCCGGCGCGTTGAAGGTCGAGCCGAGCACCAGGCGGGCCACCACGCTGCGCCGGGAAAGCTCCGCCGGTACGTCGCTGAGCTGCGCGAACTCCACCGCCGAGCTGAAGGCCAGGGCCGCGGCGGCGGCGACCGGCGGCCGGACGCGCGGCGCGGCCAGCACGACCAGCGCCTGCGCGAGCACGGTGTACAGCGCGTCGCCCGCGTACTTGGCGACTTCGGGCCCCAGCCCCACGCGGGCCGCGCCCGCCCGCACACCGAGCCCCGTCGCGAGGGTCAGCAGCGCCGCCGCGCCCGCCACCAGGCGCGTCCTCGCCCCGCCGCCGAGCCACCCGCCCCGCGGTTCCCCACCCCCGTATGTCACGTCGCCCGCGGCTCCGGCTCCCGGCCCCGTGCCATCACGACGACCAGCCCGGTGTCCGTGTCGCGCCAGCAGCCCACCGCGTCCGCGATGATCTCCTCCGCGATGCTCCAGTCGTCCGGCGCGGCCGCCGCGTACTGCTGCCAGCCGCACACCACCAGCACCCGGCCGCGGTCCGCCGGGCACCACGACAGGTCGGCGAGGCAGTCCGCGAGCGCGTCCCAGTTGCGGCCGAACCAGTCCGGCAGCCGCAGCGCCCGCGCGCAGCGGTCCATGAACTCCGCCTTGCCGGTGACCCCTTCGAGGTCGAGCAGCGCGCCGTGCCAACCGGCCGCGCGCGCCGCGTCCAGCGCTTCGTGCACGGGCCGGTCGTGCGGCCAGGGCACGACCCCGGGGGGTGTACTGCCGTCGAGCACCGCCGCGAGCGGCCGGGGCGCGGGAGCCGTCATCGGAGCACCGCCTTGAAGGTCCGGTAGTGGTCTTCGGTGTAGTACGTCTCGTGGCTGTCGCCCGTGATGATCCGCCGCGCGCCCCGGTCCTTCGCACCCGGGGTACGGACCGTGTACTCGTGGTAGTAGCCCCGCTTCTGCCGAGGCAGCAGCCGCTCGTGGTTGCCGAAGACCGTGCCGTCCTTCGGGTACGGGAACGGGCCACGCGCGTCGATCAGCCGCAGTGTCTCGCGGGCCTGCGCCGGCAGCCGCTCGGCCGGTACGGTCGTCATGCCCCGGGCCCAGCCCGGCGTGGCGGCGGCCGAGGGCGCCCCGTGCGTGGACTTGGCACTCCCCTTTCCGCCACCGTCTCCGGAGCAGCCGGACACCAACAGCAGCAGGCAGGCCAGCAGCGCGGCGAGTACGCCGACGGCCGGGCGGGGAGCGGAGCGGATCACCATGCGCCGATGCTGTCACAGCCGTACACGGGGTGCGCGCCCGCGCCCGTACAAGATCACATCGGTGGCCGGCCGGAGGCCGGGGCCCGTCCGGACCGGCCCACCACCGGAAGGCGACGCGCGCCCGTACCGGACCGCCCGGCCGACCGGCCCGCGGCTCATGCCCCGTCCGGGTCCGCCCGCTCCAGCGCCGGACGCGGGCCCGGACCCGTCTCCAGCAGCAGGTGATCGGCGGCGGCCGTGTCCGTGACCAGGCTGGTCACCAGCCCGGACCGCAGCACCGCGCCGATCGCCGCCGCCTTCTGCCGGCCGCCCGCGATGGCCACGACCTCGGGGATCCGGCGCAGCCGGTCCGCCTCGACCGTGATGCACCGCTCGCCCAGGTCCCGCCCGATGCGGCGGCCCTCCGAGTCGAAGAGGTGTGCGGACATCTCGGCGGCGGCGCCCAGCGAGGCGTACTGCTCCCGCTCCTGCTCCGAGAGCATGTCGTAGACGGTCGAGATGCCCGGCGCCCAGGAGCCGATGGAGACGCAGGCGACGGTGACCTTGTCGAAGTACTCGAACGCGCGGGCGATACCGGTCTGGCCGCGCAGCGCGGCGGCCGTCGCCGAGTCGGGCAGCAGCATCGGCGCGTAGATCGGGTGCGCCTCGCCGCCGGAGACGTCGGCCGCCCGGCGTACCGCCTCGACCGAGCCGCGGTCCGCGGTGCCCGCGTCGTACACACCGGTGAGCTGGACGACCGTGCACGGCGGGAGGCGGTGCAGCGCGGCCGCCATGTGGATGGTGGACCGCCCCCAGGCCAGGCCCAGCACATCGCCCTCGGTGACCAGTTCGCCGAGCAGGTCGGCCGCGACCTCGCCGAGGTTCTCCGGGTCGGGGGCGTCGTCGGTGACGTCGGCGGGCGACTCGACCACGACCGCGTGCCGCAGGCCGTAGCGGGCCCGCAACGCGTCGGACCGTTCGGCGTCCAGCTCCGCCGGGACCCGGATCTCGATCCGTACGAGGTCACGCTCCAGCGCCGTCTCCAGCACCCGGGCGACCTTGAAGCGGCTGACGCCGAACTCCTCGGCAATCTGGATCTTGGACTTGCCCTCCAGATAGAAGCGGCGGGCCATGGCCGCGGCCTGCACCAGCTCGGCGGGGCCCATTGCGGACTGCGGGCGGCTGGCAACCACGAGATTCTCCCCTTGTGCGCACCTGATCGAGTCTTTGCTCATCCTTGCAGAAACCCGAGGTGGTCGGGGACCATCACCGCCCCGGCCGTCATGAACGCTCGGTAGCGGCAACACCAAGAAACACCGGCGTGCGGGGATCCGTGCGCACGCTCCCCGCACACCCCGTGCGGCGCCGGTGCCCGCGGCTGTCACGCGGGCACCTCTGAGTCAGTGGGCGCAGCCCCAGCCGGCCGCGGCCGTCGCGGACTCGGCCTGGGCGCGCAGATCGCGCACCGCCTTCGCCGGGTCGTCCGCGCCGTAGACCGCCGAACCCGCCACGAACACGTCCGCGCCGGCCTCCGCACACCGCTCGATCGTGGCCGCCGAGACCCCGCCGTCCACCTGGAGCCACATCTCCAGCCCGTGCTTCGCGATCAGCTCCCGGGTCCGGCGGATCTTCGGCAGCATGATGTCCAGGAACGCCTGACCGCCGAAGCCCGGCTCCACCGTCATGATCAGCAGCATGTCCAGCTCGGGCAGCAGGTCCTCGAACGGCTCGACCGGCGTGGCCGGCTTCAGCGCCATCGACGCCCGCGCGCCCTTGGCCCGGATCTCCCGCGCCAGGCGTACGGGCGCGGCTGCCGCCTCCGCGTGGAAGGTGACCGAACCGGCGCCCGCCTCGATGTACTGCGGCGCCCAGCGGTCCGGGTCCTCGATCATCAGGTGCAGGTCGAGCGGGGTGTCCGTCGCCTTGCTCAGCGCCTCGACGACCGGAGCGCCCAGCGTCAGGTTCGGCACGAAGTGGTTGTCCATCACATCGACATGCAGCCAGTCGGCGCCCTCGACGGCCTTCGCCTCCTCGGCGAGCCGGGCGAAGTCTGCGGACAGGATGCTGGGGTTGATCAAGGCCATACCTCCAGTATGTCCTGCCGCCACGGACGCGCCTCAGCGGGTGGGGCGGGGCGCGGACCCGCGCGCTACGCCGTCCGCCGCAGCAGCGCCAGGTACATCGCGTCCGTACCGTGCAGATGCGGCCAGAGCTGTACGTCCGGGCCGTCGCCCAGCGCGGGCACGCCCGGGATCAGCGGGCGCGCGTCGATCCACTCCGCCGTCACGTCCGCGCCGGCCCGCCCCTTGAGGACGTCCTCCACCACGGCCCGCGTCTCCGCCGGGTGCGGCGAGCAGGTCGCGTAGCCGACGACACCGCCGACCCGCACCGACACCAGCGCCTGCCGCAGCAGTTCCCGCTGTAGCGGCGCGAAGCCGTCCAGGTCCTCCGGGCGGCGCCGCCAGCGCGCCTCGGGCCGCCGGCGCAGCGCGCCGAGCCCGGTGCACGGGACGTCCATCAGCACCCGGTCGAAGGAGCCCGGCCGCCACGGCGGGCGGGTGCCGTCGGCCGCGATGACCTCGTACGGGCCGGGGTTGCCCGCCAGCGACCGCGCCACCAGGCGCGCGCGGTGCGGCTGCTTCTCGGAGGCGAGCAGCCGGGCACCGCGCTGCGCGGCGAGCGCGCCCAGCAGCGCGGCCTTGCCGCCCGGCCCGGCACACCCGTCCAGCCACCGGCTGTCGGCGCCTTCGACGGGCGCGTTGGCCAGCGCCGCCGCGACGAGCTGACTGCCCTCGTCCTGCACACCCGCCCGGCCCTCGCGCACCGCGTCCAGGGCACCGGGCTCACCGCCCTCGGCGAGCCGTACCGCGTACGGGGACCAGCGCCCCGGCAGGGCGCTCTCCGCCCCCACGGCCTCGACGAGTTCCTCGGTGGTGGACCGCCCCGGCCGGGCCACCAGCGTGACCTCGGGCCGCTCGTTGTCGGCCTCCAGCAGGTCCTCCATGCCGGCCCGCCCGCCGCCGAGGGCGTCCCAGAGCGCCGAGACGATCCAGCGCGGATGCGCGTGCACGATCCCCAGGTGCTCCTCGGGGTCGTCGTCGTACTCCGGCGCGACCCGCTCCAGCCACCCGTCCAGGTCATCCGCGGCGATCTTCCGCAGCACCGCGTTGACGAACTTCGCCCGCCCGTCCCCCAGCACCACACGCGCCAGTTCGACGGTCGCGCTCACCGCGGCGTGCGTCGGGATGCGGGTGCCGAGGAGCTGGTGCGCGCCGAGCGACAGGACGTCCAGGACCGGCGGGTCCACCTCCCGCAGCGGCCGGTCCACACAGCGCGCGACGATCGCGTCGTACGTGCCCTGCCGCCGCAGCGTGCCGTACACCAGCTCGGTCGCCAGCGCCGCGTCCCGCCCGTCGAAGTCCTCGTTCTCGCGTGCCTTGCGCAGCATCGGCGGCAGCACCAGGTTCGCGTACGCGTCCCGCTCGTCGACGGCCCGCAGCGCCTCGAAGGCGAGTATCCGGACCGGGTCCTTCTGGGGCCGGCGGTAGGGCTTGCTGGGACGACGCGACTGACCACTCACGAGAAATGTGCTCCGCTGCTGTACGGGAAGAGGTTCGGCCCCAGCCTACGTGGCGGGGCAGGGTGGGGGCGGGGGCTGGGGGCAGGCCGGGACCAGGCCAGGGGGCGGGCGGGAGTCGGGAGTCGGAGTCGGGGCCGGGACCCCGAGCCGGGGCCGGGGCCGGGAGGGCCGGAGGCTGGCCCGGAGCCGGGGTCGGAGCCGGGGCCGGGACCCCGAGCCGGGGCCGGAGTCGGAGCCGGGAGGGCCGGAGGCTGGCCCGGAGCCGGGGTCGGGGCCGGATTCGGGGTCCGGAGCTGGGGAGGCCGAGATCAGGCCCGGAGCCGGTCGTCGGCCCGGACCCGCTTTTCCCGATCGCCTCGCCCCGGATTCCTCGCGGATCCTGAGCCGGGCCCCGGCCGGGCGCCCAGCCCGGCGCTCGACCCCCGGCTACCGAGGCGTTCCTCACTCCCCCAGCCGCTCGCCCTCACCGATCCGTACCCCGCGTGCCCAGTCCGCGCCACGCATCGGCTTCTTGCCCTGCGGCTGTACCCACAGCAGCTCCACCGCGTGGCTGCCCGTACCGGCGTACACCGCCTTCTTGGTGACGGCGAGTTCGCCGGGCGCCAGGTCCGTACGGTCGGGGACCAGCGCGACCGTCATCAGCTTCAGCCGCTCCCCCCGGAAGACGGTCCACGCGCCGGGCGCGGGCGCGCACCCGCGCACGACCCGGTCAACCCGCAGGGCGGGCGCCGTCCAGTCCGCCTTCGCGTCCTCGACCTCGATCTTCGGCGCGAGGGTGACGCCGTCGGCGGGCTGCGGCACCGGCGTGAGCGTGCCGTCCTCGATGCCGTCCATGGTGGCGGCCAGCAGCCCGGCCCCGGCGAGGGCCAACCGGGTCAGCAGGTCGCCGCTGGTGTCGGTCGGCCGTACCGCCTCCGTCACCACCCCGAACACCGGCCCGGAGTCCAGCCCCTCCTCGATGAGGAACGTGGCGGCGCCGGTCACCTCGTCGCCCGCCAGCACCGCGTGCTGCACCGGCGCCGCGCCGCGCCACGCGGGCAGCAGCGAGAAGTGCAGGTTGACCCAGCCGTGCGCCGGAATGTCCAGGGCCGGCTTGGGGAGCAGCGCCCCGTAGGCCACCACCGGGCAGCAGTCCGGCGCGATCTCCCGCAGCCGGGCGAGGAAGTCCTCGTCGCGCGGCTTGGCGGGCTTGAGCACCTCGATACCGGCCTCCGCCGCGCGCTCGGCGACCGGGCTGGCGACCAGCCGCCGGCCGCGGCCGGCGGGGGCGTCGGGCCGGGTGACGACGGCGACGACCTCGTGCCGGTCCGAGGCGATCAGGGCATCCAGGGCGGGTACGGCGACCTCGGGGGTGCCGGCGAAGACGAGCCTCATGGGTGGCGTACTACCTCTCACACGCTGCGGAACGGCGCACCAGTCTATGGGCCACCCCTTCGGGGGGCGTGCGAACAGGCGCGCGCCCCTCATTGGAGCCTGTACGCCCCCATACCGTGACCGAAGCCGCGTCTGCTGCGTTGGTCAAGCAGTATTGACCGACCGGGCCGCCCTCGCGGCCCGCTCGTTTTCACCTCTTTGTCACGTTTCTCCGCACATTCAACGCCGGTTCGAGAGGCTTGTTCATGGCCGACCACGCAACCCACGACGCCCAGGCACGCGCCAGCCTGCACCTACTGGTACGGGACATCGAGCGGGTCCGCCGGCAGGTGGACGCCCTGCGCACCCTGACAGCTCAGCTCGGCAACGTCTACCGGCCGCGGCGCACCGGCCCGTCCGCCGGCTTCGTCGTCTACGGCCGCGCCCCCGCCCCGACCGTACGTCTCGCCCAGGAACTGCGCGACAGCGTCGAGACCCTCGTCACCGCGGCGGTGGACTTCGACCGTTCGCTGGGCTTCTCCTGGGATGCGGTGGGCTCGGCCCTGGGCGTCACCAAACAGGCCGTGCACCGCCGTTACGGCGCCCGCCGCTCCACCTCCCAGCCCGGCCCCGAGACCAGCGAGGCGGTCCGTACGCCCGAACCGTCGGCGGCCCGGAGCATGGCCGCCTCCCCCGGCCTGCCGAGCGCACCGGCCGTCCCCGCCGCACGCACCCTCCCGGGCCAGTCCTCGCTCCCCGCACGGGAAGAGGCGCGCCCCGGCGTCTTCCCCGGCCCCCGCAACGGCTGACCCGGGCACCGCCCCGGCCCGCCCCCGGGGCACCCGCTCCCCTTTCCCAGCCGCGACCGCAGCATCAGCCCTTCGCGTGGGCCGCCATCCTTCAGCCCGTCGCGGAGGGTCTGAATCGGCACCCAACTCCCCCGCGCGCAGGGCTCGCCCGGCTCACCCGAGATCGGGCGGATCGACCCGTACCCGCACCGCCTCCCCCTCCCGTTTGACCAGCCGCGCCGCCTGCGCCGTCTTCAACGCCGCCGCCAGCGCGGCTCCCTGGCCGGGGCGTACCCGTACCAGCGCCCGTTCCCATTCCTCCCCGGGCGGCGGGTCCCCCGGCCGGCGCGGCCGCCCCGCGTCGGGCGACGGCACCGGCACCGGGCCCAGCACCTCGGCACCCTCCGGCAGCCCGGCCGCCGCGAGCATCTCCGCCACGTCCGCGGGGCGGCCCGTCACCGACGCCATCCGGGACACCGGCGGAAAGCCCAGCTCGGCCCGCTCCGCCAGCTCACGCACCGCGTGCCCGGCCGGGTCCCACCGCACCAGGGCCTGTACGGGGCGCAGCGTCGCCTCCGCGATGACCACGACCGTGCCGCCCTCGGCATGGCCCCGTACCAACGACGCGGCATGCAACCAGCGTCGTAGCGCCTCCTCACCCGCCCGCAGGTCGGGCCGGCTCAGCAGGGCCCACCCGTCCAGCAGCAGCGCGGCGGCGTACCCGCCCTCGGCGACCGGCTCCGCCCCGGGCGTACTCACCACCAAGGAGGGGGTCCCGGGCACCGTGTCCAGCACATGATCACGCCCCGACGTCCGTACCGGTACGGCCGGGAACGCCCGGCCCAGCTCCTCCGCCGTCCGCCGCGCACCCACGATCTGGGCCCGCAGCCGCACCCCCCCGCACTCCGCGCAACGCCAGTCCCCCTCCTCGCGCCCGCACCAGCCGCACCGCAACTCCCCCGCGTCCCGCGCTTCCAGGGGCCCCGCGCAGGCCCGGCAGCGCGCGGGCTCCCGGCACCGCTCGCACGCCAGCCGCGGTACATATCCCCGCCGCGGCACCTGCACCAGCACCGGCCCCTGCTTGAGCCCTTCGCGCACCACCTGCCATGCCAGCGTCGGCAGCCGCGCGGCACGCGCGGCCGCGTCCCGCGCCTCGTCGGCGTCCCCGACCGTACGCACGAGCGGCGCCGCGGCCCGCACCTGCTCACGCTCGGCCGTCAGCGGCCGCGCCCACCCCGTCTCCACCAACTGCGCAGCCTCGACCGTGCAGCTCAGCCCGCCCAGCAGAAATCCGGCCCGCTCCGTCACCGACCGCTGCAACAGCACTTCTCGCGCGTGCGGCTGCGGCGCATGCGGATCACTGTGACTGCCGTCCCCGTCATCCCAGATGGCCACCAGGCCCAGGTCCCGCACCGGCGCGAACATCGCCGCCCGCGTCCCGATCACCGCCCGCACCGCGCCACGGCTGACCGCCAGCCACCGCCGATACCGCTCCTCAGGCCCCGCGTCGGCGCTGAGCACCACATGCCGGCCCGCCCCGACCAGCTCCCCCAGCGCCGCGTCCACCCGCGCGGCGGCCCGCCCGTCCGGCAGGACGGCCAGGGCCCCGCGCCCGGACGCCATGGCCGCGGCCATCGCCCGCGCCAGCTCCTGCGGCCAGTGCGGCCCCGGCAACGCCGTCCACACCGCACGCGGCGCGTCCCCCCGCCCCAACGCCTCCAAGAACCCGGGGCCCGCCGCATACCTCTCCCAACTCCCCGCATCCGGCATGGGGTTGGGCGGCAAGGGCGCCCCGGAATCCTTCCCCTCCGCCTTCGCCCGCCGCGGCGGCACCGCAAGCTGCACCACATCCGCGAGCGTCCCCGCATACCGGTCGGCGACGGCCCGGCAGAGCGCCAGCAGCTCCGGCGTCAGCACCCTCTCGGGCGACAGCACCTGGGCGATCGGTGCGAGCACCCCACGGAAGTCGCTCTCCGCCACCC
This sequence comes from Streptomyces sp. NPDC018045, assembly GCF_044327445.1. Classification (NCBI taxonomy): domain Bacteria; kingdom Bacillati; phylum Actinomycetota; class Actinomycetes; order Kitasatosporales; family Streptomycetaceae; genus Streptomyces; species Streptomyces sp. NPDC018045. The sequence continues at coordinate 139,842 of NZ_JBIRFL010000004.1, forward strand.
GCTCCACCACGAACCCGTTGACCAGCTTCCCCCCTTCCCGCCGGCCCCCCTTCTCCCCGGCCCCGAACCGCACCCGCACCCGCACCCCGGGCTGCGCCTCCTCGTCCATCGCCGCCGGCACCGCGTAGTCGAAATACCGGTCGAGATGCACCAGACCCTTGTCCACCAGCACCCGAGCCACCGGCAACCGCTCCGCCGTCTCGGCCCCCCGCCACGTCCGCGGCTTCGCCCGCGCCGCCTTGGTCCCCCGCACCGCCTCCCGCACCAACGCAAGCTGCTCCGGCCCCGCACCCTGCCCCGCGTCTTCCCTGCTCACAGCATCAGTCTTAGCAGACGGGACTGACAGCGGCCGCGGGGCCGGAGCCCTGGCCGACGGTCTCGACAGCGGTCGGACGTTCGGGTTCGCTTCCCCCTCCGGGCCGTGCCCGGAATGAAGAGGAAACGGGAAACCGTCCGGCTGCCTTGTCGGCACCGGCTCGACGGCAGCAGGCTGACGTCCGGAGTCGGGACCGCCCGAGCGGCCGCGCGGTCGACATGCCGGAGGTTCACGTGCTGGAGCAGCCGATCTCGTTCGGATCCGAACTCCGCAGACGCCGCACAACTGCCGACTGGTCCCTCACCCGGCTGGCCATGGCGGTGCACTACAGCAAGGGGCACCTGAGCAAGGTCGAGACGGGACTCAAACGTCCGACGTCCGAGCTCGCCCGGCTCTGCGACACCGCTCTGCGCGCCGGCGGCGCACTGGCGGGGCTGGTGCCGCCGCAGGCAGCACCGGAGGCGGCGTCCCTTTCCGAGTCCCGGCCCGACGAGGAGGTGTGGATCATGCAGTGGGATGCAGACGGCTCGGTCCGCTTGGCCGTCATGGATCGCCGCCGCGCGTTGGCATTGGGCGCCTCCTGTCTGCTCGCCGTGACCGCCGGCGAGGAGCAGGCCGCGGCTTCTCCGGCGGACGCGGGGCTGCTCCAGGCCTCGCGGTCGATGTTCGATCAGTACCGCAGGCTGGGCCAGAGCGCGGAACCGGGCGCCCTGGTGCCACCCCTGGTCGCCCAGGCCCAGGCATTACGCGACCTCGCCACCCGCTCAGCGGGCGAAACCCGCCGTGGGCTGCTCGTCCTGGCCTCCCGCTACGCGGAATTCGCGGGATGGATGGCCCAGGAGTCCGGCAACGACCGCGCGGCCTCGTGGCTGACCCGCCGCGCGGTCGATCTCGCCGAGGCCGGAGGCGACCGCCACCTGGCGACCTACGCGCTGGCCCGGCAGGCGCTGATCTCCTTTTACGCCGGGCGCGGCCCAGACCCGCGACTTCCCCGGCCCCGGCGAGGAGCCGGACGCACCGCCATCGGTCAATGGGCACCGGCCTCCCACCGCGTGGCAAGACCGTGCGGCCGGCCCGGGAGACGGCGAACCGTGCCCCGGGACCAGGACCGTCGACTGTGTCAGCCTCCTGCTGGAACAGTTGGGCATCCCCGATACGCCGGAAGGCGCCGTGCTGGCTCAGCGCGTCGCGGAGAACATCGCCAGGTGTTCGGCCCCGGTGGCGGCCGAAGCCGCAGCGGCCGTCCGCGACCATTTCACTCCGCCCGCCCCGCCGCCGTACGCGGACACCGCCCAGGGGGAAGGTGGCCCGGCACCTGAGGGCTTCGGCACCGAACCCTCTTCGCCTTTTCCGGAGCCGCCCCTCCCGGACAATCAGCCCTGAGGCCCCGTCCCCACGCCAGAGGCCCGCCCCGAAGGGGCGGGCCTCAGCGTCGTGCCGACGGGCCGGGACCTACAGCCCCGCAGCCCCCCGCAGTGCGTCCACCCGGTCCGTTCGTTCCCAGGTGAAGTCCTCCAGCTCGCGGCCGAAGTGGCCGTAGGCGGCGGTCTGGGCGTAGATGGGGCGGAGGAGGTCGAGGTCGCGGATGATGGCGGCCGGGCGGAGGTCGAAGACCTCGGCGATGGCGTGCTCGATCTTGTCGACGTCGACGGTGGCGGTGCCGAAGGTCTCGACGAACAGGCCCACCGGCTCGGCCTTGCCGATGGCGTAGGCGACCTGGACCTCGCAGCGGGCGGCCAGCCCGGCCGCTACGACGTTCTTGGCGACCCAGCGCATGGCGTAGGCGGCCGAGCGGTCGACCTTGGACGGGTCCTTGCCGGAGAAGGCGCCGCCGCCGTGGCGGGACATGCCGCCGTACGTGTCGATGATGATCTTGCGGCCGGTCAGGCCGGCGTCGCCCATCGGGCCGCCGATCTCGAAGCGGCCGGTGGGGTTGACCAGCAGGCGGTAGCCGTCGGTGTCCAGCTTGATGCCGTCCTCGACGAGCTGGTTGAGGACATGCTCGACGACGAACTCGCGGATGTCGGGTGCGAGGAGCGAGTCGAGGTCGATGTCCGACGCGTGCTGCGAGGAGACGACGACGGTGTCGAGGCGGACGGCCTTGTGGCCGTCGTACTCGATGGTGACCTGGGTCTTGCCGTCGGGGCGCAGGTACGGGATGGTCCCGTTCTTGCGGACCTCGGACAGGCGCTTGGAGAGGCGGTGCGCGAGGTTGATCGGGAGCGGCATCAGCTCCGGGGTCTCGTCGCAGGCGTAGCCGAACATCAGGCCCTGGTCGCCCGCGCCCTGCTTGTCGAGCTCGTCCTCATCGCCCTCGACGCGCTTCTCGTAAGCGGTGTCGACACCCTGGGCGATGTCCGGGGACTGTGCGCCGATGGAGACGGAGACGCCGCAGGAGGCGCCGTCGAAGCCCTTCTTCGAGGAGTCGTAGCCGATCTCCAGAACCTTGTTGCGCACGAGGTTGGGGATGTCGGCATACGCCTTCGTCGTCACCTCGCCGGCCACGTGGACCAGGCCGGTGGTGATCAACGTCTCGACGGCGACCCGGGAGGTCGGGTCCTCCTTCAGGAGGGCGTCGAGAATGGTGTCGCTGATCTGGTCAGCGATCTTGTCGGGGTGACCCTCGGTCACGGACTCCGAGGTGAACAGGCGGCGGGACACATCGCTCCCTGGGGTTGCAGCGGCTGCTGGCTGATCATTGGCGGAAAGGCCGAGAGCTGCGCTCGACGCGATCCGGGGCCAGTTTATCGGTCATGAGCGGCGTTCGGGCACGTAGTCTCGATTTATGGACCCACCGTGACCTGGGACACCTTGCCGGAGAGAGGAAGATCTCGTTCCGGCAACGGCTCGGAAGAGGCGTTTCGATCATGGGGCGGAGGGGGGCGGAGGGGCCTACGGTGCGGTCAGACGGGGGGCGACGAGGTCCCAGATCCGGTCCGAGAGAGCTTCCTTCGGGCCGTACGGTACGGGGGTCTCGGTCCCGTCGGCGGCCAGGATCACCGCCTCGTTCGCGGCCGATCCGAACGCCTTGTGGTCGCCGACCTCGTTGACGACCAGCAGGTCGCATCCCTTCCGGGCGAGCTTGGCGCGGCCGTTGGCCAGGACGTCGTCGGTCTCGGCGGCGAAGCCGACGATCACCTGGCCGGGGCGGGGGCGGTGCGCGGAGATCTCGGCGAGGATGTCCGGGTTACGGACCAGGGCCACCGCCTCGGGCTCCTGGCCGTCCTTCTTCTTGATCTTTCCGGTGGCGTACGCGGCGGGGCGGAAATCGGCCACGGCGGCCGCCATGACCACCGCGTCGGCGTCCGCGGTGGCCCTCAGCACGGCCTCGCGCAGTTCGCGGGCCGTACCGATGTGCACCACGTCCACCCCGGCCGGGTCGGGCAGCTCGCTGTTGCCGGCGACGAGGGTGACGCGGGCGCCGCGGGCCACGGCGGTACGGGCGAGCGCGTACCCCTGCTTGCCGGAGGAACGGTTGCCCAGGAAGCGGACCGGGTCCAGGGGCTCGCGGGTGCCGCCGGCGCTGATGACGACATGCCGCCCGGCGAGGTCCTGGTCGAGCCCCCGCGGGCCGCGGGCCAGCACCCGGCGGCAGGTCTCGAAGATCTCGGCGGGGTCGGGGAAGCGGCCCTTGCCGGTGTCCACGCCGGTCAGCCGGCCGACGGCGGGCTCGATGACGACGGCGCCGCGGCGGCGCAGCGTGGCGACGTTCTCCCGGGTGGCCGGGTGCTCCCACATCTCCGTGTGCATCGCCGGGGCGAAGATCACCGGACAGCGCGCGGTCAGCAGGGTGTTCGTCAGCAGGTCGTCGGCGAGGCCGTGGGCGGCCTTGGCCAGCAGGTCGGCGGTGGCGGGGGCCACCACGACCAGGTCGGCGGACTGCCCGATGCGGACGTGCGGGACCTCGTGGACCGACTCCCAGACCTCGGTGGAGGCCGGGTTCCCGGAGAGCGCCGCCCAGGTGGCCTCGCCGACGAAGTGCAGGGACGCCGCGGTCGGCACGACCCGGACGTCGTGCCCCGACTCGGTGAGCCGGCGCAGCAGCTCGCACGCCTTGTACGCGGCGATGCCGCCGCTGACTCCCAGGACGATCCTGGGGCGGCGCGCCGGGCCGCTCCCCTGCGCCGCCTCGGCCCCGTCGGCCGGTCCGGCGGTCTGTCGCGGCTGTGTCGGCCTGTCCATCGCGTTCTCTCCCCACGCCGTGGGTTCCGTCCCTGCGGGGTGCGGACCCGGTCGGTTACTCCCCCATGACACACCAAGGGCCCGGCAGCGGCGCTGCCGGGCCCTTGGTCGAGGCGCCGTGGCGGAGTCCTTCAGGACGCCGTGCCCCACGGCGCCGCAGTGCTCACTGAGCCGGGCCCTCCACGGCCTCGGAGGTCAGCAGACCCGCGTTGATCTCACGGAGCGCGATGGACAGGGGCTTCTCGTGGACGTGGGTGTCGACCAGCGGGCCGACGTACTCCAGCAGGCCCTCGCCGAGCTGCGAGTAGTACGCGTTGATCTGACGCGCGCGCTTGGCGGCGTAGATCACGAGGCTGTACTTCGAGTCGGTGGCCTCAAGAAGCTCATCAATCGGCGGGTTGATGATGCCCTCGGGCGCGGTGATGGAAGAGGACACTCTCTGCCTTCCGAAGGGGGGTGTGAATCCGGTGTAAAGATCAAAGAACCTTCATCAAGGCTAGCAGCTCACGGCTGACACCCTCGACGGAGGTATTGACCAGGGTCTGGTCGAACTCGGGCTCGGCGGCCAGCTCGACCTTGGCGGCCGCCAGGCGGCGCTCGATGACCTCGGGCGCCTCCGTACCCCGGCCGGTGAGCCGGCGGACCAGCTCGTCCCAGCTCGGCGGGGCCAGGAAGACGAGCTGGGCCTCCTTCATGGTCTCGCGGACCTGCCGCGCGCCCTGGAGGTCGATCTCCAGGAGGACCGGCTCGCCGGCCTCCAGGCGGTCCTGGACGGCCTTGCGGGGGGTGCCGTAGCGGTTGCCCGCGAATTCGGCCCACTCCAGCAGTTCGCCGTTGGCGACGAGCTTGTCGAATTCCTCGTCGTCCACGAAGAAGTACTGGACGCCGTGCCGTTCCCCGGGGCGCGGCTTGCGTGTGGTGGCCGACACCGAGAGCCAGACCTCGGGGTGGACCTTGCGCAAATGGGCGACGACCGTGCTCTTGCCGACCCCGGAGGGGCCGGAGAGCACGGTCAGCCGCGGACGGGCGTCCGGGGAAACGGGGGACGAACCCCGAGGTGTTGCAGCCATACGGCGATTATTCCAGTTCCCCGGCAGTGCCCGGAAACTCAGCCGGTTTTCTCGCCGAACTCTCGCTCAAGAGCGGCGATCTGGTTGGTGCCCAGGCCGCGCACCCGGCGGCTCTCGGAGATGCCCAGCCGCTCCATGATCTGCTTGGCGCGGACCTTGCCCACGCCGGGCAGGGACTCCAGGAGAGCGGAGACCTTCATCTTGCCGATGACGTCGTTCTCCTGGCCCTGCTTGATGACGTCATGAAGGGAGGCGCCGGAGTTTTTGAGCCGATTCTTGACCTCGGCGCGCTCCCGGCGAGCCGCGGCGGCCTTCTCGAGCGCGGCTGCGCGCTGTTCAGGGGTAAGGGGCGGAAGAGCCACGCCTACGTCACCTCGGATGTCGAACTGTCGGATAAGGACCGGTGTGGAACCTAGTCGCCCCGCATCTGCGGAGCAACGAGCAACGCGCTTACGTGCACTGCTCTCGTCGGAGACTAGCGGCCAAGGCGCTCGGAGTCAGCGAGAACAGACGAAAAGTCCTGGTCAGACTCTGCTGACCAGGACATAACGGGACTAAAGTCCCTGTCGTTCGACCGCTGTGCGCACCTCGTCGGCACATCCGAGGGCGGCCTCGCGAAGCGCGGCGGCATCCGGGCCGTGCCGCAGCACTCCCCGGCTGACGCTCGGCACGACGTTGCGGACCGCGTCCCCGAAGACCCGCGGGAGGTCCGCGGGGGTGGCGCCCTGCGCGCCGATGCCGGGCGCGAGCAGCGGCCCGCCGGTCGCCAGGTCGTACGCGGACAGGTCGCCGAGCGTGGCGCCGACGACGGCCCCGTACGAGCCCAGCTCCCCCCGGGAGGCGGCGTCGGCGTTCTCCGCCTTCAGGTGCCCCAGTACGGTCGCGGCGACGGTGCGGCCGTCGGCCCGTACCGCGTGCTGGACCTCCTGCCCCTCGGGGTTCGAGGTCAGCGCGAGGGCGAACAGGCCGCAGCCGTGCTCCCGGGCCAGCTCGACGGCCGGGCGCAGCGACCCGAAGCCCAGGTACGGGCTGACCGTGACCGCGTCGGAGAACAGCGGCGAGGCCGGATCCAGGTAGGTGGCGGCGTACGCGGCCATGGTGGAACCGATGTCGCCGCGCTTGGCGTCCATCAGCACGAGGGCGCCGGCCTGCCGGGCCGCCGCGACGGTCTCCTCCAGGACGGCGATGCCGCGCGAGCCGAAGCGCTCGAAGAAGGCGGACTGCGGCTTGAGGACGGCGACGCGGTCGGCCAGCGCCTCGACGACGGTGCGCGAGAAGGCCGCCAGGCCCGCCACGTCGTCGCTCAGGCCCCAGTCGGCCAGCAGCGAGGCGTGCGGGTCGATGCCGACGCAGAGCGGGCCTCGTGCGTCCATGGCGGCCCGCAGACGGGCACCGAAGGGGGTCGGGGCCGTCATGCGGTCACCTTCTTGTGTTCGGCGCCGACGGCGTCGGCGAGGGTGGCGTACGGGCTGTCGCGCAGGCGGGCGGCGAGGCCCTTGTGGATGGCGCGGGCGTAGCACGGGCCCTCGTAGATGAAGGCGCTGTAGCCCTGCACCAGGGTGGCCCCGGCGAGGATGCGCTGCCAGGCGTCCTCGGCGTTTTCGATGCCGCCGACGCCGATCAGGGTGACGCGGTCGCCGACGCGGGCGTACAGGCGGCGCAGCACCTCCAGGGAGCGCGCCTTGACCGGGGCGCCGGACAGCCCGCCGGTCTCGCGGATCAGGGCCGGGTCGGAGGCCAGGCCCAGGCTCTCGCGGGCGATGGTGGTGTTGGTGGCGATGATGCCGTCCAGGCCCAGTTCCACGGCGAGGTCGGCGACCGCGTCCACGTCCGCGTCGGCGAGGTCCGGGGCGATCTTGACCAGCAACGGGACGCGGCGGCCCGGGACCGTGCGGTCGGCCGCCGCGCGGACGGCGGCGAGCAGCGGGCGCAGGTGGTCGACGGCCTGGAGGTCGCGCAGGCCGGGGGTGTTCGGCGAGGAGACGTTGACGACCAGGTAGTCGGCGTGGCCGGCCAGGCGCTCCGTGGAGGTCACGTAGTCGGCGATCGCCTGGTCCTCGGGGACGACCTTGGTCTTGCCGATGTTGACGCCCAGCGTCGTACGGAAGACCGGGTTGCGGGCCGCCAGGCGGGCCGCCACGGCCGCCGAACCGTCGTTGTTGAAGCCCATGCGGTTGATGAGCGCGCGGTCCGGTACGAGGCGGAACAGGCGCTTCCTGGGATTGCCGGGCTGCGGCTCGGCGGTGACCGTGCCGATCTCGACGTGGTCGAAGCCCAGCATGGCCATGCCGTCGATGGCCACGGCGTTCTTGTCGAAGCCGGCGGCCAGCCCGAAGGGCCCGTGCATCCGGCGGCCCAGGGCCTCCGTACGCAGCTCCTTGTAGCGGGGCGCGAGGACGGCCGCGGCGAAGGTGCGCAGCACCGGGACGCGCGCGGCCAGCCGGATCCAGCGAAAGGCCAGGTGGTGGGCCTTCTCCGGGTCCATGCGGCGGAAGATCAGGTTGAAGAAGAGGGAGTACACGAGCGGGCGGGCCTTCCGCGGGTCGAAAGGGTCGGGTCGGGGGTCGGGCTCATGAAGAGGGGGACACCGCGGCGGTGTCCCCCTCCGGCCGGCCCTACTCCTCGCGGGCCGCGGTGAGCTGCCGCGCGTGTTCCTGGAGGGAGCGCACGCCCACGTCGCCGCGGGACATCGCCTCGATGCCCTGGACGGCGGCGGCCAGCGCCTGGACCGTGGTCAGGCACGGGACGGCGCGGGCGACGGCCGCGGTACGGATGTCGTAGCCGTCGAGCCGGCCGCCGGTGCCGTAGGGCGTGTTGACGATGAGGTCGACCTCGCCGTCGTGGATGAGCTGGACGATGGTCTTCTCGCCGTTGGGGCCCTCGCCCTCGCTCTTCTTGCGCACCACGGTGGCGTTGATGCCGTTGCGGCGCAGCACCTCGGCGGTGCCGGAGGTGGCCAGCAGCTCGAAGCCGTGGGCGACCAGCTCGCGCGCCGGGAAGATCATCGCGCGCTTGTCGCGGTTGGCGACGGAGACGAACGCCCGGCCCTTGGTGGGCAGCGCGCCGTACGCGCCGGACTGCGACTTGGCGTACGCCGTGCCGAAGACCGAGTCGATGCCCATGACCTCGCCGGTGGAGCGCATCTCCGGGCCCAGCACGGTGTCCACGCCCTGCCCGGTGACGTCGCGGAAGCGCGACCAGGGCATGACGGCCTCCTTGACGGAGATCGGCGAGTCCAGCGGCAGCGTGCCGCCGTCGCCGCTCTTCGGCAGCATCCCCTCGGCACGCAGCTCGGCGACGGTGGCGCCCAGCGAGATCCGGGCGGCGGCCTTGGCGAGCGGCACCGCGGTCGCCTTCGAGGTGAAGGGCACGGTCCGGGAGGCGCGCGGGTTGGCCTCCAGGACGTACAGGATGTCGCCCGCCATCGCGAACTGGATGTTGATCAGGCCGCGCACGCCGACGCCCTTGGCGATGGCCTCGGTGGAGGCGCGCAGCCGCTTGATGTCGAAGCCGCCGAGGGTGATGGGGGGCAGCGCGCACGCGGAGTCGCCGGAGTGGATGCCGGCTTCCTCGATGTGTTCCATGACGCCGCCGAGGTACAGCTCGGTGCCGTCGTAGAGGGCGTCCACGTCGATCTCGATGGCGTCGTCCAGGAAGCGGTCGATGAGGACCGGGTGCTGATCGATGAGGCCGGCGTGCCGGGTCAGGTACTCGCCCAGCGACGGCTCGTCGTAGACGATCTCCATGCCGCGGCCGCCGAGGACATAGGACGGCCGGACCATGACCGGGTAGCCGATCTCGGCGGCGATGCCCTTGGCCTCGTCGAAGGAGTAGGCGGTGCCGTACTTGGGGGCGGGCAGCCCCGCCTCGGTCAGCACCCGGCCGAACGCGCCGCGCTCCTCGGCCAGGTCGATGGCCTCCGGCGAGGTGCCGACGATCGGTACGCCGTTGTCCTTCAGCGCCTGGGCCAGGCCCAGCGGGGTCTGGCCGCCGAGCTGGACGACGACGCCGGCGACCGGGCCCGCCTGCTGCTCGGCGTGCACGATCTCCAGGACGTCCTCCAGGGTGAGCGGCTCGAAGTAGAGCCGGTCGGAGGTGTCGTAGTCGGTGGAGACGGTCTCCGGGTTGCAGTTGACCATGACGGTCTCGTAGCCCGCCTCGGACAGCGCGAAGGAGGCGTGCACACAGGAGTAGTCGAACTCGATGCCCTGGCCGATGCGGTTCGGGCCGGAGCCCAGGATGATCACCGCGGGCTTCTCGCGCGGCGCGACCTCGCTCTCCTCGTCGTAGGACGAGTAGAAGTACGGGGTCCTCGCGGCGAACTCGGCGGCGCAGGTGTCCACCGTCTTGTAGACCGGGCGGACACCGAGCGCGTGCCGGACCTCGCGGACGACGTCCTCCGTCAGGCCGCGGATCGCCGCGATCTGGCTGTCGGAGAAGCCGTGGCGCTTGGCGTACGCCAGGATCTCGGGGCCGAGCTGGTCGGCGGCCGCGATCTCGTCGGCGATCTCCTTGACCAGGAAGAGCTGGTCGACGAACCACGGGTCGATCTTCGTGGCGTCGAAGACCTCCTCCGGGGTCGCCCCGGCCCGGATGGCCTGCATGACGGTGTTGATCCGGCCGTCGGTGGGGACCTCGGCCTTCACCAGCAGCTCCGCCTTGTCACCGGGGTCGCCGGTGAAGTCGAACTGGCTGCCCTTCTTCTCCAGCGAGCGCAGCGCCTTGTTGAGCGCCTCGGTGAAGTTACGGCCGATGGCCATGGCCTCGCCCACCGACTTCATGGTGGTGGTCAGCCGGGCGTCCGCCGCCGGAAACTTCTCGAAGGCGAAGCGCGGCACCTTGACCACGACGTAGTCGAGGGTCGGCTCGAAGGACGCCGGGGTCTGCTCGGTGATGTCGTTGGGGATCTCGTCGAGCGTGTAGCCCACCGCGAGCCGCGCGGCGATCTTCGCGATCGGGAAGCCGGTGGCCTTGGAGGCGAGCGCCGAGGAGCGCGAGACGCGCGGGTTCATCTCGATGACGATGACCCGGCCGTCGACGGGGTTGACGGCGAACTGGATGTTGCAGCCGCCGGTGTCCACGCCGACCTCGCGGATCACGGCGATGCCGACGTCGCGCAGGGTCTGGTACTCGCGGTCGGTGAGCGTCATCGCCGGGGCCACGGTGATGGAGTCACCGGTGTGCACGCCCATCGGGTCGAAGTTCTCGATGGAGCAGACGACCACGACATTGTCGTTCTTGTCGCGCATCAGCTCCAGCTCGTACTCCTTCCAGCCGAGGATGGACTCCTCCAGGAGCACCTCGGTGGTCGGCGACAGGGTCAGGCCCTGGCCGGCGATGCGGCGCAGCTCCTCCTCGTCGTGGGCGAAGCCGGAGCCGGCGCCGCCCATGGTGAAGGAGGGGCGCACGACGACCGGGTAGCCGCCCAGCTCCTCGACGCCCTTCATGACGTCGTCCATGGAGTGGCAGATGTAGGAGCGCGCGGACTCGCCGTGGCCGATCTTGCGGCGGACCGCCTCGACGACGTCCTTGAACAGGTCGCGGTCCTCGCCCTTGTTGATCGCCTCAACGTTGGCGCCGATCAGCTCGACGCCGTACTGCTCCAGGGTGCCGGACTCGTGCAGCGAGATCGCGGTGTTCAGCGCGGTCTGGCCGCCCAGGGTGGGCAGCAGCGCGTCCGGGCGCTCCTTGGCGATGATCTTCTCGACGAATTCCGGGGTGATCGGCTCGACGTAGGTGGCGTCGGCAATCTCCGGGTCGGTCATGATCGTGGCCGGGTTGGAGTTGACCAGGATGACCCGCAGGCCCTCGGCCTTCAGGACCCGGCACGCCTGGGTGCCGGAGTAGTCGAACTCCGCTGCCTGGCCGATGACGATCGGGCCGGAGCCGATGACCAGGACGGACTGGATATCGGTGCGCTTAGGCACGCTGGCCCTCCATGAGCTGGACGAAGCGGTCGAACAGGTAGGCCGCGTCGTGCGGACCCGCGGCGGCCTCGGGGTGGTACTGGACGCTGAAGGCCGGCCGGTCGAGGAGCTGGAGCCCCTCCACCACGTTGTCGTTGAGACACACGTGGGAGACCTCGGCGCGGCCGTAGGGGGTGTCGGAGACCTGGTCGAGCGGCGCGTCCACGGCGAAGCCGTGGTTGTGCGCGGTGACCTCGACCTTGCCGGTCGTACGGTCCTGCACCGGCTGGTTGATGCCGCGGTGCCCGTACTTGAGCTTGTACGTGCCGAAGCCCAGTGCGCGGCCGAGGATCTGGTTGCCGAAACAGATGCCGAACAGCGGCGTGCCGCGTTCCAGCACGCCCCGCATGACGGAGACGGGGTGCTCGGCGGTGGCCGGGTCGCCCGGGCCGTTGGAGAAGAACACGCCGTCCGGCTCGACCGCGTACACGTCCTCGACGGTGGCGGTGGCGGGCAGCACGTGCACCTCTATGCCGCGCTCGGCCATGCGGTACGGGGTCATGCCCTTGATGCCCAGGTCGACCGCGGCGACCGTGAAGCGCTTGGTGCCCTGCGCGGGAACCACGTACGCCTCCTTGGTGGCCACCTCGGCGGACAGGTCGGCGCCCTTCATCTGCGGGGCCGCCTGCACCCTGGCGAGCAGCGCCGCCTCGTCGGCGAGGCCGGTGCCGGCCGGGCCGTCGAGCGCGGACCCGGAGAAGATGCCGACCCGCATCGCGCCGCGCTCGCGCAGGTGGCGGGTGAGCGCGCGGGTGTCGATGCCGCTGATGCCGACGACGCCCTGGGCGGCCAGCTCGTCGTCGAGGGAGCGGGCCGAGCGCCAGTTGGACGGGGTGCGGGCGGGGTCGCGTACGACGAAGCCGGACACCCAGATGCGGGCGGACTCCGGGTCCTCGTCGTTGACGCCCGTGTTGCCGATGTGCGGGGCGGTCATGACGACGACCTGGCGGTGGTACGAGGGGTCGGTCAGTGTCTCCTGGTAGCCGGTCATGCCGGTGGAGAACACCGCCTCGCCGAAGGTCTCCCCCACGGCCCCGTAGGCGCGGCCGCGGAAGCTGCGGCCGTCCTCCAGGACGAGTATGGCGGGAGACGCCGCCCTCCTCTTCGAGGCGTTCCCCTGCATGGAGGTCGTCATCGTGCGCCTTCCGTTTCGGTGGTCTTGCGGTTCTTGCTGGTCAGGTCGGTGATGGCAGCGACCCAGGCGGTGTGCTCGGCGGCCCGGTCGGACCGGAAACCGGAGTCGATCTCCTGGTCGCCGTGCGCCCAGGAGATCACCAGCAGGCCGCCCTCGGGCAGGACCTTGCCGGCGATGCCCTTGTCGAGGCGGGCGCCGCGCAGCGCGGCCGCCGGGACGAAGAAGTCCTGCGCGCCGGGCCGTACGACGTCCACGCCGGCGTCCGTCAGGGTCAGCTCGGCGCGGCTGCGGGTACCCAGGCCGCGCGCGACGACGCGGTCCAGCCACTGCCCGGCGGTCGTCGAGCCGTGGTAGCGGCCGGTCGTCGTCAGCCGCGGCTCGCCGGCGTCCTCGGGTGCCGTGGGCAGCTCGGGCAGATCGCCCTGGAGGGTGCCGCGCCACTTCCAGCCCTCGCGCATCAGCCAGTAGACGAGCGCGATGAACAGGAGCAGTCCGACGACCCAGCCGATGCGGGCCGCCCAGTCGGTGACCTCGGCGGACTTCTGCTCGGCTGCCAGTTGAATGATGGAAGATGTCACGCCAGTGTCCCGTCCACGACCGTTGCCCGGCCCCGCAGGAAGGTGTGGGTCACGCGACCCGGCAGCTCACGGCCCTCGTAGGGCGTGTTGCGGCTGCGGGAGGCGAAGCCCGCGGGGTCCACGGGTCCACGGTATGCCGGATCGAGCAGCGTGAGGTTGGCGGGCTCGCCAGGCGAGACGGGCCGGCCGTGGCCCTTGAGACGGCCGATCCCGGCGGGGCGGAAGGACATCCGGTCGGCGACGCCGGCCCAGTCGAGCAGACCGGTGTCGACCATCGTGTGCTGGACGACGGACAGGGCCGTCTCCAGGCCGACCATGCCCATGGCGGCCGCGCCCCACTCGCAGTCCTTGTCCTCGTGCGGGTGCGGGGCGTGGTCGGTGGCGACGCAGTCGATGGTGCCGTCGGCCAGCGCCTCGCGCAGCGCCAGTACATCGGCCTCGGTGCGCAGCGGCGGGTTCACCTTGTAGACGGGGTTGTAGGACCGGACGAGCTCGTCGGTCAGGAGCAGGTGGTGCGGGGTGACCTCGGCGGTGACGTCCCAGCCCTTGGACTTGGCCCAGCGGACGATCTCGACGGAGCCGGCGGTCGACAGGTGGCAGATGTGCACCCGCGAACCGACGTGCGCGGCGAGCAGCACGTCCCGCGCGATGATCGACTCCTCGGCCACCGCGGGCCAGCCGGCCAAGCCCAGCTCGGCGGAGACGATGCCCTCGTTCATCTGGGCGCCCTCGGTCAGCCGGGGCTCCTGGGCGTGCTGGGCGATGACGCCGTCGAACGCCTTCACGTACTCCAGCGCGCGGCGCATGATCACCGCGTCGTCCACGCACTTGCCGTCGTCGGAGAAGACCCGGACACCCGCGGCGGAGTCGTGCATGGCGCCCAGCTCGGCGAGCTTCTTGCCCTCCAGGCCCACGGTCACCGCGCCGACCGGCTGTACGTCGCAGTAGCCGGACTCCTTGCCCAGGCGCCAGACCTGCTCGACGACGCCCGCGGTGTCGGCGACGGGGAAGGTGTTGGCCATGGCGTGCACGGCGGTGAAGCCACCGACGGCGGCAGCCTTGGTGCCGGTCAGGACGGTCTCGGAGTCCTCGCGGCCCGGCTCGCGCAGGTGGGTGTGGAGATCGACCAGGCCGGGCAGCAGGATCTGGCCCGCGGCCTCGACGACGGTGGCGCCCTCGGCGCCGGAGACGGTCAGGTCCGTACCGACGGCGCTGATCACACCATCGGTGATCAGGACGTCCCGCGCCTCGCCACCCAGGACCTTCGCCCCGCGAATCAGCGTCTTGCTCATGATTACTTGCTCTCCTCGGTACGAGCGGAGGGGCGGCGCGCAGCGCCTCCATCCGGGGTGGTGGCGGGCGACGGGTGGGTGGCCGCAGCGGTGGTGACGGCGGGTTCGTTCCCGCCCAGCAGCAGGTACAGGACGGCCATCCGGATGCTGACACCGTTGGCCACCTGCTCGACGGCGGTGCAGCGCGGCGAGTCGGCGACCTCGGCGGTGATCTCCATGCCGCGGTTCATCGGGCCGGGGTGCATCACGATCGCGTGGTCGGGCATCCGGCCCATCCGGTCGCCGTCGAGCCCGTAGCGCCGGGCGTACTCCCGCTCGGTGGGGAAGAAGGCGGCGTTCATCCGCTCGCGCTGGACGCGCAGCATCATCACCGCGTCCGACTTGGTCAGCACCGCGTCGAGGTCGTAGCTGACCTCGCACGGCCACCGCTCGACGCCGACCGGCACCAGCGTGGGCGGCGCGACCAGCGTCACCTCGGCGCCCAGCGTGGTCAGCAGGTGGACGTTGGAGCGGGCCACCCGGCTGTGCAGGATGTCGCCGACGATGGTGATGTGGCGGCCGGACAGGTCCTGGCCGGCGCCGTCGGTCAGGTGCCGGCGCATGGTGAAGGCGTCCAGCAGCGCCTGGGTGGGGTGCTCGTGCGTACCGTCGCCGGCATTGACGACCGAGCCGCCGATCCAGCCGGAGGTGGCCAGGCGGTGCGGGGCGCCGGAGTCGCCGTGCCGGATGACGACGGCGTCCGCGCCCATCGCCTCCAGGGTCAGCGCGGTGTCCTTCAGCGACTCGCCCTTGGAGACGGAGGAGCCCTTAGCGGAGAAGTTGATGACGTCCGCCGACAGCCGCTTGGCGGCCGCCTCGAAGGAGATGCGGGTGCGGGTGGAGTCCTCGAAGAAGAGGTTGACGACGGTGCGGCCGCGCAGAGTGGGAAGTTTCTTGATCGGCCGGTCGGCCACCCGGGCCATCTCCTCGGCGGTGTCGAGGATCAGGACGGCGTCGTCGCGGGTGAGGTCGGCGGCCGAGATGAGGTGACGCTTCATCCGGTGTTCTCCGTGAGTGGTGGAGGTGTACGGGTACGTCCGGCGAGCAGGCATGACTGGGGGCCCGGTGGCACCGGGTCCGTCCAGGGGTGTGCTACTGCTCGCCGGCCGGGGCGGTCTGCTTGACGCCGAGCAGCACGGCGTCGCGGCCGTCCTCCTCGGTGACCTGGACCTTGACCGTCTCCCGCAGCGACGTGGGGAGGTTCTTGCCCACATAGTCGGCACGGATCGGCAGCTCGCGGTGGCCGCGGTCGACGAGGACCGCGAGCTGCACGGCGCGCGGCCGGCCGATGTCGTTCAGGGCGTCGAGCGCGGCGCGGATCGTCCGGCCGGAGAAGAGCACGTCGTCGACGAGGAGGACCACCCGGCCCTCGATGCCGTCACCGGGGATGTCGGTGCGCGCGAGGGCGCGTGCCGGGCCCAGGCGCAGGTCGTCGCGGTACATCGTGATGTCGAGCGAGCCGACCGGCACGCCGCGTCCGGTGATCTCTTCGAGTTTGGCGGCCAGCCGGCGGGCGAGGAAGACGCCGCGGGTGGGGATGCCGAGGAGCACCACGTCGTCGGCGCCCTTGGCGCGTTCGACGATCTCGTGGGCGATACGGGTGAGCATGCGCGTGATGTCCGGGCCTTCGAGGACCGGACGCGCAGCGTTGGAGCTGGGGGCGTCCATGATGAACGGACCTCCTTCTCCGCCTCACAGGACGGACTTTAAAGGACGTCGGGGTTACGCCGTTCACGGTACCAGGAGCCGCGGCGGAGTCCGACAGCACCCCTTCGGGGCCACCGTGTGACTCATTCGGCTTGACGATGCCGAATTACGCTGCGTAACCTCACAGTGAGTTACCAGCCGCGCGGCCCGCGCCGCACGTCTACACAGCGTCCGGGGAGCTTTATGTCCAGCGAATACGCCAAACAGCTCGGGGCCAAGCTCCGCGCCATCCGCACCCAGCAGGGCCTCTCTCTCCACGGTGTCGAGGAGAAGTCCCAGGGCCGCTGGAAGGCCGTCGTGGTGGGCTCGTACGAGCGCGGCGACCGTGCCGTGACCGTGCAGCGCCTGGCCGAGCTGGCCGACTTCTACGGCGTGCCGGTGCAGGAGCTGCTGCCGGGCACGACCCCGGGCGGCGCGGCCGAGCCGCCGCCGAAGCTGGTCCTGGACCTGGAGCGGCTCGCCCACGTCCCCGCCGAGAAGGCCGGCCCGCTGCAGCGCTACGCCGCCACGATCCAGAGCCAGCGCGGTGACTACAACGGCAAGGTCCTCTCGATCCGCCAGGACGACCTGCGCACCCTCGCGGTGATCTACGACCAGTCGCCCTCCGTGCTGACCGAGCAGCTCATTGGCTGGGGTGTGCTGGACGCCGACGCGCGCCGCGCGGTGCAGCACGAGGACATCTGACCGCACGGCCGTCACCTGCAGAAACGTACCGCCGCCCCGATCGCATCGGGGCGGCGGTTTTCTGTGTCCACGCCCGGTGCCCGCGCCAGGGTGTTCCCGGACGCCCCCGGGCGTCCCCCAGGCGCCCCATCGGGCCACTGCCGGCCCGGACCCATCCGCCCTCCCCCGCGCACCCGGCCCCCGCGCATGCGAAGGGCCCGGAGCATCCTGCGCTCCGGGCCCTTTCACGGATCCACCGCCGCCTCAGCGCGCCTCGCGCCGCAGGCCGGGCTTCAGTTCCTTCAGGCGGGCCAGCAGGCCGTTGACGAAGGCCGGGGACTCGTCCGTGGAGAACTCCTTGGCCAACTGCACCGCCTCGTCGATCGCCACGACGTCCGGCGTCTCGTCCACCCAGATCAGCTCGTACGCGCCGAGCCGCAGGACATTGCGGTCGACCGTCGGCATCCGGTCCAGCGTCCAGCCGACGGAATAGGAGGAGAGCAGTTCGTCGATTCGCTCGATGTACTCGGCGTACCCCTCGACCAGTTGCAGGGTGTACTCGTTGACCGGCGGCTGCCGCGGGTCGGTCCGGGCGTGCCGCATCCAGTCCGCGAGCACGGTCTGCACGTCGGCACCGCGCTGGTCGGCCTCGAAGAGGATCTGGAAGGCGCGCTTACGGGCCTTGTTGCGGGCGGCCACGGTTAGCTGTTCACCCGGCCGAGGTACTCGCCGGAGCGGGTGTCGACCTTGATCTTCTCACCGGTCGTGATGAAGAGCGGCACCTGGATCTGGTAGCCGGTCTCCAGCGTGGCGGGCTTGGTGCCACCGGTGGAGCGGTCGCCCTGGACGCCCGGCTCGGTCTCCTGGATGGTCAGCTCGACGGCGGCCGGCAGCTCCACGTAGAGCACCGAGCCGTCGTGCTGCGCCACCACGGCCTCGAAGCCTTCGAGGAGGTAGTTGGCGGCGTCACCGACGGTCTTGCGGTCGATGTGCAACTGGTCGTAGGTGTCCATGTCCATGAAGACGAAGTACTCGCCGTCCATGTACGAGAACTGCATCCCGCGCTTGTCGACGTTGGCCGTCTCGACCTTCACGCCGGCGTTGAAGGTCTTGTCCACCACCTTGCCGGACAGCACGTTCTTCAGCTTGGTGCGGACGAAGGCCGGGCCCTTGCCGGGCTTGACATGCTGGAACTCGACGACGGACCAGAGCTGGCCGCCTTCGAGCTTGAGCACCAGGCCGTTCTTGAGGTCGTTCGTGGAAGCCACGGTTGCGGAATCTCCTGGACTGCGGGTGGTGGGACCCCGGGCACGCACGCGCCGAACCGTTCGCCGGTTCAGAGCGCGAGCAGCTCCTTGGTCGTGATCGTGAGTAGCTCGGGTCCGCCGTCCGCCTCGGGGCGGACGACGAGTGTGTCGTCGATCCGGACACCGCCACGGCCCGGGATGTGAACCCCCGGATCGACGGTGACCGGCACGCAAGCGTCCAGTTTACCCATGGCCGCAGGTGACAGCCGAGGGTCCTCGTCGATTTCGAGTCCCACACCGTGTCCGGTGCCCGGCCCCAGGCGCTCGCCGTGGCCCGCGCCGACCAGTACCTGGCGCGCCGCCCGGTCCACCTCCCGGCACTCCACACCCGGTGCCAGCGCCTCCCGGCCGGCCCGCTGGGCTGCGAAAACGAGATCGTACAGCTCGATCTGCCAGTCCGCCGGCGTGGTGCCGATGACGAACGTACGGCCGATCTCACACCGGTAACCCCGGTAGTTCGCGCCCAGGTTGACGGTCAGGAAGTCACCTTCCTCGACCCGCCGGTCGGTGGGCAGATGCCCGGGTCGTCCGGAATGGGGTCCGGAGGCGACCGAGGTGGGGAAGGCGGGGCCGTCCGCGCCGTGGTCGACCAGGCGGCGCTCCAGTTCCAGGGCGAGGTGCCGCTCGGTGCGGCCCACCAGAATCGACTCCAGCAGTTCGCCGAGGGCCTGGTCGGTGATCTCGGCGGCGATCCGCAGGCTGGCGATCTCCTCGTCGTCCTTGACGACCCGCTGCGCCTCGACGGCGCGGGCGAGGTCGGCGAGCCGCAGCCGCGGGGCGACCTGGGCCAGCGCGCGGTGCCGGGCGACCGTGAGGTGGTGCTCCTCGACGGCGAGCGAGCCCGCCCCGGCCCGCGCGGCCTGGTCGGCGGCGGCCACGGCCGGGTCGCCGCCCCGGGTGGGCAGCTCACAGACCCGCAGCTCCTCGGCGGGCCGCCCCTCCGAGGGGTCGCCGCTCAGCGGCCCCCCGGTCAGCAGGAGGTCGTCGGCGGGCCCGAGCAACAGGGCCGCGCCGGGCGGCGCGCACCCGGTGAGGTAGCGGACATTGGCCGGACGCGAGATCAGCGCGGCGGCGCTTCCGGCGGCGACGCAGCGGTCGCGCAGCCGCGTACGCCGGGCCGAGTAGAGCTCGGACATGCACCGAGCGTACGGTCCCCGGACCGGCCCGGCCGGTCGGGCGGGTCCGGCCGGGGGACCGCCGGGAAACCCGCGTCCGCCCGCCCCGCTACCAGCTCGGCGGGCTCGCGATGCTGCGGGCGACCACGTCGTCCAGCAGGCGGGCCGTGGTGGGCACGTCGTGCGCGGAGTTGTCGATGATGGGCAGGCCGGAGCCGTACCAGCCCGCCATCCGGCCGTGGATGCGGGCGACCTCCTCGTCGGACAGGCGCCGGTTGCCCGTACGGCGGGCGTTGCGCTCCAGGACGATCTCCAGGCCGGGCAGCAGCACGATCGGCAGCAGCCCGGGGCCCACATGGCGCTTCCAGCCGCCGAGACCGATGACCGGGCGGTCCGGGAAGACGGCGTCGTCGAGAATGCAGGAGATGCCGTTGGCGAGGAAGTTGCGGGCCGCGAAGCCGCAGGTGCGGCGGGCCAGGCGGTACTGCGTCTCGGAGTGGTCGTTCCAGCCCGCCCGGGGGTCGGCGAAGCCGGACCGTACCCATTCGCGGACGTCGTCGAGACTGATGTGCGCGGTGGGCACCCGCCGGGTGTCGGCCCAGTGCCGGGCGACGCTGGTCTTGCCGGCTCCGGCCGGGCCGATCAGCAGGACGGCCACGGCGGCGTGCGCGGCGTCCTGCGCCGAGGTGCCGGCCGGCGGGCTGGGCAGTGCCACGGGGGCGCCGGGCGGGAGCTGGATGTGCCCGGTGGCCTCGGCGGGCGGCGGCGCGGTCGGCGCGCCGTGCGGCGCGGCGGTGGGCGGCGGGGCGGCGGGCCAGCCGTGCGCGGCCTGCGGCCGGTGCGGCGGTATGGGGTGGCCGGGGCCGGGCGGCGGGCTCATCGCGGCTCCCTGGCCCGGTACCGGTCCGTGCGGCGGTGGCAGCGGAGTCCCCCCTGCGTGCTGCATCCGGTGGCTCTCCGTCTCGTACGGTCGAATGGCGTGGGCCGCCCGCGGCGGGCGCGGTGCTCGGGGTACGGGCGGTTCTTCGTCCATACGGTGCTCGCGTGTCCGGCGCGCCGGGCGTCCGGCCCGGGTGGGCCGAGGTGGTTGTCCGGCGAACGGTACCCGCAGAGGGTGGCCGCAGTCCTCCCCCGCCGGGGCGGCCGGAACCCCCCGGCCGTCGGCGCGGCGACGGCCGGGGGCGGCGTGGTGCGGGCGGCGGGCCGCGCTCAGCCGGTGAGTTCGGCGGCCAGCGCGCGCAGCGCGAGTTCGTAGGAGCCGATGCCGAAGCCGGCGATCGTGCCGCTGGCCACCGCCGCGATCACCGAGGTGTGGCGGAACTCCTCGCGGGCGTACGGGTTGGAGATGTGCACCTCGACGAGCGGCGCCGTGCGCTGGGCGGCGGCGTCCCGCAGGGCGTACGAGTAGTGCGTGAACGCGCCGGGGTTGATGACGACCGGAACGGATCCGTCCGCCGCCTCGTGCAGCCAGCGCACCAGCTCGCCCTCGTCGTTGGTCTCCCGGACCTCCGCCGCGAGGCCCAGCTCCTCGCCGAGCGCGGTGCACCGCTCCACCAGCCCGGCGTAGGAGGTGGCGCCGTACACGTCGGGTTCGCGGGAGCCCAGCCGGCCGAGGTTGGGCCCGTTGAGGACCAGGACGCGCCTCACGCGGCGATCTCCGCGTGCGCGGCGAGCAGCATCGCCGGGTCGGGACCCTCCAGGACGGTGGGCTTGGCCAGGCCGTCCAGCACGATGAAGCGCAGCCGGTCGCCGCGCGACTTCTTGTCCACCTTCATCGTCTCCAGCAGCTTGGGCCACTGGTCGCCGCGGTAGGTCAGCGGCAGGCCCACCGACGCCAGGACGGCGCGGTGCCGGTCGGCGGTCGCGTCGTCCAGCCGCCCGGCGATCCGGCCCAGCTCGGCGGCGAAGACCATGCCGACGGAGACGGCGGCGCCGTGCCGCCAGTTGTAGCGCTCGTTCTTCTCGATGGCGTGGCCGAGGGTGTGGCCGTAGTTGAGGATCTCGCGCAGCCCGGATTCCTTCAGGTCCGCGGAGACCACCTCGGCCTTGACGCGGATGGCGCGCTCGATCAGCTCGGTGGTGTGCGGCCCGTCGGGGCGCTTGGCGCCCTCGGGGTCGGACTCGATCAGCTCCAGGATCACCGGGTCGGCGATGAAGCCGGCCTTGATGACCTCGGCGAGCCCGGAGACGTAGTCGTGGACCGGGAGGGAGTCCAGCGCGGCCAGGTCGCACAGCACACCGGCCGGCGGGTGGAAGGCGCCGACCAGGTTCTTGCCCTCGGCGGTGTTGATGCCGGTCTTGCCGCCGACCGCCGCGTCCACCATGGCGAGCACGGTGGTCGGTACGGCGATCCAGCGCACGCCGCGCAGCCACGTCGCGGCGACGAAGCCCGCGACGTCGGTGGTGGCGCCACCGCCGACGCCCACGATCACGTCGGTGCGGGTGAAGCCGCTCTGCCCCAGCGCCTTCCAGCAGTACGCGGCGACCTCGGCGGTCTTGGCCTCCTCGGCGTTGGGCAGTTGGACGGCGATCGCCTCATACCCCTGGCCCGCCAGGTCCTCGCGCAGCGCCTCGCCGGTGGCGGCCAGCGCCTCCGGGTGCAGGACGGCGACGCGCCGGGCCTTGTTGCCGATCAGGCCCGCCAGCTCGCCCAAGAGCTGCCGGCCGACCAGGACCTCGTACGGGTCGGTGCCCGCGGTGCCGCCGACCTGGATGCGGATGGGCTGCTCCGTCACGGGTGTTCCTCTCTCCCGGGCGTGCCGGGGGCCGCGGCGTCCGCCGCCGGCGCCCCGGCCTCCGGGGGTGTCTGTAGCTGCAATGCGTCCAGTACGGCGTCGGCGACCTCTTCGGGCGTCCGGCTGTCCGTGGCGACCACGGCCCGCGCGACCTCCGTGTACAGCGGGCGGCGCGCCTCCATCAGCTCGCGCCACCGCTGGCGCGGGTTGACGGCGAGCAGCGGACGCGGCGCGTCCAGCCCCACCCGCCGTACGGCGTCGGCCAGCCGGACGTCCAGGAAGACGACCGGCAGGCCGGACAGCAGGGCGCGGGTGCCCTCGTCCATGATCGCGCCGCCGCCGAGCGAGAGCACCCCGGGGTGCCCCTCGACCGCGGCGCGCACCGCGCGGCGCTCCAGCTCACGGAAGTGCGGCTCGCCGTGGTCGATGAAGATCTCCGCGATGGGCTTGCCCGCGCCCGCCTCGATGTCCGCGTCGGTGTCGCGGTACCCGGCACCGAGCCGCTCGGCCAGCAGGGCCCCCACGGTGGACTTCCCCGCGCCCGGGGGGCCCACCAGCACCACGAGCGGCGGCGTCACCTGATCGCCAGGCCGTCGAGGAAGGACCGGACGTTGCGGCGGGTCTCCGGCACGCTGTCGCCGCCGAACTTCTCCGCCACCGCGTCCGCCAGCACCAGCGCGACCATCGCCTCGGCGACGATGCCGGCCGCCGGGACGGCGCACACGTCGGAGCGCTGGTGGTGGGCCCGTGTGGCCTCGCCGGTGGAGACATCGACGGTGGCCAGGGCGCGCGGGACGGTCGCGATGGGCTTCATCGCGGCCCGTACGCGCAGCAGCTCACCGGTCGACAGGCCGCCCTCGGTGCCGCCGGAACGGCCGGTGGTACGACGCATGCCCTCGTCGGTGGAGACGATCTCGTCGTGCGCCTGGGAGCCGGGCACCCGGGCCAGGTCGAAGCCGTCGCCGACCTCGACGCCCTTGATGGCCTGGATGCCCATGAGGGCCGCGGCCAGCCGCGCGTCCAGCCGCCGGTCCCAGTGCACGTGCGAACCCAGACCGACGGGCACGCCGTACGCCAGCACCTCGACGACACCGCCGAGGGTGTCGCCGTCCTTGTGGGCCTGGTCGATCTCGGCGACCATCGCCTCGCTCGCCGCGGCGTCCAGGCAGCGCACCGGGTCCGCGTCCAGCTTCGCCACGTCCGAGGGCGTGGGCAGCACGCCGTAGGGGGCCTTGGCGGCGGCCAGCTCGACCACGTGCGAGACGATCTCGATGCCGGCGGTCTCCTTGAGGAAGGAGCGGGCGACCGTGCCGAGTGCGACGCGGGCCGCGGTCTCGCGGGCGGAGGCGCGCTCCAGGATCGGCCGGGCCTCGTCGAAGCCGTACTTCTGCATGCCGGCGAGGTCGGCGTGACCGGGGCGGGGCCGGGTCAGCGGGGCGTTACGGGCCAGTTCGGCCAGCTCCGCCTCGTCGACCGGGTCGGCCGCCATGACCTTCTCCCACTTGGGCCACTCGGTGTTGCCGACCATGATCGCGACGGGCGAGCCGAGGGTGAGACCGTGCCGGACACCACCGAGGAAGGTGACCTCGTCCCGCTCGAACTTCATGCGGGCACCGCGGCCATAACCGAGCCGGCGACGGGCCAGGGCGTCCGCCACCATGTCCGTGGTGATCGGGACGCCGGCCGGGAGGCCCTCCAGCGTCGCCACGAGTGCGGGGCCGTGCGACTCCCCCGCCGTCAGCCAGCGCAACCTGCTCAACGATGCTCCTCATGTCCTGCTACTGCGCGAAGTCTTCCCCTGATCCTCCCACGTCCGCCCGGGCGGCCCGCTTCCCGTCCGGAAAACGGACCGGTGCCGGGCGGCTCCGGGGCGTCACCGGCTCGCGAGCGCCGCCTCCCCCGCCGCGCGCATCGCCTCCAGGGGCGCGGGCGACCGCCCCGTCATCTGCTCCACCTGTAGTACGGCCTGGTGGACGAGCAGGTCCAGGCCGCCCACGACCGCTCCGCCCCGGGCACCCCACGCCGTGGCCAGGGTGGTCGGCCACGGCTCGTACAGGACGTCGAAGAGGGTGCCGGGCTGCTCGGGCACGGCGGCGGCCAGCGCGTCGGTGGTCCCGGCCGGGGTGGTGGCGATCACCAGCGGCGCCTCGAAGGCCGCGGCCGCCCGCGACCAGTCGGCCGTACGGACGGACACGCCCAGCCGCTCGCCCCAACCGCGCATTTCCGCGGCCCGCGCGGCACTGCGTACGTAGGCGGTCACCTCGCCCACGCAGATGCGGGACAGGGCCGCGAGCGCGGAGGAGGCGGTGGCGCCGGCGCCCAGGACCGCGGCCTGTTCGACCTGCTGCACCCCGCGCTCGCGCAGGGCGGCCAGCATGCCCGGGATGTCGGTGTTGTCGCCCGTGCGCCGCCCGTCCTCGGTGAAGACGACGGTGTTGACGGCCTCGACGGAGGCGGCGGTGTCGCTGACCGCGTCCAGCAGCGGGATCACCGCGCGCTTGAGCGGCATGGTCAGGGACAGCCCCGCCCACGCGCCGTTCAACCCCGCCATGAAGCCGGGCAGCGCGGCCTCGTCGACCTCGTGCCGGCCGTACTCCCAGTGGGCCAGGCCCAGTTCGGCGTAGGCGGCCCGGTGCAGGACCGGGGAGAGGGAATGGGCGATGGGCGACCCGAGGACCGCCGCGCGGTGTCGGCCCTGGATTTCACTGGTCATGCTGCTCCTCAGCTCGGACCCGCGAAACGATAGACGAACCGCGTACGGCGGCCGAGGCGCCCCCGGACCGGCCGCCCCCGCCCGGTCGCGGGACGGCGGCCGGGCGCCGGGGCCTACGACTGGCGCTTGCGCTTGTTGAACTCCTCGACCAGCTTCTCGTGGTCCTTGAGGTTGGTCGTGAAGTCCGTCTTCTTGCCGTCGATCGAGATGAAGAACATCCACTTGGCGCTGTTGTCCGGGTCGATCGACGCCTTCAGCGCGTCCGCGCCGGGGTTGCCGATCGGGCCGGGCGGCAGGCCCTTGTAGAAGTACGTGTTGTACGGGTCGTCGAAGGTGCGGATCTCGCGCGTACCGATGTCGATCTTGCTTTGGTTCTTCAGGTAGTTGTACGTCGAGTCGAATTCGAGCTTCTGGTTGGTCACCGTGTTGCTCGGGGCGAGCCGGTTGTAGACGACCGCGGCCATCTTGCGGAAGTCGTCGTGGGTGATGCCCTCGGCCTGGGTGAGGCTGGCGACCGTGATCAGGTCCAGCGGCGACTTGAGGTCGAGCTTCCGCGCGTTCTCCTCCAGGTCGTACTTGGCGTACTCCCGGGTGGCCCGCGCCACCATCTCCTTGAGGACGTCCGCCGGCTTCGCCTTGCCGCTGACGCTGTAGGTGGAGGGGTAGAGGAACCCTTCCAGCGGGTCCTTGATCTTCGGGTTGCCGTTCGCCCAGGAGGGCAGCCCGAGGTCCTTGGCCTGCGAGACGGCGACGTCCTTGGTCGTGCCGGGCTTCAGGTGCAGCTTCTTGTCGATCAGCTCGTAGACGGCGCCGTTGCGCAGGCCCTCGCGGACGGTGAGGCCGTTGCGGCTCTTGGGGTCGAGCATGAGCCGCACCGCGGACGCCGCGGACATCTGCTTGCGCAGCGAGTAGGCGCCGGCCTGGAGCTGCTTGTCGCTGGCCGCCTCGGTGAAGGCGTCGGCGCTCTTGACGACGCCCTCGCGCTTGAGGATCAGGCCCATCTCCATGACGGAGGTGCCCGACGGGATCTGGACCTGCACGTCCCCGCTGCCCTCCCCCTCGAAGTCGGGGGCCGGGCCGAAGTGGCTCATCCAGAAGTCGTAGCCGAAGTAGGCGACCGCGCCGCCGCCGACGACGAAGACACCGGCGACGATCAGGCAGGCCATCCGGCTGCGCTGCTTGCCCTTGCGGCCGCGGCCGGCGCGGCGCTCCTCACGCGGGAGGGGGCCGGCGTCGTCGTAGCGGTCGTCGTCCCGGTCGTCCCGGTCGTCCTGGAAGAAGGAGTGCGCCGGGTCCCGTACCTGCTCGTCCTGCTCGGGCCCGGGAGCGGCCCGGAAGTCGTCGGCGGGCGGGGACGGGTGCGGCGGCTGGCGCAACTGCTCCGGCCGCACCGCCTCGAACTGCGCGGTCCGGGCGACCTGATCGCCCTCCTCGCCCTGCCCCGGCCGGCCCGGCTGTCCGTGCTGCCCGGCCTGCTGCTGCCGCAGGTGCTGCGGCTGGGGCGGCGGGTAGGCGTCCTGCGTCCCGTAGTAGTCGGGGCTCTGACCGCTGTACGGGTCGACGGGCGGGTGCTGGCCATACGGGTCGTACGGGACGCCGCCGCCCTGGGAGGCGTCCCATCCGCCGTTGTACTGCTGCGGGGCCGGGGGGTAGGGGCCGGACAGCTCGTCCCACTGGGACGGGTGCGGGCCCTGTGGCTGCTGCCCGTAGGGCGGCTGCTGGCCTCCGTGCTGCTGGCCACCGTGCTGCTGGCCTCCGTAGGCGGCCTGCTGCTGCGGACCGCCGTACTGCCCCCCGTAGGAACCTTGCTGAGGTTGTTGCGCCCGGCCTCCGGAACGACCCTGGTCTCCGTAGAGAGGGTCGTCGGGATGCCACGGTTCGGAGCCGTAGCCCCGGCCATACTCAGTCATCGATCCCCTAGAGCCGCGAGGCGGTGCGCTCCTGGGTGGCAGCGCCTGCGGTACCGACCGCCTCTTTCTGCACGTGCGGTTGTTCGATCCGCCGCGACGTCGCGCGGAACGTTACCGTACCGCGATCAGATGACCACTTCGACGCTCTCGCCGGGTGGGTGACCGGACACCCGTTCGGTCTCCAGCGCGCTCTGCAGAATCACCACGGCAGCGGCCTGATCCACCACGGAACGGCCCTTCTTGCTCCGGACCCCGGAGGCCCGCAGCCCCTGCGTGGCTGTGACGGTTGTCATGCGCTCATCGACGAGGCGTACCGCCACCGGAGCGATCCCGCGCGCCATCTCCAGCGCGAAGGCCCGCACCTTGGCCGCGGCCGGCCCCTCTCCCCCGTTGAGGGAGCGGGGCAGACCGACGACGACCTCGATGGGCTCGTACTCCTCGACGATCGCCCTGAGCCGCCGGTGCGCCGCCGGGACGTCCCGGCCCGGCACCGTCTCCACGGGGGTGGCGAGGACCCCGTCGGGGTCGCACGAGGCGACCCCGATCCGGGCGTCCCCCACGTCGATGGCGAGGCGCCTGCCGCGCCGCATCTCACTCACGCGCTCAGGCCGCCTCGGACACGAGGCGCTCGACGGCCTCGATGGCCTCGGGCACCGCGGCGGCGTTCTGGCCGCCGCCCTGGGCGACGTCCGGCTTGCCGCCACCGCCGCCGCCGAGCGTCTTGGCGGCGGTACGCACCAGGTCACCGGCCTTGATGCCGCGCTCGCGGGCGGCCTCGTTGGTGGCGATGACGGTCAGCGGACGGCCGCCCGCCACCGTGAACAGGGCCACCACGGCCGGGCGGTCGCCCGGGATGCGGCCGCGCACGTCCAGCACCAGCTTGCGCAGGTCGTCGGCGGAGGTGCCCTCGGCGACCTGGGCGGCGGCCAGTGCGACACCCCGTACGTCCTTGGCGTCCCGCGCCAGTCCGGCGGCGGCCTGGAGGACCTTCTCCGCGCGGTAGCGCTCGATCTCCTTCTCGGCCTCCCGGAGCTTGGCCAGCATCCCGGAGACCTTCTCGGGCAGCTCCTCGGGGCGGCCCTTGACCAGCTCGGTCAACTGCGAGACGACGGTGTGCTCACGGGCCAGGAAGTGGTACGCGTCGGCGCCGACCAGGGCCTCCACGCGGCGCACGCCGGAGCCGATGGAGGACTCGCCGAGCAGCTTGACCAGGCCGAGCTGGGCGGTGTTGGCCACGTGCGTGCCGCCGCACAGCTCCTTGGAGAAGTCACCGATGGTCACCACGCGCACCTGGTCGCCGTACTTCTCGCCGAACTCGGCGATGGCGCCCTGCTTCTTGGCGTCCTCCATGCTCATGACCTCGGCCTGGACGTCCAGCTCGCGGGAGAGCACCTCGTTGATCCGCTGCTCGACGTCGGTCAGGACCATACCGGGCACGGCGGCCGGCGAGCCGAAGTCGAAGCGGAAACGGCCCGGGGAGTTCTCCGAACCGGCCTGGGCGGCGGTGGGGCCGAGCGCGTCGCGCAGCGCCTGGTGGGTGAGGTGGGTGGCGCTGTGGGCACGGGCGATGGCCCGGCGGCGCCTGACGTCGATGGTGGCGTACGCGGACGAGCCGACCACGACCTCGCCGACCTGGACGACGCCCTTGTGGACCGTGACGCCGGGGACCGGGCGCTGCACGTCGCGGATCTCGACGACGGCGCCCGACTCCAGGCGGATCCGGCCGGTGTCGGCGAGCTGGCCGCCGCCCTCGGCGTAGAAGGGGGTGCGGTCCAGGACGACCTCGACCTCGTCGCCCTCGTGGGCGGCGGGCGCGGACACGCCGTTGGCCAGCAGGCCCACGACGGTGGACTCGCCCTCGGTGTGGGCGTAGCCGGTGAAGACGGTGGCGCCGGCGCGGTCGGCGACCTCGCGGTAGGCGGACAGGTCGGCGTGGCCGTGCTTCTTGGCCTGGGCGTCGGCCTTGGCGCGCTCCCGCTGCTCCTTCATCAGCCGGCGGAAGCCGTTCTCGTCCACCGAAAGGCCCTGTTCGGCGGCCATTTCGAGGGTGAGGTCGATGGGGAAGCCCCAGGTGTCGTGGAGCAGGAACGCCTTGTCGCCGGCGAGGACCGTGCCGCCGGCGGCCTTGGTCTCGGTGACGGCGGTGTCCAGGATGGTGGTGCCGGCCTTGAGCGTCTTGAGGAAGGCGGCCTCCTCGGCGAGGGCGACCGTCTCGATGCGCCTGCGGTCCTCCAGCAGCTCCGGGTACTGCTGGCCCATCGTCTTGATCACGACGTCGAGCAGGTCGGCGACGACCGGGCCGGTGGCGCCGAGCAGGCGCATGTTGCGGATGGCGCGGCGCATGATGCGGCGCAGGACGTAGCCGCGGCCCTCGTTGCCGGGGGTGACGCCGTCGCCGATGAGCATCGTGGAGGTGCGCATGTGGTCGGCGACCACGCGCAGCGACACATCGCTGTCCTCGGCGGCGCCGTAGCGCACGCCGGTCAGCTCGCCGGCCTTGTCGATCACGACGCGCAGGGTGTCGGTCTCGTACATGTTGTGGACGCCCTGGAGGATCATCGCCAGGCGTTCCAGGCCGAGGCCGGTGTCGATGTTCTGGCTCGGCAGGTCGCCGAGGATCTCGAAGTCCTCCTTCGAGGTGCCCTCGCCGCGCTCGTACTGCATGAAGACCAGGTTCCAGATCTCCACGTACCGCTCGTCGTTGACGGCCGGGCCGCCCTCGACGCCGAACTCGGGACCGCGGTCGTAGTTGATCTCGGAGCACGGGCCGCACGGGCCGGGGACGCCCATGGACCAGTAGTTCTCCTTCTTGCCCAGGCGCTGGATGCGCTCCTTGGGCACACCGACGACCTCGTGCCAGATGCGCTCGGCCTCGTCGTCGTCGAGGTAGACCGTGACCCAGAGCTTCTCCGGGTCCAGGCCGTAGCCGCCGTCCTCCCGGGAGCCGGTCAGCAGCTCCCAGGCGTACTTGATGGCGCCTTCCTTGAAGTAGTCGCCGAAGGAGAAGTTGCCGCACATCTGGAAGAACGTGCCGTGCCGGGTGGTCTTGCCGACCTCTTCGATGTCCGGCGTGCGCACGCACTTCTGGACGCTGGTGGCGCGCGCGAAGGGCGGCTTGACCTCGCCGAGGAAGTACGGCTTGAAGGGCACCATGCCCGCGGGGACCAGCAGCAGCGTCGGGTCGTCCGCGATCAGCGACGCCGACGGCACGACGGTGTGCCCGCGCTCCTCGAAGAAGCGCAGCCAGCGGCGGCGGATTTCAGCCGACTCCATCAGTGGTCCTCATTTCCGGTCGGTCCGGTCGGGCCGGGTGTTCTCGTTCGGTGCTGCGTGATCTGGTACTGCGTCGTTTCGAGTGCGGCGCGGGAGCGCGCCGGCGGCAGCTCGCGGGCGTCGCCCTGGTCCGTCAGGCCCAGTGCTTCGTTGAGCTGCCCTTCACGGTCCGCCATTCCCGTCCGGACGTCCAACGCGAATTGGCGCAGCCGGTGTCCGGTTTCGACGGCCTTGTCGGCGGCCTGCGCCGCGAGGCTGTCGGGCTGGAGCTTGCGCAGCTTGCGGTTGACCTTGGTGGTGGCCCAGACTCCGGCGGCGGCGCCGGTGGTGAACCAGAATGCGCGGCGGAACATCGCGGCGATCAGTCCTTGGAGCGACGGTTGCGGCGCCCGCCTCGGCGGGCTGCGGGCAGGGTGCGGCCGACGACGGTGCGCTTCGGCTCGGGCGGTGCGCCCTTCTTGCCGATCGCGCGGCGTACGCCGTAACCGAACGCCGCGACCTTGACCAGTGGTCCGCCGAACGCGGAGGAGACGGTCGAGGACAGCGCGGAGGCGTTGGAGGTGACCTCCTGGACGTCGGAGGCGATCGCGTCGACGCGGGCGAGCTGGGTGTGCGCGGAGCGGACGGTCGCGGACGCGTCGGCCAGGAGCGGTACGGCCTGTTCGGACACCTCGGCGACCATCTTGGTCGTCGCCTTGAGCGTCTGTGCGAGCCTCACCAGCACGAGGGCGAGGAAGGACACGAGGATCGCCCAGAAGACGGCCACGAGAATCCCGGCCACCTCTCCACCGGACACGTTGGCACCACTCTCCGACTGATTTGGTCTGGTCCCGTCCTGCTCGAACGGCAGAGCCCGAGCCTATCGCGCCGCGGCCGTCCGCCCGTACCGCGTTCGCCGTGCGGCGCGGGGCTCGTCGGCGGGCGTCCGAACGCGGTGCGCATCCGCGCGTGCGCTCCGTGTGCCCCCTGCGGCGCCCCCCGCGCGGTGCCCCGCCGGGCCGGCGTGCCACGGCACCGGGACCGCACCCGGAAACGGACGAACCCGCCGCCTCCCCCACCGCGAGCGGCGGGGAGACGACGGGCTGAGCGCGCGGCCGGCCGCGCGCGGGGCGCGGCCGTGCGGTGACTACGCCTGGATCAACGGGCGTAGTACTCGACGACGAGCTGCTCGTCGCAGATCACCGGGATCTCCTTGCGCTGCGGGTCACGGTCCAGGCGGAACGCCAGGGCCTTGAGGTTGACCTGCAGGTAGCGCGGGGTCTCGCCGTCGGGGGCGTAGCCACCCTCGCGCGCGACCTGGAAGGGGTGCTTCTCACGGCTGCGCTCGCGGACCATCACGACGTCGTCGGGACGGACGCGGAACGACGGCTTGT
This sequence comes from Streptomyces sp. NPDC018045, assembly GCF_044327445.1. Taxonomy (NCBI): domain Bacteria; kingdom Bacillati; phylum Actinomycetota; class Actinomycetes; order Kitasatosporales; family Streptomycetaceae; genus Streptomyces; species Streptomyces sp. NPDC018045. Next base: position 171,216 of record NZ_JBIRFL010000004.1, read on the forward strand.
CGACCTTGCGGTCGTTCACCGAGATGTGGCCGTGGACGACCATCTGACGGGCCTGGTAGATCGTCCGGGCGATGCCCGAACGCAGGACGAGCGCGTCCAGACGGCGCTCAAGCTCGATGATCAGCGCTTCGCCCGTCTTGCCTTCGACCTTCCGAGCGCGGTCGTAGGCACGCGCCATCTGGCGCTCGCTGATGTCGTACTGCGCACGCAGACGCTGCTTTTCGAGCAGTCGGACCTTGTAGTCACTGTTCTGCTTGCGGCCACGGCCGTGCTCGCCGGGCGGGTAGGGACGGGCCTCGAAGTACTTGACGGCCTTCGGCGTCAGGGCGATGCCGAGAGCGCGCGACTTCTTGACCTTGGGACGCGACTGGTTCACGTGGAACGGACCTCCGTGTAGGTTAGGTTAGGCTTACCTTACTTCGAGGAGAACGCATGTTTCGACCTGGGATCCCCCTGCCCGGTGCTGGTCAGAGCACCGGGACGGGTCAGCCGCGTCCCGTGGAAGACGCCCAGCAGCCAGCCGCCGCCGAGCGCGTACGAACCCTCGTCGAGTCCAATGGTATGGCCTCGCTGAGCATCCCCGGAATCGAGGACCCCGACGACGCCGGACTCTCCGCACCAGTATGCCGTACGGTCACCGCTGCCGGTGACGTACTCCTCCTGGTCCCCGGGGACTCCGCGGCCGCCAGGGCCGCCGCACACGCCCAGGACGACGATCTCACCGCCGTGATGGAGATCACCGACGTGGCCCCCGTCTCGGTGCCCCACCGCATCCGCGGCCGGGCCTGGGTCGCGGGCTGGCTCACCCCCGTACGCAACGAGGAGCGCGCCCGCGCGGCGATGCTGCTCGCCGAGCGGCACCCGGTCGGCGAGCTGCTGGGCATCGGCGAGGCCCTGCAGCCGGACCCGCCGCCGGGGATGTTCGGGCGGCCCGCCTGGATGATGCTGCGCATGGAGGTCGGCGAGGCGGCCGTGGACGACCTGTGGGGCGCCCAGGCCATCGAGCCGGAGGAGTTCGCCCAGGCCGAACCCGATCCGCTGGCGGCCCACGAGGCGGAGCTGCTCCAGCATCTCCACTCGGCCCACAGCGACCAGGTCCGCGGCCTGTGCACGCTGCTCGGGGACCGCTCACGGCGCGCGTGCGACGTCGGCGACGGGGCCGTGCCGGTGGCCCTGGACCGCTTCGGCCTGCGGGTGCGCTTCACCGACGCCGAGCGCCGCTCCTTCGACGCCCGCTTCGACTTCCCCGAACCCGTCCGCGACGTCTCCGAACTCCGCCGCGCCATGCACACCCTCTTCGACGCGGCCGCGTCCGGATGACCCACCCGGCCGTCGCGATCGCCGGACGGGCTCGGACCACATCGGGCCCGTCCGCGTCCGGCCCGCCCGGGAGCACCGCCCGGCGGAAGCCGGGGAAGAGCGGCGACGGCCGTCGGCCGAGAGCCGTCCGCGCCCGGCGGCGGACCGGGACGCCCTCGGCGACGCCGGCTACTCCTCGCCGCGCAAGCGGCTGCGGACCCGCTCCGTCACCTCCGCGTACCGCGCCTCGGCGCCGTACCGCGTAGGGGTGTAATACCGCTTGCCGTGCACCTCGTCCGGCGCGTACTGCTGTGCGGCGATACCGCCCGGCAGGTCGTGCGGATACTGATAGCCCTTGCCGTGGCCCAGCTTCTCGGCGCCCTTGTAGTGACTGTCGCGCAGATGCGGCGGCACGGGGCCCGCCAGCCCCGCCCGTACGTCCGCGAGGGCCGCGTCGATCGCCAGATAGGCCGCGTTGGACTTGGGGGCCAGGGCCAGCGCGATGGTGGCCTGGCTGAGGGTGATGCGGGCCTCCGGGAAGCCGATCATCGCGACGGCCTGGGCCGCGGCCACCGCGGTCTGCAGGGCGGACGGATCGGCGAGCCCGATGTCCTCGCTCGCCGAGATCATCAGCCGGCGGGCGATGAACCGCGGGTCCTCCCCCGCCTCGATCATCCGCGCGAGGTAGTGCAGCGCCGCGTCCACGTCGGAGCCGCGGATGGACTTGATCAGGGCGCTGGCGACGTCGTAGTGCTGGTCGCCGGCGCGGTCGTACTTCACCGCGGCCCGGTCGACGGACTCCTCCAGCGTCTGGAGGGTGATCTCCTTCTCCCCCTTGGAGAGGGCCGACCCGGCCCCCGCCTCCAGGGCCGTGAGCGCGCGGCGCGCGTCGCCGCCGGCGATGCGCAGCAGATGCGCCTCGGTGTCCTCGGGCAGGGTGACCGCGCCCGCCAGCCCCCGCGCGTCCGTCAGCGCGCGCTTCAGCAGGCCGCGCAGGTCGTCGTCGGTGAGCGGTTCGAGGGTCAGCAGCAGCGAGCGGGAGAGCAGCGGGGAGATCACCGAGAAATACGGATTCTCGGTCGTGGCGGCGATCAGCGTCACCCAGCGGTTCTCGACGGCGGGCAGCAGGGAGTCCTGCTGGGCCTTGCTGAAGCGGTGGATCTCGTCGAGGAAGAGGACGGTCTCCTTGCCGTAACCGCCCGAGGCGCGGCGCGCGCCGTCGATGACGGAGCGCACCTCCTTGACGCCCGCGGTGATCGCGGAGAGCTCCACGAAGCGCTTGTTCGTCGCCTGGCTGACCACGTACGCGAGGGTGGTCTTGCCGATGCCCGGCGGGCCCCACAGGAAGACGGAGGACGGGCCGGCGGGCCCGCCGTCGCCCTCGCCGACCAGGCGGCGCAGCGGCGAGCCCGGCTTGAGCAGATGCTGCTGGCCGACCACCTCGTCGAGGGTGCGCGGACGCATCCGTACGGCGAGGGGTGACCCGGTCGGGTCCTTCTCCTGGCGGTCTTCGGCAGCGGCGGTGAACAGGTCGGGCTCCACGCTTCAGAGCCTATGCCACCGCACCGACAACGCCGCCGGGAGCCGGTCTCCCGGCCGCCCGACGCAGTCGTCGAAGCGGGCAGCCGCCTCAGACCAGGGAGCTCCAGTACGACCACCACTTGGTGAGGATCAGCAGCGCGATCACGCCGTACCAGAGCACCGGCACGACCCAGTGGAACTCCACCACGGCCTTCCGCAGCCCCTCCGGCGCAGGAATGATCTTGTGCTTCAGGTTGTGCACGGTGGTGTACCAGAACATCAGGATCGTGACGCACCAGGTCAGCGTGCACCACAGGCACAGCGAGTTGATGACGTACAGCGACTGCGACATCAGCCACATGCAGAAGACGGCGCCCGCGAGCGTGCCGATGTTCAGGCCGATCCAGTACCAGGCGCGGTAGCGGGCCCCGGCGAGCAGTCCGACGCCGATCGCGATGACCACGCCGAACGCGACCAGGCCGGCGACCGGGTTGGGGAAGCCGAAGACCTCGGCCTGCGCGCTCTGCATCACGTTGCCGCAGGAGATGATCGGGTTCAGGCTGCAGGCCGGCTTGAAGTTCGGGTCCTTCAGCAGCTCGATCTTGTCCAGGGTGATCACCCAGGACGCGAGGATGCCCAGGGCACTGGTGACCACCAGCAGCCAGGCCAGCCCGCGCCCCGAGCCGGTCGGGCCGCCGCGGCGGCCGGGGTGATCGTCGCCGGTGGACACGTCGTCAAGCGCTGTCGTCGTCATATCGCCGTTCCGTCGGTGCCGTGGGGAGTGAGCGGACGGCGCGTTCCAACTGGCGCGCGCCGGGCCCTCATTCTGCCCCAACCGGACACGGGACCACTGTTCGATGCGCATAAAGACCCCCTTCCGAGCCACCGCGCGCACAGCGCGGTGGATGGCCGGAAGGGGGACCCATACCCGACGGCGGGCGGCCCGTACAGAGCCGGGCGGGTCAGCCGAGCCTGCGGCGGACCTCTTCGACGACCGCGTCCAGCGCGACGGGGTGCTGCTCGCCGCTCTCCAGGTCCTTGAGCTGCACGACACCTTCGGCCAGATCACGCTCACCGGCGACGACCGCGAGGCGGGCGCCCGAGCGGTTGGCCGACTTCATCGCGTTCTTCAGACCCTTGCCGCCGTACGCGAAGTCGGTGGCGACCCCGGCCCGGCGCAGCTCGGTGACCGTGCCGAACAGGGCCCGGCGGGCCTCCTCGCCGAGCGGTACGGCGAAGACGGCCGTGCTCGCGGGCAGTTCCGGCTCGACGCCCTCGGCCTCCAGCGCCAGGACCGTGCGGTCCACGCCGAGTGCCCAGCCCACCGACGGCAGCGCGGGGCCGCCGATCATCTCGGACAGACCGTCGTAGCGCCCGCCGCCGCCGACCGCGGACTGCGAGCCGAGGCCGTCGTGGACGAACTCGAACGTCGTACGGGTGTAGTAGTCCAGCCCGCGCACCAGCTTCGGGTCGTCCTCGTAGGCGACGCCCGCCGCGGTCAGCAGCTCGCGCACCTGCTCGTGGTACGCCTTGCACGCCTCGCACAGGTGGTCGCGCAGCAGCGGCGCGCCCGCCAACTGCTTCTGCACGTCGGGGCGCTTGTCGTCGAGCACCCGCAGCGGGTTGATGTCGACCCGGCGCCGGGTGTCCTCGTCCAGGTCGAGCCCGTGCAGGAACTCCTGGAGGGCCGTCCGGTAGGCGGGGCGGCACTCCTTGTCGCCGAGCGAGTTGAGCAGGATCCGGAAGTCGCGCAGGCCCAGCGACCGGTAGGCGTCGTTGGCCAGGATGATCAGCTCGGCGTCCAGCGCCGGGTCCTCGGCGCCGATGGCCTCGGCGCCGACCTGGGAGAAGTGGCGGTAGCGGCCCTTCTGCGGGCGCTCGTAGCGGTAGTACGAGCCGGAGTACCAGAGCTTGACAGGGAGGTTGCCCGCCTTGTGGAGGTTGGCCTCCAGGGCGGCGCGCAGCACGGAGGCGGTGCCCTCGGGGCGCAGCGCGAGCTGGTCGCCGCCCTTGGTCTCGAAGGCGTACATCTCCTTGGTCACGATGTCGGTGGACTCACCGACACCGCGCGCGAACAGCTCGACGTTCTCGAAGCCGGGCGTCTCGATGTACCCGTACCCCGACCGCTTGAGCGGCCCGGAGATGGCCTCGCGCACCGCGAGGAAGACCGCGGACTGCGGCGGGATCAGGTCGTAGGTGCCCTTGGGGGCCTTGAAGGTGCTCACGGAAGTCTTGTCACATTCCTCGTCGCGGAGCCGGACGCTGCGGTGCGCCGTCTCCGAGGCCGGCGGCCACCTCCCGCAGGAACGGGTTGGTGGCGCGCTCGCGGCCGATGGTGGTCTGGGGGCCGTGGCCGGACAGCACGACGGTCTCGTCCTGGAGCGGCAGGCACACGCGCTCCAGCGACCGCAGTATCTCGGCGTGGTCGCCGCCCGGCAGGTCGGTACGTCCGATGGAGCCGGCGAACAGCAGGTCGCCCGAGAAGAAGACCGGCGGGCACCCCTGATTTCCGGAAGTGGCCGCCTGCTCGGGCATCCGGAAGGTCACCGACCCCTTGGTATGGCCCGGCGCGTGGGCGACCGAGAACTCCATCCCGGCCAGCGCCAGCGTCGCGCCGTCGCCCAGCTCCTTGACGTCGTCCGGCTCCCCCACGGTCAGCTCGCCCATGAGCTGCTGCCCGATGGAGCGGCCGAGGGCCTTCTCCGGGTCGCTCATCATGTAGCGGTCCTCGGGGTGGATCCAGGCGGGCACGTCGTGCGCGCCGCACACCGGGACGACCGAGGCGACGTGGTCGATGTGGCCGTGGGTGAGGACGACGGCGACGGGCTTGAGCCGATGCTTCTTCAGCGCTTCCTCGACACCCTGGGCGGCCTGGTGGCCCGGATCGATGATCACGCACTCCTCGCCTGCGGCCGGGGCGACCAGATAACAGTTGGTCCCCCAGGCCCCGGCGGGGAACCCGGCAATGAGCACGTTCGTCCTTAACGTTCGATGCGGCGGACAGGCCACCGGAGGCGGTCCGGCGGATTTCAGCAGTTCCAGAGCCTACCGGCGGGACTCCCACCCGGGCGAACCCGTATACGGTACGGCCCACGGCAGACCTCAGCGCACACCTAGGAGACGACCGGTGGTCAGCAGCGATCAGCGGCGGCGGCAGCTCGCCCGCGAGAAGTTCGAGCGCCAGCAGCAGCGGCGCGCCGCGGCCCGGCACAAGGCCAAGCGCCGCAACGTGATCGTCGCGGCGGCGGTGGCGGTCGCCCTGGCCGCGGGCGCGGCCGCGTACGCCTCGGTCGGGCTGGCGGGCGGCGGGGACGGCGGCACGACGGACGCCGCGGCGCCGAGCCCGAGCGGGTCCGCCGACCCGTGCGGCAAGCCGGTGCCGGGCGCGCCGTCCAAGGAGCGCTGGAAGAAGGAGCCGGCGATGTCCGTGGACACCTCGGCGGCGTACACGATGAAGCTGGAGACGACCTGCGGCGACATCGGCATCAAGCTGGACGCCGCGAAGGCGCCGCGCACCGTCAACTCCTTCGCTTTCCTGGCGGGTAGGAATTTCTTCGACCACAGCAAGTGCCATCGCCTGGTCGACCAGGGCATCTACGTCCTCCAGTGCGGCGACCCGACCGGCACCGGATCGGGCACCCCCGGCTACACCATCCCGGACGAGAACCTGAAGGACCCGAAGCTCAAGGGCGACGTCTACCCGGCGGGCACGGTCGCGATGGCCAACCGCTACGACGGCAAGAGCGACAAGACCCGCGACAGCGGCGGCAGCCAGTTCTTCCTGGTCTACCAGGACAGCAAGCTGCCCCCGAACTACACGCCGTTCGGCACGGTCACCGAGGGCATGGACGTCCTGAAGAAGATCGCGGCGGCGGGCTCCAGCCCCGACCAGGCGACGGGCAACACCGCGCCGAACGCGACGGTGGTGATCAACCGGGCGACGGTCACGAAATCCTGACCCGGCGCGCCCCCGGGCCTGCCGGAGGCGCCGCCGTGGTGGGCGAACCGCGAAATTTCGGTCGTGCTGGATGCGGACAGCCGGCCCGCCGGTCGCCTAGATTGGCGTTGTGTAGGGTGCCTGCTCCGACGGCTGCCACCCGCACCCGCAAGACACCCGTCGGACCGGCCGGGGCGCTGCCCCGCCGGACAGAAACTGTGGACGATGCCGGGGGGCGACGCGCTCTCGTCGGCATCATGTGGAGGAGGCGCTGTGAGCAGCGACCCATGGGGCCGCGTCGACGAGACGGGGACCGTGTACGTGCGTACCGCCGACGGCGAGCAGGTCGTCGGATCGTGGCAGGCGGGATCCCCCGAAGAGGCCCTCGCCTACTTCGAGCGCAAGTATGAGGGCCTGGTCGTCGAGATCGGCCTCCTCGAACGGCGGGTCAGGACCACCGACCTGTCGGCCAAGGACGCGACGGCCGCCATCGACCATCTGCGGCAGCAGGTGGACGAGCACCACGCGGTGGGCGACCTGGACGCGCTGCGCAAGCGGCTGGACCAGCTCGTCACCGATGTCGAGGCGCGCCGCGAGGAGCGCAAGGCGCAGAAGGCGCGGCAGAGCGACGAGGCCCGGCAGGCCAAGGAGAAGCTGGTCGCCGAGGCCGAGGAGCTGGCGGCCAGCGAGCAGTGGCGGGCGGCCGGCGAACGGCTGCGTGCCCTGGTGGACACCTGGAAGGGCCTGCCGCGGCTGGACCGCAAGGCGGACGACGAGCTGTGGCACCGCTTCTCGCACGCCCGCTCGGCGTTCTCCAAGCGGCGCAAGGCGCACTTCGCATCGCTGGACGCGCAGCGCGAGGAGGCCCGTAAGACCAAGGAGCGGCTGGTCGCGGAGGCCGAGGCGCTGTCCGGCTCGACGGACTGGGGACCCACCGCGGCCCGGTACCGCGAGCTGATGACCGACTGGAAGGCCGCGGGCCGTGCCCAGCGCGAGCACGAGGACGACCTGTGGAACCGCTTCCGCGGCGCCCAGGACATCTTCTTCCAGGCGCGCAGCGAGGTGTTCGCGGAGCGCGACGCCGAGCAGCGGGAGAACCTGACGCGCAAGGAGGAGCTGGTCGTCGAGGCCGAGAAGCTGCTCCCGGTCTCGGACCTGAAGGCGGCGCGGGCCGCGTTCCGTTCGATCAACGAGCGGTGGGAGGCCATCGGGCATGTGCCGCGGGACGCCCGCCCGAAGATCGAGGGCCGGATGCACGCGGTCGAGCGCGCCATCCAGGAGTCCGAGGAAGCCGAGTGGCGGCGGACCAACCCGGAGGCGCGGGCGCGGGCGGCGGGTCTGACCGGGCAGCTCCAGGACGCGGTCGACAAGCTGCAGAAGCAGATCGACGCGGCGCGCGCGGCCGGCAACGACGCCAAGGCCGACAAGCTCGGACGTGAGCTGGAGGGCCGCCAGGCGCTGCTGGACCAGGCGCTCAAGGGCCTTGAGGAGTTCGGCGGCAAGTAGGCCGCAGCCACGAGGGCCCGGTACGGACATCCGTACCGGGCCCTCGTCCGTGGTCGTTACGGCCTGCGCGCCGACGTCACGCGGTACACGTCGTAGACGCCCTCCACGCTGCGTACCGCCTTCAGGACGTGCCCGAGGTGCTTCGGGTCGCCCATCTCGAAGGTGAAGCGGGAGGTGGCCACCCGGTCGCGGGACGTCTGGACGGCCGCGGACAGGATGTTGACGTGCTGGTCGGAGAGGATGCGCGTGACGTCCGACAGCAGCCGGGACCGGTCCAGCGCCTCGACCTGGATGGCGACCAGGAAGACCGAGGACTGGGTGGGCGCCCACTCGACGTCCAGGATCCGCTCCGGCTGCTTGGACAGCGAGTCGACGTTGACGCAGTCGGCGCGGTGCACCGAGACGCCGTTGCCGCGGGTGACGAAGCCGATGATCGGGTCGCCCGGCACCGGCGTACAACAGCGCGCCAGCTTCACCCAGACGTCGTCGACGCCCTTGACCACCACGCCCGGGTCGGCGCTGGAGCGCCGCTTGGAGCGCGGCCGGATCGGCGTGGACTCGGCGATGTCCTCGGTCGCCTCGTCCTGCCCGCCGAGCGCCTGGACCAGCTTCTGTACGACGCTCTGCGCCGTGACGTGGCCCTCGCCGATGGCGGCGTACAGGGACGAGATGTCCGGGTAGCGCATCTCGTGGGCGAGGGTGACCAGCGAGTCGCCGGTGAGGATGCGCTGGATCGGCAGGTTCTGTTTGCGCATCGCGCGGGCGATGGCGTCCTTGCCCTGCTCGATGGCCTCGTCGCGGCGCTCCTTGGAGAACCACGCGCGGATCTTGTTGCGGGCGCGGGGCGACTTCACGAAGCCCAGCCAGTCCCGGGACGGTCCCGCGCCGGGCGCCTTGGAGGTGAAGACCTCCACGAGGTCGCCGTTGTCGAGGGTCGATTCGAGCGGTACGAGCCGCCCGTTGACGCGGGCGCCTATGGTCCGGTGGCCGACCTCGGTGTGCACCGCGTAGGCGAAGTCCACGGGGGTGGCACCGGCCGGCAGCGCTATCACGTCACCCTTCGGCGTGAAGACGAAGACCTCGTTGCGGGACAGGTCGAAGCGCAGCGACTCCAGGAACTCGCCCGGGTCCTCGGTCTCCTTCTGCCAGTCCAGCAGTTGGCGCAGCCACGCCATGTCGTTGACGGTGTCCTGGCCGTCGGCCTTGCTCCTCGGCACGTCGGTCCGCACCTTGGAGGCGCCGGCCACGGCCTCCTGCTTGTACTTCCAGTGCGCGGCGATGCCGTACTCCGCGCGCCGGTGCATGTCGAACGTACGGATCTGCAGCTCGACGGGCTTGCCGCTGGGACCGATCACGGTCGTGTGCAGCGACTGGTACATGTTGAACTTGGGCATCGCGATGTAGTCCTTGAACCGCCCCGGGACCGGGTTCCACCGGGCGTGGACGGTGCCGAGCGCCGCGTAGCAGTCGCGGACGGTGTCGACGAGGACGCGGATGCCCACCAGGTCGTAGATTTCGGCGAAGTCGCGGCCTCGCACGATCATCTTCTGGTAGACGCTGTAGTAGTGCTTCGGCCGCCCGGTGACGGTGGCCTTGATGCGCGCCGCGCGCAGGTCGGCCTGGACCTCGTCGGTCACTATGGCCAGATACTCGTCCCGCTTGGGGGCGCGCTCGGCGACGAGCCGCACGATCTCGTCGTACATCTTGGGGTAGAGGATCGCGAAGGCGAGGTCCTCCAGCTCCCACTTGATGGTGTTCATGCCCAGGCGGTGCGCCAGCGGAGCGTAGATCTCCAGCGTCTCGCGGGCCTTCTTCTCCTGCTTCTCGCGCTTGAGGTAGCGCATGGTGCGCATGTTGTGCAGCCGGTCGGCGAGCTTGATCACCAGGACCCGCGGGTCCTTGGCCATCGCCACGACCATCTTGCGCACGGTCTCGGCCTGCGCCGCCTCGCCGAACTTGACCTTGTCCAGCTTGGTGACGCCGTCGACGAGCAGCGCGACCTGGTCGCCGAAGTCGCGGCGCAGGGTGTCCAGGCCGTACTCGGTGTCCTCGACGGTGTCGTGCAGCAGGCCCGCCATCAGGGTGGCCGGGTCCATGCCCAGCTCGGCGAGGATGGTGGTCACCGCGAGGGGGTGGGTGATGTACGGGTCGCCGCTCTTGCGCTTCTGGCCGCGGTGCCAGCGCTCGGCGACCTGGTAGGCGCGCTCGACCTGCCGCAGGGTGGCGGCCTCGATCTTCGGGTCGTTGCTGCGCACGATCCGCAGCAGCGGTTCGAGGACCGGGTTGTACGGGCTCTGCCGCTGCACGCCGAGGCGGGCCAGGCGGGCCCGTACCCGGTTCGAGGAGCCGGTGCGGCCGGTGTAGCCGGGCGGCGTGGGCTTGGCGGGCACGGGGGACGCGGCGGGCCGGACGGCGGGCGGCTGGGACTTCGGCACGCCGGAGCCCTCGCTCTTGTCCTGCGCACCCGAGGCAGCGCCGGGGCCGGGCTGGTCCGGGTGGGCGGACTGCGGCGCCCCCGGGCGGAGTCCGGGAGAAAGCGGCTGGGCCTCGTCTGGCAAGAGCACTCCTCAAAGGGGGTCCGGACCACAAGACCAGGAACGGGTCGGGCTGCCATGGTATCGACCTCGGCGCTCCGGCTCTTCCGCGGTCGCCGGGTCCGTACATGACAGCAAAAGGGCATCCGGGTTTGTTCCGGATGCCCTTTTACCCGCTTTTTGCGGAATTCCGTGCGTGCGGGAGCGGTACGGTCTCCGCCGTACGAGCCCCCGCAGGCCCGTCAGACCGTGATCAGCGACTCCAGCGGAGCGCCCTTCAGGCCCGGCTCCAGCCGCTGCCGACCGGCCAGAAAGCCCAGCTCCAGCAGCACCGCGACACCCGCGACCTCGGCCCCGGCCCGCCGGAGGAGCTCCAGCGACGCCTCGGCCGTACCGCCGGTGGCCAGCACGTCGTCGATCACCAGCACCCGGTCACCGGGCGCGACCGCGTCCGCGTGTATCTCGATCTCGGCGGAGCCGTACTCCAGGTCGTACGCCTGGCGGAGCGTCGCGCCGGGCAGCTTGCCCGCCTTGCGCACCGGGACGAAACCGATGCCGGCCCGTACGGCCACCGGAGCGGCGAGGATGAATCCGCGCGCCTCCAGGCCCACGACCTTGTCGGCCCCGTACCGCTCGCACAGGGACACGAACGCGTCGGTCAGCGCGCCGAAGGCGGCCGGGTCCGCCAGCAGCGGCGTGATGTCCTTGAACACCACGCCCCGCTTCGGGTGGTCCGGTACGTCCGCGATCCGGCTGAGCAGCAGCTCCCGCAGGCCGTCGGGGGCGCTCATCGGCGCTTGCCCGACGGACGGCCGCGGCCGCGGTTGCGGGACGCGGGCTGACTGCGCCGGCCGGCCAGGCTGCCGGCCTCGGCCGGGTCCTCGGCGCCTTCCGCGTCCTCGTCCCCGGTGTCCTCCTGCGCGGGGTTCTCCCGCTGCTCCGGCGCGTCGTTCCTGGCGGCCGCGGCGCGCTTGGCCAGCACCCGCTTGGCCAGCGCCTTCATCGCCGGGTCGCGCTCCTTGAAGTCGGCGACCAGCGGGGTCGCGATGAAGATCGAGGAGTACGCACCGGCCGCGAGGCCGACGAACAGGGCGAGCGAGATGTCGTTGAGCATCCCGGCGCCGAGCACACCGCCACCGACGAAGAGCAGTCCGGCGACCGGCAGCAGTGCCACGACCGTGGTGTTGATGGAGCGCACCAGGGTCGAGTTGATGCTGCGGTTGGCCAGCTCGCTGTAGGTGAAGCGGGTCTGCTTCCCGATGTCCTTCGACGCCTCCTTGAGACTGTCGAAGACCACGACGGTGTCGTAGAGGGAGTAACCGAGGATCGTCAGCAGACCGATGACGGTGCCCGGGGTGACCTCGAAACCGACCAGCGCGTACACGCCGACCGTGATCGTCAGGTCGTGGATCAGCGCGATCAGGGCCGCCAGCGCCATCCGCCACTCGAAGGCGATGGCGAGGTAGATCACCACGAGGATCATGAAGACCCCCAGGCCCAGCCAGGCCTTGTTGGCGATCTCCTCACCCCAGCTCGGGCCGACGAGCTGGGTGTTGATGTCCTTGACCGGGACGTCCAGGTCCTTGGCCAGAGCCTCCTGCACCGGCACCGACTGCTGGGTGTCCAGCTCGCTGATCTGGATGCGCAGACCGCCGTTGCCGAGCTTCTGGACGGTGGCCTGGTGGCCCTCCGCCGCGGCCTCGGCCCTGTGCTCCGCCTCCGTCGCGGAGACGCTCGTCTTCGGTGTGGTGAAGACCGCGCCGCCGGAGAACTCGATGCCCATGTTCAGACCGCGCACCGCCAGGCCGACGATGGCCGCGATGGTGATCAGGATCGAGATGCCGTACCAGATCTTCCGCTTGCCGATGAAGTCATAACCGACCTCACCGCGGTAGAGCCGGGCGCCGATGTTGCCGAGCTTCGACATCTCACGCCTCCTTCGTCTCGGTGGGGGCGGTGGTACGACGGCGGCGCAGCGGCGGCTTGGCACCCAGGCGCTTGGGGTCCAGACCGGACCACGGGTGACCGTTCGCGAAGAACTTCCGCCGGGCCAGCAGCGTCATCAGCGGCTTGGTGAAGAAGAAGACCACGACGACGTCGAGGAGGGTGGTCAGGCCCAGCGTGAACGCGAAGCCCTTCACCTTGCCGACGGTGACGATGAACAGCACGAACGCGGCCAGGAACGACACGAAGTCGGAGACCAGGATCGTGCGCCGGGCGCGCGGCCAGCCGCGTTCGACGGCCGGGCGCAGCGTGCGGCCCTCGCGGATCTCGTCCCGGATGCGTTCGAAGTAGACGATGAAGGAGTCGGCCGTGATGCCGATGGCGACGATGGCGCCGCAGACGGCCGGCAGGTTCAGCGCGAAGCCGATGGCCGGGCCCAGCAACGTCATGATCGCGTACGTGAGGACCGCGGAGACCGCGAGGCTCGCCAGCGCGACCAGTGCCAGACCCCGGTAGTAGGCGACCAGGTAGACGACGACCAGCGCGAGGCCGATGGCGCCCGCGATCAGACCCGCCTGGAGCTGCTCGCCGCCGAGCGCCGCGGTGACCGTGGTCTCGTCGGCGATCTTGAAGGAGAGCGGCAGGGCGCCGTAGGACAGCATGTTCGCCAGATCCTCGGCGGTCTGCTGGGTGAAGCCGCCGGAGATGGTGGCACTGCCGCCGTTGAGCTGCTGGCTGACCCGCGGGTCGGAGACGACCGCGCCGTCGAGCACGATGGCGAACTGATTCTGCGGCTGGGTCTTGGTGGCCAGCTTGCCGGTGATGTCGGCGAACTTCTTGCCGCCGGCGCCGGTGAAGTCCATCTGGACGATCCAGCCCTGCCCCTGCTGGCTGTCGAAGACCGCGGAGGAATCCTTCACATCGGTGCCCTCGACGGCGACCGGGCCCAGCACGTACTTCTGCGAACCGTCGTCCTTGCAGGCCACGACCGGATCGCCCGGCTTGGTGCCGGCGGCCTTCTCACCGGCGGCGGCGCGCGACTGCTTGGTGGAGCAGTCCAGGTCGGCGAGCTGCTTCTGCAGGGCCGCGGGGATCTCGTCGGCGCCGGTGGACGGCTGCGGCGTGTCGCCCGGCTTGGGCGTGCTGCTGCCGGAGGCCTCCGGCGGGTCGGACGGGCCCTTCTTGAGCGCGCTGGTCACGGCGCGGCCCTGGGTCGTGGAGGTGGGCGTCGGCTTCGCGGTGGACTTGTCGTCCTTCTTGCCGTCGTCCTTCCCGTCGTCCTTGCCGTCCTTCTTGCCGTCGTCGCCCTTGCCGCTCGCGGAAGGAGTCGGGCTCGGGCCGGCGGGCGGCGTCTTCGTACCGGCGGTGGTGGTCAGCACCGGCCGGAAGCCGAGCTGAGCGGTGGTACCGACCTGCTGACGGGCCTGCTTCGCGTCCGTCCCCTTGGGGATGTTGACGACGATGTGGTTGGTGCCCTGGGTCTGGACCTCGGCCTCGGACACACCGAGACCGTTGACCCGCCGCTCCATGATGCCCGCGGCGGTGTTCATGTTGGTCTCGTTGATCGCGTTGGGCTTGCCGGGCTGGTTACGGGCCTCCAGCGTGAAGCTCGTACCACCGGCGAGGTCGATGCCCAGCCGGGGCGTCGAGGTGCCGGAGATGAACATCCCCGCGACCAGCGCCACCATGGCGATCACGATCAGGACCAGGGTGCGCCCCGGCCTTCCCTGGCCCCCAGGAGACCTGCGGCCCTTTTTCGGTGCTGCCACCTTCTCGTATCTCCCTGTCCAACCGCCCGGCTCGGTGCCTGCCGAGCGGCCACGAAGTGTAGTGGGGACGTTGCCCCCGCCGGAGCCTAAACCGTCCCGGAACCGCGGTGCACCGCTCGAAGGGTGCTCCGCGGTTCCGTCGGGGCGGGGCTACTTCGCGTCGGCGCCGCCGTCCTTCTTCTCGGCCTGGTCGGCCTGCGCGCCGCTCTTGGCGCCGTCGGCGGCCTCGGCACCGGTCGCGTCCGCGGCCTTCTCGGCGTCCTTCGCGTCGGCGGCGGGCTCGCTCTTGGCGAGGTCGGTCTTCGGCGACTTGTCCAGGTTCGCGGGCTTGTCGCCGGCGTCGGCCTGGTCGTCGGCGGCCGGGGCACCCTCGGTCAGCGAGGACGCGTCGTCCGGGACGGCCGGGTGGTCCTTGCCCTCGGCGCCGTCGAGGATGCGGTTGTACTCCTCGTCGCCGAGGACCGCGCCGACCGCGTTCTTGGCGTAGAGGGCGTGCACGCCGGGGGCCACCTCAAGGAGGACGGTGTCGTCGTGGATCTCCTTGACGGTGGCGTACATGCCCCCAATCGTCCGGACGCCGGTGCCGGGCTGCATCTCGTCGCGCATCTGCGCGGCCGCCTGCTGCTTCTTCTTGGCGGACCGGGTCATCAGGAACATGGCCCCGATGAGGACGATGAAGGGGAGGAGAGTCACGATACTCACGGGACGGAAATCCTTCGCACGACCGCACGTCCGCGGTCTGATATACGGGGGTGGGAATGCCGGACCATACGGTCGGCATCGGCGGAGTCTAAGCGAGTCCGCACCGGTGGAACAACGCCCAGCATGGCACCGCAGTTCCTGACCCGGCGAGTCCCCGCGCCGTCACGTCCCGAAGAGGCCCTGCTGTCCGCTTCCCCCCGCTTGCTGCCGGGGCGGTGTCAGGCCCATGTGCGTCCACGCGGCGGGGGTGGCGATCCGGCCACGCGGGGTGCGGGCGAGCAGGCCCTCCCGTACGAGGAACGGCTCGGCGACCTCCTCGACCGTCTCCCGCTCCTCCCCCACGGCCACCGCCAGGGTGGACAGGCCCACCGGGCCGCCGCCGAACAGCTTGAGCAGCGCGGTGAGCACCGCGCGGTCCAGGCGGTCCAGGCCGCGGCCGTCGACCTCGTAGACGGCCAGGGCCTGCGCGGCGGTCTCCCGGGTGATCACGCCGTCGGCCTTGACCTGCGCGTAGTCGCGGACGCGGCGCAGCAGGCGATTGGCGATGCGCGGGGTGCCGCGGGAGCGTCCGGCGATCTCCGCGGCGCCCTCGGCCTCTATGTGCACGTCGAGCAGCCCCGCGGAGCGGTGGATGACACGTTCCAGTTCGCCGGGGGCGTAGAACTCCATGTGGCCGGTGAAGCCGAAGCGGTCGCGCAGCGGCGGGGGCAGCAGGCCGGCCCGGGTGGTGGCGCCGACCAGGGTGAAGGGCGGCAGTTCCAGGGGGATGGCGGTGGCCCCGGGGCCCTTGCCGACGATGACGTCGACGCGGAAGTCCTCCATGGCCATGTAGAGCATCTCCTCGGCGGGCCGCGACATCCGGTGGATCTCGTCGAGGAAGAGCACCTCGCCCTCCTGGAGGGAGGACAGGATCGCGGCCAGGTCGCCGGCGTGCTGGATGGCGGGGCCCGAGGTGATGCGGATCGGGGCGCCCATCTCGGCGGCGATGATCATGGAGAGGGTGGTCTTGCCCAGGCCGGGGGCGCCGGAGAGCAGTACGTGATCGGCGGTGGCGCCCCGGGCGCGGGCCGCGCGCAGGACCAGGTCGAGCTGCTCGCGCACCCGCTCCTGGCCCACGAACTCCTCCAGGTCCTTGGGGCGCAGCGCGGCCTCGACCGCGGTGTCCTCGCCGTCCGCGTCGGCCCCCACCAGCCGGTCGGGCCCCTCGGCCGTACCGCCCTGGAGCGGGCCGGCCGCGGTCTCGGTGGGCTCGTCCCAGTTCACTGCGTCCTGCCTCACGTGGTCGTACCGGCCCGGTCGGCCGGCTGCGCGTCGCGGTTCTTACGGGGGTGGCCGGTCGTGCGGGCCCGGACCGCCGGGCCGCCTCGCCGGGCCCGGCGGCCGGGGGCCGCCGCGCGGGGCACCGGGCTCACCGGGCCCGGTTCAGCGACTGGAGGGCGGCCTTGAGAAGCTGCGACACCTGCGGTGCGCGGCCCTCGGCGACGGCCGCCTCGGCCTGCGGCGCGACGGCGGACACCGCCTCGTCGGCCTCCCGGGTCGCATACCCGAGGCCGATCAGCGCGGCGTGCAACTGGTCGCTCCAGCCGGCCGTCACGGCGCTGCCGACGCCCGCGCCGCCCGAGCCGACCGGCGCGCCGAGCCGGTCCTTCAGCTCCAGCAGCAGCTTCTGGGCGCCCTTCTTGCCGATACCGGGCACGGCCGTGAGCGTCTTCTCGTCGCCGTTGGCGACGGCGAGCCGCAGCGTGTCCGGGGAGTGCACCGCGAGCATGGCCTGGGCCAGCCGCGGGCCCACCCCGCTGGCGGTCTGGAGGAGTTCGAACGTCTGGCGTTCGTCGTCGTCGGCGAAGCCGTACAGGGTGAGCGAATCCTCCCGTACGACCAGGGAGGTGGCCAGCTTGGCCTGCTGGCCGACGCGCAGCCCGGACAGGGTGTTCGGCGCGCACTGCACGGCCATGCCGATGCCGCCGACCTCCACGACGGCGGTGTCCGGGGCCAGGGCCGCGACCGGGCCGGAGACGAAGGCGATCATCGGGTGCCCTTCTGGGGTGCCTCGGAGCGCGGTCCGAGAGCGCGTGCGGGAATACGTCGGGTGGTGGCGGGCGCCGGGCGGGCGCGGGCGGCCGCCTGCGCCTGCTGGAAGCGGTTGGCGGCGTGTGCCTGCTGGAGGCGGTTGACGGCGGGCGCGCGCCAGATGTGGCAGATGGCCAGCGCCAGCGCGTCCGCCGCGTCGGCCGGCCTGGGCGGGGCGTCCAGCCGGAGCAGCCGGGTGACCATCGCACCGACCTGCGCCTTGTCGGCCCGGCCCGAGCCGGTCACGGCGGCCTTGACCTCGCTGGGGGTGTGCAGCGCGACGGGCAGTCCGCGGCGCGCGGCACAGAGCATGGCGACCGCGCTGGCCTGGGCGGTGCCCATGACCGTACGGACGTTGTGCTGGCTGAAGACGCGCTCGACGGCGACGCAGTCGGGCCGCTGCTCGTCGAGCCACTCCTCGATACCGCGCTCGATGAGCACCAGGCGGTGCGCGATGTCGGCGTCGGCGGGCGTCCGTACGACCCCGACGCCGGCCATGGTGAGCGGGCGGCCCGCGACGCCGTCGACCACGCCGACACCGCAGCGGGTCAGTCCCGGGTCCACGCCCAGCACCTTCATCGCCGCTCCCCCCTTCTCCCCTTGGTCCTACCGTTGTCCACGGGCCTCGACCCGCTGATCAGCACAGTATCCGCTGCCACTGACAACGCAGGACGGGCCGGCGGGGTGTGTCCCCGCCGGCCCGTCGCCGCCGCAGTTGACCGCCCGTCAGGCGTCGACCTTCGCCATGACCTCGTCGGACACGTCGAAGTTGGCGAAGACGTTCTGCACGTCGTCGCTGTCCTCCAGGGCGTCGATCAGCTTGAAGATCTTGCGGGCGCCCTCTTCCTCCAGCTCGACCTGCATGGTCGGCACGAAGTTGGTGTCGGCCGAGTCGTAGTCGATGCCCTCCTTCTGGAGAGCGGTGCGGACCGCGACCAGGTCGGTGGCCTCGCTGAGCACCTCGAAGGACTCACCGAGGTCGTTGACCTCCTCGGCACCCGCGTCCAGGACCGCGCCGAGCACGTCGTCCTCGGTCAGCTCGCCCTTGGGGACGATCACCACGCCCTTGCGGTTGAACAGGTACGAGACCGAGCCCGGGTCGGCCATCGAGCCGCCGTTGCGGGTCATGGCGACGCGGACGTCCGAGGCGGCGCGGTTGCGGTTGTCGGTGAGGCACTCGATGAGCACCGCGACACCGTTGGGGCCGTAGCCCTCGTACATGATGGTCTCGTAGTCGGCGCCGCCGGCCTCCAGGCCCGCGCCGCGCTTGACCGCCGAGTCGATGTTCTTGTTCGGCACCGAGCTCTTCTTCGCCTTCTGGATGGCGTCGAAGAGGGTCGGGTTGCCCTCGGGGTCGGCGCCGCCGGTGCGGGCCGCGACCTCGATGTTCTTGATCAGCTTCGCGAAGAGCTTGCCGCGCTTGGCGTCGATCACGGCCTTCTTGTGCTTCGTCGTAGCCCATTTAGAGTGGCCGGACATCCGCCTGTCTCCTTCGCGTAACCAGGTTGAGAAACGAACGTCACAGATCCTACCGGGACGGGATCGGGCCGCCGCACACACGGCGGCCGTCCCTCGGCTGCTTCCTAGGCGCCGCGCACCATGTCGACGAAGTACGCGTGCACCCGGTGGTCGCCGGTGAGTTCCGGATGGAAGGACGTGGCAAGGACGTTACCCTGCCGGACCGCCACCGTGTGCCCGTCGTACGACGCCAGTACCTCGACGGCGGCGCCCGTCGACTCCACCCAGGGCGCCCGGATGAAGACGCCCTGGACCGGTCCGTCCGCGATCCCGGCCAGCTCGACGGCCGCCTCGAAGGACTCGTTCTGCCGCCCGAAGGCGTTACGGCGCACGATCATGTCGATGCCGCCCAGGGTCTCCTGGTCGGCGCGGCCGTCCAGCAGCTTGTCGGCCAGCATGATCATGCCCGCGCAGGTGCCGTAGACCGGCCTGCCGGAGCGCACGAACGCGCGCAGCGGCTCCAGCATGCCGAAGACGACCGCCAGCTTCGACATGGTCGTGGACTCGCCGCCCGGTATGACCAGGCCGTCCAGGCCGTCCAGTTCCTCGGGCCGGCGCACCGGCCTGGCCAGGGCGTCCGCCGTGGCCAGCGCCGTGAGGTGCTCGCGCACGTCGCCCTGGAGGGCCAGCACGCCGATGGTGGGGGTCGTCATCCGTCCGCCGTTCTTCCGTTCACTGTTCCCGCGCCCTCGGCGCCCGTCCGTCCGCTCACCAGCCGCGGTTGGCGTAGCGCTCCGCCTCGGGGAGGGTGTCGCAGTTGATGCCGACCATGGCCTCGCCCAGGTTGCGGGAGACGTCCGCGACGACCTTCGGGTCGTCGTAGAAGGTGGTGGCCTTGACGATGGCGGCGGCGCGCTTGGCCGGGTCGCCGGACTTGAAGATGCCGGAGCCGACGAAGACGCCCTCGGCACCGAGCTGGCGCATCAGCGCGGCGTCGGCCGGGGTGGCCACACCGCCGGCGGAGAACAGCACGACCGGCAGCTTGCCCAGCTCGGCGACCTCCTTGACCAGCTCGTACGGGGCGCGCAGCTCCTTCGCGGCGGCGAACAGCTCGTTGTTGTCACAGCCGCGCAGCTTGGCGATCTCGCCCTTGATCTGGCGCAGGTGGCGCACCGCCTCGACGACGTTGCCGGTGCCCGCCTCGCCCTTGGAGCGGATCATGGCCGCGCCCTCGGCGATCCGGCGCAGGGCCTCACCCAGGTTGGTGGCGCCGCACACGAACGGGGTGGTGAAGGCCCACTTGTCGGAGTGGTTGACCTCGTCGGCCGGGGTGAGGACCTCGGACTCGTCGATGTAGTCGACACCGAGGGACTGGAGGACCTGCGCCTCGACGAAGTGGCCGATCCGGGACTTGGCCATGACCGGGATGGAGACCGCGTCGATGATCGAGTCGATCATGTCCGGGTCGGACATGCGGGCCACCCCGCCGTCCTTGCGGATGTCCGCGGGGACCCGCTCCAGGGCCATGACCGCGACGGCGCCGGCGTCCTCGGCGATCTTCGCTTCCTCCGGCGTGACGACATCCATGATCACGCCGCCCTTGAGCTGCTCGGCCATGCCGCGCTTGACGCGGGCGGTTCCGGTCTCGGGGGTCCCGGCGGGGGCGGTGGCAGACGTGGCGTTCGGCGTGCTGGACACGGTATGACCTCACTAAGTGCGGGCGGATGGACTCCGCCGCCCACACAACCGTTTGCCCCGGACCACTGAAAAGGGCCAATCGGAAGGCAGTGGCTCGTGAGGCCCGTGACGCCGACGGGCACTCGCCCGGCCGGCGTCCGGAGTACGGGCCTCCGGAGTACGGGCCTCCGGGCGGCTCCGCGTCAGTGGCCGGCGCCGCGGTCGCCCAGAACGGCCGGGGGCTCGTCGTCCATCTCGAAGGCCATCGGGAACGGCGCGTGCCCCGCGAGGCGGAACCAGCGCACCACCCGGTGGCGGCGTACGGCGCGGGCCGCCCGTACGGAGTCGTTGTGGAACCGCCGCGCCATCGGCACCCGGCGCACCGCCGCCGTCAGCTCGGTGACCGTCTGCTCCCCGCCCGGCGCCTCCCGTACGGCCACGAGCTGCCCCTCGTCGTCGAAGACCGCGCGCAGCGCCTGGCTCAACCCGCTCTCGGCGACCTCCCGCTGCTCCTCGGCCGCCTGCCGCGCCTCGTGCGCCGCCTCGTAGAGCACGATCGACGCGGCCGGGTCGAGGAGGCCGGACGTGCCCAGCTCCTGGGCCACCGAGGCCCGCCGCAGCAACTGCGCGTCCAGCGCCGCGCGGGCCGCGTCGATGCGGGCGTGCAGTCGGTCCAGCCGTCCCGCGGTCCAGCTCAGGTAGACGCCGATGACGACGACAACGGCCGCGATCCAGATCAAAGTGGTCACGCCGGGTCACAGTACCGGCCGCCCCAAATCCTTCGCCTTCCGCCTGGTGGGGGTGCGCGTCGTGCGCGGAGGTCCGGTGGGTGGGGGCTCGGGACCACTCCGGGGTCGCTTTCCCCCAGCCTCCGGCCGAAGGTGCCCCCACGGCGTCTTCTGGCTTCAGTGCATTTGGTTCGGTGGCCAGCGTGGCGGACTGCCTGCGGGGGCCCCGGAATGTCCCGAGCCACTGGCCGTCGGGCGGCAAGCCCGGGCAATCGGGCGGGGCACTTTCACGGGCCCGAGCCCGTCCCTCGCGCAGCGCGAAGCGCACTCGGGACTTCGGCGGCCCAAGGCCGCCTCAGTCCCGCGCCAGCCCCCACCGCGCGCGGAACCCCGTCCGCTCATCCGTCGCGACCATCGCCGCCCCCGCCGTGACGGTCTCGTACACGGCGAGGATGTCGGCCCCGACCGTGGACCAGTCGAAGCGGCGCGCATGCCGGCTGCCGCGCTCCCGCAGCTCGGCGAGCCGGGCGGGGTCGCCGAGGAGCCGTACGGCCGCCGCGGCGAGCGCCTCCGCGTCCTCGTTGGCGAACAGTTGCCCGGCCTCCCCCTGGTCCAGGACCTGCGCGAACGCGTCGAGGTCGCTGGCGAGCACCGGCGCCCCGGCCGACATCGCCTCGACCAGGACGATCCCGAACGACTCGCCGCCGGTGTTGGGCGCGACGTACAGGTCCACGCTGCGCAGCAGCCGCGCCTTGTCCTCGTCGCTGACCATGCCGAGGAACTCCACCCGCGAGCGCAGGTCGGCGGGCAGCTCCGCGACGGCCTCCTCCTCGTCGCCGCGCCCCGCCACCAGCAGCCGGGCGTCCGGCACCGCGGCGAGGATCTTCGGCAGCGCCCGCATCAGGACGGGCAGGCCCTTGCGGGGCTCGTCGATACGGCCGATGAAGCCGATCGTGCGACCCTGCCACTCCTTTTTCGGCGCGGCGTCGGCGAAGAAGTCGACGTCGACGCCGTTGGGGATGACGACCGCGTCCCCGCCGAGGTGTTCGACCAGGGTGCGCCGGGCGTATTCGCTGACCGCGATCCGTGCGCTGATCTTCTCCAGCGCGGGCTGCAGGATCGGGTACGCCGCGATCATGACCCGGGAGCGCGGGTTGGAGGTGTGGAAGGTGGCCACGATCGGGCCCTGCGCGGCCCAGCAGGCGAGCAGCCCGACCGACGGGGTGCCGGGTTCGTGGATGTGGATGACGTCGAAGGCGCCGTCGTGCAGCCAGCGGCGGACCCGGGCCGCCGACAGGAAGCCGAAGTTGAGCCGGGCGACCGAACCGTTGTAGGGCACGGGGACGGCACGTCCGGCGGAGACCACGTACGCCGGCAGCGGTGTCTCGTCGTCCGCCGGGGCGAGTACGGACACCTCGTGGCCGAGCCGGATGAGGTGCTCGGCCAGGTCCCGGATGTGGAACTGCACGCCGCCCGGGACGTCCCAGGAGTACGGGCAGACGATCCCGATCCTCAAGGCTGCTCCGTTCGCGGGGCGTCGGTGGGCGACGCGGCGGGGCGCGGGGCCGGCTCGCGCGGTTCCAGGTCACCGAGCCACAGGCGCTGCAGCATGTGCCAGTCCTCCGGGTGGTCGGCGATGCCGGAGGCGAAGGCGTCGGCCATCTCCTGCGTCATCGTGGCGGCCTTCTCGGCGCGGGTGCCGGTCTGCGGCACCTCGATCTCCGGGTGCACCCGCCCGCGCATGACGGAACTCTCGTCGTACCAGAGCGTGACCGGCAGCAGCATCGCCCCGGTCTGGACCGCGAGCATCGCGGGCCCGGCCGGCATCTTCGCGGCCTCACCGAAGAACTTCACCTCGATGCCGGAGGCGGACAGGTCCCGGTCGGCGACGAGGCAGACCAGGCCGCCGGCCCGCAGCCGCCGGGCGAGGATGCCGAACGCGGCACCGCCGGTGTGCGGCAGCACCTCCATGCCCAGCCCCTCGCGGTAGGCGACGAACCGGTCGTAGAGCGTCTCGGGCTTGAGGCGTTCGGCGACGGTGGTGAAGGGCACGCCCAGCTTGGTGGTGACCCAGGCGCCCGCGAGGTCGTAGTTGCCCATGTGCGGCAGGGCGAG
Source organism: Streptomyces sp. NPDC018045 (assembly GCF_044327445.1). Taxonomy (NCBI): domain Bacteria; kingdom Bacillati; phylum Actinomycetota; class Actinomycetes; order Kitasatosporales; family Streptomycetaceae; genus Streptomyces; species Streptomyces sp. NPDC018045. The sequence continues at coordinate 194,476 of NZ_JBIRFL010000004.1, forward strand.
GATCACGCCGCGGCCACTCTTGAGGCCTTCCTCCAGGTGGTGGAGGTCCGCCGGCGCGAAGCCGTTCCTTATCCGCTCCTTGCTCCAGGCCGGCAGCCGGAACGACTCCATCCAGTAGCGCAGGTAGGAGCGCATCCCGGCCCGGGAGAGCTGGGCGAGGCGCTGCGGTGTGGCGTCCGGTACGACGCGCGCGAGGTTGGCCTCCAGGCGCAGGACGCCCTTGCCGCGCCGCTTCCAGACCACGTCGGCGATCCGTCGGCCCAGCGCCTTCGCGGCCGGTTCGGGCAGTCTCTTGACCGCGCTCCAGCCCAGGGCGTACGCCCCGTCGGTGAGCTTCTCGCGGTCGATGGTCGTACGAGTGACGCGCTTCACGCGCTGTTCCCCCCTTGAGCGATGGCGTCCGCCTCGGCGGACTCCCGGCGTACGGTCACCACGCGCTGGGCGAGGGTGACCGCGCTGCCGGCGGCCACCACCCACAGCGCGACCGGCAGCAGGTACTGCACGCCGGGGACGCCGAAGGCGTGCAGTCCGGCGAGGCCGGCGGCGACCAGGGTGATCACGAGCCGCTCGGCCCGCTCCACCAGTCCGTTGACGTTCACCGGCAGCCCGATGCTCTCGCCCCTGGCCTTGGTGTACGAGACCACCTGCCCGCTGGCCAGGCAGAAGATCGCCACCGCGCAGAGCCAGAGGCTGTCGCCGGCCCCCGCGTACCAGAGCGCCAGCCCGCCGAAGATCGCCGAGTCGGCGACCCGGTCGAGGGTGGAGTCGAGGAAGGCCCCCCAGCGGCTGGACCGGCCGAGCTGCCGGGCCATGTTGCCGTCCACCAGGTCCGAGAACACGAAGAGCGTGATGACGATGGTGCCCCAGAAGAACTCGCCGAGCGGGAAGAAGACCAGGGCGCCCGCCACCACACCCCCCGTGCCGACGAGGGTGACCGCGTCCGGGCTGACCCCGAGGCGGATGAGCAGGGCGGCGAATGGCGTGAGGACACGCGTGAAGAAAGCACGCGCGTACGTGTTCAGCATGGCCTTCCCGGAGGTCGATACGGGCCGCGCGGTCAATGGGGCCACCGGCTGGCCCATCGTAGCCAGGCGGCACCCGCGTACCGCGAACGCACCACGGCCCGGGGCACGACCCGTGACCGGCCAAGACGTCGGCGCGGCAGCCGTCACGCCGGAGCGGGCGCGCGCGCCGGGGCGTCCCACAAGATCCCTGATCGTCCCTTGTGCGATGTATGGACGTGCCATGACCAGGGTGGAAAGCTCGAACCACCGCAAAGTGTCGACCGGGAGGCGAGACACATGGGCGAGAAGACGAGGACACATCCGGGAGCCGCCGGCAGGGCGACATCGGCCGACCAGCCCACGTCCCTGAGGAATGTGGTGCTGGTCGGCCACAGTGGTGCGGGGAAGACGACGCTGGTGGAGGCGCTCGCGCTGGCGACCGGCGCGGTCAACCGGGCGGGCCGGGTCGAGGACGGCGGCTGCCTGTCGGACTACGACGAGATCGAGCACCGGCAGCAGCGGTCGGTGCAACTGTCCCTGGTCCCCGTCGACTGGGGCGGCATCAAGATCAACGTACTGGACACACCCGGGTACGCCGACTTCGTCGGAGAGCTGAGGGCCGGTCTGCGGGCAGCGGACGCGGCCCTCTTCGTCGTCTCGGCGGCGGACGGCGTGGACGGCGCGACCCGCATGGTCTGGGACGAGTGCGCCGCGGTCGGCATGCCCCGCGCGCTGGTCATCACGCACCTGGAGGCGGCCCGCGCCGACTTCGACCAGATGACGCGGCTGTGCGGCGCCACCCTGGGCGGTGACGACCCCGACGCCGTGCTCCCCCTGTACCTGCCGCTGTACGGCGCGGCGGGCGCCGACGGCCACGCGCCGGTGCACGGCCTGATCGGCCTGCTCACCCAGCGGGTCTTCGACTACTCCTCCGGCGAACGCGTCGAGCGCGCGCCGGAGCCCGACGAGCTGCCGCTGATCGAGGAGGCCCGCAACCGGCTCATCGAGGGCATCATCGCCGAGAGCGAGGACGAGTCCCTGATGGACCGCTACCTCGCCGGCGAGGACATCGACGTGAAAACGCTCATCGGCGACCTGGAGACGGCGGTCGCCCGCGGCACCTTCCACCCCGTACTGGCCGCGGCGCCGGCCGCCGAGGGCGCCAGGCAGGGGCTGGGCACCGTCGAGCTGCTGGACCTGATCGCCCGTGGCTTCCCCACCCCCGCCGAACGCGAGGCCCCCGCGGTCACCACCCCCGACGGCAAGCCCCGCCCCGCGCTGACCTGCGACCCGGCGGGCCCGCTGGTCGCGGAGGTGGTCAAGACCTCCTCCGACCCCTACGTCGGCCGGCTCTCGCTGGTACGGGTCTTCTCCGGCACCCTGCGCCCGGACGAGACGGTGCACGTGTCCGGGCACGGCCTGGAGGACCGCGGCCACGAGGACCACGACGTGGACGAGCGGATCGGCGCCCTGTCCGCCCCGTTCGGCAAGGTCCAGCGCTCCTTGTCCAAGGCGATCGCCGGCGATCTGGCCTGTGTGGCGAAGCTGACCCGCGCCGAGACCGGCGACACCCTCTCCGACAAGGACGCGCCGCTCCTGATGGAGCCGTGGACGATGCCGGACCCACTGCTGCCGGTCGCCATCCAGGCGCACAGCAAGGCGGACGAGGACAAGCTCTCCCAGGGCCTGTCCCGCCTCGTCGCCGAGGACCCGACGATGCGCCTGGAGCACAACCAGGGCACCCACCAGGTGGTGCTGTGGTGCCTGGGCGAGGCACACGTCGACGTGGCCCTGGAGCGGCTGCGGTCCCGGTACGGCGTGCAGGTCGACACCGTGCCGTACAAGGTCTCGCTGCGGGAGACCTTCGGCGGGCGGGCGGCGGGCCGCGGGCGGCACGTGAAGCAGTCCGGCGGGCACGGCCAGTACGCGATCTGCGAGATCGAGGTGGAGCCGCTGCCCGGCGGCAGCGGCATCGAGTTCGTGGACAAGGTCGTGGGCGGCGCGGTGCCCCGGCAGTTCATCCCGTCCGTCGAGAAGGGCGTACGGGCGCAGGCGGCGCGCGGCGTCGCGGCCGGGTATCCGCTGGTCGACATCCGGGTCACGCTGCTGGACGGCAAGGCCCACTCGGTGGACTCCTCCGACGCCGCGTTCCAGACGGCCGGCGCCCTGGCGCTGCGCGAGGCCGCCGGCGACGCCCGGATCCATCTGCTGGAGCCGGTGGCCGAGGTGACCGTACTGGTTCCGGACGACTTCGTCGGCGCGGTGATGAGCGATCTGTCCGGGCGGCGCGGCCGCGTGGTCGGCACCGAGCAGGCGGGGCACGGGCGCACTCTCGTACGGGCCGAGGTGCCGGAGATCGAGATCAGCCGGTACGCGGTGGACCTGCGCTCCCTCTCGCACGGCACCGGGCGCTTCCACCGGTCCTACACACGGCACGAGCCGATGCCGGCCCAACTCGCCGCGAAGCTCCGGGAGCAGGAGGACAACGGCTCCTGATCCGCGGCCCGTCGCCGGTCGTCCACCTCGGCACTCCCGGGGTGGACGGCGGCGGTACGCTGTGATCGCAGCTCAGAAGGTGTGCGACCGACGGTGGTTGGGAAGAAGGCCGCAGCAGCGGATGCGGGCGGGCGATGGGGGCGGCAGTGGCAGCAGACGGCTTCGACTTCAGTCCCGGGGCGCAGGTCCCGCTGTCCGGCGGTGCCGGACAGACCGCGGCCACCCAGGCGTTGGCCTCGGCGGCGTACCGGGACAATCCGCTCGCCGACATCTCCAAGGCCGACTCCAGCACCGCGAAGTCGGTGATCAAACCGGCCAAACTCTCCCTGTTCGAGCCGAATCTCGGGGAGGCGTTCTCCCGCGCGCTGCAACTGCGGATGCTCGGCGGCGCCCGCGGCGCGCTCATCCAGTCCTTCGGCATCGAACCGCAGACGGTCGTCGAGCACTGCCTCGCGGCCAGCCGCATCCGCAAGATCCGCGATGTGAAACTGACCGCCCTGATGCTGGGCTTCGGCCTGCTGTTCCTGCCCGGCGTGCTGCTGTGGCTGGGCGCGTTCCAGCTCAAGAAGCTGCTCTCGAAGGCGCAGGGCACCGGCACCTCGGCGCTCGGTGTGGCGCTGATGCTCGCGATCGCCGCCATCGCGGTGCTCTTCCTGGTCAAGCTGCCGTTCACCGGTTTCTGGTCGGTGTATCTGCGCGCCATGGTGGTGGTGCCGGTGATCGGCTGGTGGTGGGCGAAGCGGATCAGTGAGACCACCGCGAAGGATCTGCGGGACGCCTGGAAGGGGCTGCTCGAAGGCGGCGGGGTGGGCGCCAAGATCCCCGAGGCGGTCCCCAAGGACCCGAACGAGACCGCCGCCGAGCAGATGCGCCAGAGCCTGGCCAAGCTCACCGCCGAGCAGCACAGCAACGTCGCCTTCTACGCGGGCCCCAACGGCATACTCGGCATGGGCACCCGCTGGGGGAGCTGGCAGATGGCCGAGGAGCTGCGGCCCGCCGCGGCGGGCGGCGAGATCAACCCGTTCCGCAGCTACGACGTGATCCGCGTCATCCACGACCGGCTGCGTCTGCTGGAGCGCAGCCCGCTGCACACCGGCGGCTTCAAGGACGCCCCCTCCGTACGCCACTGGGTCGTGGTGCCGGTCGGCGAGAAGGCCACCTCCGTCTCCCGTCCCGGGGGCACCGAGATGGAGGCCTTCCAGGTGCGCGGCCACGAGATAGAGCGGATCTGCAACGAGCAGCAGTTCGGCAGCGGCAGCCGGCACTACCTCGGTGTGCAGTTCGTGCTGTGGGACGGCCAACTGGTGATAACGCTGCTGATCACGGTCACCGTGCTGCACGAGACGCTGCGGGTGGAGGTCACCGGCCACGCCCTCGGCCCGGTGAATCCGCTGTTCACCTCCAAGCCGGCGCCGAAGAGCAAGAGCGTCTCCAAGACGGTCAAGTTCTGGGAGACCAAGTCCGTGAGCCTGCCGCTCGTGGACGCGAGCGAGGTGGTACGGCTCGCCGCCCGCGCCCCGCTGACGTGGTTCCCCGGCTTCCTGGAGTTCCTCGGCGGGAAGCTGACCCTGCCGGAGCCGTTCGGTCTGCGGCACGCCTGGGCCGACAAGCCCTGGCGGCACCGCTTCATGGCCGACGACGCGCTGCGCGCGGCGACCCCGGTGCTGCGCGTGGTGCACTCCGCGGCCCTGTCCGTGCTCAAGGAGAACGGCGTGGACACCTCGCGCTTCGACAGCCGCTCGCTGGTGCTCAGCGGCCAGGTGCAGGCGGCGGAGCCGCGGAAGGCCGACGAGTACAACGCGTAGCCGCTGTCGCGGCGGCCGGCCGAGAACCCCGGGGCGCCCGAGCGGCCGGAGCTCCGGTCCAGGGCGCCCGTGGACGCCGCCCGGTCGCCTACCGGAAGATCCCCGTGTGCCCCAGTGAGTACCGTCCCGGTTGCGGATACACCGCCAGGCCGTGCGGGCCCTCGCCGACCGGGATCTTGGCGAGGGTCTTTCCGGTACGGGTGTCCATCGCGTAGACCTCGGAGTTGTAGCGGCCGGACAGCCACAGCACGTTGCCGTCGGCGGACACACCGCCCATGTCCGGGCTGCCGCCGCCGGGGATGTGCCACTTGTCCACGAGCTTGCCGCTCTTGAAGTCGAGCAGGGACACGGAGCCCTCGCCCCGGTTGGAGATGTACATCTTCTTCGAGTCGCGGCTCACGTAGAGGCCGTGGGTGCCCTTGCCGGTCGGCATCAGGCGGGGCTGCTCGAACGTGTCGCCGTTCAGCACCCACATGCCGTCGGCCATCATGTCCGCGATGTACCAGGTCCTGCCGTCCGGCGACATCTTCACGTCCTGCGGCATGGCGCCCCGGAACGGCAGTTTCCGCTGTCCGACCACCTTCATCCGCTCGGTGTCGACCTTCAGCAGTTCGCCCGAGAACTCGCAGGAGACGATGAAGTACTTCCCGTCCGCCGAGAAGTCCGCGTGGTTGACGCCCGCGCAGGTGACCGGGACGGTCTTGCGCACCGTCATCGTCTTCGGGTCGCGGAAGACCAGTTCCTTGTCCATGGAGGCCATCACGACCGCGTACTTGCCGTTCGGCGTGAAGTACAGGTTGTACGGGTCGTGCACGTCCACCGCCTTGCCGGTCCTGCCGGTCGCCGGGTTGATCGGCGTCAGGTCGTGGCCGCGGTTGTTGTTCACCCACAGCGTCTTCATGTCCCACGACGGGACGACGTGCTGCGGCTGCACCCCCACCGGGATGGTCTCGATGACCTGGTAGGTCTTCGGGTCGATGACGCTGACCGTGTCCGAGCCGGTGTTGGGCACGTACACGCGCGAGGGGAAGTCCTTGACCTGCGGCGCGAGCTTGTTCGGGCGGTCCGCCGCGTAGACGTCCTGGTCGTCCAGCGGCGGCGGCATGCCCGGCAGCAGCGACTTGGCGGCCTTCGCGGGCGAGGCCGGGGTGGCCCCGGGGCTGCTGTCGGCGGCCTTCGTCCCGCCGCCGCCGCACCCCGCCGCCGTCAGTGCGCAGGCGACGGCCAGCAGCGCGGCCCGCCGGCCGGTACGAGCACGTTTCTGATCCTGGGTTGGGGTCCGGTCAGCCATCAGGTCACAAGCTCCGTTGTCGTCACCGCGCGCAGTCCGCGCCGGTGCAGGCCGTCGAGGATCGGGGGCAGCGCGGCAACCGTGCCGGCGTGCCCGAGGTGGAGGCTCACGATGGAGCCCGGCCGGACCCGGTCCAGCACGGTGCGCTGGACGGCGGGGGCGCCGGGATCGTCCGCGTCGAGGGAGTCGACGTCGTAGGAGAGGACGTGCGGATAGCCGGCCTCCCGGGCCAGCCGGGTCACCAGTGCGGTGGCGTACCGCGTACGGGAGGGGCGGAACCAGCTTCCGATCGTGCCGGTCAGCTTCCGCAACCGGTCGGCGCACCCGGTGATCTCGGCGTACGCCTCGTCCGCCGCGAGGGCGCAGATGTCGAGGTGGCGCTGGGTGTGGTTGCCCAGTTCGTGGCCGCCGTCGAGGACGCGGCGGGCCATCCGCGGCTGCTCGTCGAGCCAACTGCCGACGGCCAGCACGGTCACCCGGGCGCCGGCCCGTTCGGCCTCGCCGAGCAGTGCGGTGGCCGTCCTCGCGTCGCCCTGGCCGTGGAAGGTGAGGGCGACGGCGTTGCCGCGCGGGGGCCCGTGCTGGATCTGTACGGGCAGGCCGGGCGCGCGGGTCGGCGGGCGGGCGGCCCGGGCGGCGCCCGAGGGCCGCGTCCCCGGTCCGGGCGAGCCGGTCCCGTCGGCCGACGGGGAGCCGGAGGCCCGTACGGGAGCGGTGTCCGTACGGGCTGTCGCACACCCCGACGCGAGCGCACCGGCGGTCACGGCCGAGGCGGCGCGCAGCACGGAGCGACGATGCAGGGAAGTCACCCCACCATTAGAGGGCAACGTGTCCGCATTTGTCGCTTTATCGGATTTACCGCAGCGCGTGTCTCGGCCCGCGCTGCGGCGTCCGGGCTACTGCGGCCAGGCGTCGGCCAGCATCGCCCGGGTGTCGGCCAGGAGCTGCGGAAGCACCTTCGTCTGGCCCACCACGGGCATGAAGTTGGTGTCGCCGCCCCAGCGCGGCACGACGTGCTGGTGCAGGTGGGCGGCGATACCGGCACCGGCGACGGCACCCTGGTTGAGGCCGATGTTGAAGCCGTGCGCACCGGAGGCGGCCCGCAGCGTGGTCATCGCCCGCTTGGTGAACTCGGCCAGCTCCAGGGTCTCGGCCCGGTCCAGCTCGGTGTAGTCGGCCACGTGGCGGTACGGCACCGACATCAGGTGGCCGCCGTTGTACGGGTAGAGGTTGAGCACCGCGTACACCTGCTCGCCGCGGGCGATCACCAGCCCGTCCTCGTCCGACTTGGCCGGAATCGTGCAGAAGGGGCAACCGTCCTCGGCGCCCGGTCCGGACGGTTTGTTCTCCCCCTGGATGTACGCCATCCGGTGGGGCGTCCACAGGCGCTGGAAGGCGTCCTGTGTCCCGACTCCGATCTGCTGCTCCGGCTCACTCGTCATGCGGGCCAGCATATTCCCCGGCCCGCGCCGGAACGCGGCGAGGGGCGGCCCCCGCGACGGGACCGCCCCTCTTCGGCCCCGCGCGTGCGGGGCCCGTCTCACACCTGGACCCGGCGCTCCACCGCGTCCAGGATCTCCGCGATGGCCTGGGCCTTCGGGATACCGTTCTTCTGCGACCCGTCGCGGTAGCGGAAGGACACCGCGCCGTTGGCCACGTCCTCGTCACCCGCGATGATCATGTACGGCACCTTGCTGCGCTGCGCGTTCCTGATCTTCTTCTGCATCCGGTCCGAGGACGCGTCCACGTCGACACGGAGGCCCTTCTTCTTGGCCTCGGCGGCGAACTCCTGGAGGTAGGGGACGTGGTCGTCGCCGATCGGGATACCGGTGGCCTGCACCGGGGCCAGCCACACCGGGAACGCGCCCGCGTAGTGCTCCAGCAGCACCGCGAAGAAGCGCTCGATGGAGCCGAAGAGGGCACGGTGGATCATGACCGGGCGCTGCTTGGAGCCGTCCGGTGCGGTGTACTCCAGGTCGAAGCGCTCCGGCAGGTTGAAGTCTAGCTGGACGGTCGACATCTGCCAGGTGCGGCCGATGGCGTCCTTGGTCTGTACGGAGATCTTCGGGCCGTAGAACGCGGCACCGCCCGGGTCGGGTACCAGCGGCAGGCCCTGCTTCTCGGCGACCTTGCGCAGCGTCTCGGTGGCCTCTTCCCAGACCTCGTCCGAGCCGACGAACTTCTCCGGGTCCTTGGTGGACAGCTCCAGGTAGAAGTCGGTCAGACCGTAGTCGCGCAGCAGGTCCAGGACGAAGGTGAGCGTGGCGTCCAGCTCGTCCGCCATCTGCTCCTTGGTGCAGTAGATGTGCGCGTCGTCCTGGGTGAAGCCGCGGGCGCGGGTCAGGCCGTGCACCACGCCGGACTTCTCGTACCGGTACACGGTCCCGAACTCGAACAGACGCAGCGGCAGTTCGCGGTACGAGCGGCCGCGCGCGTCGAAGATCAGGTTGTGCATCGGGCAGTTCATGGGCTTGAGGTAGTAGTCCACGCCCTCGTCGAGCTGCATGGGCGGGTACATGCCATCGGCGTACCAGTCCAGGTGGCCCGACTTTTCGAACAGCTTCCCCTTGGTGGCGTGCGGGGTGTAGACGAACTCGTAGTCCGCCTCCTCGTGACGCCGCCGCGAGTAGTCCTCCATGACCCGGCGGATGATGCCGCCCTTGGGGTGGAAGACCGCCAGACCCGAACCGATGTCCTCCGGAATCGAGAACAGGTCCAGCTCCGCCCCCAGCTTGCGGTGATCGCGCTTCTCCGCCTCCGCCAGGAACTCCAGGTACGCCTTCAGCTCGTCCTTGGTCGGCCAGGCGGTGCCGTAGATGCGCTGGAGCTGCTTGTTCTTCTCGCTGCCGCGCCAGTACGCGGCGGCCGAGCGCATCAGCTTGAAGGCGGGGATGACCCGGGTGCTGGGCAGGTGCGGGCCGCGGCACAGGTCCTTCCAGCACAGGTCGCCGCTCTTGGCGTCGAGGTTGTCGTAGATGGTCAGCTCACCGGCGCCGACCTCGGCGGACGCGCCCTCGGCCGCCTCCGCGGCGGAGCCCTTGAGGCCGATCAGCTCCAGCTTGTACGGCTCGCCGGCCAGCTCGGCGCGGGCGTCGTCGTCGCTCACCGCGCGCCGGGCGAACTTCTGCCCGCGCTTCTGGATCTCCTGCATCTTCTTCTCGATGCGCTTGAGGTCCTCGGGGGTGAACGGGGTCTCGACGTCGAAGTCGTAGTAGAAGCCGTCCTTGATGGGCGGGCCGATGCCCAGCTTCGCCTCCGGGAACAGCTCCTGCACGGCCTGCGCCATCACGTGCGCGGTGGAGTGGCGCAGGATGTTCAGGCCGTCCTCGCTGCCGATGTCGACGGGCTCGACCTCGTCGCCCTCGACGAGCTGGTACGCCAGGTCCTTGAGCTGCCCGGCGACGCGGGCGGCGACGACCGAGCGCTCGCCCTGGAAGAGGTCGGCGGCCGTAGTGCCCGTGGTCACCACGCGTTCTTCCCGCTCGGAATCGCGTTGGATGGCCACACGGACGTCTGACACCGGTCTCTCCTGACTCATGTCTCCTGCGCGTCAGCGATTGCTGCGCAGCCGAATCGTACCGAGCCACCGGTCTTCCTCGCGAAACGGTTACGGCGGCGCCCCTGCACCGGGGCCGCCCCCCCACCCCGCTCTCCCTCGTACGGCGGCCGGGCAGCGTGCGGCCGGCCACCCGCCCGGCCGCACGCCCGCCCGTCACTCGCCCGGTAGCGGCCCCCCGCACGCCTCCTCGAAGAAGTCCAGGTTCTCCTGGAGCGACTTCAGCAGCCGGTCCCGTTCCGCCTCGTCCACCTGGACGGGTGTGACATCCGACGCGCCGGTGATGCGGCGGAAGCCGCCCCGGCTCTCCAGCCGGCCGCTGACCCGGATCGGCAGGCCGACCAGGTGGGCGTGTCCGGCGATGCGGTAGTCCTCCTCGTCCAGCGCGACCCGTACCTGGAGCACGTCGGCCCCGGACAGCACCCGCAGCCGCACCACGCCGGGGCCGCCGGGCCGCTCGCGCCGCAGCCGTACCACCGCGCCGGTCACCCGCACCGGCAGCGACGGCTCGTCGCGGACGTAGCGCTGGGCGGCCTGCTGGAGCGCGGGCAGGTCACCGGGCGAGAACTCGACCGGTTCGGGCCGGGCCGCGAAGCCGGGCGGCGGGCCCGCCCCCGGCGACCACTCCACCGAGATCCGCACCCCCTCCGCGTCCCGCACCAGCGAGATCAGCGCCTCCGCCAGCTCGTGGCAGACGCCCAGCTCCACGGCGGCGTCGAACGCCTCCATCCCGCCGGTCGCCCGCTGGTAGTCCGTGGCGTCGCGGGTCGCGTGCAGGGCGCGCTGCAGCCCGGCGACGGCCGCGCGGCCGGCCGCCACCGGCACGTACGCGGTCAGCCGCCGGCCGGCCGGCGCGGGCCCGACCAGCACGTCCGCCATGAAGGCCTCGGCCTTGCGCTTGTGCCGGGCGCCGTAGAAACCCGCCCGTCCGTACGTGCCGAGGACACCGGCCATCAGCATCGAGCGCGCCGCGGTGCGGAGCTGCTCCTGCGCGACCCACGGGGTGCCGCCGATGCCGTCCTCCGGGACCTCGCGCTCCCAGCGCACCTCGTCGCTGGGCACCGCGAGCGCCGCCAGGACCTCGCGCGCGGACGGCGCGGCGCTGTGCGCGAGGGCGGCCAGTGCCTCCGCGATGAGGTCGGTGCTGTCCGGGAACGTCCGGGTCTGCGGTACGAGCAGGCTGGTGCCCCCGGCGGCTCCGCCGGGCGGAGTCCAGCGGGCGTAGTGGCCGGCGGCGCCTCCCCGCCGCCGCCAGCCGTGCCGCGCCAGCAGGGCGCCGAGCACCGCCGGATCCAGTTGAGCCGGGTCCGGAAGCCGGAATGCGTAGTCGTCGGTCGGCCGGTGCATCAGGGTCTCCCTCCCGCCCCGACCCGCGTCATGATCTCGCAGAGCGCGCGGTCGTCGAAGATCCGCGTGGTCGGGATCCGCACGTTGGTCCTGCGCCGGCCGGTCACCTCGTGGCCGGCCAGGTTGATCCAGTAGCAGCAGTGCCGCAGTTCGAGGCGGTCCTGGTCCGCCCACAGCCAGTCCTCCTGGGTCCGCGGCACCAGCATCACGACCAGGATCTTGTGCACCGCCACGGGTGTCCGCGCGAGCTTGACCAGGTGGGCGTTGTCCAGGGTGAAGCCGAAGCTGGCACCCGGCGGCCGGGGGCCGATCTGGTACGTGCACTTCAACTGCACCTTGATGGTCACTTCGTCGTCGACGGCATGTCCGGGCGCGCCGTGGCTGACGTGCCAGTCGATGCCGTTGTCCGGGAAGGGCTGGGCCAGCGAGCAGCCCGACGCGGCGGCCACCGCGTGAAGATAGCCCACCTGGAGCGTCTCCATACAGGCCGTGGTGGCGAGCGCGCCGCGCAGCGAAGCCGTGCGCGCGGGCACCGGTCCCCCCGGGTCGGGCTGCGCGAGCGTCATCGCTCAAGTGCCTTCCGGGCCGGGTCGTTCGAAGGGGCCGGCACCGAGGCGGCGGCCCGTTGGGGTGTTCTTGTCCGCCCCAAGTGGTCAACAAACCAGGACGGTTCGACAACCGGAAGCCTCGGGTATCACCTGGTCGGGTGGCCGCGCCGGGCCACCCGCCGCACGAGCGCGAGGAGTTGTGAAGATGCCGTGCTGGTACGACGGTCCGCTGGCCTCCTTCGACACCGAGACGACCGGGATCGACGTGGAGCGAGATCGCATCGTGTCCGCCGCCCTGGTCGTCCAGGAAACCCCGCGCAGCGTCCCCCGCGTCACCCGGTGGCTGGTCAACCCGGGCGTCCCGATCCCCGAAGCGGCCACCGCCGTGCACGGCCTGACGGCCGAGCACCTGGCCCTGTACGGCCGCTGGCCGTCGCCCGTCATGGAGGAGGTGGCCCGGGCGCTGACCGACCAGTCGCTCGCCGGACGGCCGCTGATCGTGATGAACGCACCGTTCGACCTGACGCTGCTGGACCGCGAGCTGCGGCGGCACCGCGCCGCCTCGCTCACCCACTACCTGGGCGCCCACCCGCTGTCCGTGCTGGACCCCCGGGTGCTGGACAAGCATCTGGACCGCTACCGCAAGGGCCGCCGTACGCTCACGGACCTGTGCGCGGAGTACGGGGTCGAGCTGACCGGCGCCCACGAGGCCGCCGCGGACGCGCTCGCCGCGCTCCAGGTCGTACGGGCGCTGGGGCGGCGGTACGCGGAGCGGCTGGAGGCGCTGAGCCCGGCGCAACTGCACACCCGGCAGGCGGTGTGGCACGCGGCGCAGGCGCGCGGCCTGGAGTCGTGGTTCGCGCGCAACGGCACGGAGGAGGCGGTGGATCCGCACTGGCCGATGCGCCCGGAACTGCCTGCCGCGGCCTGAGCGACGACGGCCCGCGACCGGGCCCCGCACGGCATTGGTGCCCCAACGCCGAGGGCCGGGCCGCCTGTTGGCGGCCCGGCCCTCGGTCCCGGTGGGCGATACTGGGTTCGAACCAGTGACCTCTTCGGTGTGAACGAAGCGCTCTCCCACTGAGCTAATCGCCCGGGTCTTTTCCGTTCCCGGGGTTTCCCCCGCGAACGACCTGAACAATACAGGCCGTCGCGCCTTTCCATCAAATTCCCGGCCCGCGCATTCCCGTTCCCGCCTCCGGCCGCGCCCCGGAGCGGCCGGAGGCGGGAACGGCCGGGGGTCATCTGCGGGCCAGCCGGGAGGCCAGCCCCCGGCGTCCGGCGCGCATCATCAGCGTGTGGTTGGCGCGGAAGAGCGGCCGCCCGGGCAGCGCGAGCCGGCGCAGTGACGGCTTGCGCACCTCGACCTCCTGCTCGAAGACGGCGCGGGTCCCGCGGCCGGCCGCGCCCACCGTCCAGCGCGCGAAGCCCTCCAGGTCGCCGCGCAGCACGATCTCCAGGGTGCCGGTGACCGGGTCGCGGTGCGTCGCGGTCGCGGTGACGGTGAGCACGTACGGGAGCAGGGACCGGAAGTGCGCGGTGCCGCTGCGCTCGTCGACCCGGGTCACCCGGCGGACCTGGGGCCACCACTGCGGATACGTTTCCGCATCCTCCAGGACGGCGAAGACCGCCGGGGGCGGCGCGCACAGCCGCCATTCGCTGCGGAAGCGGTACCGGTGCAGGACGTGCTGCCAGTCGGCCATGGCCACAGTCTGCCGCCCCGGTGGGCACCGGGCGCCGGGAACGCGACAACGGCCCGGAGGTCTGGGACCTCCGGGCCGTCATCCGGTGTGGGCGATACTGGGTTCGAACCAGTGACCTCTTCGGTGTGAACGAAGCGCTCTCCCGCTGAGCTAATCGCCCGGGCGCAGCGCCAACATTACCGCACGTCGGAGGGGTCCCGTGACCACCCGCGGGGGCGGATCGCCGGGCACCGCTCACTCACCGGTGTTCCACGGCAGCACGAAGCCGAACTTCCACAGGTAGACCGCCAGCCCGGCCACGATGATCACGGCACCGACGCTGGTCAGGATGATGTTGCGGCGGCGCACCTTCGGGTCCAGGGCCTTCTGCGTGGCCTCGGTGACCTTGCGCTTGGTCCAGCGCAGCACGAGCTGCGCCCAGACGAACTCGGTCGCCCAGATCGCCATCCCCGCGAAGATCACCAGCCAGCCCGGCCCGGGCAGCGGCAGCATGATGATGCCGCCGACGACCACGGCGAGGCCGACGATGAAGATGCCCACCTGCCAGCTCAGGTGGAGCGGCCGGGAGCGCTTGATGAAATGCGGCGCCCGGGAACCGAGTCGCTGTTCCACCTTCGCAGTCTCTCCCGCGGTGCTCTCGTCCGCAGCCGGGGACGCCGCCGCGGCGGCGATCCCGACTCCCCCGTCACTCTGCGTATTCATACGGCCCAACCTACCCGACAGAAGACGGTCACCGGAATGGCCGCTGAGGAGGATTGGCAACTCCGCCGTAAGAGGTACCGGAAGTCCCCCAAAACCCTCAGAGGGGTTTACAACGGCACCGTAGGTGGCATGTCGATTTCGCCGACGTGCGAATCCCCGAGCGCACACTGAGCGAAAGGCCCTGGCGCTTATGAACACCACGGTCAGCTGCGAGCTGCACCTGCGCCTCGTTGTGTCGAGCGAGTCGTCACTGCCTGTACCCGCGGGCCTGCGGTATGACACGGCCGATCCTTATGCCGTGCACGCGACCTTCCACACCGGAGCCGAGGAAACGGTCGAGTGGGTCTTCGCCCGCGACCTCCTCGCCGAGGGCCTGCACCGGCCCACGGGCACCGGAGACGTCCGCGTATGGCCGTCCCGGAGCCACGGACAGGGTGTTGTCTGCATCGCCCTGAGTTCCCCGGAAGGCGAGGCCCTCCTGGAGGCCCCGGCGCGGGCCCTGGAGTCGTTCCTCAAGAGGACCGACGCGGCGGTGCCACCCGGCACGGAGCACCGGCACTTCGATCTCGACACGGAGCTCTCCCACATTCTCGCGGAGAACTGAAAGGCGGCGCAGCAGCCCATCGCAGCCATCCACCGCACCGAACCGCTCACACCTGCACCGTCCGACTCGGGGCGACGGAACAGGACCGACAAGTTCATACAGCACGAGCCGGCGCCGTCGCCGCGGACCCACCGCGGAGACGGCGCCGAGGCTTGTTGGACGCGCTAGAGTCGGCGACCATTCGGCAAGGACACCGGGGGCGGCGCCGTCCGCCCCCACCCGGCCAGGGAGCGAAACCGTGATGATCACCCACGACACCCGGTGCGCGCTCGACGCGGTCGTCGACCTGTTGAACACCGCGCCGGAGGGTGACGCCCCCGGCGCCACCGACAGCCTGACCGACCTCGCCGCGCTCCGGGCGTTCGTCGCGCGCAACGCGGTCAGTGACGTGGGCACGCTGGGCGAGCGCGACCTGGCCGCCGTACGGGCCGTGCGGGCGCGGTTCGCGGGGGTCTTCGCGGCGCCGGACGACCGTACGGCGGCGGAGCGGCTCAACGACCTGGTGGCGGCGGCCGGCACCACGCCGCGGCTGACCGACCACGACGGCTACGACTGGCATGTGCACTACTTCGCGCCGGGCGCCTCGGTGGCCGAGCACCTGGCGGCGGACGGCGGCATGGCGCTGGCGTTCCTGCTGGTCGCCGGGGAGCGGGAGCGGCTGCGGCACTGCGAGGCGCCGGACTGCCGGTTCGCCTTCGTGGACCTCTCCCGCAACCGTTCGCGCCGTTACTGCGACAGCCGTACGTGCGGCAACCGGCTGCACGTCGCCGCCTACCGGGCACGCCGCCGCGAGGCCACGCGCTGACGGTACGGCCGGCACCCGGCCCGTCGGCAGCACCGGCCGCCCTCACAGGAACAGGAGGTCGTGCAGGGCGCCGATGAGCAGGAGGACGGCGATGACGGTGAGGAAGAGCATCAGCGGCGGCTGGGACAACGCGAAAAGACAGCCACGCGGTTCGGGGGCCGGGGGGTCCGCCGCTGTGACGGCGGGGTCCCGGGGCAGGGCGCACTCGTCGTTCATCTCGCGCCGATGATGGCGCAGCGGATCGGGCGCCACGCCCCGGATCACTCCTCAGCGCCGGGAGTTCATCAGATCCCGTGCACTTCCGTGATCGCTACGGTGTCCGAGACGTCACCCATGCGGAGCGTACGGCGCGTATCGGCGCGGAGAACCGGACCGCACGGCGCGCGGAGAACCGGACCGCACGGCGCGCGGAGAAGCGGACCGCACGGCGCTTGCCGGGAAGCCCGCCGGCGGCGGCTCCCGCCGGGCAGCGGCTTGCGCGGCCCTCAGATCCCGTGCTTCTTCAGGATGGCCTCGATGTCGGAGAAGTCCTCCTCCGGCGCGCCGCCCTTCTTCCCGCCCTTGGCCTGGGACACGGGCTGCCCGGCCCGGGCGCCCGCGCCGAGCGACGGCGCGGAGGCCTTCGGCGCCACCGCCGCCGGCCCCTGCTGCCGGGCCGCGGCGCGCCGCTCCTTGCGGCTGCCGCCGGCCTTGAGGCCGTGCCGCTCGGCCACCCTCGCGATCATGAACAGGACGACGGAGAGGGCCAGCACCCCGAAGCCCGCCCAGACGACGGGCTTGAAGACCACACCGGTGAGCCAGTCGATCACGCCGGTCATCGCCAGGCCCACGGGCACCAGCGAGATCGCCGCGACGCGCGTCGCGGCCAGGAAGCGCTTGCGGTAGGCGGTCAGCGCGGCGACGCCCAGACCCACCACCGACACCACGGTACAGATGGTCGAGCTCAGCATCCCCGGTCCTCCTGCCGATCGTCTGCGTGACGCGTCGCGCCACGCACGCGGCCCTGTCGCGCCGGACGGCGCGCGACGCCCGCTGGTCCCATTTCTGCCTCCATCCTGCCTCCTCCCGGGCGCCCGGTGCCACGATCCGGGGCAGGCTCAGGGACATCTAGGGGTCCGGCTCCTTCCCAGGTGCCGGTTCGGCCGGGGTGCCGCGGGCTGGGAGACTGGACGCATGAACGACGCCACGACCTCCGGCTCCGCCCGCCCCGTCGTCCTCGACGTGTGGTGCGAGCTGCAGTGCCCGGACTGCACCACCGCGCTCGCCGACCTGCGGGCCCTGCGCGAGCGCTACGGGGACCGGCTGGACATCCGGCTGCGCCACTTCCCGCTGGCCAAGCACCGGCATGCCTACGCCGCGGCCCAGGCCGCCGAGGAGGCCGGGGAACAGGGCACGGGATGGCCGTACGCGGAGGCGGTCCTGGCCCGTACGGAGGAGCTGGGCGCCCAGGGCGAGAAGCTGCTGCTCGCGGTGGCCGCGGAACTGGGTCTGGACGCGGAGGAGATGGACACCGCCCTCATCGACGGCCGGCACCTGCTGGCCGTCGACGCGGACCAGGCGGAGGGCAAGGCGATCGGGGTGACCGGCACGCCCACGTACGAGATCGGCGGGGAGCTGCTGGACGGCAGCAAGAGCCAGGACGGCCTGCGCGAGCGCATCACGGAGATCGCCGACCGGCTGCTGGCCGAGCGGGCCTGACGCGGCCCGCCGGGCCGGCGGGCCGCCCGCTCACAGCAGGAGCTTGTGCAGGGAGTAGTCGGTCGGCCGGTAGCCCAGGGTCTCGTAGAGGCCGCGGGCCCGCGGGTTGTCCACGAAGACGTTGAGCCCCAGGACGGTACGGCCGGCGGTGAGCGTCTCGCGCTCGGCGATCAGCATGAGCGTACGGCCGTGGCCCCGCCCGCGGTGCTCCGGCGCCACCTGGACGTCCATGACGTAGCCGCCGGGCCGGGCCGGGTCGTACGTGGTGGTCCAGACGGTGCCGACGTCCGTGCCGTCGTGGGCCAGGACGCGCAGCGACTGGTGCGCGGTGGCCGGTCCGTCCGGGAGCAGGGTGCGGTGATCCTGCGCCGAGCTGTGTTCCGCGCGCTCGCGCGGCATCCCGTTGGCGACCTGCGCGTCGACGTGGTGGCGGTGCGCGGCGGCCAGCCAGGCCGGGTACTCCGCCGCGCCGAGCGGCCGGTCGGTGCTGCCCGCGGGGAGCCCGGGCGGCGAGGTGAGTTCCTTGAGCATCCGCCGGCTGTGCTCGGTGTAGCCGAGGGCGGCGGCCAGCCGCAGGGCCGGCTCCGAGCCGGCCGGCACGTCCACCGTGATCCGCCGGCAGCCCCAGCCGCGCAGCACCTCTTCGGCGGCGAGGGCGGCGACGGTGCCGCGGCCGCGGTGCCGGTCGCGTTCGTCGATGTGCAGATCCGCGATGCGCCCGGCGGACAGGCCCAGCCGAGCGTCGGTGGCCAGGCTTATGCGGCCCACCGGGCGGCTGTTGACGCAGACTTCGTACGTACGGGCCCGGCCGCCGTCGTCGCGTCGCTCTTCGGGTCCGGCGGGGCGCAGCGTAGTGGTCACGCTGACTTTCTACTCGGTTTCCCGGGCGTACGTCATCAGCGCGGGTCGAAGTCGGCGGCGGCACGCTCCGCGAAAACCCGCATGGCCTCGGCGGTCAACGGTCCGGGGCCGTCACCCAGTTGGCGTCCGTCGACCCGGGTGACGGCCTGCACGTCGCGGAGCGTGGAGGTCAGGAAGACCTCGTCGGCGCGCTCCAGGACGTCCAGCGGCAGGTCGGTCTCCTTGGCGCCGGTCCACTCGACGGTCAGGGCGCGGGTGATGCCCGCCAGGCAGCCGGAGGACAGCGGCGGGGTGTGCAGCACGCCGTCCAGGGCGACGAAGACGTTGGAGCCGGTGCCCTCGCAGAGCCGGCCGACGGTGTTCCCGAAGAGCGCCTCGGAGGCGCCCGCCGCACGGGCGCGGGCCAGCGCGACGACGTTCTCCCCGTACGAGGTGCTCTTCAGGCCCGCCAGCGCGCCGCGCTCGTTACGGGTCCAGGGGACGGTGACCACCGCGGTGGTGGCGGGGCGGCGGGCGGCCTCGCCGAGCGCGACGACCAGGGTGGGGGCCGCCTCGCCGCGGTCCGAGCCCAGGGGCGAGAGACCGCCGGTGTAGGTGATGCGCAGCCGGCCGAGCGGCATCGGGGTGGCCTCCAGTACGGCCGCGCAGGCGCGCCGGACCTCGTCGAGGTCGGGCGCGGGCAGGCCGAGGCCGCGGGCGGAGGAGGAGAGCCGGTCCAGGTGGCGGGTGAGGGCGAAGGCCCGCCCGTCGACGGTCCGGAGGGTCTCGAAAACGCCGTCGCCCACCGTCAGGCCGTGGTCGAGGACCGAGACCCGGGCCCCTTCGGCTTCCCGCAGCTCCCCGTCGAGCCAGATCTTCATGGTCGTGTCCCTCCGCTCGGCTCGTGCAGGCCCGACGCTACCGCGAGCAGTCTGCGGGCCTTCAGTTCGGTCTCGTCCCACTCCCCCTCGGGATCCGAGCCCCAGGTGATGCCCGCTCCGGCGCCGAAGCGCAGCACCGGCCCCTCGGGGGCGGCGCGGTCGATCCAGAACGTACGGATGCCGACCGCCAGCTCGCCCGTGCCGCGGTCGGCGTCCACCCAGCCGATGCCGCCGCAGTACGGGCCGCGCGGCGCGGTCTCCAGTTCCTCGATGATGCGCTGCGACGCGAGCTTGGGGGCGCCGGTGATGGAGCCCGCCGGGAAGGTGGCGCCGAAGAGGTCCGCCCAGCCGGTCTTCTCGTGCTCGTCGGCCAGCTCGCCGCGCACCGTGGAGACGAGGTGGACCAGGCCGGGGTGCGCCTCGACGGCGCAGAGTGCCGGGACGGTGACGGAGCCGGTGCGACAGACCCGGCCGAGGTCGTTGCGGACCAGGTCCACGATCATCACGTTCTCCGCCCGGTCCTTGTCCCGCAGGTCCTCGGGCACCCGGCCGGTGCCCTTGATCGGGCCGGACTCGACGGTGCGCCCGCGGCGGCGCAGGAACAGCTCGGGGGAAGCGGTGGCGACCTCGGTGCCGTGCGCGGGCAGCCGGACCGTGCCCGCGTACGGGGCGGGGTTGCCGCGGGCCAGGACGGCGGACAGCGTGTCGATGTCGGCGCGCTCGGGGTCCGGCAGCGGCGCTTCGAGAATCCGGCAGAGGTTCACCTGGTAGACGTCGCCCGCGGCTATGTGGGCGCGTATGCGCCGTACGCCCTCGATGTAGGCGGCGCGGTCCAGGGAGCTGCGCCAGTCCCCGGGGGCCGGGCCCCGCCAGCGGGCGGGGTCCGGCGGGGCCGCCGCCCCCGTGTCCCGGACGTCCCCGAAGCGCGCGCAGAGCAGACCGCCCTCGTAGTCGGCGACGACGGCCCACCAGCCCGCCGAGTCCAGCGCCTCCGGATCACGGGTGACATCGCGCAGGTCAGTGGCTGTACGGCCGCCGAAACGGGCCAGTGGAGGGAGGTCGTTCACGCCACCGAGTCTATGGCTGGGGCCGGACGGCCGCCCCGATCGGGCGAGCAGCGCAGCACGCTGCACAAACGCGTTTTTGTACTGGCCCGGGAATCCGCTAGAGTTCAACACGTCGCCGGGACGCGGAAGCGAAACGGAGACGGGGTTCCTCCCCGGACCTGGTCCGGAAAGGCACCTGCGGACGTAGCTCAGTTGGTAGAGCACCACCTTGCCAAGGTGGATGTCGCGAGTTCGAGTCTCGTCGTCCGCTCGAAGTGGGGGATCTTCCCGACCCCCGCACTCCTGGTGGAGTGGCCGAGAGGCGAGGCAACGGCCTGCAAAGCCGTCTACACGGGTTCAAATCCCGTCTCCACCTCCAAGGACGATTAGCTCAGCGGGAGAGCGCTTCCCTGACACGGAAGAGGTCACTGGTTCAATCCCAGTATCGTCCACTGGTCCGCAAGGACCGATCCCCCGCCTTCGGGCAGGGCGGAACCCGCGCGATTAGCTCAGCGGGAGAGCGCTTCCCTGACACGGAAGAGGTCACTGGTTCAATCCCAGTATCGCGCACGCAGCACCCGCGGCCCCTGGCCGTGGTCCCGAGGACGATTAGCTCAGCGGGAGAGCGCTTCCCTGACACGGAAGAGGTCACTGGTTCAATCCCAGTATCGTCCACATCGCAGGCCGAGGGCCGGAGCACTTCGCTCCGGCCCTCGGTCGTCGTGCGGCTTCCCGGGGCGGCGGATGAGGCCGGCGGGCCGCTCCGGGTCCGGAGTGACCGAGGCGACGGCGGGCCCCGGACAGGCCGATGGCCGGGCATCTCCCCAGATGCCCGGCCACTCGTGCCGTCCGCCGCACCCCCGTCCCCACGGGGTTGTCGGCCGGAAGATCCCCCGTCCCGGGCCGCTCTCCCGGGACCGGAGCGCCTCAGCGCCCCAGCATTCCGACCACGGACGACGCCTGTGTCATGACGGCTTCCCAGCCGCCGAACACCACGGCGAGCAGGACCGCCAGCGGCAGCACCATGGCCACCGCGACGAGCGGATGACGAGAACCCGAGGGCGGCCCGCCGAACGCCGAGGCGGCCCTGCGCCCTTGCGTACGGACGGCCGTGCGCCCAAAGATGTCTGCCATCGCCCCGCTCCCGTCGCTTCTGCGGCGGCGGGCGTCTGACCTCGGGGGACGAGTGCGTTCGCCCGCCGCTTGCCTCCCACATTAGGGACCCGGCGGGCCCCGGGCGTCATGCCGTCGTACCGATCGCACGGCCTCCGGGAGGATGACGGTACGCCGCGCCGCGTACTCCCCTGGGTGGAGACGGCCCCCTGGGACCCAGGGTCATCCCGGAGGGGCCGGGCACCCGGCGGCCGCCTCGGACTCCTCGGCCCGCGGCACGGGGTGCTCGACCAGGGCCAGAACCCGGCTGGCCATGAACCGGGCCGTGCGCACCACGGAGCCGCTCCGGGTGACTTCGCTCACTTCCACCACTCCCCTGCGCACCGCTGTCTCGACCCTGCGGCCCGCCCTGCTCGCCACCACGTCATACGTCCGGGTCGTGTCCCCGGCGTCCACGACGATCTCGACTCGGTCACCCTTCACCGCGTCAATCCCCCTTCCGCGACGGAACATTGGGCGCACACGCGGCAGGCCGGGCCGCGCCGCGCCCGGATTCCTCCCGCTTCTTCAGGATCCCACCCGGCACCGACAATCCGGCTGCCGACTCATGCGCGGCCTATCAGCACAGCGAGCCGTCAATCCGTAAGCTGTGCCACGTCAGACGGGACCGGGCAGCGGGGATGGACATGGCGATGATGCGGCTCCGGCGCGAGGACCCGCGTGTCGTCGGTTCGTACCGGTTGCACCGGCGGCTCGGCGCGGGCGGGATGGGCGTGGTCTACCTCGGCTCCGACAAGCGCGGACAGCGGGTGGCCCTGAAGGTCATCCGGCCGGACCTGGCGGAGGATCAGGAGTTCCGCTCCCGGTTCGCCCGCGAGGTGTCGGCCGCGCGGCGGATCCGCGGGGGCTGTACGGCGCGGCTGGTGGCCGCCGACCTCGACGCGGACCGGCCGTGGTTCGCCACGCAGTACGTCCCCGGGCCCTCGCTGCACGACAAGGTCAACGACGAGGGACCGCTGTACCCGGCGCAGGTCGCCTCGATCGGCGCCGCGCTCTCCGAGGGCCTGCTGGCGGTGCACGACGCGGGCGTGGTGCACCGCGACCTGAAGCCGTCCAACATCCTGCTCTCCCCCAAGGGCCCGCGCATCATCGACTTCGGTATCGCGTGGGCCACCGGCGCGAGCACGCTCACCCACGTCGGTACGGCGGTCGGCTCGCCCGGGTTCCTCGCGCCGGAGCAGGTACGGGGCGCCGCGGTGACCCCGGCGACGGACATCTTCGCGCTCGGCGCCACCCTCGCGTACGCCTGCACGGCGGACTCGCCCTTCGGCCAGGGCAGTTCGGAGGTCATGCTCTACCGCGTCGTCCACGAGGAGGCGCACCTGGGCGGGGTGCCGGACGCGCTGGCGCCGCTGCTCGCGGCGTGCCTGGCGAAGGACCCGGCGGACCGGCCCTCCACGCTGTCGCTGTCGCTGCGGCTGAAGGAGATCGCGGCGCGGGAGGCGCAGGGGCTGTCGCTGTCGGCCGGGTCCGGCGGCGAGGCGACACCCGGCGGGGCCGGGCGCGGGCGGGCCGGCCGTGGCCCGTCGTCCGAGCGGGGCGCGGCGGCGCCTTCCGAGCGGGGGGCGCCGTCGGAGCGCGGCACGCCGGCCCGGGCCAGGTCCCTGCGGCCGCAGGCGGACCGGCCCACCGGGAAGCGGGCGGAGGAGTACGCGCGGCAGCGGACGGAGCGGCGCGCGGCCGGCACGCCGACGCCGCGGCCGCAGGCGCCGCGTGGGAGCGCGGCGGGGCGGGGAGCCGCGCCGGCCCGGCCCCAGGGAACGCCGGGAGCCCCGGGGGCCGGGGCTCCGCAGGGGGCCGGGGCACCGGGGGACGCCGCGCCGAAGTCCCGTGGCGGCAGGCGGCCGTCGGGCCGTCCGGCCGTACCGGGAGCGCGTATCTCGGGACGAAACGGTTCGCGTCCGGCGCGGGCGCCCCGCACCGGGGCGCGCACGGCGCCCGGCGGACGCAGGCCCGGGCCCGACCGTCGGCTGCTGCGGCAGCGGATCATCGTGTTCATCACGGTGACGTTGCTGGTCGCGCTGGGGATCGCGGCCGCCCAGGGATGCCAGGGACCCGCCCGTGGCTCGGGGGCCGAGCGGCCGGTGTACTCGTCGTCGTCCGTGGTGCCACCGGGTACGGGACGCGGCTGAGCGGGCCACGGGGCGCCGTCTGACCCCATGACCGCGGGGTGCGCGGCCGGCCGGCCCGGTGGGCGCCTGCCACGCGATGCCCGACAAGTGCTAGCGTCACGCCGTGTCCCATCCCGAGATTGATCACGCCGAGTCCAAGCCCGAGATCGATGCAGTCACCGCCGAGTTCTTCGGTGCCTTCGACAACCGGGGCGGCCGGCCTGCCGATGTGGCCCGGATCCGTCGGCTGGTCCTCCCGAGCGGCGTGATCGTCGCCACGGGCCCGGAGTTCCGGGTCTACACCGTCGAGGAGTTCATCGAGCCGCGCCGGCGGCTGCTGAGCGAGGGGCGGCTGACCGAGTTCGTCGAGTGGGAGACCTCCGAACGCACCGAGATCGCGGGCGATGTCGCGTCGCGGTTCGGCACGTACCGCAAGTCCGGGATCTTGGACGGTGCGCCGTTCGAAGGCGGCGGGACCAAGACCATTCAGTTCGTCCGCACCTCGGAGGGCTGGCGGATCACCGCTTTCGCCTGGTACGACCGGCCCTGACTCAGCCGGCCGCCGGTCCCCCGTCCCCCCTGCCCGCCGTCACCGCGTAGAACGCCACCGCCGCCGCGGCGCCCACGTTGAGGGAGTCGACGTCGTGGGCCATCGGGATGCGGACCCAGGTGTCCGCTGCCCGCAGGGCCTGCGGGGACAGGCCGTCACCTTCCGCGCCGAGCATCAGGGCCGCGCGCTCCATGCGGTGCGGAGCCACGTCGTCCAAGGGCACGGCCTCGGCGTCGGGGGTGAGGGCCAGGAGGGGGAAGCCCGCCCCGCGGACCGTCTCCAGGTCGCGGGGCCAGTTCTCCAGGCGGGCGTACGGAACGGCGAACACCGCGCCCATGGAGACCTTCACCGAGCGGCGGTAGAGGGGGTCGGCACAGTCCGGGGAGAGCAGGACGGCGTCCATGCCGAGGGCGGCGGCGCTCCGGAAAACGGCGCCGATATTGGTGTGATCATTCACAGCTTCCATGACCGCGATACGGCGGGTGCCGGGCCGGGCCAGCAGTTCGGCGGCCGTGGGCAGCGGCTTGCGGGCCATGGACGCCAGGGCGCCACGGTGCACGTGATAGCCCGTCACGCGTTCGGCGAGGGCGGGGCTGACCGCGTACACCGGCGCCGGGACCTCGTCGATGACGTCGCGCATGACGTCGACCCACTTCGCGGACAGGAGCATCGAGCGCATCGCGTAACCGGCGTGCCGGGCGCGCCGGATGACCTTCTCGCCCTCCGCGATGAACAGGCCCTCGGCCGGTTCCCGGCGGCGGCGCAGTTCCACGTCGGTCAGGCCCGTGTAGTCGCTCAGGCGGGGGTCGTCCGGGTCGTCGACGGTGATGATGTCAGCCACGGGGTGAGGGTGCCTTGTCGGTGGTGGGCTTCCCGCGGACGGGAAGCGGCCGGTGTCGGAGGGCGGGGACGGCTCGGGGTCAGGGGTTCACGGCGACCACGTCACCGATGACGATGACGGCGGGCGGGCGGATGCCTTCGGCCCGTACCGTCTCCGCGAGGGTGCCGAGGGTGGCGTCCACGCGGCGCTGGGCGGCGGTGGTGCCTTCCTGGACGACGGCGACGGGGGTGCCGGCGCCGCGCCCGTGGGCGATGAGGGTGGCGGCGATGGCGCCGCTGTTCTCGACACCCATGAGGACGACGAGGGTGCCGCGCAGGCGGGCGAGGGCGGACCAGTCGACGGTGGAGCGCTCGTCGTCGGGTGCGACATGGCCGCTGACGACGGTGAACTCCTGGGCGACGCCGCGGTGGGTGACCGGGATGCCGGCGGCGGACGGCACGCTGATGGAGCTGGAGATGCCGGGCACGACGGTGCAGGGGATGCCCGCCTCGGCGAGGGCTTGCAGCTCCTCCATGCCGCGGCCGAAGACGTACGGGTCGCCGCCCTTGAGGCGGACCACGGACTTCCCGGCGCGGGCGTGCTCGATCAGGGCGTTGTTGATGGCCTCCTGAGCCATGAACCGGCCGTACGGGATCTTCGCCGCGTCGATGACCTCGACGTGCGGCGGGAGTTCGGCGAGCAGGTCGCGGGGGCCGAGCCGGTCGGCGATGACCACGTCGGCCTCGGCGAGCAGCCGGCGGCCGCGCACGGTGATCAGGTCGGGGTCGCCGGGACCGCCGCCGACCAGGGCGACACCGGTGGCGCGGGCGCGGTGGTGCGGGGCGGCGAGGGTGCCGTCGCGCAGGCCCTCGACGATGGCGTCCCGTACGGCGGCGGAGCGGCGCGGGTCGCGGCCGGTGAGGACCGCGACGGTGACGCCCTCGCTGCGGCCGGTGGCCGGGGTCCAGGCGGTGGCGGCCTCGGCGTCGTCGGAGCGTACGCACCACACGCGGCGGTCCTCGGCCTCCTGGGAGGCGGCCGCGTTGGCGTCGGGGTCGTCGGTGGAGATGAGCGCGTACCAGGCGTCCGCGAGGTCACCGGGCGCGTACCGGCGGCGCTCCCAGCGGATCTCGCCGGTGTCGGCCATGGCCTCGACGGACGGCTTGGCGGACGGGGAGATCAGCAGGACGTCGGCGCCGGCGGCGACCAGGGAGGGCAGTCGGCGCTGGGCGACCTGGCCGCCGCCGAGGACGACCACGCGGCGGCCGGACAGGCGCAGTCCGACGGGGTAGGCGGCGTGTTCGACGTGCTCGGCCATGGCGGTACGGCTCCTTGTACGGGTGGCGCGGTGCGCTGGTGGTGCGGGCAGCGCTCGCGGGCGGGGGAACGGGGACGCGTTCGCCGCTGCGGCGCTGGAGCGGCTGGTGGGGCGGCTGCCGCCCCGGGGACCTGGTGTGAGGGTACGGCCCCGGCCCACAGCCTAGGGGGCTGCGGGCCGGGGGTCGTGCGCGGGCACCGGCGGTCCGGCCGGTGCCCGGTGGCTCAGCTCTTCTCGGTGACTCCGGCGGAGTCGAAGGTGGCGACCTCGTGCATGGCGCGGGCGGCGCTCTGGACGACGGGCAGCGCCAGCAGGGCGCCGGTGCCCTCGCCGAGCCGCAGGTCGAGGTCGACCAGCGGGCGCAGTCCGAGCTTGTTGAGCGCGGCGACATGGCCGGGCTCGGCGCTGCGGTGGCCGGCGATGCAGGCGGCCAGCGCCTCGGGGGCGATGGCGCGGGCCACCAGGGCGGCGGCCCCGGCGCTGACCCCGTCCAGGATGACCGGTGTACGCAGCGAGGCGCCGCCGAGGATCAGGCCGGCCATCGCCGCGTGCTCCAGGCCGCCGACCGCGGCGAGGACGCCGATGGGGTCACCGGGGTCGGGCCGGTGCAGTTCCAGGGCGCGGCGGACGACGTCGACCTTGCGGGCGTGCGTCTCGTCGTTGATGCCGGTACCGCGGCCGGTGACCTCGCCGGGGTCGGTCTCGGTGTAGACGGAGACCAGGGCGGCGGAGGTGGTGGTGTTGGCGATGCCCATCTCGCCGGTGATCAGCGCCTTGTTCCCGGCGGCCACCAGGTCGCGGGCGGTCTCGATGCCCACCTCGATGGCGCGCAGCACCTCGTCGTGGCTCATCGCGGGCCCGACGGTGAAGTCGGCGGTGCCCGGCCGGATCTTGCGCGGCAGCAGGCCGGGGGTGGCCGGCAGATCGGCGGCCACGCCGACGTCCACGACGCAGACCTCGGCGCCCACCTGGTTGGCGAAGGCGTTGCAGACCGCGCCGCCGCCCAGGAAATTGGCGACCATCTGCGCGGTCACTTCCTGCGGCCAGGGGGTGACGCCCTGGGCGTGCACACCGTGGTCGCCCGCGAAGACGGCGACGGCGGCCGGCTCCGGGATCGGCGGCGGGCACTTGCGGGACAGCCCGCAGAGCTGCGCGGAGATGATCTCCAGCATGCCGAGCGCGCCCGCCGGCTTGGTCATCCGCTTCTGCCGCTCCCACGCCTCGCCGAGCGCCTTGGCGTCCAGCGGGCGGATGCCCTGGAGGGTCTCCTGGAGGAGATCGGCGGGCGCCTCGCCGGGCAGCGCGCGGCGGCCGTACGTCTCCTCGTGGACCACCCAGGACAGCGGGCGGCGCTTGGACCAGCCGGCCTGCATCAGCTCGGGCTCGTCGGGGAACTCGTCGACGTATCCGACGCAGAGGTACGCGACGACCTCCAGGTGGTCGGGCAGGCCCAGCTCGCGGACCATCTCCCGCTCGTCGAAGAAGCTGACCCAGCCGACGCCCAGGCCCTCGGCGCGGGCCGCCAGCCACAGGTTCTCCACCGCGAGCGCGGAGCTGTAGGGCGCCATCTGGGGCTGGGTGTGGCGGCCGAGGGTGTGCCGGCCGCCACGGGTCGAGTCGGCGGTCACCACGATGTTGACCGGCGTTTCGAGGATGGCCTCGATCTTCAGCTCGCGGAACTGCTTGGCGCGGGCCTTGGGCAGCGACTTCGCGTACGCCTCGCGCTGCGCCGCGGCGAGCTGGTGCATCCGCTCCCGGGTCTCCCGCGAGCGGATGACGACGAAGTCCCAGGGCTGGGAGTGGCCGACGCTGGGGGCGGTGTGGGCCGCCTCCAGGACGCGCAGCAGCACCTCGTTGGGGATGGGGTCGGGGCGGAAGCCGTTGCGGATGTCGCGGCGCTCGCGCATGACGCGGTGCACGGCGGCCCGCTCGGAGTCGTCGTAGCCGGTGGCCGGAGGGGTGGTGGGTCCGGCCGGTGCGGCCACCGGGCCGGTCTCGGCGCCGGGCTCCGCGACAGCTTCCACCACGGGCTCCTCGGGGACGGCGGGCGCGGCCGGCGCGTCCGGAGCCGGGGCGGCGGCCTCGGCGGGCGGTACGGCCGCACCGGTGGCGGCCGCGGCGGGCTGCTCCCGGGGGGCTTCGGCCGGGGGGGCCGGGGCGTGCCGGGTTTCCGGTGCGTCCGTGGTGTCCAGGTCGTCGCCGAGCTGGACCAGTTCGGAGACGTCCTGCTCCGGGACCGGCTGGCCGGCGTCGTCCGGCGCTTCGGCCGGGGCGGGCTCGGCGGCGGGGGTCTGGGCGTCCTCGGCCACCGGGGCGGCCGGGGTCTGCTCGGCGGCCTGGGCCTCGTCGGCCTGCGGGGTGTCGCCGGGCTCGGCGGCCTGCTGCTCCGGGGCCGGGGCGGCGGCCTGCCCGGCCTCGGCGGGGGCGGCCTCGGCGGGGGCGGCGGGGACGGCCTCGGTGGCCGGGTCCTGCGCCTCGGCGGCCGGAGCGGCCTCGGCGGGCTGTGCCGCTTCCGCGCCCGTCTCCGAAGCGGGCTGTGCCCCCTCGGCCGCCGGGGGCTGCGGCTGCTCGGCCTGGGCGGCGGCCTCCTGCGGTACGTCGGTCACGGGCACGGCGGCCTGGTCCTGTTCCGGTACGGCCGGGACGGCCTCGGCCGCCACGGGGGCGGCGGGCTGCTCGGCGCCGGCAGCGGCCTCGGCCGGTGCGTCCGGGGCCGGTGCGTCCGGGGCTTCGCCGGCGGGCTCCTCCGGCTCGGCGGCCGCTGCCGCCGCGTCCGGGGACTCCGCGGGTGCCTCGGCCGGGGCGGCCGGTGCCTCCTCGGCGACCTGTATGGGCTGCGGTACCTCGGCCGGTTCCGCGGGCTGCGCCGACTGTGCTCCTTCGGCGGTGCCCGTGGCGTGCGTCGTCTCGCCGGCGCCGGCCTCGTCCTGGGCCGGTTCCACCGGCTGCGCGCCCTCGGCTACCGTGCCCGGCTGCTCGGCCGGTACGGGCTGCTCCGTGGCCACGGTCTGGCCGGCCGGTACGGGCTGCTGCTCGGCCGCCACGGTCTGCTCCGTCTGCGCGACCTGCTCGCTGCCGTCGGCGGCCGCCTGGGGCGCGGCACCCAGCGGGGCCGCCTCCGGGGCGCCCTCGCCGCCTTCCGGCGCGGGCTCCGACGGTGCTGCCGGGGCGGGGACTCCGGCCGTCGCAGCGTCCGGAGTCCCAGCCGCCTCGGCCGCCTCCGTCGTCTCAGTCATCTCTGTCGTCTCAGCAACTTCTGGCATCACATCAGCCACCGCAGCCTCCTCGGTACCGCGATCGACCGTTTCTGCAACCGGAGCGGCGCCGGCGTCGGCAGCGGTGGCCGCGTCGGCGCCGGCGTCCGGAGACGTCTGCACGGCGGCGGGCTGCGCGGCGACCGGCGCCACCGGGGCCGCCTGCGCCGGAGCGCTGTCCCACGACGGGGCCTGCGCGGGGATCTCGCCGAGCTGCGGCCCGGGCAGCGGTGCGGTGCCGGGGGCCGCGTACGCCTCGGCGGGCGTCTCCTGCGCGGCGGGAGCGGGGGCGGCCGCCGCCTGCTGCGCGCCCTCCTCGACGTCCAGGTACTCGGGGCCGCTCGCCGGCGGGCCGGGGACGCCGCGCACCGGAGTGCCCGGCGGCGCGCCGGCCGGGCCGCGGTCGGCGAGCGAGCGGACCACCCCGCCGGTCGCGTCGGGGACCGGCGGGCCCATGTGGAGGGGGCGGCGCGGCGGCGCGGGGGCCTGCTGCGGCGCGGCGGGCGGCGGTACGCGTACGCCGCCGAGGTCGACGGAGGCCGAGTCGCGGCCGCCGCTCTCGTGGTCGCCGGCCTCCGGCGGCAGGGGCTCGTACGCCATGGCGCCGCGCGGCGCGGAGTCGTACGGGCCCGGCTGCTCGGGCACGCCCTGCTGGGGCGGCGCCTGCGGCGGCTGGGTCTGCTGCGGGAACTGCGGCTGGTGGTGCTGCTGCTCGCTGCCCCACGCGCCCTGCGCCCCCGGCATCAGCAGCAGGTCGTCGTCCTCGGCGCCCGTGTCGGCGGGGTCCAGGAAGGTGTACGCGTCGGGCGCCTGGGGCATCCCCGGCGCCTGCGTCGGGCCGGCATCGGCAGGGGAGGGAACGGCCGCCGGCTGCGGCTGTCCGGGCTGTCCGCCTGCGTTCTCCGGCTGTCCCTCGCCCGGGACCTGGCCGGTGTCGGTCATGCGTACCCCTCGCCCATTGGTAGTGCTCCTTCCAACCGCTCGTGCGACGCGCTCCACCGCGGCGCGCCGACCGCCCCTATAGCTAGAACGAGCGAGCGCGCCTCGCGGCACGTCCGCCCGTGAGTGCTTCAATTACGGCCAAAACCACGGCATGTTCCCGATATTGGCGTACGAAACCGAACGTCGGACGGCGGCGCAACGATCCGCCAGCCTACCCCGCGCCGGTGGCGGGCCCGGTCACGGGTGAGCCACCCGGTAGCCGCTGAGCAGGAAGACGACGGCGCGCTCCCGCTCGACCCAGGCGGAGGTGTCCAGTTCGACGGACTGGAGCAGCGCGCACTCGGTCTCGTAGCCGCCGTCGGCCAGCGCGCGGCCGATCGCCTCGGCCTCGTCACGGGTCGACGCGTGCGTCACGATGCGCTCGGGACGGCGGGCGGCGCAGGCGGTGACCACCGCCGCTCCCCCGCCGCCGACCCGTACGACGTCCGGTTCCGGGAGGTCCTCCAGCACCTGGGGCGCCCGGCCCCGTACGACCTGGAGCTGGACGCCGTACCGGCGGGCGACGGCCGCGGTGCGCTCGCAGGCGTCCGGGTCGGCGTCGACGGCGATGACGGCGGCCCCGAAGCGCGCGGCCTCGACGGCGGCGGCGCCGCTGCCCGCGCCGATGTCCCAGACGAGGTCGCCGGGCCGGGGGCCGAGGCGGGCGAGCTGGGCGCTGCGGAGCTGGACGGACTCCCCTTCGTCCAGGACACCGCCGTACGCCTGCGCGGGCAGCCCCCAGCCGCGCGGCGGTGCCGGGTAGGCGACATCGCGCCCCGCCAGCCAGCCGCTGCCCTGGGTGGCGGCGTTGGCCCCGCCGACGACGATGACGACGTTGGGGTCGCGCCAGACGTGGTCGGCGGCCTTGTCGGAGGTGAGGACCGTCACCTGCTCGCGCGCGGTGCCCAGTTCCTCGCAGATGACGAAGGTGCGGTGGACGCCGTCCAGCAGCAGGGCGAGTTCGGCGGGCCCCGCGCCGGGCGCGGTGAGCACCGCGACCTTGGTGTGCGCGCGGCAGATGTTGACGGCCCGCCGCAGGTCGCGGCTGTGGGCGACGACGATCTGGGCGTCGTCCCAGGGCATCCCGGCGCGGGCGAAGGCCGCCGCGACGGACGAGACGGCGGGCACCACCTCGACCTCCAGGCCGTGCTCGGGCGCCCGCAGGGTCCGTACGACGCCGAAGAACCCGGGGTCGCCGTCGGCGAGCACCACGGCGGTGCCGCGGTGCTGGGCGATGCGGCGGGCGGCCAGGCCCACACTGCCCAGCCGGATGTGTTCGGCGTGCGGGGGGACTTCGGGCAGGGCGAGGTGGTGGGCGGCGCCGGCCACGAGGGTCGCCGCGCCGAGGGCGGAGCGGGCGGCGGCGGTCAACGGCGAACCGTCCCACCCGATCACCGTGACCCGGTCGGCCATCGTCGTCAGTCTCCTGGGCTTCGCTGGACGGAACAGGACTGGGCAATACGGGACAGAGCTAGGGGACACGGACTCGCGGGGCGCGCGCCGGACGGCTCACACGGCAGCGGTCAGCCGGTCACGGAGCCCTGTGGGCAGGCCGAGACTACCCCGAGAGGTCCGGACCACAGCGAAGCGGGCCGGGCCTCCCCCGGCCGGGCTCACCCGGCCACGCGGGCGGCGCGAGGCGGGCGGACACCCTCCCGGCGGAGCGGCGGACCGCGAGGGCGGAAGTCCGCTCAGAGTCTGTGTCACCACTCCGGCCGGGGTCGTGACACAGGCTCTCAGCTCCACTCGGGATAGGCGAAGCCGTTGGCGTCGGCCATCCGGCCCGGTACACCGTCGAGGTCCTCGGGCAGCAGGCTCCAGACGATCAGATCCGTACGGATGTCCGTCCAGCTTCCGTCCTCGGTGCGGGAGCGGGCTATCCAGGCGTTGCGCAGCACGCCCTCGCTGATGCAGCCGACCTTCTGGGCCACCTGCTGGGCGGCGGTGTTGCCGGCGGCGGTGCGCAGCTCGACCCGTTCGAACTTCTGGTCCCGGAAGAGCCACTGCGCGACCGCGAGGACGGATTCGCAGGCGTAGCCCTCACCGCGCGCCCAGGGGGCGGTGACGTAGGCGGCCTCGGTGCTCAGCACCCGCCAGTCGGTGTGGTCGAGTGCGATCGTGCCGACCAGGCGCTGGGTGAGGAATTCGGTGACGGCGAAGGCGATGCCGCGGCCTTCGGTGCGTACCGCGCCGGCCCGGCGGGTGGCCCACTCACGGGCGGCCTCGGTGGTGTAGGGCTGCGGCTGCGCGGTCCAGGCGGCGGTCAGCTCGTCGTTCATCATCTCGGTGAGCGCGGGCACGTCGGCCTCTTCGAACGGGCGAAGCACCAACCGATCCGTGCTGATGGAGATGTCCGGAAAGGTGGATGTCATGCCGCTGCTCCAACGCCGTTGACCGTGCTGCTCCGAAGTTCGGGCCCTGTTGACCGTCTTGAGTGCACCAGGATGCAGCATCCGACCGGGGATGTGCCACGCACGCGGGCCCCGGTGGCGCGGAGTGCGCGTCCGGGGCCCGTCGTGGCACGGCTCAGCCGTCCGTACGGTGCCGGCCTGAGGGGGCGGTGGTCAGCCCTGAGGGGCGCCGAAGGCCGGGATGACCGAGCCGTCCCGGTACTTGTCCTCGATGAACTTCTTGACCTCGGGCGAGTTCAGCAACTTCGCCAGCTTCTTGACCCGCGGGTCTTCCTCGTTGCCCTTCTTGACGGCCAGGAAGTTGGCGTACGGGTTGCCCGCGGCCTTCTCCAGCGCGAGTGCGTCGGTGGAGGGCTTGAGCTGGGCGCCGATGGCGAAGTTGCCGTTGATCACGCCGGCGTCCACGTCGGCGAGGCGCGGCGCGACCTGGCCGGCCTCCAGCTCGGTGAGCTTGATGCCCTTGCTGTCCTCGACGTCGGTCAGCTTGGCATCGGAGCCGACGCCCTTCTTGAGGGTGATGACGCCGTTGTCGGCGAGCAGCTTGAGCGCGCGGCCCTCGTTGGACGGGTCGTTGGGGACGGAGACGGTGTTGCCCGCGGTCAGCTCGGAGAGCTTCTTGACCTTCTTGGAGTACACGCCGAGCGGCTCGATGGCGACGTTGACGACCGGCACGACGTGGGTGCCGTTCTTCTCGTTGTAGGTGTCCAGGAACGGCTTGTGCTGGAAGAAGTTCGCGTCGACCTGGCCGTCCTCGGTGACCTTGTTCGGCAGGTTGTAGTCGTTGAACTCCTGCACCTCCAGCGTGAGCCCCTCCTTCGCCGCGAGCTTGTCCCGGACGAAGTTGAGGATCGCCCCGTGCGGGGTGGGGCTGGCGGCGACGGTCAGCGGCGCGGCGCTGTCCTCCTTCTTGCCCCCGGAGGAGGAGACGTCGGAGGGCGCGCTGCAGGCGCTCGCGCCGAGGGCGACGGCTGCCGCGGCCGCGACGGCCACGGTGATGTTGCGGGTGGTACGCACGAAAAGTGCCCCTATCTCGGTTTCTCGGACGCGCGGGGCCGGCGGCCCCGCGCGGGTGCGCCCGGCAAAGGGTCCGGGCTCAAGAGGGTCCGGAGCGGACCCGGGCTCAGGCGCCGGCACACTCCTCGGGGGCGTCGGCGGTGGCGGCCGCCGCGGGCTGTCCGGCGACGGTGGCCGGGGCGGGCGCCCGGCGCAGCCCGACGCGTACGGCGGAGGTGCCGCGGCTGCCGCGGCGGGCCAGCCGACGCACGATCAGGTCGCCGAGGAGCTGGACCAGGACCACCAGGACGACCAGGAGCACGATGGTGATGACCATCAGGTTGGTCTCGTACTGGAGGTAGCCGTAGGTGTAGGCCAGGTTGCCCAGCCCGCCGCCGCCCACCGCGCCGGCGATGGCGGAGTAGCCGATCAGCGTGATGACGGTGGTGGTGACGGCCGCGACCAGCGCGGGCAGCGCCTGCGGCAGCAGGACCTTGAAGACGATGGTCCAGGTGCCGCCGCCCATGGACTGGGCGGCCTCGACCAGGCCGTGGTCGACCTCGCGCAGCGCGGCCTCCACGAGCCGGGCGAAGAACGGGACGGCCGCGATGACCAGGGGCACGACCGCGCCGGTGGGGCCGATGGAGACGCCCACCACCAGGCGCGTGAAGGGGATCAGTGCGACGGCCAGGATCAGGAAGGGGAAGGAGCGGCCGATGTTCACCACCGCGCCGAGGACCTTGTTGACCACGACGTTCTGCAGGAGGCCGCCGCGGTCGGTCAGGATCAGCAGGACGCCGAGCGGGATGCCGAACAGGACGGCGTAGAACGTCGACCACCACACCATGAAGAGCGTGTCGAGCGTGTTGTTGTACAGCAGCGGCTGCATCTGGGACCAGGTCACTTGGCACCTTCCTTCACCAGCGCGCCGGCGGTCGCCGTCGTCGCGGGGCCGGCCGGCTCGCCGGCGACGTCGACCTGGAGGCCCTGCTCGCGCAGGAAGCCGATGGGCACGACGTTCTCCTCGAAGCGGCCGGGCAGCTCGATGCGCATCCGGCCGATCTGCCTGCCGCCGACGGTGTCCATGGCGGCGCCGAGGATGGAGATGTCCACGTTGTACGTACGGGACAGCTCGGAGATCACCGGGCGGGTGGCGGCCTCGCCGTGGAAGGTGACGTCCACGACGGTGCGGTCCGGCCCAGAGGGCTCGCCGCCGACCGGGAACAGCTCGCGGGCCAGTTCGGAGCCGG
The DNA here is from genome assembly GCF_044327445.1 of Streptomyces sp. NPDC018045. NCBI lineage: Bacteria > Bacillati > Actinomycetota > Actinomycetes > Kitasatosporales > Streptomycetaceae > Streptomyces > Streptomyces sp. NPDC018045. The sequence continues at coordinate 229,663 of NZ_JBIRFL010000004.1, forward strand.
GGGTGGCGAGCAGTTCCGAGACGGTGCCCTGCTCGACGACGCGGCCGTTCTTCATCAGCGCGGCCGAGTCGCAGATCGTCTTGACGACGTCCATCTCGTGCGTGATCAGCAGCACGGTCAGGCCGAGCTGGCGGTTGAGATCGCGCAGCAACTGGAGGATGGAGCGGGTGGTCTCCGGGTCCAGGGCGCTGGTGGCCTCGTCGGAGAGCAGCACCTTGGGGTCGCCGGCCAGGGCGCGGGCGATGCCGACGCGCTGCTTCTGGCCGCCGGAGAGCTGGGCGGGGTACGCCGTGGCCTTGTCGGCGAGGCCGACCAGGTCGAGCAGTTCCCGTGCCTTGCGGGCGCGCTCGCGGCGGTCGACCTTGAGGATCTCCAGCGGCAGTTCGATGTTGTCCTGGACGGTGCGCGAGGACAGCAGGTTGAAGTGCTGGAAGACCATCCCGATGTGGCTGCGGGCGGCACGCAGCGCGGCGTTGGCGCGCTGCCCCCTGCCGGCCAGCGAGGTCAGCTCCTGTCCGGCGACGGTGACCGTGCCGGAGGTGGGGCGCTCCAGGAGGTTGACGCAGCGGATGAGGGTGGACTTTCCGGCGCCGCTCTGGCCGATGACGCCGTACACCTCGCCCTCGCGGACGTGCAGATCGACGCCGTCCAGGGCGGTGACTTCGCGGTCTCCTGAGCGGTAGACCTTGGTCAGGCCCGTTGTGGTGATCACAGGGAATTCCGTCACTGTCGTGTGCCGGGCGGCTCGCCCGCCGGGCACGGGGCATTCATTGCGGAGTGCGGCATGGGGGACCCGGAGGGCGCGGGGGCCCGGCTTCGGGTTCCGGTGGCGCGGGGCGGCCAGGGTCGTGGCGTACGGACGGGCGTACGGCCGGCACGGCGCAAGGCGGCGGGTCTCGCTTCGGGGCGCGAGGCTCGGCGGGGGCCCTCAGCGGTCACACATTCGACACATGCGACGAGCACCGGGCGTCATGGTCGCCTCGGTCGCAGGGGTGCGGTTGCTCGTCGTGGTCATGTTCGCCAGTAAACCAGACAGGCGTACGGACCGATCAAGCCTGTCCGTATCGCGGACAGGCCCGACCGAGGCGTGGACGACGGGTCAGTCGGCCGCGATGACCTCCAGGCTGCCCACCGTGGCCTGCGCGGACACCCCCGACAGGCCCTGGACGGGCGCATCGGCGGCCGGCCCGGCGCCCGGCGCGCTGTGGTCAACGCCACGACGACCAGGCCCCGCGCGCGGCCGGATCTCGGCCGCGTCCGGGTGACGGGGTGATCGGCGGCCGTGACCACGGGTGACCGGGCGGAACGGCCGGTCGCGACCGGCGGGGCCGCGCGCACCCGGCCCCCCGCCGCCGTTTAGAGTCACCTCATGCCCCTTTTCTCCACTGCGCGCAGCCGCGCCGCGCGGAGGTCCCGGTGATCGACGCGCTGACGGTCACGCTCGGCGTGACCGCGCTCGCCCTGGCCGCCTGGTGCGGCTTCGCCGCGTACCGCGACGAGCCGACGAAGGACTGGCACTTCATCGGCATGGCCGTGGTCTGCCTGCTCGGCGTCGTCCAACTCGTCGTGGGTCTGGTGCAGTTGGGCAGCGGCGGGACGCCGCGGGACGGTACGGCGATCTTCGTCGCCTATCTGATCGGCGCGACCGCCTGCGTACCGGCCACCGGATTGATGTCCCTCTCCGAGCGGACGCGCTGGGGCTCGGCGACCGTCGCGGCGGGCGCGGTGGTCCTCGCCGTACTGGAAGTACGGCTGTTCGACATCTGGGGAGGCGGCCATGCCTGAGACATCCGCAGGAGCCCGGTCCTCCGAGGCCGTGCCGCAGGGCGCGGCCGGAAAGCGGCGCTCCCTGGGCACCGGGCCCGGCCGGCTGCTGGTCGCCCTGTACGGCGTCTTCACCGTGGCCGCCGCGTCGCGGGCGGCCTACCAGCTCATCGCGCAGTTCGACCGGGCACCGCTGGCGTACATCCTGTCCGCGGTCTCCGCGGTGGTCTACGCCTTCATCCTGTTCTCGCTGGTGCGCGGCGGCGAGGGGGCCCGCAGGGCCGCGGTCGTGTGCTGCGCGCTGGAGCTGGCCGGTGTGCTCGGCGTCGGTACGTGGACGCTGGTGGACCACTCCGCCTTCCCGGACGCCACCGTCTGGTCCGACTACGGGATGGGCTACCTCTTCATCCCGGTCTTCCTGCCGGTGACCGGCCTGCTGTGGCTGCGGCGGGCCCGCCGGGCGTGACGCGCCCGGCGCCCGTACGCCCGGCGGGCCCCTGCCGCGCGGCGGCCGGTCAGGCGCTCGCCACGTAGGTCGGCGCGCCGTCCCCGGTGGTCGCGTCCGCGGTGGCCGCCTCCTTCTCCAGCGTGATCAGGCTGAGGCGGGGGCTGAGCTGCTCGGTGCCGACGGTCGTGTAGCCGTGGCCACGGTACAGGCGCAGGTTGCCCTCGCTGCGGTGGCCGGTGGACAGGCGGTAGCGCTTGGCCGAGCGCTCGGCGGTCAGCCGCTCCTCGACGGCGGTGAGCAGCCGTCCGCCGAGGCCGTGGCGCTGTAGCCGGGGGTGGACGACGAGTCTGCCGATGGCGGCGGTGCCGTCGGCGTCGACCGTGCCGCGCACCGCCCCGACGACCTCCGTGCCGAGCCGGGCGACCACCACGCAGGCGTCGCTCAGTTCGGCACGCAGGTCATCCAGGGTCTGGGTGAGCGGCTGGATCGAGTAGTCGTCGTACAGCGCGGCCTCCGGCTGGTAGCAGAGGTACTGGAGTTTGAGGATCTGCTCGGCGTCCTGGCCGGTCGCCGCCGAGATGGTCACGCTCATGCCCATGCGCGTATGCCTCCCCTTATTCGGTTCGGTGCGCCCGGGCGTGCAGAGGGTGAGAGGGTACGCCCGGACCGGTTGCCCTGACGGACGGGGCCGTGTGGTGCACGGCGCCGTCGTGGCGTGACTGACGCTGCTGCTTCCGGACTCCCCGGTTTTGCGCAGCGGCAACCTCCGCCGTGAGCATTCTGCGCAGGCATCCCAGGCAACGGGAACGGACCGGCCCCAAGCTCCCCTGTGACATTCCCAACTCGGATGAGATCTCGCGGTAGGTGAGGTCGGAGCGCGACAACAGGGCGCGCACCAGGGCGGGGCAGCGCCCGGGGAGCCGGGCGACGGCGGCGTGCAGCGCCCGCCGTTCCTCGGTCTCCAGCGCCGCGCGTTCGGCGACGGCGGCGACCAGGGGCTGTGGTCCGGTGGGGTCGTACGGGACCTCCCGCAGCGCCAGCCGCCGTGCGCCGCGGGCCTCGGCGCGGACCGCGCGGCGCAGCCAGCGGGCGGGTTCGGCGGGCGGCCCCGCCTGGCGGGTGTGCTCCAGCAGTCGGGTCCACACGCCCTGTTCGAGGTCCTCGGCGTCGGCTCCCGCCGCGGCCGCCTCGGCGGCGACTTCTGCGGCCAGCAGGGGGCGCAGCGTACGAATGAGGTCGTTGTCCGTGATGGCGTGCCGCATGGCGTGCGAGACGTGGCGGCGCGGCCGGGCGGTTTCGCCGGCGCCACGGCCTCACTCGTCCGTGGCGCCGGCGGCGCCGGGGTGACGCCCCGCGGCGCCACCCGTGGTGGGCGGGGGTCAGCGCCGGCGGAACTCGGCGGCGGCCAGCAGGGCCGTGTCGCAGTTGTCGGAGAAGAGGCCGTCGATGCCGGTGGCCAGGCACTTCCTGAAGTAGCCCAGCGCGTCGCCGTACGCCGCCGGGTCGCTGCCGCGGCGGAAGTCGGCGGGCAGGAAGGTGTTCTCGTTGCGGCCGGTGTAGGGGTGCAGGACCAGCCCGGCGGCGTGCGCGTCCTTGACGACCGAGGTGGGCCTGCCCAGCTTGTCGTCCTCGGTGCGCGGGAGGATGACGGTCAGGTCGGGGCCGATGCCCTGCGCGAAGCCGGCGATCCACTTCAGGCCGGCGGGCTTGACCAGGTCGGCGGTGGTGCGCGGGTCACCCGCCACCTCGAAGTCCCACGGGCGGTCCTTGGGGGTGCCCAGCAGGAGGACCTTGGGGCAGTCGACGAGCTGGTCGAGGCGCTGGAGGCTGCTCGGCTCGAAGGACTGGAGGAAGTTCGGCGCGTGCTTCTTGTGCCGGCCGTACTTGCGCAGCAGCCGGGCGAGACGTTCCTCCAGGCCCAGACCGAGCTTGCGGAAGTAGGTGGGGTGCTTGGTCTCGATGTGCAGCCAGACGCGGCGGCCCCGCTTGCGGCCCTCACGGTCGGCCCACTTCAGCACCTCTTCGAAGGTGGGTACCTCCCATACGCCGTCATAAAGGGTGTTGTGCTGTCGCGTGCCCGGAATGCGCTCCTTGGCCCGGAGCGTCTTCAGCTCGGCGAGCGTGAAGTCCTCGGTGAACCAGCCGGTGAGCTTGGCCCCGTCGACCGTCTTCGTCGTCCTGCGGTCCGCGAACTCCGGGTGCGCGGAGACGTCCGTGGTGGCCGTGATGTCGTTCTCGTGCCGGCAGACGAGGTGGCCGTCCTTGGTGGGCACCACGTCCTGCTCGATGATGTCCGCGCCCATGTCCAGGGCGAGCTGGTAGGAGCCGAAGGTGTGCTCGGGGCGGTAGCCGCTGGCGCCGCGGTGACCCACGATCAGCGGTACCGGCAGCTCGCCGTGCGCGCCGTGGCCGTGGCCGCGCCCGCGGGAACTCGCGGCGCTCGCCGTGCCGGTGCCGCCCCAGACCGCCGCGCCCGCGCCGAGGGCCGCCGCGCCCAGTACCGTCCGGCGTCCCGGCTGCTGCCGTTCCTGCATGTTCGCGCTCCTCGCTCCACGGCGCCGGTGAGGGTGTCCGGCACCTGTCAATGGGTCGAAGCGATCCTAGGCACGTACACCTTTCGCGCGGCAGACGTGGTCCGAAACGCCCGGAAAACCCACGTCAACTCTGCGTATCGGGCCCGTGAACCCGATGTGCGATCGAGGTGGGCCGACGAGTATCGTCCTGGGCTGCATACTCTTGCACGCTCGCGGCGACCGCCGCAGACCACCCACGACCGGAGGGCCCGTTGTCCCGCATTCTGCTGAAGGCGTTTCTCGGATTCGTCATGCGTGTCCTGTTCCGCCCGAAGGTCGAGGGCGTGGAGCGCATTCCCGGCAGCGGACCGGTGATCCTGGCCGGCAACCACGTCACCTTCATCGACTCGCTGTTCCTCACCCTCATCGTCAAGCGGCCGGTGTTCTTCATCGGCAAGGACGAGTACGTCAAGGGCAAGGGTCTCAAGGGCCGTCTGATGGCCTGGTTCTTCACCACCGCCGGCATGGTCCCGGTGGACCGGGACGGCGGGCACGGCGGCGTCGCCGCGCTGATGACCGGCCGCCGGATCCTGGAGGAGGGCCACGCGTTCGGCATCTACCCCGAAGGCACCCGCTCCCCCGACGGCCGCCTGTACCGCGGCCGTACCGGTATCGCCCGCCTCGCGCTGATGACCGGCGCGCCCGTCGTGCCGTTCGCGATGATCGGCACCGACAAGGTGCAGCCCGGCGGCAAGGGCCGCCCGCACCTCGCGCCGGTGACCTGCCGCTTCGGTGAGCCGCTGGACTTCTCCCGCTACGAGGGCATGGACCGGGACCGCTACGTGCTGCGCGCCGTCACCGACGAGGTGATGAGCGACGTCATGGAGCTGTCCGGCCAGGAGTACGTGGACATGTACGCCACCAAGGCCCGTGCGGCCTGACCGCCGCCGGACCGCCACGTGCGGGGCCCCGTCCGATTCCGGGCGGGGCCCCGCACGTTGCCGGTGGCGCGGCACGACGCCGTACCGCCGGCGATGCCTCCGTACGGCTCAGCAGGGCACCCGGAAGCCGTCCGCCGTGGGCCGTCCGGCGGCGAGCATCGCGGCCTCGGCCCGGGGCAGCACCGTGCCGTCCGCGCTCCGCAGCCGCGGCGGGACCGTGGTCTCGCCGATCCGCGCGCCCGGGGCGCCGCTGTTCTTCACCGTCACCCGGTTCAGCGGCGCGGGCGCGATCCGCTGCCGCTCCTTGACGTACGCGACGAAGCTCTCGAAGTCGCGGTTGTGCCGGAAGGGGCGGGTGAAGCCGGTGAACGCCGGATACCCGTCCTGGTTGAGCAACGTGTACGAGGGCGCCGCGACCCGGTACGAGCGGCCCACGTCCAGCGCGGTGCCGTCGATGAACACGTCCGCCGGGTCGACCCGGTCGCCCGCCGGGCCCGTCGCGTCGAAGCCGTAGCGGACGTTGGCGGAGACGGCCAGCGGCGCGTACTTCAGACCGCCGCCCGCGGGCACGGTCCACTGCTGCTCCAGCACGTCGTGGATCTGCTGCCCGGTGACGGTGGCCGTCACGATCGGGTCGCCGAAGCCGACCGCGTTCCACGCCTTGCCGAAGGCGACCGTGCCGCCGGTCGCGGAGTCGTACGTGAGGTCCCCGGCGATGATGGCCTGCCCGATGCGCGGCGCGATGGCGATGAGGGCCAGGTCGGCGGGGACGGCGGGGTCGAGGTTGGCGTCGTTCATCGGGCCCTGCGGCTGCCGCCCGGCCCACAGCGCCCAGTCGGCCACCAGGTCGCCCATGGTGGACTCGCCCGCCGCGTTGCGGGTCCGGGTGAAGGAGGCGGTCTGCTTGCCGAGGGCGACGGCGGCGCGCCGGGTGCCGTACCCGGCCCAGTACTTGACGACCTCGGACAGCTCCGGGTCGGGTGCCACGTCGCGGGTGTTGGGGTGGTTGGTGGCGGTGGTCAGCTCCCGGACGACCTTGCCGGTGCCCGGGTCCAGCCGGAGGCTGATCTCGTTGACGAGCTGGCCGTGGCAGCCGGCCTCGACGAACGGACGGGGCACGCCGTGCGGGTCGGGGACCATCATGGTGAAGGCGGTGTGCCAGTGGCCGCAGACGATGGCGTCGATATCCGGCGAGCAGCGCAACGCCAGTTCGTAGGCGGGGCCCGAGGGGTTGCTGCCGCTGTTGAAGTCACCGCCGGCCACCGCGCCGTCGTGCATGCTGAGCACGATCGCGTTGACGCCGCGGGACTTGAGTTCGGCGGCGCAGCGGTCGGCGGTGGCGAGCTGGTCCAGGGTGCGCAGCCCGGGCTGGTAGGAGGCGGGCATGGTCTCGGTGCCGATGGCGGTCAGGTGGATGAAGCCGATCGGCAGCCGCCGCCCCCGGCCGGCGTCCACCCACTCGATGTTGTACGGCGGCAGGACCCGCTCCCCGCTGCCGGCCCACACCGTGTTGGCGCAGTAGTACGCGAAGTCCGCGCCGTGGAACCGCTGTCCGGAGGAGTCGACGAAGGAGTTGTCCCAGTCGACCGTCGGATAGGAGATGCCGTCCACCATGTGCTGGGAGAGGAAGGCGGGCGACTTGTCGAACTCGTGGTTGCCGGCCGAGGCGAAGTCCAGGCCCATCCGGTTCAGGGCTTCGATGGTCGGTTCGTCGGCGAGCGACTCGGCGGGGAACTCCCAGCCGGAGAAGAGGTCGCCGGGCGCGAAGAAGAGGGAGTTGGCGCGGCCCGCCCGCAGCCGTTCGAGGTGCGCGGCCATGTAGGCCACGCCGCCCACGGTGTACTTCTTGCCACCGGCGCCGGTGATGACCGAGCTGCTGCCCGGTGCCGCCTGGAGGTATCCGTGGAGGTCGGTGATGTTGAGCAGTTGCACGTCCACGTACTCGTCCGCCGACCGCGCGTCGCGCGCGTGGCCGGTGGCGAAGGCGTGGGTGCCGACCGCGGTGGCGGTGGCCAGGGCCCCCGCTGCGGTGAAGAAGAGACGTCTGCCGAGCTCTGCCATGGTCTTCACCCTCCTGAGACTGCACGAGTGCGGGGGAATGCCTGGAGAGTCAAACGAGCCATGGGAGCCTTGCGGCCCACACGAGGCGGCCGGGACGTGAACGGGCGGGGGACAACTGCCGCCCCCCGCCCGGTACCACGGATTCCGCGGGTCAGTGGTGCGCGGCCTCGGGCTCGGTCTCCGCCGCGGCGGAGCCGTCCTCCAGCCGCTGGCCGCGCAGCAGGAACCACGCGGCGCAGGCGGCGGCGATCAGGACGGCGGCGCCGACCCCGGCCGCGGTGTCCAGGCCGTCGACGAACGCGTGCTGGGCGGCCCTCAGCAGACCGGCCCCGGCGTCGGCCGGAAGGGTGCCGGACGCCTCGACGGCGCCGCCGAGCGACTCCCTGGCGGCGTTCGCGGTCGTCTCGGGCACGCCGTGCGGGGTGGCGAAGTCCCGGTAGATGCCGGTGACGATGGAGCCGAGCAGCGCGATGCCGAGGGCGGCGCCCAGTTCGTACGCCGTCTCCGAGACCGCGGACGCGGCGCCCGCCTGCTCCTTGGGCACGCTGGAGAGGATCACGTCCGCGGTGACGGTGAAGGCGAAGCCCGCGCCGACGCCGACGACGAACAGGATCGCGCCGAGGGTGAGGGTGCTGGTGTCCTGGTCCAGGCCGATGCAGCCGGCCAGCGCCAGGCCGACGACGCCCAGTCCGCCGGCGACGACGAGCCGTACGGACAGCTTCCGGGCGACGTATCCGGCGGCCAGTCCCGCGCCCACCGCGCCGATCGCGGCGGGCAGTTCGACCAGGCCCGCGTTGAGCGGCGAGCGCAACTGCACCATCTGGAGGAACTGCGAGAGGAAGAAGACCAGGCCGGACAGGCCCAGGATGGTCAGCAGGTCGGCCAGTACGGCACCGGAGAAGCCACGGTGCTGAAAGAGCTTCATGTCCAGCAGCGGCGAGGCCAGGGACTGCTGTCGGCGGACGAAGGTGACCAGCGCGAGCGCCCCGAGGACGGCGGCCGCCGCGATGTCCCAGCGGAGGCCGTGCACCGAGGCTTCCTTGATCGCGTAGACGACGCCGATCATGCCCACCAGGGACAGGCCCACGCTGGGCAGGTCCCACGGGCCGGGGTTCGGGTTGCGGGACTCCGGCAGCACCTTGGCGCCGACGATCACCAGCAGGGCCATCACGGGCAGGTTGATCAGGAAGACCGAGCCCCACCAGAAGTGACCGAGCAGGAAGCCGCCGAGCACCGGACCGACGGCCGCGCCCGCCGAGGCCATGGCGCCCCAGATGCCGATGGCCAGGCTGCGTTCCCTGGGGTCGTGGAAGAGGTTGCGGATCAGGGCCAGGGTGGACGGCATCAGCGTCGCGCCCGCCACGCCCAGCAGCGCCCGCGCCACGATCATCATGGCCGGGGTGCCGGCGTACGCGGCGAGCACCGACATCGCGCCGAACGCGACCGATCCGGTCAGCAGCAGCTTCTTGCGCCCGATGCGGTCGCCGAGGCTGCCCATGGAGACCAGCAGGCCGGCGATGACGAACGAGTAGACGTCGCCGATCCACAGCAACTGGGTGCCGGACGGGCGCAGGTCCTCGCTGAGGAACGGGGTGGCCAGGCCCAGGACGGTGGCGTCCACGCCGACCAGCAGGACGGCGAGGACCAGGACGGCGAGCGCGAGCCAGCGTCCGGCGCCTGGCTGGTGCTCCGCGGTGACGCCGGTGCGGCCGGCGGTTTCCTTGGCGGGCTTGCTCATTTCTCCATGCTCCGTCGGATGCCGCCGAGCAGCAGCTCGGCGATCGAATGGTCGAGGTCCCTGCGGGCGACGCGCCCCTCGTGCACGGCCCACGCGCCGGCGCCGATCAGTCCGTACAGCGCCTCGGTGAGCCAGACGGGCGTCAGGTCGATCCGGAAGTCGCCCTCTTCCTGACCGCGCCGGAACAGCGCGTGGATACGGGCGTCCAGCCGCTCCCAGCCCTCGTTGACCTCCTCGCCCTCGAAGAGCTGGTTCTCGGTGTAGAGGAAGGCCATGAAGCCGGCCACCGGCTCGGCTTCGGCGATCAGCCGGCGCAGTGCCGACACGGCGTCGTCCTCGTCGAGGCGGGCCGCGTCCAGCGCCCCCGCGAACTGCCGGATGCACAGCTCCTCCAGGGCCTTGATCAGGGCGTCGCGGCCCGCGAAGTGGCGGTGGAGGGTGGCGCGGCTGATGCCGGCGGCCTTGGCGATCTCGTCCATATTGGCGGTCGCCCTGCGGGTGAGCAGGCCGGCGGCTTCCCTGAGTACGTGTTCACGGTCCACAGCCATGAGACATAGAGTACCCGAATGAGACATGGACGTCTCATGAGCGGGGTGCGTGTCGCCGTCCGCCCGTCTCCGGAACGGCTGCGGCCCCTCGGAGACTCCAAGGGGGCCGCGGCCCGGGTACGAGCACCGCCGTCCGGTGCTCGCCCCGACGTATGCAGGGGGTGGCGGAAAAGTGCGCCTGAGGGGGCCGGGGAGGCTCACCCCCGGGGCCGAGGAGACCCGTCCCAGGGAACCGGGAAGCCCCCGCGTGATCTCAAGGAGCCGGGAAGGTCCACCTCAAGAAGGCCGGAAGGCTCAGCGCTTGGCGTCGGCCCACGCCCGCTGGGTGGCCAGGTCCGTCTTGACCTCCGCCAACTGGACGGCGACGGCCGACGGCGCCGTGCCGCCCCGGCCGCTGCGCGAGGCGAGCGCGCCGGGCACGTTCAGGACCGTACGGACCTCCGGGGTCAGGTGCGGCGAGATCGCGGCGAACTGCTCGTCGGTGAGCTGGTCCAGCTCGATGCCGTGCCGCTCGCACGCCTTGACGCACTCCCCCGCGACCTCGTGCGCCACCCGGAACGGCACACCCTGCCGAACGAGCCACTCGGCGATGTCCGTGGCCAGCGAGAACCCGGCCGGGGCCAGCTCCGCCATCCGCTCCCGGTTGACGGTCAGCGTGGCCATCATCCCGGTGAACGCGGGCAGCAGGACCTCCAACTGGTCGCAGGAGTCGAAGACCGGCTCCTTGTCTTCCTGGAGGTCGCGATTGTAGGCCAGCGGCAGCGCCTTGAGGGTCGTCATCAGGCCCGTGAGGTTGCCGACCAGCCGGCCCGACTTGCCGCGCGCCAGCTCGGCGATGTCCGGGTTCTTCTTCTGCGGCATGATCGAGGAGCCGGTGGAGAAGGCGTCGTGCAGGGTCACGAAGGAGAACTCCTTCGTGTTCCAGATGATGATCTCCTCGGCGATCCGGGACAGGTCCACGCCGATCATCGCGGTGATGAAGGCGAACTCGGCGACGAAGTCCCGCGAGGCGGTGCCGTCGATGGAGTTGGCCGAGCTGCCGTGCTCGAAGCCCAGGTCGGCGGCGACCGCCTCCGGGTCCAGCCCGAGCGACGAACCCGCCAGCGCGCCCGACCCGTAGGGCGAGACCGCCGTGCGCTCGTCCCACTGCCGCAGCCGCTCCGCGTTCCGCGACAGCGCCTGGACGTGCGCGAGGACATGGTGCGCGAACAGCACCGGCTGTGCGTGCTGGAGGTGCGTACGGCCCGGCATCGCGACGTCCGGGTGCGCCTCGGCGAGGCCGACCAGCGCTTCCTGGAGGTCCGTGATCAGTCCGCCGATGATCCGCGCGTGGTCGCGCAGGTACATCCGGAAGAGCGTGGCGACCTGATCGTTGCGGGACCGCCCGGCCCGCAGCTTGCCGCCGAGGTCCGGGCCGAGCCGCTCCAGCAGGCCCCGTTCCAGCGCGGTGTGCACGTCCTCGTCGGCGATGGTGCCGGTGAAACCGCCGTCGGCGACATCGGCCTCCAGCCGGTCCAGCCCCTCCAGCATCCGCGTCAGCTCGTCCTCGGTGAGCAGCCCGGCCTTGCGCAGCACGCGCGCGTGCGCACGGGAACCGGCGATGTCGTACGGCGCCAGCCGCCAGTCGAAGTGGACGGAGGCGGACAGTCGCGCCAGGGCCTCCGCGGGGCCGTCGGCGAACCGGCCGCCCCAGAGCCGGACGTCACCGCTGTTGCTGCTCACTTGCTCAGCTCCTCGTGGATGGTGAGATGTGACGGTCCCCGGCGGCCGGACGAACCGGCCACCGGGGACGGAGTCGGGACGGTGCCCTGACCCGGGTGGAGCCCGGCCCTACGCCAGGTCCCGCTTGGCGGCGATCTTCGACGACATTCCGAAGATCTCGATGAAGCCCTTCGACAGCGACTGGTCGAAGGTGTCGCCCGTGTCGTACGTGGCCAGGTTGAAGTCGTACAGCGACTGCTCGGACCGCCGCCCGGTGACCACCGCGCGGCCACCGTGCAACGTCATCCGGATGTCACCGGAGACCGCCTGGTTGGCTTCCTGGATGAACCCGTCCAGCGCCCGCTTCAGCGGCGAGAACCACAGGCCGTCGTAGACCAGCTCGCCCCACCGCTGCTCGACCTGCCGCTTGTAACGGGCCAGCTCCCGCTCGACGGTGACGCTCTCCAGCTCCTGGTGGGCGGTGATCAGCGCGATCGCGCCGGGCGCCTCGTAGACCTCCCGGGACTTGATGCCGACCAGCCGGTCCTCGACCATGTCGATCCGGCCGATGCCCTGGGCGCCGGCCCGCTCGTTGAGCTGCTGGATCGCCTGGAGGACGGTGACGGGCCTGCCGTCGATCGCGACCGGCACGCCCTCCTTGAAGGTGATGACGACCTCGTCGGCCTCGCGCGGGGCGGCGGGGTCGGAGGTGTACTCGTACACGTCCTCGATCGGCGCGTTCCAGATGTCCTCCAGGAAGCCGGTCTCCACGGCCCGTCCGAAGACGTTCTGGTCGATCGAGTACGGCGACTTCTTGGTGGTCGTGATCGGCAGGTTCTTGCTCTCGCAGAAGGCGATCGCCTTGTCCCGGGTCATCGCGTAGTCCCGGACCGGGGCGATGCACTTCAGGTCGGGCGCGAGGGAGGAGATCCCGGCCTCGAACCGCACCTGGTCGTTGCCCTTGCCGGTGCAGCCGTGGGCGACGGTGGTGGCGCCATGCTTCTCGGCGGCGGCGACCAGGTGCTTGACGATCGTCGGCCGGGACAGCGCGGAGACCAGCGGATAGCGGTCCATGTACAGCGCGTTGGCCTTGATCGCGGGCAGGCAGTACTCGTCGGCGAACTCGTCCTTGGCGTCCGCGACCTCGGCCTCGACCGCGCCACAGGCGAGCGCGCGCTTGCGGATGACGTCCAGGTCTTCGCCACCCTGGCCGACATCCACGGCCACGGCGATGACCTCGGCGCCCGTCTCCTCGGCGATCCAGCCGATGGCGACGGAGGTGTCCAGGCCGCCCGAGTAGGCGAGTACGACGCGCTCGGTCACGGGTTTCTCCTTACGGTGCATTCGCTGATGGGTATAACTATGCACTCCACCGCATGTTTCGTCAACGCACTCCACCCGAATGGCGCAGCCGTAACGTCCCGAGGGGTCATAGCCCCAGCTCAGAGGTGGTACGCACCCCGCACCGACTACTCCCCCAGCGCCTCCGCCAGCACCGTCACATGGCTCAGCTCCATGCTCTTGGTCGCGGTCAGCAAGGTCAGCGGCCCGGCCGCCGCATACTCCCGCAGCCGCCCCAGCGCCTCCGCGGCCGGCGAGGCGGCCAGCTCCTCCCGGTACCGCGCGGCGAACTCCTCGTACCGCTCCGGCCGGTGCCCGTACCAGGTGCGCAGCCCCTTCGACGGCGCCACGTCCTTGCACCACTCGTCCAGGCGCGCCGCGTCCTTCGCCAGCCCTCGCGGCCACAACCGGTCCACGAGCACCCGCGCCCCGTCCCCGGCATCGGGCGCCTCGTACACGCGACGCCGCCGGATCTCTCCGCGTCGATCAGCCATAGCGCCATGGAAGCACGCGCCCACACGGCCTGCGTGGCACTTTCCCGCCCCTTTTCGACCGTTCTGTGCTCCGGCAGGGACCCCACTTTGGAATCAGAGCCCCGGACAGGGTATTTTTCTTGTGCACGCCGCGACCGGGGAAACCCGGCCGAAGCGAGCACCGGGACGTGGCGCAGCTTGGTAGCGCACTTGACTGGGGGTCAAGGGGTCGCAGGTTCAAATCCTGTCGTCCCGACTCATTGGAGTCGCAGATCAGAGGCCGCATCGGAGAAATCCGAGGCGGCCTCTTGATCGTTTTCTGCCCGAAGGATCACTGGACGAGAGCTGCGGCAGCGGAGACGGCCGAGGCGGCGGGCCGGTCCGGGCAGCCCGCCGCTGGTCGCTGACGGGGCGCGCGGCGCTCAGGCCGGAGCCGTGGACGGTCAGGGGCTATCGGAGGGCGGCGGTCACGAGGCTTTCGAGGGCCTCGCGCGGCACTTCGCCGCCGCCGACAAGCCGGTCGAAGACCAGGCCGTCGATACAGGACAGCAGTGTGCGCGTGCGGTTGTCGGCGTCCGTCACGCCGTGCCCGGCGAGGAACAGCCGGACGGCCTCGCGGCCGGCGTTCTCGCGGGGTACGAGGATCTCCCGCAGTTCGGGGTCCCGCGCGCTCTCGGCGGCGCAGGCGAAGCGGGCCAGCGAGCGGCGGCGACCCTCACCGGTGAGCCGCTGCCGGACGAGCGGCGCCATGGCGTTCACCAGGTCCTCGGCGGTGCGCAGGGGCGGGAGCCGCTCGGCCGCCGTCTGCAGTTCCGCCTGGTCGAGTTGGACCAGGCGGGTCACGAGCGCGGTGAGCAGCGCGGCCCGGGTACGGAAGTACGCCGACGTGGTGCCGGGTGGCAGGCCCGCTCGGCGGTCCACCGCGCGGTGGGTCAGGCCGCGGATGCCTTCGTCGGCGAGTACGTCGAGAGCCGCGTCCGCGAGGAGGGTGCGCCGGTCCGTAGCCATGCTCCCTTTCTACACCTGTAGCGCTTCCGATAAGGTCATCTTCTACAGATGTAGAAGAAGTGGGGGCTCGCCATGGGCAAGTCAGCGGTAATCGTCGGAGGCGGCATCGGCGGCCTGGCCGCCGCGGTCGGCCTGCGCCGCATCGGCTGGGAGGTGACGGTCGTCGAGCGCGCGCCCGTGCTCGACGACGTGGGGGCGGGCATCTCACTGGCCGCCAACGGCCTTCGGGCACTCGACGAACTCGGCGTGGGCAAGGCGGTGCGACAAGCATCGCGGGCCCAGTACAGCGGCGGTACCCGCACGCCGGAGGGCGGGTGGCTGGCCCGGATGGACGGCGCGGCGCTGGAGAAAGCGGTCGGCACGCCGATCATGGGCATCCCCCGCGCCACCCTGCACCGGCTGCTGCGCGAAGCCCTGCCCGCCGGGACACTGCTGCTGGGCTCTGCGGCCGGCCCGGTCCGGCAGGCTGGGCCAGGAGCGGTGCGCGTCGGCTGCGGCGAGACCATCCTGGACGCCGATCTGGTGGTGGCGGCCGACGGCGTCGGCAGCAAGATCCGCGACCACCTCTTCCCCGCCCACCCCGGACCGGTCTACAGCGGCTCGACGGTACTGCGCGCCATCACCGAGCAGGCAGTCGCACTGCGCACCGACTTCGAGCTGACCTGGGGCCACGGTACCGAGTTCGGGCACATCGCCTTCCCTGACGGGCGCGCCGAGTGGCACGCGGTCCTCAGCCTCCCCGCCGGAACGCGGTTCACCGACCCCCTGGCCGAACTGCGCCGGCGGTTCCACGACTGGCACGCCCCGATCCCCGCCCTGCTCGACGCGACCCGGCCCGACGCCGTACTGCACCACGACATCAACGAACTGCGCACGCCCCTTCCCTCGTACGCGGTCGGCCGGATCGCGTTGCTCGGCGACGCGGCGCACGCGATGACCCCGAACCTGGGCCAGGGCGCCTGCCAGGCGCTGGAGGACGCGGTCACCCTGGCCGCCGCGCTCACCACCGAACCCACCGTGGAAGCCGCACTCACCCGCTACGACACCGAGCGCCGACCGCGCAGCCAAGCCGTCGCACGCGCCGCCCGCCAGGCCGGACGGATGGGCCAGCAGCTCACCCACCCCCTGCCCGTCGCCCTACGCAACACCGCGATGCGGATGACCCCCTCCCGCACCGCCATACGCATGATCCTCCGGCACCACGCCTGGACCCCACCCCACCTGAACTGACCCTACGGGCGTCCCCCCAACTCGCCACCACCCCACCCCAAGCCAGCAAACTCGCTGCGAGCCCCACCTCCACCACCAGTCGAGGCGGCGCGCTCAGGCGAGCAGCGTTCGTGCCCGTGTTGCCGGCGGCGGTCCTCCCGTGTCGGCCGGGCGCGGCGGCGGGGCTGGGGAACGTGTGCCGCCGTACGGCGGACGGCATGGGGTGCGGGTGGTTCAGCGGGCCTTTTGTGCCAGGTTGAGCAGGTGGTCGGCGAGGGCCTGGCCGCCGGCCGGGTCGCGGCTGATGAGCATCAGCGTGTCGTCGCCGGCGATGGTGCCGAGGATGTCGTGCAGTTCGGCCTGATCGATGGCGGAGGCGAGGAACTGGGCGGCACCGGGCGGGGTGCGCAGGACCACGAGGTTGGCGGACGCCTCGGCGGAGATGAGGAGCTCGCCGGAGAGGCGGCGCATCCGCTCCTCCTTGGCGGACTCCCCCAGGGGCGCCCGCGGCTTGCGGTCGCCGCCCTCGCTGGGCACCGCGTAGATCAGTTCTCCGCCGGTGTTGCGGATCTTCACCGCGCCCAGTTCGTCCAGGTCGCGGGAGAGGGTGGCCTGGGTGACGGACAGGCCGTCGTCGGCGAGCAGCTTGGCGAGCTGGCTCTGGGAGCGGACGGCCTGCCGGTTGAGGATGTCCACGATCCGGCGGTGGCGGGCGGTGCGGGTCTGCGGTACGGCAGGCCCCCCGTGCAGCGTCTCGTTGTCCTGCGCCTCGGTCATCGTTGTCGTCAGTCTCCGGATCGTTGTACCCCGTGTGCCCCCGCGAGGGCCGCGTCGAGGACGGCGGGGAGCTTCCGGAGGAACGTATCCGCTTCGTCGTCCGAGACGATCAGCGGCGGAGCGAGCCGGATGACGTCCGGCGCGACCGCGTTCACCAGGAGGCCCGCGTCCTGAGCCGCTCGCTGCACCTGCGGTGCGACGGGCTCGGACAAGACGATACCCAGGAGGAGTCCCGCGCCGCGGACCTGGCCGACGAGCGGGTGTGCCGACGCCTCGATCCCGCCACGCAGCCGCTCGCCCACCCGCTTGACGTGATCGAGCAGGCCGTCGGCCTCGATCGTGTCCAGCACGGCGAGCGCGCCCGCGCACACCACGGGGTTGCCGCTGAACGTCGAGCCGTGCGAGCCGGGGGTGAGCAGGCCGGCTGCCGGGCCGAAGGCGAGGGTGGCGCCGATGGGCAGGCCGCCGCCGAGGCCCTTGGCGAGCGTGATCACGTCGGCCTCGACGCCCTGGGCCTGCGACGCCAGCCAGTGGCCGGTACGGCCGATACCGGTCTGGATCTCGTCCAGCACGAGCAGGGTGCCGGTGGCGGCGGTGATCTCGCGGGCGGCGGCGAGGTAGCCGGGCGGCGGGACCACGACGCCGTTCTCGCCCTGGACGGGTTCGATGAT
Organism: Streptomyces sp. NPDC018045; assembly: GCF_044327445.1. Lineage (NCBI taxonomy): Bacteria > Bacillati > Actinomycetota > Actinomycetes > Kitasatosporales > Streptomycetaceae > Streptomyces > Streptomyces sp. NPDC018045. Next base: position 246,856 of record NZ_JBIRFL010000004.1, read on the forward strand.
GACGAGGGCCGTTTCGGTGGTGACGGCGGCGCGCAGGGCCGCGGTGTCCCCGTACGGGACGAAGTCGACGTCGCCGGGGAGCGGCCGGAAGGGGTCCTGCTTGGCGGGCTGGCCGGTGAGCGCGAGGGCACCCAGGGTGCGGCCGTGGAAGCCACCGGTCGTGGAGACCATGTGGGTACGGCCGGTCAGCCGGCCGATCTTGAAGGCGGCCTCGTTTGCCTCCGCGCCGGAGTTGGAGAAGTAGACCCGGCCGGGGCGGCCGGCGATCCGCAGCAGCCGCTCGGCCAGCGCGACGGTCGGTTCGGCGACGAAGAAGTTGGAGACGTGCCCGAGGGTGGCGATCTGCTCGGAGACCGCGCGGACGACGGCGGGGTGCGCGTGGCCGAGGGCATTGACGGCGATGCCGCCGAGGAAGTCCAGGTAGTCGTTGCCGTCGGCGTCCTGGACGCGTACGCCCTCGCCGCGTACGAGAGGGACACGGGGCGTGCCGAAGTTGTCCATCATGGCGCCCTGCCAGCGCTCGGTGAGAGCCGCGTTGGACCCCGTGCCGTCCGCCGTGCCGGGCGCTGTGCCGATCGCCGTGCCGCTCATGCCGCTCCCGCCTTCTCGCTCTCGCTCGTGTTCGCGCCGGCCCCGGCGTCCGCCGCCGTGTCCGAGCCCGCGTGCGCGTCCGCGTCCGGCACAACCATCGTGCCGATCCCCTCGTCGGTGAAGATCTCCAGCAGGATCGAGTGCTGGACCCGGCCGTCGATGACCCGGGCGGTGTGCACCCCGTTGCGTACGGCGTGCAGGCAGCCCCGCATCTTCGGCACCATGCCGCTGGCCAGGTCGGGCAGCAGCTTCTCCAGCTCGGTGGCGGTGAGCCGGGAGATCACCTCGTCGCTGTGCGGCCAGTCCTCGTACAAGCCCTCCACGTCGGTGAGGACCATCAGCGTCTCGGCGCCGAGGGCCGCGGCCAGGGCCGCCGCCGCGGTGTCGGCGTTGACGTTGAAGACACCGGTTTCGTCGCCCGCGTCGGCGCTGCGGGCGACGGAGGAGATGACCGGGATGCGGCCGTCGTCCAGCAGCGCCTGTACGGCGCCGGGGTCGACCGCGGTGACTTCGCCGACCCGCCCGATGTCCACCCGCTCGCCGTCGATCTCGGCGTAGTGCCGGGTGGCGGACATCAGGTGGGCGTCCTCGCCGGTCATGCCGACGGCGAGCGGGCCGTGCTGGTTGAGCAGCCCGACCAGTTCCCGTTGCACCTGGCCGGCGAGCACCATCCGTACGACGTCCATCGCCTCGGGCGTGGTGACCCGCAGGCCCGCCTTGAACTCCGACTCCAGGCCCAGCCGGTCGAGCTGGGCGCTGATCTGCGGGCCGCCGCCGTGCACGACGACGGGACGGAGCCCGGCGTGCCGCAGGAAGACGACGTCCTGCGCGAAGGCGGCCTTCAGCCCCTCGTCGACCATGGCGTTGCCGCCGAACTTGATGACGACGGTCTTGCCGTGGTGGCGGGTCAGCCAGGGCAGCGCCTCGATGAGGGTGCGGGCCTTGGGCAGCGCGGTGTGCTTGCGGGTGCTCATGACGAGTACGCGCTGTTCTCGTGGACGTAGTCGGCGGTGAGGTCGTTCGCCCAGATCACCGCGGACTCGGTGCCCGCGCTGAGGTCGGCGGTGATCCGCACCTCCCGGTAGCGCATGTCGACCAGGTCCCGGTCCTCGCCCACCGAACCGTTCTTGCAGACCCATACGTCGTTGATGGCGACGTTCAGCCGGTCCGGGTCGAAGACGGCGGAGGTGGTGCCGATGGCGGACAGCACCCGGCCCCAGTTCGGGTCCTCGCCGTGAATGGCGCACTTCAGCAGGTTGTTCCGGGCGATGGACCGGCCCACCTCGACGGCGTCGTCCTCGCTCGCCGCACCGATCACCTCGATGCGGATGTCCTTGCTCGCGCCCTCCGCGTCGCCGATGAGCTGCCGCGCCAGGTCGTCGCAGACCGTGCGGACCGCGTCCGCGAACGCGTCGTACTCCGGGACCTCCCCGGACGCCCCCGAGGCGAGCAGCAGCACCGTGTCGTTCGTGGACATGCAGCCGTCCGAGTCGACCCGGTCGAACGTCGTGCGGGTCGCGTCCCGCAGCGCCCGGTCCAGTTCCGGCGCCGGAAGGTCCGCGTCGGTGGTGAGCACGACGAGCATGGTGGCCAGCCCCGGCGCGAGCATCCCCGCGCCCTTGGCCATGCCACCGACCGTCCAGCCATCGGTGGAGACCACCGCCGTCTTGTGCACGCTGTCGGTGGTCTTGATCGCGATGGCGGCCTTCTCCCCGCCGTGCACGCTCAGATCGACCGCGGCCTTCTCGATCCCCGGCAGCAGTTTGTCCATCGGCAGCCGTACGCCGATCAGCCCGGTCGAGGCGATGGCGACCTCGCCCGCGCTGTGCCCCTTGAGGACCTCGGCGGCCCGCTCCGCGGTGGCGTGGGTGTCCTGGAAGCCCTCGGGGCCCGTGCAGGCGTTGGCGCCGCCGGAGTTGAGGACGACGGCCGAGATCCGGCCGCCCTTGACGACCTGCTCCGACCAGAGCACCGGGGCGGCCTTGACGCGGTTGGCGGTGAAGACGCCGGCGGCGGCCAGTCGGGGGCCGTTGTTCACCACCAGGGCGAGGTCCGGGTTCCCGTTCTCCTTGATCCCGGCGGCGATGCCCGCCGCCGAGAAACCCTTGGCTGCCGTGACGCTCACGGTGCGACTCCGATCGTAGAGAGCCCGGTGGCCTCGTCGAGACCCAGGGCGATGTTCATGCTCTGCACCGCGCCGCCGGCGGTGCCCTTCGTCAGGTTGTCGATGGCGCTGACCACCACGATCCGGCCGGCCGCCGTGTCATGGGCGACCTGCACCAGCGCGGTGTTCGACCCGTACACGGCCGCGGTGGACGGCCACTGCCCCTCCGGGAGCAGCCGGGCGAACGGCTCGTCGCCGAGCGCCTTCTCGTACGCGGCCCGCAGGTCGGCGCCGTCCACGCCGGGCCGGGCCTTGGCGGAGCAGGTGGCGAGGATGCCGCGGGACATGGGCGCGAGCGTCGGGGTGAAGGAGACGGTGACCGGCTCCCCCGCCGCGGCGCTCAGGTTCTGCGCCATCTCCGGCGTGTGCCGGTGCACCCCGCCCACGCCGTACGGGCTCATCGAGCCCATCACCTCGCTGCCGAGCAGGTGCGGCTTGGGTGCCTTGCCCGCGCCGGAGGCGCCCGAGGCGGCGACCACGACGGCCTCCGGCTCGGCGAGCCCCGCCGCGTACGCCGGGAAGAGGGCCAGCGAGACGGCCGTCGGGTAACAGCCCGGCACCGCGACGCGCCGGGCGCCGCGCAGCGCCTCCCGTGCGCCCGGCAGCTCGGGGAGCCCGTACGGCCAGGTGCCGGCGTGCGGCGAGCCGTAGAACTGCTCCCAGTCACCGGCGTCCGCCAGCCGGAAGTCCGCGCCGCAGTCCACGACGAGGACGTCGGGCCCCAGCGCCTCGGCCACCGCGGCGGACTGCCCGTGCGGCAGCGCGAGGAAGACCACGTCGTGCCCGGCCAGCGCCTCGGCCGTGGTGGCCACCAGCTCCCGCCCGGCCAGCGGCACCAGATGCGGCTGCACCGCCCCGAGCCGCTGCCCCGCGTTGCCGTGCGCGGTCACCGCGCCGATCTCGATCTCCGGATGCCCCAGAAGCAGCCGCAGAACCTCTCCCCCGGCATAGCCACTCGCTCCGGCCACTGCTGCTCGTACTGCCATGGACCCTCCTCCTTGAGGGCATGACTATACGGATAGGGGAAGTTTTATGCAATGGTCGGTGGGCGGGTGGGCGTCCGGGCTGTGTGGCCGGGCCGCCGGAGGGCGGAGACGGGGGCTCCGCGCGCGGCGGACGGAGCCCCCGTTCGGCGTCCTCAGCCGAACCGCAGGACGCGCGGGGCGAAGGTGCTCTCGGGGCCGGCGGCGCGGCCGACCGACCACACCGCCGACGTGCCCGGCACCGGGGTCAGCCGCAGCACGTAGGAGTCGCCCTCCCCGGCCACCGTCGGTTCGCTGTACTCGGCGAAGGACTGTCCGTTCCAGGCGAGGAAGTCCGGTCCGGGGACCAGCGGCGGATGGCTGCCCGGCGGGCCCCACTTCTGCGAGCGGGCCACCGAGACCCAGCCCAGCGCGCCGGACGGGCCGGGCGCCAGTGAGCTGACCGAGCCGAAGTCGGTGGGCATGATCACCCGGCTCCACGCCTGGCCGTCCCAGCGGACCAGCAGCGGCGGAATCGGCTTGCCCGGCGGGCCGCCGATGAACCCGGCCGTGCCCCCCGCCCACACCTCCGTCGGCGAGACCGCGAGCACACTGCCCACGGCCGACCGCGGGAACCTGTTCACGATCGTCTGCTGCCACGCCTTCCCGTCCCAGTGCGACACGGCCGCGCCCGAATTGGCGGCGCCCGCGGCCCAGACGTCGTCGGCCGCCAGGATGTGCAGGCCGTACACGGCTCCCGGCGGCACCGGCAGCTCCTGCCAGCCACGCCCGTCCCGACGCAGCAGCACCTGCGCGCCGTCCCGTGCACCGATCAGCCAGGTCTCCCCGCCGCCGGCGACGACATCGGTCAGTACGACGCCACGCGGCGGCCGGCTCTCGGACCACGCCCTGCCGTCGAAGCGGAGCAGGCGGGCGCCGCCCGCCGCGTCGCGGCCGACCGCCCAGACCGCGGCCGGCGAGGTCGCGGCGATGGACAGCAGCTCGCCCTGCCAGCGGATCCCGGGCAGGCCCTGGCGCTGCCAGGCGGTTCCGTTCCAGCGCAGCACCAGCGGGAAGCCCGGCGCCGCGCGACCGACGGCGTCGGCACCCACCGCCCACGCCCGGTCGGGACCGAACGCCACGGCCCCGTTCAGCCCGGCCTGGGGACGCACCTGGGCCGGGACCGGAACGTGGCGCCAGGACGGGGTCTGCGCCGTGGCCGTGGTCATGACGGCCAGCAGGGTCATGGCGACGGCGAGGGCCGCGACGAGAAGTCTGCGCGCCATGGTCAGCCTCCCAGCCGCTCGCTCATCAGGTTCGGTTTCGAGCCGTAGATCTCGGCCGTCCCGAAGGACAGCAGTGCGGACCCGGCCCTCGCCAGCGCACGCGGCTGGACGTCGATCGCGTTCATGCGCCGCGGGCCGTAGGAGAAGGTGGTGCGGGAGCCGTTCATCCGCGCGTACTCCGACTGGAACGCGCGGTCGCTGCGCACCGGCAGCCACAGCGCGCCGTCCGGGCCGCGCACCATGGCCCCGGTGGAGGTGTCGCCCAGCGGCGGGTAGGTGGTGCGCCAGGCGTGCCCGTTCCAGGTCATCAGGTAGGGGCGGGACACGCCGTCGGCGTACCGGCTGCCGCCGACCGTGACCCGGCCGGACGGTTCGAGCAGGATCGTGTGCACGTTGCCGTTCGGCGGCAGCGGTACCCTCGCGTCCCGCCACGCCGTACCGTCCCAGCGCAGGACGGTGGTCCCGGTGCGGGTGTCCGCCCAGGCCCAGGCGTCGGTGGCAGTACGCGCGGTGATCCCCATCACGTACAGCACACCGTCCGGGACGGGCTGCGTGGTCCAGCGGGAACCGTCGTGGTGCAGCACCTTCAGCCCGGTGTCGTCCTCCCCGACCACCCACGCGGCACCCGGTACCGCGGCGAAGTCCTGGTGGCTGCGCAGGGTCTGCGGCAGCGGGACGGCACTCCACCCGCCCGCCGACCGGCGCAGGATCTGCCCCGCCCCCGCGCGGCTCTGGAAGATCCACACCTCCTCGCCGACGAACTGCACCTTGCCGAGCCGGCCCGGCTCACCGGCGCCGGGGAAGGATGCGTCCCGACGCCACGCCGTGCCGTCCCAGCGGTACAGCATCGGCCGCAGCCCGTCGGCGGCGTGCTCGTACCCGGTCGCCCACGCCTCGCCCGGTCCGCGGGCGGCGAGGTCGGACACGGTCACCGGCGGGGCCGCCGCCGGCACCGGCAGCGCCGACCAGCGCGGCGGCACGGCCGCGGCCGGCGACACCACCGCGGCACACGCGATCACAAAGCAGATGAAGAGCGCACGGAGACCGTTCACAGGACCTCCCCAGAACGCGAAGGCCGCTCAGCTTATTGGCGGTCACCCACCCATGAACAGACGGCACACGGCCATGCCTGCACTACGCGTCGACCGTGCGCACCGCGGGGGCCGGGCCGCGGCCGGAGCCGGGGCCGGTCCCGGCTGAAGTGGGCTGCTGACCAGGGCGGGAAGAGTCCTGCCCTGGTGACTCTTCGCCCGCCGGCTTCCCTGCTTCCCTGCCTGCTTCCCCCGCTGTCTCTCCTGCTTCTCTTAACTTCCCCTGCTGCTACTTCTCCTGCTGCTCGCGCTTGGCCTGGTCCGCCTTCTGCTTCTCCTTGATCCGCACGGTCTCCTTGCGGACCTCGGCCTGGGTGGCGCGCTCCTTCTGCAGCCACTCGGGGGACTCCGCCTTCAGGGCGTCGATCTGCTCCGTGGTGAGCGGCTCGGTGACTCCACCGCGCGCGAGACCCGAGATGGAGACGCCCAGCTTCGCGGCCACGACGGGACGCGGGTGCGGGCCGTCGCGCCGCAGCTCCCGGAGCCACTCGGGCGGGTCGGTCTGCAGCGCGTTCAGCTCGGCGCGCGAGACGACACCCTCCTGGAACTCGGCGGGGGTGGCTTCGAGGTACACACCCAGCTTCTTGGCCGCGGTCGCGGGCTTCATCGTCTGGGCGTTCTGGTGCGACGTCATGATGTCAAGGGTATCGATCGTGTGCGCTACCTCTGACCACGACCGGTAACCTGGCGGAGTGACAGGCTCGGAAGAAACCCTCTCGTTCCGGCTCGCGTACGTCCCGGGGGTGACGCCCACGAAGTGGGTGCGTATCTGGAACGAGCGGCTGCCCGGCATCCCGCTGGAACTCGTCGCGACGCCCCCCGCCGAGGCGTACGACGTACTGCGGGACGGCGGCGCCGACGCGGGTTTCGTACGGCTGCCGGCCGACCGGACGTTCTTCAGCGCGATCCCCCTTTACACGGAGACGACGGTGGTCGTGGTCCCGAAGGACCACCTCTTCACGGCGGCCGACGAGGTCTCCACGGAGGATCTCGCCGACGAGATCGTGCTGCACCCCCTCGACGACACCCTCGGCTGGGAGCGCCCGCCGGGGCAGCCCGCGTTCGAGCGGCCCGCGACGACGGCGGACGCGATCGAGCTGGTGGCGGCGGGCATCGGTCTGCTGGTCGTCCCGCAGTCGCTGGCCCGGCTGTATCACCGCAAGGACCTCAAGTACCGGACGCTGACGGACGCCCCCCAGTCCCAGGTCGCACTGGCCTGGCCGGAGGAGCGGACCACCGACCGGGTCGAGGATTTCATCGGCATCGTCCGCGGCCGGACCCTCAACAGCACCCGTGGCCGTACGCAGGACCAGCCCCGGTCCCAGGACCAGCCCCGGTCCCAGTCGAAGTCCAAGAACGCGGGCAAGTCCGGCGCCCGCCAGAAGCCCGCGGCCGGCAAGCCGACCGGCAAGGGCGCCAAGGGCCCGCGCGGAGGCTCGGGCGCGGCGAAGGGCGCCCGGCGCGGCAAGCCCCGCCGCCGGCCGTGACCACCGTCGGCGTGCACCCGGTGCCGGGGCAGTCGTAAATCCCGGGCCGGGGTGATTTCCGGCTCCGGCGCACCCCATCCTCGGCGCACCCCACCCTCGGCGCACCCCACCCCGGCGCACCCGTCACCCTTCCCGTTGCACCCCCTCCCACCCCCGTTCCAGCAGGGTGAAGATTTCTTCGGTGGCTCGGCGGGGTGTGGGGTGCTGGTTGGTGAGGGTGCGGGAGGCGAGGGCGAAGTGGGCCAAGGCGGCGCAGGTGATGTCGTCCTCGGGGGCGCCGGCCTCGTGGGCGATGGCGCGGGCCAGGGCCGTTTCATGGCGCATCCACATGCGCTGCGCGTAGTCGCGCAGCGCCGGGGTTTCGGCCACCAGGCGGGCGAACGCGGTGAAGTCGGACCGGGCGGCGTGGTCCTCGGTCAGCAGGACGTAGGCACGCAGGGCCTGGAGGATCGACTGGCCGGGGGCCCGGTCGCGTACGGCGGCGACGAGGGCGGCCTCGATGTCGTCGTCCAGGTCGAAGACGAGCGCCTCCTTGCCGGCGAAGTGCTTGAACAGGGTGGTCACGGACACGTCGGCGGCGTCGGCGATCTCTTTGACACCGACCTGCTCGTAACCGCGTTCGAGGAAGAGCCGCAGTGCGGCGTCGGCCAGGGCCTGGCGGGTCCGGGCCTTCTTGCGTTCGCGGCGGCCGACGGGGGCGCCGGTCCCGGCGGGGGCGGGGGGCTCGATGCGGGGGGCGGGTTCGGTCACGGTCGCAGCCTACCTCGCGGTGTAGTGAGTTCGAAGGTTTAGTCGTTGCACTTTTTTAGTGGGTGTGGTTTTTTTGGTGCGGCGCCGGACGGTCGGTCCGGCGTTCCTGCACCCCTGGAGGGGAACCCCATGAACCTCACCCGTGAGGCCCGTGTCGCGATCGTCGGCGGCGGCCTCGGCGGCCTCGTCTGTGCACGTGTCCTCCAGCTCCACGGCCGTTCCGTCACCGTCTTCGAACGTGAGGCGGCATTCGACGCCCGTCCGCAGGGCGGCACTCTCGACCTGCACCCGAACACGGGCCAGGCGGCTCTCCGCGCGGCGGGCCTGCTCGACCGGTTCCACGCCCTGTCCCGCCCCGAGGGCCAGGAGTGGCGGAAGGTGGACCACATCACCGCGGCCGCTCTGGAACAGGAGTGGCCCCCCGGGGACGAGGGCGCAGGTGAGGAGGACCGGCCGGAGATCGACCGGGGGCACCTGCGGGGGCTGCTGCTGGACTCGCTCGCACCGGGGACGGTCCACTGGGGGCGCGCCGTCAGCAAGGCGGCGCCGCTCGACGACGGCACCTGCCGCCTGGTGTTCGCGGACGGCGTCACCGAGGACTTCGGCCTGGTCGTCGGCGCCGACGGCGCGTGGTCGCGGGTCCGCCCGGCCGTCTCGGAGGCGCTGCCCGGGTACACGGGGGTCACCTTCGTCGAGACCGGCTTCGACGACAGTGACGTGCGCCATCCGGACCTGGCGCAACTGGTCGGTCCGGGCACGCTGATGACGGGGTCCGGCTCGACGCTCCTGTTCGCCCAGCGGAACAGCAACGGTCACATCCGCGCCTACGTGGCGTTCCGGGCCCCGCAGGACTGGCACACGGCCGCCGGGCTGAACCTGGACGATACGGCGGCGACGCGCGCGTACCTCGCCGAGCGGCTCGACGGGTGGGCCGACGGGCTGCGGTACGCCGTGCTCGGCGGTGACCACGCCTTCGTCCACCGGCCCCTGTTCGCGCTGCCGGTGCCGCACGTCTGGGAGCACGTTCCGGGCGTCACCCTGCTGGGCGACGCCGCGCACCTGATGCCGCCCCTCGGCGTGGGCGCCAACCACGCGCTGCTCGACGGCGCCGACCTCGCGCAGGCGCTGATCGGCGCGGAGCGGGTGGATGACGCCGTGCGGGCGTACGAGGGGCTGATGCTGCCCCGTTCCTCGGAGCTGGCCAAGCAATGCGCGGAGGGGCTGGCGCATCTGGTGCCGTAGGCGGTGGCGCCTGGGCACCGGTGCCCGGGCGTCGGCGCCGTAGGCATGTGGCTGAGACGGTCAGCGCGCGGAACAACCGCGTGACCGCCACGCCCCCCACGACCACCACGGCCGGTCGCCGGATCAGCCGGCCCGGCCGCCCCCGGCGTCGGGCCGACGGCCCCGGTCGGCAAGCCGCCCCGGCCGGGCAGTGTTCCCGGCCGGGGCGGACCCGTGCCCACGGGCGGCGGACGGAGGGGTTCCGTCCGCCGTCGTGGTGTCAGCTACCGAGCGTCGCCAGCGCCTGGTTGAGCGTCTGCGACGGGCGCATGACGGCCGCGGCCTTGGCCACCGAGGGGCGGTAGTAGCCGCCGATGTCGGCCGGCGAGCCCTGGACGGCGATCAGCTCGTCGACGATGGTCTGCTCCTGCTCGGCCAGCGTCGCCGCGAGCGCCGCGAAGGACTGGGCGAGTTGCGTGTCCTCGGTCTGCTCGGCCAGCTCCTGGGCCCAGTACAGGGCCAGGTAGAAGTGGCTGCCGCGGTTGTCGATACCGCCGAGCTTACGGCTGGGCGACTTGTTCTCGGCGAGGAACGTGCCGGTCGCGCGGTCGAGGGTGTCGGCGAGCACCTGGGCGCGCGCGTTGCCCGTCTTCTGCGCGAGGTGCTCGAAGCTCACCGCGAGCGCGAGGAACTCGCCCAGGCTGTCCCAGCGCAGGTAGTTCTCCTTGACCAACTGCTGGACGTGCTTGGGCGCGGAGCCGCCGGCGCCGGTCTCGAACAGGCCGCCGCCGTTGATGAGCGGCACCACCGAGAGCATCTTGGCGCTGGTGCCCAGCTCCAGGATCGGGAACAGGTCGGTGAGGTAGTCGCGCAGCACGTTGCCGGTGACGGAGATGGTGTTCTCGCCGCGGCGGATGCGCTCGACCGAGAACTTCGTCGCCTCGACCGGGGACATGATCTCGATCCGCAGGCCCTCGGTGTCGTGCTCCGGGAGGTACTGCTTGACCTTGGCGATGAGGTTGGCGTCGTGCGCGCGGCCCTCGTCCAGCCAGAACACGGCCGGGTCGCCGCTCGCGCGGGCGCGGGTGACGGCCAGCTTGACCCAGTCGCGGATCGGCACGTCCTTGGTCTGGCACATGCGGAAGATGTCGCCGGCGGCGACCGTCTGCTCCAGGACGGCGTTGCCGTCCTGGTCGAGGACGCGCACCGTGCCGGTGGTGGCGATCTCGAAGGTCTTGTCGTGGCTGCCGTACTCCTCGGCCTTCTGCGCCATCAGGCCGACGTTCGGCACCGAGCCCATGGTCGACGGGTCGTACGCGCCGTTCGCCCGGCAGTCCTCGATGACGGCCTGGTAGACGCCGGCGTAGCTGCTGTCCGGGATGACGGCGAGGGCGTCCTGCTCCTGGTCGTCCTTGTTCCACATGTGGCCGGAGGTGCGGATCATGGCCGGCATGGAGGCGTCGACGATGACGTCGCTCGGGACGTGCAGGTTGGTGATGCCCCGGTGGGAGTCGACCATCGCCAGGTCCGGGCCCTCGGCCAGCTCCGCGTCGAAGGAGGCCTTGATCTCCTCGCCCTGGGGCAGCGACTCCAGGCCCTTCCAGATGCCGCCCAGACCGTCGTTCGGGGTCAGACCGGCCTTGGCGAGCACGTCACCGTACTGGGCGAAGGTCTTCGGGAAGAAGGCGCGCACGACGTGACCGAAGATGATCGGGTCGGAGACCTTCATCATCGTGGCCTTGAGGTGCACCGAGAACAGCACGCCCTCGGCCTTGGCCCGCGCGACCTGCTCCTTGAGGAACTCGCGCAGCACCGCCACCCGCATCACGGACGCGTCCACGACCTCGCCCGCGAGCACCGGTACCGACTCGCGCAGGACGGTGGTCGAGCCGTCGTCGCCGGCCAGCTCGATGCGCAGCGTGCTGTCCTCGGCGATGACCACGGACTTCTCGGTGGAGCGGAAGTCGTCGCCGGTCATGTGCGCGACGTTGGTCTTCGAGTCGGCCGACCAGGCGCCCATGCGGTGCGGGTTGGCCTTGGCGTAGTTCTTCACCGAGGCGGGGGCGCGGCGGTCGGAGTTGCCCTCGCGCAGCACCGGGTTGACGGCGCTGCCCTTGACCTTGTCGTAGCGGGCGCGGATGTCGCGCTCCTGGTCGGTCTTCGGGTCGTCCGGGTAGTCCGGCAGCGCGTAACCCTGCTCCTGCAGTTCGGCGACGGCCGCCTTGAGCTGCGGGATGGAGGCCGAGATGTTCGGCAGCTTGATGATGTTGGCCTCGGGCGTCTTCGCCAGCTCGCCGAGCTCGGCGAGGGCGTCGTCGATACGCTGTTCCTCCTGGAGCCACTCCGGGAAACCGGCGATGATGCGGCCCGCCAGGGAGATGTCGCGGCTCTCCACCGCGACCCCGGCCGTCGAGGCGTAGGCCTCGATCACCGGCAGGAACGAATACGTCGCCAGGGCCGGGGCCTCGTCAGTGTGTGTGTAGATGATGGTCGAGTCAGTCACCGGGTGCTCCGCTCCACGTCTGCAACATTGCTCGACATCAAGATATCTCGTGATCGGGTCCTTTCCGGAAGGGCCCTGGCCAGTCGGGTTCCCGTCCCGTGAAGTCACCGCCCCTGAGCCGGCCGCGCCTCCCCCGCCTGCCCCGCCGCTCCCGGGCCGCCGCCCGGCTGCCGGGCGGCTGGGACGCATCGCCTCACCACGAGCGGCTTGCATGTTTCCCACAAGATCGCACCGACGAACTCCGTGGAAGCAGCCACCTGTCACCCCAAGAACCTCCTGGCAGAGTGAGCGACAAGCTGATCACTTCCCGGGCAGTCACGGCCCGGGAAGTTGTCTCCATACGACAAAGGGGGTTCATCTCGTGCACGCTGTCACCGAGGATGTGGTGGTCACCGGACTCGGCGCCACCACACCGCTGGGCGGCGACGCCGCCGCGACCTGGGACGCCATGCTGGCCGGGCGGTCCGGCATCCGCGCCATCGAGGAGGAGTGGGCGGCCGGCCTGCCCGTACGGATCGCGGGCCGGCTCGCGGCCGAGCCCGGCGAGGTCCTGGACCGGGTGCGGGCCCGGCGCATGGACCGGTGCGAGCAGGTCGCGCTCGTCGCGGCCCGCGAGGCGTGGGCCGACGCGGGCGCCCCGGCCGTCGATCCGGAGCGGCTGGCCGTGGTGATCGGTACGGGTACGGGCGGCGCGCTGACCCTGCTCGGCCAGGACGACGTGCTCGAAACCTCCGGCGTACGGAAGGTGTCCCCGCACACCGTCCCGATGCTGATGGCGAACGGCCCCGCCGCCTGGGTCAGCATCGAACTGGGCGCGCGCGGCGGCGCCCACACCCCGGTCAGCGCCTGCGCCTCGGGGGCCGAGGCCATCGCCATGGGCCTGGACCTGATCCGTCTCGGCCGGGCCGACGTGGTCGTGGCGGGCGGCGCGGAGGCCTGTATCCACCCGCTGCCGATGGCCGGTTTCGCCCAGGCCAAGGCGCACTCGACGCGCAACGACGCGCCCCATCTGGCGTCGCGCCCGTTCGACGTCGACCGGGACGGGTTCGTGATCGGCGAGGGGGCGGCCGTGGTCGTCCTGGAACGCGCCGGGTTCGCCGCCGCCCGCACGGCCCGCGCGCACGCCGCCCTCGCGGGCGCGGGCGTCACCTCGGACGCCCACCACATCACGGCCGCCCACCCGGAGGGCCAGGTCCGCGCGATGCGGCTGGCCCTGTCCGCCGCCGGGCTGGCCCCGCGCGACATCGAGCATGTGCACGCCCACGCGACCTCCACACCCAAGGGTGACCTCACGGAGGCCCGGTCGATCGCGGCGGCCGTCGGCACCCACCCGTCCGTCACCGCGACCAAGTCGATGACCGGCCATCTCTTCGGGGCGGCCGGAGCGACCGGCGCGCTCGCCGCGATCCTCGCCGTACGCGACGGTGTCGTCCCCGCGACGCAGAACGTCGACACGCTGGACCCGGAGATCGGCCTCGACGTCGTCACGGGCGCGCCGCGGAAGGGCGCGCTGTCCGCCGCCCTCACGAACTCCTTCGGCTTCGGCGGTCACAACGCGTGCCTGGTGTTCACGGGCGCGCCCTGAGGGCGGGGCGGCCGGCGGGGCCCGTACGGAAGCTGGACGGGGACGGTCGTCGCGCGCCTCAGCCGGATCCGGGTCACGCGCGCGACCGTCGGTGCGCCGCCCCTCCCGCTCAGGCCGGCGAGGGCGTACCCGCGCCGTCCGACGCTTCGTCCGGGGCGCCGCCCTCCTTCAGGTCACCGCCCTCATCCGGGTCACCGCCCCCGTACGGGCGGGTGATGATCTCCATCGCGTGGCCCGCCGGGTCGAAGAAGTAGACCCCGCGTCCACCGTCGTTGTGGTTGATCTCCCCCGGCTGCTTCCCGTGCGGGTCGGCGTGGAAGGTGAGGCCGGCCTGCTGGATCCGCGCGAAGGCGGTGTCGAATTCCGCCTCGCTGATGAGGAACGCGTAGTGCTGCGTGACGATCGACTCGGCCGGGATCGTGGCGAAGTCCAGCGTGACGCCGTTGGCGGTGTCCACCGGAATGAAGGGGCCCCACTCCGGGCCGGCTTCGAGCCCGAGGACGTGCGCCAGGAAGGCGGCGGACTCCCGGTTGTCCCGGGAGTGGATGATGATGTGGTTCAACTGCACCGACACTGTGGAATGCCTCCGTAAGGCAAACTCACGGGCACCTCCATGCCTCACCCGGTCGGTGACCGACACGCGATGCCGTGGCCGTGATGGTAAGCGGCGTCGCCGGTTTCGTCGAGAGACTTCCGGCGCTCCCCGGTGCCTGCCACCCGGCGCCTGCGGATGGCCGACGGTTCATCTGCCAGGGCGCTTGACCGCCTGACCGACGATGACGGTCTCCACGCCGGCGATGCCCAGGCCTGTCAGGTCCGCGCTGATCAGCCGGTACAGAGCAGCGAGGTCCCGCACCCAGACGGCAGCGTGCAGATTCGCGGCACCGCTGGTGGCGAACGCGCCGTGCACGGCGGGGTGCCGGGCCAGGGTGCGGCCCACGGCGTCCAGGTGGTCCGGGGGCACCCGCATCATCACGTTGGCGTCGATGTGCAGGCCCAGGCGCCTGGGGTCCACGGCCACCTGCGTGCGGAGCCGGCCGTCGCTCGTCAGGCGGGCGAGGCGGCGCCGGACGGTGGAGGCGGGGTGCCCGGTACGGGCGGCGATCGCCGCGGCCGGGGTACGGGCGTCGTCCCGCAGGGCCGCCAGGATGTCGGCGTCGACGGCATCGGGCGCGGACCCGGGAGCGGCGGGCGGTACGGATGTGTCGCGCACCGGGGTCAGCGCGGCCCGTTCCGCCGCGGTCAGGACGTCATGGCGCCAGTCGGACGCCTCGGAGAACACGTGCAGCACGGTGGCGGCCGACACGGACGCCACCGCCGGTGTGGCCGGCAGTTGCCGGAAGACCAGGTGGTCGCGGGATCCCGGTTCGGTGAAGGCGACCGCCGAGATCTCGTCTCCCGAGGCGGACAGGTCGATGAACGGGATGTCCGGGCGGGCGGCCAGGGCGGCGGTGAGGGCGTCCAGCTTGCCCTTGAGCACCTTGATGCGCAGCAGCAGCGCGCCGACCGAGTCGGGGCGCACCGGCTGGGCGAACACCTTGACCGTGCCGTCGCCGGTCAGCACCTGCCAGCGGCGGTGCACCGTGCGGGGGTTCTCCCCCAGCACCTCGGCGGCCCGCTCGGCGCTCAGCCGGCCATCGCACTGCAACGCGGCGATCAGGCGCTGATCACGGAGCCCGAGGACGGGCGCGGGGGCGGGGGCGGGGGCGGCCGTGGGGGCGGTGGCCGGGCGCGGGGCGGCGGCAGCACGTACGGGATCGCTCGGTTGTCGGGTCATGAGTGACAGTTTCGCTCACTTCACGCGTACGGAGAGTCCGGTTCTCGACTGCGCGGCGCAGGATCGACGGCATCAGCCGCGCCCGGTGCCGGAGGAGGCCTTCCCGCCCTCCGGCGCGGGCTGAGGACATGGAGAAGCTCATGACGTACGCCTCCCTGCTCGCCCCGATGGCAGCCGCCGCCCACGAAGTCGGCGCGCTCCTGGTGCAGGCTCCGCGCCGCGCCGCCGCGGCCGCCGACACCATGGAGGAACTGGCCGCCGTCTACCGGGCCTTGGAAGCACCGGCCGTCGCCGTCATGCGCCGGCATCTGGACACGCTGCTCCCCGGGGTTCCCTGGGCCGAGGAACTGCACGACGACAGCAGCCCGGGCGACGGGCCGGGCGCCGCGCCCGGGGCCACCCCCGGTGCGGGCCCCGCGCCGGGCGCCGCGCCCGCTCCCGGGGTGCCCGCGGTGGGTGACGTGTGGGTGGTGGACGTGATCGACGGCGCGGTGCAACTCATGCGGGATCTGCCGTACTTCTGCGTCAGCCTCGCGTTGGTGCGGGACGGCGAGCCGGTGGCCGCGGCCCTGCACGCGCCGCTGCTCGGGGAGACGTATCTCGCCGCGGCCGGGCACGGCGCCACCCGCAACGGCGAGCCGGTCGCGCCGTCGGCCAGGACCCGGCTGGAGGCGGCCCTCGTGGGCACCAGCCAGCCGCCCTTCGTCGCGGGACAGCCCGCGGCCGTGGCGGCGGCCGGCCGGTCGCTCGCGGCCGTGCTGCCCGCCGTGGGGGCCGTACGGAATCTGGGCCCCACCTCGTGGCAGATCGCCGACACGGCGGCGGGGCGGCTGGACGCGTTCTGGGAGTACGGCCGGGACGACGCCAATCTGCTGCCCGGCGCGCTGGTGGCCCGCGAGGCGGGGGCCGTCGTCTCCGACACCGCGGGCCGTCCGTGGCGGGCCGGCGCGTCCGGCTTCCTCGCCGCGCCGCGCGAGCTGCACGGCGCGCTGCTGGATCTGCTGAAGGTGCTGGAGCCGTGATCAGTTCCGGGTGGGAGAGCCGTGATCAGCTCCGGACGGGCGGACCCGTGACCGGGCCCGGCCCGCGCGGCCGTTACCGGACCGGCGCGGCCGTTACCGGGCCTTGTGTCGTCGGGCCCGTGCTCAGCCGACCGGGCGAGGCATGAACGCCATGCCGACCGAGGCGGGGGCGGTCTCGGTGAAGCCGAACTTGGTGTAGAGGTGACGGGCGTCGCCGTCGGCGATCAGCGAGACGTAGGCCCCCGCCGGAGCGCGGCGCCGCAGTTCCGCGGTGAGCGCCGTCATGATGCGTGTGCCCAGGCCGTGGCCCTGGTGCTGGGGCAGCACGCAGATGTCGACGATCTGGAAGAAGCAGCCGCCGTCACCGATGATCCGGCCCATGCCGATGGGTTCGCCGCCGTCCGCCGCGCTGTCGTCCACCCCACCGCCGTCCCGGCCGCCTGGCGCGTGCACGGTGACGCCGTACCAGGTGTTCGGCAGGCCGATCGCCGCGCCTTCGGCCGACTTGGCACCGAGGCCGGTCGCACGGCGCAGCCGCCGGTACGTTTCGGCCGACGGGACGCCGGACCTGACCTCGTAACCGTCGGCGTACGACGCCGGGTCATCGACTCGTTCGCCGGCCTGTCCACCGATAGCGGTACCGGTACCGTCACCGATCCGTCCGCCGGCCCGATCACCGGCCGGGCCGCCGTACGCGCCGACATCACCGTTCCCCTGCTTCATGCCTGACAGATTAGCGGCCTGCCTGGTCACGAAGCCGACGCGCCTTGGACGGGAGCGCGGAGGGGGAACACGGACGGGAGCACGGACGGGCGGGCGAACGGGCCGGATCGGAACGTGACGCCGTGGAGCGGCAGTTGCGCGCATGTCATGATCGGGCGCATGACCGATCCGGGGGACGCCGGAGCCGTGGAGGTGTCAGTGACGAACGGGTTCGTGCCGGTGGGGCCGTTGCGTGTTCGGTGGCGGACGCGGTGAGGCCGGCCCCGAGTCCGTTGCTGCGTCGGGTACGTGGGCTGTGGGAGACGCTGAGCGCGGCACCCGTGGCGTTTCCCCCGCCCGGCAGCCCCCCGGCCGTGGCCGTCTCCCCGGGCTCCGGCCTGTGTCCGCCTTCGTGGGTGGGGATCGTGGCGCTCGGGCCGTCGGCCATCGTCACCGCACCGGACCCGGCCACCGCGCACGCCCTCCGCACCGCGCTGAGCGCCGTCCCGGCCGACGCGCTGACCTGCCCGGACGCCATCCGCGCGGTACTGCCCGTCGCGGCCGTCATGGGCCCGGCCGGCTTGGCGTACGTGACGGAGGACGCGTGGTGCCCCAGGCCGGACGGCGGCGGTGTGCAGCGGCTTTCGGCCGGACCGGCTGCCGTGACCGCCCTGTTGGAGGCCGCCGGCCGTACGGACGCGGAGGAGAGCGGCCTGGCGGAGATCACCTCACCCGCCTTCGCCGTCTGCCCGCAAGGCGCGGGCCCCGTGAGCGCGGGCGCGGTGGACGCGGGCGCGGTGGGCGCGGGCGCGGTGGGCGCGGGCGCGGTGGGCGCTGACGAGCCCGTCCTCACCGCGGCGGCAGGTTACCGCCACTGGCCCCGCGGGACCGCGCACCTCTGCGTGCTCACCGCGCCGGACCGGCGCGGTGAGGGGCTCGCCCGCCGGGTGGCCTCCGCCGCGGTGGCGCACGCGCTCGCGGCCGGTCTCCTCCCCCAGTGGCGCGCCCGCCTTCCGGCTTCGCGGCGGGTGGCTCGGGCGTTGGGGTTCCAGGAGGTGGGGAGCCAGTTGAGCGTGCGGCTGGCGGACAGCCCGGGTACCGGGGTACCCGGGATGCCGTACGGCCGACTGCCGTACGGCCGGATTCCGCCCATGGGCCCACAGGAGTGACGGAAGGGGCGTAACGGGAACAGCCGTACGGGCGATGACGGAGGGCATGACCACTCGATTAGCAGCGGCCTGGTCGGCCCTCGTCCTCGCCCTGACCGCCCTGTTCACGGCGGGGCCCGCCGCCGCGGCCACCGCTCCCGCCACCGCCGACGGCCCGGACGTGGCCGTTTCCCAGGCGGGCAACTACCCGACGCGGCCCAACAGTCACGGGAACTTCTCCGTGAGCTGGACCTCGGTCGGCACGGCCGACACCACCGGGGTCACCCGCCTGACCGTCGACCTGCCGCCCGGCCTGAAGACCGGTGGCGCGCTGATGTACTCGACGCCGTACGACTACACCTTCGACCAGACCGTGTCGCCCGACGGGCGGCATCTGGAGGCGACCTTCCGCGGGACCCGCGTGCCCGGGCGCGGGGACTTCATGAAGGTGCAGGTGTCGTCGGGCGCGGCACGGCCGTCCGGGGTGATCAGGGCCGCCGTCGCCAACCGGGCCGACGTCGATTCCGCCGACAACGTGAGCACGTACACGGTCAACGGCCCGCAGCAGCCCGCCGAGGTGCCGGACCGGCCGGTGGTGACCGGGATCGACACGACGACCGGGCCGGGCGCCGGCGGCACCGCCGTCACCGTCACCGGAACCGGCCTGGACACCGGATTCGTGCTCTTCGGCTCCGCCGAGGCCACCACGTCGCACTGCACGGCCACGCGGTGCGCCGTCACCACGCCCGGCGGCTCCGGCAGCGTCCCCGTCACCGTCGTCACACCGGGCGGAGCCGTGGAAGCTCCCGGCGACGGCTTCACCTACACCGGGCCGCCGCCCGCGCCGCCCGCCGCCCCCGTGGTGACCGGCCTGACCGTGCGCGGCGGCCCGTCGCAGGGCGGGACTTCGGTGTACGTCCTCGGTACCGGCCTGGCGGGCGGCACGATCGCGTTCGGGGACGCGCCGGCCGCGCACGCGTCCTGCGGGAACTCCTTCTGCAGCGGCACCTCGCCCGCCGGAACGGGGACCGTGCACGTCACCGTGACGACGGCGGGCGGCCCGAGCGCCACCGTGGACGCGGACCGGTTCACGTACACGGACGCGTCGGCTACGGCCGCCCGCCCGGCGCCGACCACCGCCGCGCGGGCGGAGTGACGGCGCCTGTCGCCGCGCCCCACCCGTCGCCGCAGCACCATTGCACCGACCGGTGCCTGCTGGTTAGCTCATGAGGGCTCCCGACCGTACGGTCCGGGGGCCCGGGGCGGGCGCAAACGGTTCCGCGGGACCTTGGACCGGTTCTTCGAGGGGGTGGCCGGTGAGGCGCGACGCAACCGGCGGGGGCACGGGCCCGGCAGACTTACGGGACGACGGCACGCCGGCACGGCCACCGGGCCGCGGCACAGCACCACGGCCACCGAGCCGCGGCACCACATCTCCGCCACCGGGCCACGGTGCGTCGGCAGGCGCACAGGCCGACGGCGGCCGGCCGGACGCACCGCAGCCCGGCGGCCCGACCCGGCGCCGCCTTCTGCACACCGGCGCCGCGCTGGCGGCCGGTGTCGCGGGCATACCGCTCCTCGGCGCCTGCCAGTCCTCGGCGGCCCGGGGCGTCGGCGCCGACGGCAGGATCACCGTCGAGATGTGGCACGGTCAGGCCGACACCGGCCGCAAGGCCATCCAGTCGCTCGTCGACGCGTTCAACCGCGGGCAGTCGCACATCCGGGTCGACGCCGGGGGCGGCGGTGTGGTGGCCGACGCCATGCTCCAGAAGGTGACGGCGGCGCTGGCCGCGGGCTCGTACCCGGACATCGCGTACGTCTTCGGCGCCGACCTGGCCCGGGTGGCCCGCAGCCCCCGCGTCGTCGACCTCACCGAGGCGCTGCGCGGCACCGCGTACTGGCCTCGGCTGTGGGACTCGGTCCGCGACGCGGTCGAACTCAACGGCCGGGTACGGGCCGCGCCCGCCGTGCTGGACTCGCTGTGCGTCGTCTACAACAGGAAGCTGTTCCGGCAGGCCGGGGTGCCCTACCCCGAGGCGGGCTGGACGTGGGACGACTTCGTCCGGACGGCGCGCCTGCTGACCGACCCGCGCCACGGCACCTTCGGTACGAGCTGGCCGGGCACCGGCGACGAGGACACCGTGTGGCGGCTGTGGCCGCTGGTGTGGGACCTCGGCGGCGAGGTCATCGCCCCGGACGGGCACAGCATCGGCTTCAAGGACGTCGGGGAACAGGCGCTGGGCACCCTGGCGCGGCTCGCCGCCGACAAGAGCGTCTACGTCGACCCCAAGCCGGGCAGCGAGCAGATGCACCAGGTCTTCATAGGCGGCCGGATGGGCATGATGGCCACCGGTCCGTGGGAGCTGCCGGACATCATCGAGGGCAAGGTCGACTACGCCGTGGTGCCGCCGCCGACGTACAGCGGTCGGCCCTGCACGATCTCCGGCCCGGACACCTGGACCGTCTTCGACAACGGCCCGGAGCGTTCGCGGGCGGCGATCGCGTTCCTGCGCTGGCTGGGCGACCCGGCACAGGACGTGCGGTGGGCGATGGGCGGCGGCAGCCTGCCCCTGAGCAGGGCGTCGGCCGGACGCCCGGAGTGGCGGCGGTTCTCGGCGCGGACCACCGGGCTGCCGGTGTTCACCAAGGCGCTGGACACCGCGCGGGTCCGGCCCGTCCACCCGGCCTATCCGCAGATCTCGCAGGCCGTCGGCGAGGCGATCGTGGCGGTGCTGCTGGGCCGCAGCTCCCCCGCCGAGGCGCTGCGTACCTGCGCCGAAAAAGCCGACGCGGCCCTGCTGATCCCGCGATGAGACCCGACGACGCCCCCGAGGCGGCGGCCGGACGCGGCCGGACGGAAGAAGGCGCCATGCCGTCAGAGCCCCCCACGGACCACCGGACGCCGCGAGACCGGGCGGAGCCCGGGCGAACGGGCCCCGGACGGGCGGAAACCGGCCGGGCGGATGCCGGGCGTACGGATCCCGGGTGCACGGAGGCTGGCCGGGCGGATGCCGGGCGCACGGAGACGGGCCGTACGTCCCCCGAGCACCCGGAACCCCGCCGTACACATGCGCCGCGCCGCCGAACCCCGGCCCCCCGTAGCACCCCCCGGGCCTTCACCCTGGACCCGCGCCACGACAGCGCCGGCCGCCGGTCCAAGAACCGGCCATCCGCCGCCCACCGCCCCCGTACGCTCGCCGGTCGCGCCCGCCGGGAGAACGCCACCGCCTGGGCCTTCATCAGTCCGGCCGTCCTGATCATCCTCGGTCTGGGCATCGTTCCCGTGGTCTGGTCGCTGCTGCTCTCGTTCCGGGCGGACGACCTGGTCACGCCGGGGCGCTGGGTGGGTCTGGACAACTACCGTGCGCTGGCGCGGGATCCGGGCTTCCGTACGGCGGTGGGCAACACCCTGGTCTACGCGGGCCTGTACGTGCCGCTCAGCCTGGCCGGCGGGCTGTTCCTCGCGCTGGCGCTCAACCGCCGCATCCGGCTGATCGGCCTCTACCGGACGCTGATCTTCATCCCGTTCGTGATCTCGGCCGCCGCGCAGGGCGTGCTGTTCTTCTTCATCCTCGACCCGCAGTTCGGGGTGGCCAACTCCCTGTTGCACCACTTGGGCGTGTCCCCGCAGGGCTTCCTCTCCGATCCCGGGCAGGCGCTGTACCTGCTGGTGCTCATCTCGCTGTGGAGCGGGATCGGCTTCTGCGTCGTCGTCTACCTGGCCGCGCTCCAGGACGTACCGCCGGAACTGATCGAGTCGGCGCGGCTGGACGGTGCGAGCCGGCTGCGGGTGCTGTGGCACATCAAACTGCCCTCGCTGACGCCGGTGACCGTCTTCCTGCTGCTGTGGCAACTGATCACCGCGCTCCAGGTGTTCGACCTGATCTACGTCACCACGAAGGGCGGCCCGCTCGGGTCGACCACCGTCATCGTCTACTTCGTGTGGGAGCAGGCGTTCCAGATGTTCACCGCCGGATACGGGGCCGCCGCCGCGTACGTCCTCGCGGTCGCCCTGCTCGTCGTGGGCACCGCCCTGCGCCGGTACCGGCGGCGCCGGCCGGCCGCCGCACCGGACGGAGCGCTCCGATGACCGCGCCCGCGGCCGTGCCGCCCGGCACCGCCGGCCCGCCCGGTGCCGCGCGCCGGCGCGCAGCCGCCCCGCCACGGCGTCCGGCCCGCCGCCGGCGCCTGCCCTTCAGCGCCTGGCACCTGCTGCTCGCGCCGCTGTCGCTGGGCTTCGCGCTGCCGCTGGTGTGGCTGGTGCTCAGTTCGGTGATGACCAACGCGGAGATCAACCGCTTCCCGCCGTCGCTGTGGCCGTCCGGCGTCGATCTCGGCGGGTACGACTATGTGCTGGGCAACGCGATGTTCCCGCGGTGGTTCGCCAACTCCACGGTCGTCGCGGTCAGCGCGGTGCTCTCCAACCTGGTGCTCGGCTCGCTGGGCGGCTACGCCTTCGCCCGGATGCGGTTCGCCGGGTCCCGGCTGCTGCTGGGGCTGATGCTGGCGACCATGGTCATCCCCTTCCAGCTCACCATGATCCCGACGTTCCTGGTGATGAAGAGCCTGGGGCTGATCGACACGCTGGGGGCGTTGATCGTGCCGTCCCTGGTCACGCCGTTCGCGGTCTTCCTCTTCCGGCAGTTCTTCCTGGCGCTGCCGCGGGAGCTGGAGGAGGCGGCCTGGATCGACGGGTGCTCGCGGCTGCGGGTGCTGTACTCGGTCGTACTGCCGCTGGCCCGCCCGGCGCTGGCCACCGTCGCCGTACTGACCTTCCTGACCACGTGGAACGACCTGACCTGGCCGCTCATCGCGATCAACCACGACACCCAGTACACCCTCCAGCTCGGGCTGACGACCTTTCAGGGGCAGCACCACAACCGGTGGTCGGCGATCATGGCGGGCAATGTGATCACCGTGCTGCCGGTCCTGCTGGCGTTCCTCTTCGCGCAGAAGACCTTCATCCAGTCACTGACGTCCAGCGGGCTGAAGGGGTAGCCCGCCCCGGAACCGCCCGTCCGCCCGTCCGGGCCCGCTCCGTCCTTTCCCACCCCGCCCCCATCCCGCCCGTCTCGCCCGTCTCGCCCGCCCCGCGCCACTCCGTCCCGCTCCGTCCCGGAGGTACCCGTGTCCCGCTCCTTCGACCTCCTCGTGATCGGCGACGCCAACCCCGATGTGGTGGTCGGTCCGGTCCCGCGCACCCTGGAGTACGGGCAGCGCGAGCACCTCGTCGCCACCGGGCGCCTGCTGACGGGCGGTTCGGCGGCGATCACGGCCTGCGGCGCGGCGCGGCTGGGGCTGCGCGTGGCGTTCGCCGGGCGGGTCGGCGACGACGCGGCGGGCGCCTTCGTCCGTACGGCGCTGGCCGAGCGCGGTGTCGATGTCACGGCCCTGGCCACCGACCCGGAGCTGCCCACCCCGCTCACCACCGTCCTCGCGCACGGCGACGACCGCGCCATCCTGACCGCCCCCGGCTGCCTGGCCGCCACCGGGCCGCAGGACGTACCGGACCGGCTGCTGGCCGACTGCCGGCATGTGCACGCCGGATCGTTCTTCCTGATGCCGCGGCTGGCCCGGTCGCTGCGCGAGGTGTTCGCCCGGGCCCGCGCGCACGGCGCGGCCACCTCGCTCGACACCAACGACGACCCCGCACGGCGCTGGGACGCCGGACTCCTCGGCCCCGTCCTGAAGTCCACCGACGTCCTGCTGCCGAACGCGGCGGAGGCGCGGGCCCTGGCCGCGACCCTGGCGCCGGAGACGGACCGGCCCAGGCCCGCGGGCGCGGCGGATCGCGACGACGGCCCGGCCGCCGCTGCCGCCGCGCTCGCCCGCCTCGGCCCGCTGGTCGTCGTCAAGGACGGCGCGGCCGGCGCGCTCGCCCACGACGGCGCCACGCTCACCCGTACCGCCGCCGCCCCCGCCGACCCGGTGGACAGCGTCGGCGCCGGCGACAGCTTCGACGCCGGTTTCATCGCCGCGGTCCTGCACGGCATGGACCTGCCCGCGGCGCTCTCCTTCGCCGCCGCCTGCGGCGCCCTGTCCACCCGCGCCCACGGCGGTACGGCGGCCCAGCCCACCTGGGACGAGGCCCGAGCCGCCGCCCTCACGACCCGACCAGGGAGCCACGCATGACCAGCACCGCCCCGACCGGCCACACCGGCACCGGCACCGTGAAGATCGCCTTCATCGGCGCCGGCAGCGTCGTCTTCACCCAGTCGCTCCTCGCCGACCTGCTCGCCTTCCCCGAACTGCGGCACGTCCACATCGCCCTGCACGACATCGACCCCGAACGTCTCGCCACCGCCGAGGGCGCCGCCCGGCACATCGCCGCCACCCGCGGCGCCGCCCCGGTCGTCACCGCGCACCTCGACCGGCGCGCGGCGCTCGACGGCGCGGACTTCGTCGTCAACACCGTCCAGGTCGGCATGAACGCGGCCACCCGTACGGACTTCCGCATCCCCGCCCGCTACGGGCTGCGCCAGACCATCGGCGACACCCTCGGCATCGGCGGCATCTTCCGCGCCCTGCGCACCTTCCCGCTGCTGCGCGCCCTCGCCGACGACATCGCCGGGCTCTGCCCCGACGCCTGGCTGCTGAACTACACCAACCCGATGGCGATGAACGTGATGTACCTGGACCGGGCCACGCCGCTGCGCCGCGTCGTGGGCCTGTGCCACTCGGTGTACTGGACCGTGCACGACCTGGCCGAGCTGCTGGGCGTCCCGTACGAGGAGATCTCCTACCTGGCCGCCGGGGTCAACCACCAGGCGTGGGTGCTGCGCTTCGAACGGGCCGGGCAGAGCCTGTACCCGCTGCTCGACGACGCGATCACCAAGGACCCGCAACTGCTGCGCCGGGTACGCGTGGACATGTACCGCAGGCTCGGTTACTACCCGACCGAGACCAGCGAGCACTCCTCCGAGTACGTGCCGTGGTACCTCCACCACGACAGCGAGGTGGAGCGGCTGCGCCTGCCGGTCGGCACGTACCTGGACATCATCGAGGAGAACACCGCCGAGTACGAACGGACCCGGGACGCGCTCGCCACCGGATCGCCGCTGCCGGTGGAGGGGACGATGGAGTACGCGCCGCAGATCATCCACAGCATCGTCTCCGGCACCCCGCGCACCGTCTACGGCAACGTCCCCAACCACGGCCTGGTGGACAACCTGCCCGGCGCCGCCGTGGTGGAGGTGCCGTGCCTGGTGGACGCGCTGGGCGTGCAGCCCACCCGGGTCGGCGCCCTGCCCCCGCAGTGCGCGGCCCTGAACCGGGCCTACGTCAGCGTCAACGAACTGGTCGTACGGGCCGCGGTGGACGGCGAGCCGCGCCACATCAGGCACGCGGCGATGGCGGACCCGGCCACCGCGGCCGCGCTGCCCGTGGAGCGCGTCTGGGACCTGTGCGACGACCTCGTACGCGCCCACGCCGACCTGCTCCAACCGGAGCTGCGGGAGGTGCTCGGGCACTGAACCCGGGCCGCGCGCCGGGCCCGCGACACCGCCGGGCCGTCCGGGTCCGGCACCGCTACCGGAAGTCGAGCGCCATCCACTTGCCGGGCTCGGCCAGCGGCTCGAAGCCCACCCGGGCGTAGACGTCGTGGGCGTCGCCGGTCGCCAGCAGGACGCGGCGCAGGCCGTACGGCGCCAGGTGATCGCGGATGTGCGCGACGAGGGCCGTGCCGAGGCCCTTGCCGCGGGCGGCGGGGGCGATGTAGACGTCGCAGAGCCAGGCGAAGGTGGTGTGGTCGGTGACGACGCGGGCGTAGCCGACCTGCCGCCCCGCCCGGTCCCCGGCCGCGCCGCCGTCGGCCGCCGGCTCCGGGGCGGCCTCGTACAGGCCGAAGTTGAGCGAGCCCGCCACCGCCCGGTCCTGGCGTTCGCGGGGCCGCCCGAGGGCCCAGTAGGCGTCGGTGGAGAGCCAGTGGTGGACGAGGGCCAGGTCCAGCCGCTCGGGGTCGGTGGAGACCTCGTAACCGGCCGGAATACGGACGGACCCGGCCTCGGGGGCGTCCTGGGCCGGGGCGTCGGGGGTGCTGTTGTTCATGGTCGGAGGCTGGCAGAGGGGGCGTTCGGCGTCGAACGGATTACCCCTCGCCCCGGCTGTCGCCCCGCCCCGCCCCCGCCACTTCCTCGTACGCCGTGCCCAACCGCCGCGCCCCCTCGGCCAGTTCGGCCGTCCCGGCGGCCGAGGCGAACGTCAGGCGCAAGTGCGGGGCCGGGGGCTCGGCGGCGAAGTACGGGCGGCCCGGGGCCACCGCGACGCCCGCGCGCAGCGCCGCGCCGGCGAGCGCCGCCTCGTCCGTACCGTCGGGCAGGCGCAGCCAGAAGTGGTAGCCGCCGGGCGGGACCACCCGCACGCCGGGGCGGCCCGGCCCGGCCGGTTCCGCACCGCCGAAGTGCAGCCGGAGCGCCGCGGCGAGCGCCTCCCGGCGTACCGCCAACTGCCCCGATATGACGCGCAGGTGCCGGCTCCACGCCGGGGACCCGACCAGCTCCAGGGCCGCCTCCTGAAGGGGCCTGGGGACGAAGAAGCTGTCCACGACCTGGATGGCGCGCAGCCGGTCGAGGACCGGCCCGTGCGCGGCGAGCGCGCCCACGCGCAGGCTCGGGGAGGTGGCCTTGGTCAGCGAGCAGACGTGGACGACCGTGCCGTCCGGGTCGTCGGCGATCAGCGTGGGCGGCAGCGGGGGCGCGTCCTCGTGGACGAGCCGGCGCGCGAAGTCGTCCTCGACGACGAAGGCACCGGCCGCGCGGGCGATCCGCAGCACCTCGGCCCGGCGCCCGGCGGCCAGCACGGCCCCGGTGGGGTTCTGGAAGAGCGGCTGGCAGACGAAGAGCCGGGCGCCGCTGGCGCGGAAGGCCTCGGCCAGCAGGTCGGTCCGTACGCCGTCCGCGTCCATCGGTACGGGTACGGGGCGCAGCCCGGACGCGCGGGCGGCGGCCAGCATGCCCGGGTACGTCGGCGACTCGACGAGCACCGGCGCGCCGGGCGGGGCCAGCGCCCGCAGCGCGGCGGTCAGCGCGCTCTGCCCGCCCGCCGTCACCAGCACGTCCGAGCCCGCGAGCGCTCCGCCGGGGCCGCCGATCTCGCGCGCGAACCAGGCCCGCAGTTCGCTGACGCCTTCCATGGGCGGCCGGCCCCAGGCTCCGGGGCGGCGGCCGGCCCGCGCGAGCGCGGCGGCGAGCGCCCGCTCCGGTTGCAGGCCGGGGTGGAGATAGCCGCCGTTCAGCTCGATGACGCCGGCGGCGGGCGCGGCCAGGGTGGCGAGCACACCGGAGGCGTCCACGCCGCGCGGCGCGTGGTCGTCGGCCGCCTCCGCGCTCAGCGCGACCTCCTGCCAGGAGGTGTCGACCGGGCGGGCCCGCGGCCGGGCCTCGGCGCGGAAGGCGCCGGCGCCGGGGCGGGTGATCACCAACCCCTCGGCCGCCAGCTCGGCCAGGGCGCGGGAGACCGTCACCGGGCTCACTCGGTGCCGCTCCACGAGGGCGCGGCTCGACGGCAGCTTCTCACCCGGGGAGTAGCGGTCCAGGCCGTCTCTGAGGATGGCAGCCAGTTCAGCGACGCTGCTACGCTCGTGCATGAGAGATCACGATAGCGCTACTCCGGGCACCACGATAGCGGTCAACGTACCGCGCGGCGGCCCCGCCGCAGCCGGCCGGCCGGCCCCGGAAGCCGGCCGCCCGTCCGCCGTGCCGCATGCCGCCGCCCCCGCGTCCCGCGCCGCCGCCCGCGGCACCCTGCTCGCCGCCCTCGGTGTCGCCTCCTTCTCCCTCACCTTCCCCGCCACCGCCTGGGCCCTGGAAGGCATGGGCGCCTGGACGGTGGTGACCCTGCGCAGCGTGCTCGCCGCCGCCATCGCCGGCTGCTGCATGGCCGTCTTCCGCGTCCACCTGCCGGAGCGCCGCCACTGGGCGGGCCTGGCCGTCGTGGCGGCCGGTGTCGTCCTCGGCTTCCCGCTGCTCACCACCCTCGCGCTGGAGACGTCCACCACCTCGCACGCCGCGGTCGTCGTCGGGCTGCTGCCCCTGACCACCGCCGCGTTCTCGGCCGTACGGACCGGCGCCCGGCCGTCGCGTACCTTCTGGGCAGCGGCGCTGGCCGGGGCGGTCGTCGTCATCGGCTTCGCCGTCCAGCAGAGCGGCGGCGCGCTGAGCACCGGCGACCTCTACCTCTTCGCCGCTCTCCTGGTGTGCGCTGCGGGCTACACCGAGGGCGGCCGGCTCGCCCGCCACCTGCCCGGCTGGCAGGTGATCGGCTGGGCCCTGCTGCTGGCCCTGCCGGTCACCGTGCCCGGTGCCGCCCTGGCGCTGCTCGCCGAACCGCCGCACCTGACAGGGCACGCGGTGGCGGGCCTGTTGTGGCTGGCCCTCGGCTCGCAGTTCCTCGGCCTGGTGGTCTGGTACCGGGGCATGGCGGCCATCGGCGTGTCCAAGGCCAGTCAGCTCCAGCTCGCCCAGCCGCTGCTGACCCTGGTCTGGTCGGTGCTGCTGCTCGGCGAACAGCTCCCGCTGGCCGCCCCGGTCGCCGCCGTCGCCGTACTCCTCTGTATCGCGGTCACCCAGCGCTCGGCCGCCTGAGGGCCGGTGCGCCGGATGGCCGAAGACCGCACCGGCCCGGCGCGGGTGGCGCGTAACGCGGGTGCATCGGCGGAGCCCGCCGTAGACTGACGGCCACGGAACAGTGATCCTCCGACCGACTGACGAGGAGGCCGTAGCCGATGCGTGCGAATGTGGGAGACCGGCTGCTGGTGCACGGCAGGATCGTGGGGCAGCACGACCGGACCGCCGAGATCATCGAAGTTCTGGGAGCGGACGGCACCCCGCCGTACCGCGTGCGTTTCGAGGACGGCCACGAGACGCTGATGTCGCCCGGCCCGGACACCGTCGTACGGCACTTCCCGACGGCCGACGCCCAGGAGTAGGGGCGGCCGCCGCTCACGCGGGGCGCGGGGGCCGTACCGGCCCGTGGTAGTGGTCGGCCACCACCCGCGCCATCGCCCCGAAGCGGTCCTCGGCCACCTCCTTCGCGGAGAAGAAGATGTGGCCGCGGACCTGCGGGTGGCCGCGGGCCAGGGTGAGGTGGCGGGAGAGTTCGGCGGGGTCCTGCCAGGCGGGCGGCTGACCGGGCGCGCCCGCCTTGTACAGGGCCTCGCCGACGCACAACTGGACACGGGTGCCGGTGACCGTCTTCGCCCACCACGGCAGCAGCTCGGCGTAGTCGGCGGCGGGGAAGCCGATGTTCCAGTACACCTGCGGCACGATGTAGTCGATCCACTCCTCGCGCACCCACCTGCGGGTGTCGGCGTAGAGGTCGTCGTAGGTCTGCACACCCGCGCGGGTGTCCGAGCCTTCCGGGTCCGTGGCCTGGTTGCGCCATATGGCGAAGGGGCTGATACCGAACCGTACGGGGCGGTGGTGCGTACGGCGTGGCCTGCGCCGGCGGCCGCCGCCCCGGCCGGTCCACCGGCCGCCGCCCGGGGACCGCGCCTCGCGTACCCGCTCCCCGGTCTCGCGCACCAGCAGGTCGATGTTGTCCCGCCGCCAGTCCGCCCGGGTCGCGAAGTCCCCGCCGTACTCCTCGTACGCGGCGTCGTCGTCGAAGGTCCGGCCCGCCACCGGGTAGGGGTAGAAGTAGTCGTCGAAGTGGACGCCGTCGATGTCGTAGCGCTCCACCGCGTCGAGGATCGCGTCCTGCACGAAGGCGCGGACCTCGGGCAGGCCCGGGTTGTAGTACAGCTTGCCGCCGTACGGCACGACCCAGTCCGGACGCAGCCGTGCCGGGTGGGTGGGCACCAGCCTCGACGGGTCGGTGTGGTTGGCGACGCGGTACGGGTTGAACCAGGCGTGCAGCTCCAGGCCGCGCCGGTGGGCCTCGCGTACGGCGAATTGGAGCGGGTCCCAGCCGGGGTCGCGGCCCTGGACGCCGGTCAGGTACTCCGACCAGGGCTCGTACGGGGACGGCCACAGCGCGTCCGCCGTCGGGCGCACCTGGAAGACCACCGTGTTCAGGCGGCGCGCCACCGCCGCGTCCAGGTACGCGCGCAGCTCGGCCTGCTGCGAGGCGGCCGGCAGCCCCGGCTTCGAGGGCCAGTCCCGGTTGGCGACCGTGGCCAGCCACATGCCGCGGAACTCCGGCCGGCCGCCGTTCGCGCCGCGGCCGTGGGCCGCCGCGCCGCCCGGCGCCGGCCCCGCCGCGGCCGCCGAGAGGGCCGCCACCGCGAACGCTCTTCGTGTGATCCGTCTCATGCCGCGCCCCCAAAGTGTCCGGAACGTCCGTCCTAGGGCAACAGAATGCCCGCCCCTGCCCCCGCCGCACAGCATTCCGCGGAGTAACGTCGGGGCCGAGGCGGACGCCGGGGTTCCTGTCGCAGGCACGGACGGCCCCACGCGCCCCGCCGGACCCCGAGATCAGCGAAAGGCACGATGTGACCGACATCGAACGCGTCGGAGTGGTGGGCTGCGGCCAGATGGGCGCCGGTATCGCCGAGGTGTGTGCCCGCTCCGGCCTGGACGTGATGGTCGCTGAGACCACCGGCGAGGCGCTGGAGCTGGGCCGTACGCGGCTGACCAACTCCCTCGGCAAGGCGGCCGAGCGCGGCAAGATCACCGTCGCGGAGCGCGACGCGACGCTCGACCGGCTCAGCTTCACCACCGACCTCGGTGAGTTCGCCGACCGCGACCTCGTCATCGAGGCGGTCGTGGAGAACGAGCAGGTCAAGACGGAGATCTTCCAGGTCCTCGACCAGGTGGTCAGCCGCCCGGACGCGATCTTGGCCTCCAACACCTCCTCCATCCCGCTGGTGAAGCTGGCCGTCGCCACCTCCCGCCCCGACCAGGTCATCGGCATCCACTTCTTCAACCCGGCGCCGGTGCAGAAGCTGGTCGAGCTGATCCCCGCGCTGACCACCGGCGAGGAGACGATCAAGCGGTCCGAGGCGCTGGTCCAGGACGTCCTGGGCAAGCACGCGATCCGCGCCCAGGACCGCTCCGGCTTCGTCGTCAACGCGCTGCTGATCCCGTACCTGCTCTCGGCGATCCGCATGTTCGAGTCCGGCATCGCCAGCCGCGAGGACATCGACAACGGCATGGAGATGGGCTGCGCCCACCCGATGGGCCCGCTCAGGCTCTCCGACCTGATCGGCCTGGACACGGTCGCCTCGGTCGCCAACTCCATGTACGAGGAGTACAAGGAAGCCCTCTACGCGGCTCCCCCGCTGCTCGCCCGCATGGTGGACGCCGGACGCCTCGGCCGCAAGACGGGCTCCGGCTTCTACTCGTACTGACGCGTGTGACGGCGCCGCCAAGGGGCGCTGTCCGGGGGCGAGTTCTCCCCGGACAGCGCCCATGGCGGCGGCGCCGTCAGGGACAGCGGAGGGGCCGTCGCGTGTCGGACTCTCCCGGGGCGACACGACGCGAGCGGGTGTCCGTATCGGCGTACGGCGATCTCCATGCCCTTGCCTGCTGCATCGACGGCCGTCAACATGGACCCATGTCAAAGTCTGCGGGTGCCGTGGAGCGGTCGGCCCTGGAGGGCGGGGTGGCGCCGTGCTGCCCGCCACTGACCGCCGGGGAGCTGTCGGATACGGACGCGGTGACGATGGCGGCGATGTTCAAGGCGCTGTCCGACCCGGTACGCCTGCGCCTGTTCTCCAAGGTCGCCTCGCATCCGGGCGGGGAGGCGTGCGTGTGTGACATCCAGGACGTGGGGGTCTCCCAGCCCACCGTCTCCCATCACCTGAAGAAGCTGCGCGAGGCCGGACTGCTGAGGTCCGAGCGGCGCGGCACGTGGGTGTACTACCGCATCGAGCCGTCGGTGCTGGCCGCCATGGGCCGCCTGCTCACCTCCCCTTGACCGGCACGTACCGCGAGGCGGGCACCTTGCGGTACGGCGTCCACCGGATCGCCGCGACCGGCGGCACCGCACCGCCGATCCCCGCGCCTGCCGCACAGGTGCCGGTCACCGCCCCGGCAGCCCCGCGGCACTGGGGGCGAACTTCCGCCGCCAGGCCAGCGAGACGTAGACCAGGGCGACCAGGACCGGCACCTCGATCAGCGGGCCGACCACACCGGAGAGGGCCTGACCGCTGGTGACGCCGAAGGTGGCGATGGCGACCGCGATGGCCAGCTCGAAGTTGTTGCCGGCCGCGGTGAACGCCAGGGTGGCGGTGCGGTCGTAGGCCAGGCCCAGGCCCTTGCCGAGGGCGAAGGTGCCGAACCACATGATCGCGAAGTAGGCCAGCAGCGGCAGCGCGATCCGGGCGACGTCCAGCGGCTGCGAGGTGATCGTCCTCCCCTGGAGGGCGAAGAGGATCACGATGGTGAACAGCAACCCGTACAGCGCCCAAGGGCCGATCTTCGGCAGGAACCGGTTCTCGTACCGTTCGCGGCCCATCTTCCGCTCGCCCAGGCGGCGGGTCAGGAACCCGGCCACCAGGGGGATGCCCAGGAAGATGACGACGTTCAGGGCGATCTTCCCCATGGAGATGTCCAGGTGCCGGCCGTCGCCGAGACCCAGCCAGCCGGGCAGCAGGTCCAGGTAGAGCCAGCCGAGCAGACCGAAGGCGAGGACCTGGAAGACGGAGTTGAGGGCGACGAGGACGGCGGCGGCCTCGCGGTCACCGCAGGCCAGGTCGTTCCAGATGATGACCATGGCGATACAGCGGGCCAGCCCGACGATGATCAGGCCGGTGCGGTACGCGGGCAGGTCCGGCAGGAAGATCCACGCGAGGGCGAACATCACCGCCGGGCCCAGGACCCAGTTGATGACCAGCGAGGACACCATCAGCTTGCGGTCCCCGGTGACCGCGTCCAGCTTGTCGTACCGGACCTTGGCCAGCACCGGGTACATCATCACCAGCAACCCGACCGCGATCGGCAGGGAAATCCCGCCGATCTCGACCGCGGCCAGGACGTCGTTCAGACCGGGAATCAGGCGGCCCAGGCCCAGGCCGAGGGCCATGGCGAGCAGGATCCACACCGCCAGGAAGCGGTCGAGGGTGGAGAGCTTGGCGACGACGGACGGCTCTGCCACGTTCGCGGGGGCTTCGGCGCGGGTCACGGGCAGGACCTCTTCCGGTCGGCGGCGGCACGGGCGCGCTCGGCCAGCTCGCCGAACTGCCCGGCGAGGGCGGCGATGACGTCGGGGCGCAGCTTGTAGTACGTGAAGCGGCCGCACGGCTCGGTGTCCACCACGCCCGCGTCACGCAGCACCTTCAGGTGGTTGGACAGGTTGGTCTGGCGGGCGCCGGTCTCCTCGACCAGGTGCGTGGTGCACAGCGTCTCGTGGGCCAGCAAGGTCACGATCCTCATCCTGAGCGGGTCGGCCAGCACCCGCATCAGGTCAGTGTCGACTGACGTCATCATGGGCTGATACTCTCACATCACCCAAGACTGATACCAGTCAGGACTGATGCGACGGCCCGACGACGGGGGCCATGCCCGTTTCCGCTCCCTCCGCGCCTCCCGACCCGCGCCCGGCCGCCGACATGGACGACGGGATCACCCCTGGGCATGGGCGTCGGCCTCGCCCACGCCCGCTCCACCGCCGATCTCCCTGCGAAGAAGGAAGACCGAGATGCCCACCGCCCCTGCCGCGTCCGTGCTGTTCGTCTGCGTCCACAACGCCGGGCGTTCACAGATGGCCGCCGCCTTCCTCACCCACCTCGCCGGCGACCGCGTCGAGGTCCGCTCCGCCGGCTCCCTGCCCGCCGACCAGCTCAACCCCTCGGCCGTCGAAGCGATGAGGGAAGTCGGCATCGACCTCACCGGCCGACGGCCCAAGGTACTGACCACCGAGGCCGTCCGGGCATCCGATTACGTCATCACCATGGGCTGCGGCGACGCCTGCCCCGTCCTCCCCGGCACGAAGTACCTCGACTGGGCCCTGGAAGACCCCGCCGGCCAGGGAGTCGAAGCCGTCCGCCCGATCCGCGACCAGATCAGGAGCCGCGTCGAAGCCCTCATCGCCGAGATCGACACCCGGCGGAAAGCGTGACCGGGATTCTCGCCATACGTCCGGTCCCGGAATTCCGGCCGGGGTGCGAGGGACCGGTGTCACTCGCGGCGAAGAGGGGGCGGTCCTCGTGAATGCCCGAGGGCCGGTACGGCATTTTCTGCAGTGCACCACCGACCCTTGCGCCGCGAAAAGCCGCCCAGGCGGGTGAGGTTGCCGTAGCGCGTTGGCCCGGTCACGTATCGGCGGGCTTGCGCGGGAGGCTGTCCGCGCCCGCCTTTTCGCCGCACGGGAACGGCACGGGAATTCCGCCGGCCGCGGCCGGAGCGGGCTTCCGGATCTCGCCGTCCACGTCGCCGGCGCGTACGGCGTGACCGTGCCGCCCCGCGGCCGACGCGTTCTCCTGAGCGAGCCGGCGCAGCGCCAAGAGCGCGGGTTCGAGCAAGATGGTCAGCAGCACCACGCGTTCGGCTCGTTCCGCGGGGTCCCCCACTATCCGCAGCCGATCGAGGTCCAACTCCGCTGTGCGTCGGGCGAGTTCCGCGTACGGGACGAGGAAGCGCCAGTCGACGTCCGCCCCGAGCAGGCGCAGGGAGGCCAGGGTGTCCGCCAGCGCGCGCTTGGACCGGGCGTCTTCCGGGACCGCCCAGCCGATCCGGGCGAGCAGTCGCTCCACGTCCGCCGAAGCCTTCCTGCCGTCCTCGTCGTCGCGAGGAGGGACGGCGCCGGTTCCCAGCACGCGACGCAGTACTTCGCGCGGGTCGTCTTCGGGCTGGAAGGCGGCATCCAGGACTTCTTTTGCCGCGCGGACCGAAAAGCCGCGCACACCGATCAGCGCGCGTATCAGCCGAAGCCGACGCACGTGCTGTTCGTCGTAGTCGGCTCGGGTCGCAGCGGTGACACGTCCCGGCGGCAACAGGCTTTGGCGCAGGTAGTACTTGATACTGGCGATCGACACCCCGCTGCGCCTGCTCAATTCGGAGACGTGCAACGTTACCGCCCTCGCATCAGATCGAAGTGGTGCGCCGTGACCGGTACGCGGACAGATTACCCGCCGCCCCGGAGAACGCGGCTCTTGTCCGAGCGGTATTCGGTATTCGGCAATATCGAAGAAACGCGAGGCGCATCGCCCGGGGACGCGCACGCGCCCGGCGGGGGAGCCGGCCGGTGCCGGCGCCGCCCGCCGGGCCGCGGGAGGCTCCGGGCCGGCGCGTCCGAACCGCCCGCCGTTCCCGGCCCGGCCCGCGGACGCAGCGCAAGACCAGAGGTGCCGTGGCTCCGGCCCCCGCTCGACAATGGTTACCTCGCTGCTCGCGACTCCCGAGAAGCCCCCTGCCCTCTTCGGCCCCCGGGCCGCCGCCGGTCCGCCGGGCCCTCGTCCGTGACCGGCGCGCACCGCGCCGGCGGTCACGGCCGCTGCTACCCCGAGGGCGCGGGGGCCCCGCCAGGAAGGACAGCGCTCTGGTATGCGTCGCAATCACAAGAGACCGGAAGCACGGTGACCCCCCTGGGGGCGACGTGCTCGGCGAGTTGGTGGAGTTCCCGGCGCGACGCCGCGCGGACCGACATGACCACGATGAAGCCGCGGCCCCGGGCGGCCATGTGCGAGGCGACAGCCCGGGCCGCCGTGAGCTGCGTGGCCGCCTGCTCGCCGCTGATCGCCACCACCGCCACATCGATGCCGCCCGTCCACTGGGCCACCCCGGACGTGTAGTCCTCGACCTCGCGTCGATCACGGAGGTCGACCTCGGCGGATTCGGCGGTTCCGCCGGCCTCGACGATGCTGCGGGCCACGCTTTCGACGCTCTCCGGAACGGCGTCGGCCAGAAATACCAGTGCCCGAAGACGGGATAACGCCTTCGTCAGGGCCACGCCTTGCGGGTCCGAGACCCCGTAGACAACGACCGTTTTATCCTCAAGGTGCATGAAACCACTTCCCATCCAGTTCATGTGACGCTGCGCCCCACGCCTCCTCGACTCGGAGAGCGGCCACTGCCTTGCCACGCGGTCCCGGGATGGAATTCGTAATTCTTACGGCTTTTTGACTCCGTTCACACAATCCCCACGGAGTCCCCGCGCCGAAATACGACAAGGCAGCCGGACGCGACCGCCCCGCGATCATCTCATAGAGACGCGACCGCCATTGCTCTTTTCGCCAAGAAAACCGGACAGTTCACACAACACGCGTCATCGCGGTTCGTGCGCAGGTCAGAGGCCATACGGTCCCGCAATCCGGAAGATGCCTTCTGAAGTCGGATATGAAACCGTCACGTCGCACGAGCACGTCGATGCAGGTGCGACGGGCTGGCGACGTAGTGCATGAGAGATGACTTGGTTAGCACACACTGAGAATCGAGGAACCGTTGAGAGACGAGACCGAGCAGGCTATCGTGCGCGCCATCGACGTCATGCAGAACAAGCTGGGAGAGCCCCTCTCCCTGGATATACTGGCCGAAGCCGCCGTGTTCAGTAAATTCCACTTCTCTCGCCTCTTCCTGCGGGCCACCGGGGTCCCGCCGGGACGGTTCCTGTCGGCACTACGCCTGGAAAAGGCAAAGGAACTCCTGTTATCAACCGAGTGGAACGTCGTGGATATCGGCACCGCCGTCGGGTACAACAGCGTGGGAACATTCAGCACACGATTCAGCCGGAGCGTCGGGCTGTCGCCAACAAACTACCGTCGCTTCCGCGGCTTCGCACCCTGTCTCGGCGGCGCGGAACCCCCGGTCCGCTCCGCGCGGCGACGCCGGGTCCGCGGTACCGTCTCGCTGCCGCCGGGCGAGAAGCGGCGCGCCGTGTTCGTCGGCCTCTTCCCCGGCCCCATACCCGAGGGGCGGCCGCTCGCCGGTGTCCTCGTGGCCGCCCCCGGCCCGTACGAACTGTCCGTCCGGGCCACTCCCGAGAGTCATCTGCTGGCGTTCTCGTTGCCGACCGACGCGGCGGCCGGGCTCCACGCGCTCGCGCAGAAGGATGCCCGGCTCATGGGTGGCCGGCGGCTCGGAGCGCTCGAACCGGGCCCCGCACTGTGCCTGCCGGACCTGCCGCTCTCCTTCCGCAGCCGTCTCGACGTGCCGGTCCTCATGGCGACGCCGCGGCCGCTCACGCTGGTCCGCCCCGGTACGAACGCCGGGCTGCCCGAGCCCATGCCGGTGTGAGGGCCACGCGTCCGGGATGCGTCCTCCCGCCACCGGGAGGCCCGGCCCCGCGGCGGCGCGGCCGAGCGCGGTCGGCGGCCGTGGCCCCACGCCGGGGGCACCTCGGTCCGGCCGTGCCCAACTCCCGTACGCGGCACGCTCGTCCGCGCTCCGACCAGGCCTTCTCGCGTGCTGAACGGGTCGAGAACAGCGGTTCGGCTACGACCCGGGAGGAGGAGGTTTGCCATGAAGTATTTGTTGATCACACATATGGAACCAGGGGCCCGGGACGGCCTGGCCGAACAGGAGCGCGCCGAGATCTCACGGGGACATCGCGCGCTCCAGGAGACGGTCCGGGAGGCCGGCGAGATGATCGCCGTCAATTTCCTCGCCGACGCCTCGCAGGGCTCGGTGGTGCGGGTGACGGAGGGACGGGCGACGGCTGCCCCGGGGCCGCTCCCGGACGTCGCGGTGCACGCGGCCGGGTACTACCTGGTCGACTGCGAGTCACGTGAACGGGCCGAGGAATTGGCCGCGTTGATTCCCGACGCACGCTTCGACGGCTTCACCGTCGAGGTACGGCCCGTCATGGTGAGCGCGGGCACCGAGATGTGACGCGTCGTACGCCGCGCGGGTCAGCGCTCGCCTTCGAGGGCGGCCGCGCGCGATTCCAGGTAGCGCCTTTCCGGGAGGCTGGCCGTACGGCGGGCGGCCTCCCGGTAGCACGCGCGGGCGGCGGCGCGGTCCCCGGCCATCTCCAGCAGGTGGCCGCGGACCGCGTGGAGCCGGTGGTGCTCGGCGATCCGCGGGTCGTCGTCCAGTGAGCGCAGCAGTTCCAGGCCCACCAGCGGGCCGTCGGCCATGGCCGCGGCGACCGCGTGGTTGAGCCGGACCATCGGGTTCGGGGCGACCGTCGCCAGCAACTGGTAGAGGATGACGATCTGTCGCCAGTCCGTCTCTTCCGCGCTGGGCGCCTCGGCGTGGACGGCCGCGATGGCGGCCTGCAGGCGGTAGGAACCGACGGGTTGCTCCCTGGCCAGCGCCTCGGTGATCAGTGCCGTCCCCTTCTTGACGGCGCCCTGGTCCCACCGGGTGCGGTCCTGCTCGGCGAGCGGGACGAGGTTGCCGTCGGCGTCGGTGCGCGCGGGCCGGCGTGCGTCGGTCAGCAGCATCAGCGCGAGCAGGCCGGTGACCTCCGGATCGTCGGGCAACGCCTGGCGCAGCGCCCGGGTGAGCCGGATCGCCTCGGTCGTCAGCTCGACGTCGTGCAGGTCGGTGCCCGAGGTGCTGGTGTAGCCCTCGTTGAAGATCAGGTAGAGAACGTGGAGGACGACGGCGAGCCGGCTCGCCTGTTCCTCGGGCGGCGGAAGCTCGAACAGGGCGCCGGCGTCCTTGATGCGGCGCTTGGCCCGGCTGATGCGCTGGGCCATGGTGGCCTCGGGGACGAGAAAGGCCCGCGCGATCTGTGCCGTCGTCAGCCCGCCGCAGGCCCGCAGGGTGAGGGCGAGTTGGGACGACGGCGACAGGCTCGGGTGGCAGCAGAGGAAGAGCAGGGTGAGGGAGTCGTCGTGGTCCGCCGGCGGCTGGTCCTCGGGGCCGTGGGCGGCCCGCGCGTCGACCGGCGCCAGGGCGGCGACGGCCTCCTCACGCGTACGCCGGGCGGCGTCGCTCCGTGCCCGGTCGGCCATGCGGCGGGAGGCGACGGTGAGGAGCCAGCCGAGCGGGTTGTCCGGGACGCCGTCCCTGCGCCACTGGACGGTGGCGTCGACCAACGCGTCCTGGGCGGCGTCCTCGCACTCCTCGAAGTAGCCGTGACGACGCACCAGAACTCCGACGACACGGGGGATCAAGCCGCGCAGAACGGTATCGACATCACCGACGGCACCCATTCCCCGAACGTCCTCTCCACGCAAACGTTTGTCGGTAAGGAGCCAGCAACGCTAACACGCGGGGGAAAGGGCGCCGAGGCCGGAAAACCGCTGGCGCGGCGGCCGTTCGCCGGGGCTCCGGTCGAAGGCCGCCGCGCCACGGATCACTCGGGCAGGCCGTCGGAGAAGGCGATCGGACGCACCTCGATGCCGAGCCCGTCGACCTTGCTGTCCGGGATCATGGCGGCGATCTCGTGCGCCCGCTCCCGGTCCCGGCACTCGACCACGTAGAAGCCGCCCAGGAACTCCTTCGATTCGGCGTACGGGCCGTCGGTCACGGCCGGCACGCCGTCGCGTACCCGCACCACCGAGCTCTGCGCCGGCTCGGCGAGCGCCTGGGTGCAGACGAACTCCCCGGATTCCTTGATCTTCTTCATGAAGTCGCCGTGCCCGGACATCACCTCGTTGCGGGTCGCCTCGGGCAGCGCCTCCCAGACAGCGGGGTTCACATGCATGATCAGCAAGTACTTCATCGGTATACCTCCTTGTGACACGGCGCCTCGTTCGCGCCCTTCACCCCTGTGTCGGAGCCCGGCTCAGCTTCTCGACATCGACGACACCGTACTGTGCCGGGCCGGCGGAACCGGGCCGGGGCCCGGGGGCGGAACTGCCGCCCCGCTCAAGCGTCCAGGCGCGCCGGGGCCAGCCGGCGAAAGCCGCCGCCGTGGTACAGCAGCGCCGACTCCTGAGCGCTCCGGTCCGCCGCCAGCACCGCGCCGAGCATGATCGAGTGGTCACCACCGTCGTGTACGGCCGTCAGCCGGCACTCCAGCCAGGCCAGTGCGCCGGGCAGGAGGGGGGCGCCGGTGTGGACGCCCGGTGCCGTCTCGACGGCCTCGAACTCCCGGGCGCCGCGGGGCCGCGCGCGATCGGCGAACCGCCGCGCCACCGGCTCCTGATCGGCCGACAGGACCGATACGGCGAACCCCTTCTCGGTCAGAACCAGATCGTGCAGGGCGGCGGTGCGGGCCACACAGACCAGCACCAGGGGCGGGTCCAGCGAGACCGAGGTGAACGAGTTGGCCGTCATGCCACGCGGCTCGGTCCGTCCGGCGGTGAGGACGACGATGCCGGTCGCGAACGTGCCGAGCACGTCGCGCAGGTGCCGGCGCCCGCCGCGCGCCCCGGTGTCGAGGGCGCGGCCGGGCGGTGTCTCCGGGATTGTCATGTCCTCACCTCCCGTCGGCCGTCGCGCCTTGTGGTGCCGGGTCCGCGTACGGTTCCAGCGCGCGGCGCAGTGCCTCCGGCACCTTGGTGGGGCGTGTGTCGGTGTTCGGGCCGCGCATGCAGGCCACCCGCTGGCTGCCCCGGGCCACCAGGTCGCCCGGGACGTCCGCGCGGATGCGGACGTAGTCGAAGGCGAAGCCGAGCTGCGTCTGGGTCAGGTCGGTCAGGCGCATCCGGATCGACAGTTCGTCGAACGCCGTGATCTCGGAGAAGAACTCGCAGCCCACGGAGAGCGTGAACAGCTTGAGGTCCCCTCGGATGTCCTCCAGGACCTCCGGGGCCTGCTCGCGCAGGAACATCTCACGGCACCGTCCCTGCCAGCGGACGTAGTTGACGTAGTAGACGTTGCCGACCAGGTTGGTCTCCTCGAAGCCCACCAGGTGGCGCAGTTCGTAGTAGGGGCGTACCGCACGCGCTCCGTTCATCGGGGGTCCTCTCCCGTCGACATGAGGGCGAACACCGACGGCCGCCCGGTGCCGGCCGTCCCGAGGTGCACGGGGACGGTGGCGATCCGGGCGTCGCCGGCCCGCAGCACCGCCCAGCCGTCCGCCGCGGGCGCGCCGTCGGCGACGAGTTCCACCCGGGCGTGGCCGTTCTTGCGCAGACACTCGACGGCACCCCATACCCGGGTCGCCGCGACCGACAGCTCCTCACCGCGTTCGGCGGCGAGCAGCCGGGCCAGCGCCCAGCCGCTGTCACCCAGCAGCCCGGACCACTCCCCCGCGGCGCGTTCCTCGACCGCCTGCACGTCACAGCCGACTGCCCGGGCCCCCGGCCCCGCCGCCACGGCGAGGGTGACGCCGGCGCCGTGCGAGGCCGAGACGGCAGGGCCCCCGTCCACCTCCGGCTGCCCGTCGGGGCGGTGGCGCAGCAGCACCGGCCGGCCCAGCGCCTGGCCGAGTGCGCGCGCGGTACGTGCGCGGCGCTCCGCCGTGCCGCCCTCCGCTCCGTCGCCGTCCGGGCGGACGGCGACGCGCAGCGGGGCCGGGAGCAGGGTTTCGGTCCGGCGTTCCAGGTAGGGGCCGAGCAGGGCGGGAAGCCACGGGCCGGAGCCGTTCGTCCTGCGGACGGCCTTGAGTACCAGGCCCTCCCAGCGCTCCAGCGGAGCGCCGTCGGCGGCGCGCACGTCGAGGTCGTACACGTAGGTGTCCCCGTCACGTGAGCGCTCCGCGGCGTGCAGGACGGCGGTGCCGGCGGCACGCACCGCGGCCGGGTCGGCGAGGTGCAGCCGCTCGACGCCGACGGGCAGCAGGGTGGCGTCGGGAACGCACGCCTGGAGGGAGTGCATCAGCGCGTCCCGCGTACCGGGGTCGGCGAGCACGAGCTGCGACGGGAGGAACCCGGCGAACCACGGTGCGGTGGCGGCCGTGGAGATCTCGGCGGTGCACTCCTTCGCCGCGAAGTGCCGGTAACCCGTCAGCCGCCGGAAGCGGTCGCCCTGGAAGAGGACGCTGCCGTACATGTCCCGGGCGGGATCGACGAGCGGCGCGGGCACGGCCCCACCGGCGTCCGGGGTGCCGTGGTGCGGTGCGCGTACCGGTTCCGGCCGGTCGCCCGCGTCGTCGCCCGCGCGGCCGTGCGGCGGCCTGTTCCCGTACCGCAGCACCGCACGGAAGTGGTCGGCGCGGAAGT
Source organism: Streptomyces sp. NPDC018045 (assembly GCF_044327445.1). NCBI lineage: Bacteria > Bacillati > Actinomycetota > Actinomycetes > Kitasatosporales > Streptomycetaceae > Streptomyces > Streptomyces sp. NPDC018045. The sequence continues at coordinate 289,020 of NZ_JBIRFL010000004.1, forward strand.
CGGTCTCCTCGCTGCGGATCACCGCGCGGACGGTGTCGGGGCCGGTGACCAGCACGGCCACCCGGATGGTCGTCTCGCCCTCCGAAGGGACCGCGACCGGGCGCAGGAACTCGGCGTCCTCCAGCACCGGCGGCCACGTGCGGCCGGTGAGCGCCGCCCCGGCCTGCGCCATCGCCTCCATGCCGAGCACCGCCGGGAACAGCAGGGTGCCGTCGAGGAGGTGGTCGGTGAGGTAGGGATCGGTGGTGGCGGACAGCACGGAGTCGGCGACGAGTTCGACGCCCGGGTAGTGGGCCCGGACCCGGTCGGTGAATCTCAGCAGCCGCGGCTCCGGCAGTTCGAAAGCGATCGTCGGCAGGCCACCGGCGCGGCCCATGACGACGACGGAAGCCGGGGTGTCCGGATCGGCGAGCAGGCTCCGCAGCATCGCGATGCCCTCGTCGGCGGGGACCGGATCGATGCCCTCGCGGACCAGCGATTCGAGCACGCCCAGCCGCTCCCCCATCCCGGCCCCGGACCACACGGACCACTCCAGCGTCAGACACCGGCATCCCGGCAGGTCCGCCCGCACCCGGCCGACCAGTTCGGTGAGCCAGTCGTTGGCGGTGGCGTAGTCGGCCTCACCGCGCAGGCCCGCCCGGCCGATGATGCTGCCGAACGCCACGAGCAGCCGCAGGTCGCCCGGCTCGACGGCGGCCAGCACCGCCTCCAGCCCGGCGAGCTTGACGGCCAGCGTCCGGCGGAACGACGGTTCGTCGAGGGCGGTCAGCGCGCGCGGCTCGTTGCGGCCCGCGCCGTGCAGCACAGCGGTGACCGGCCCGAGAGCCGCACGGACCTCCCGCACGGCCGCCTCGACCTCCTCCGGGGAGGTGACGTCGGCGCGGACGTAGCGGAAGGGGATTCCGGCGGCGGCCATCCGGGCGAGGTTGGCGGCGAGTTCGTCGTCCGCCTCGGGTGCGGAGCGGCCCAGCAGGCCGACCGCGCACCCCGTCTCCCGGGCCAGGGAGAGCGCGCACTCGGCGGTGATGCCCTTGCCGCCGCCGGTGACGAGGAGGACGTCGCCGGTGCCCAGCGGCAGCGGCCCCGGAGCCGCCGCGGCAGGCGGCAGGGCACGCAGCACCGGTACGCGTCGGGTGCCGTCCCCGTCGTAGTGCACCTCGCTGAACTCCGACGTGGCCGCCACGTCGGCGACGAGGCGGGGAATCAGCTCGGCGGCAGCGTCCGCCATCGGCAGGGTGACGGCGGTGACGGCGATGGACGGGGCCTCCAGGTGAAGGGTCTTGGCAAGGGCCGCCGGACCGCGCCGGTCGCCGACGGCGACGAACCGGGTGGCGGAGGCGAGCGCGGTACGCGCCGCGGCGAGCATCAGCCCGGCGTGCTCCTCGGCACAGTCCGGCGGCAGGCAGAGCAGCACTCCGCCGCCGAGCCCGGCAGCGCGCAGCGCCTCGGCGAGCGGCTCGGCCAGCGGGTGGCCCTCGCTTCCGAAGACCGTCCACGTGCCCTCGCCCGACGCCCCGCAGGGCCGGCCGGGTTCGGCCGGGACGCGGTCGACGGCGAAGGCGCGCACCCAGGGCGCGACGCCCTCCGCGGCGGGCCGGCGGCCGGCGTCGCCGGGGAGCGCGGTGCCGGACAGCCCGTCGAGCATCTCGGCCAGTTCCGCCAGCGTGGCGGTGGCGAAGGCCGAGGTGGTCACGGGGGTGTCGATGCCCAGTTCACGGACGGCCTCGTTCATGATCTGGCCGACGGTGATGGAGCTGAGGTGCAGCTCGTCCAGCGGGTTGGTGTCCGGGGAGACGGCCTCCGGCGGCAGTTCGGCGCGCTGGGCGGCGAGCCGCAGCAGAACCTCCAGGCTGCCCGTCGGCCCACCGGCGGCGGGCGAGGGGGAATCCACGGGCTCCTCGGCCGGCCCGGACTGGGCCGGTGCCCCGGCGGTCACGGCGAGCGGGACGTCGTCCTCGGGCGCCGACTCACACGGGCTGGCGAGGAACCGGAACTCCTTGTCGAGCGGCAGGGGCCGGGTGAACCGGTCCTCGAACAGGGCCTCGTGCCGCACCGGCGCGCCGAGCACCCAGGCCGCGGCGGCGGCCTGGAAGAGGCCGGCCAGGCTCGGGCCGCCCGCGTCCAGAGGGATGACGGGGACGCCGACGGTCTCGGCGGCGAGACCGGACAGGATGCGGCCGGGCCCCACCTCCAGCAGCAGGTCGCTTTCGGCGGCGAGGCCCGAGACCGCCTCGGTGAAGCGGACCGGCGCGAGCACCTGACGGGTCATGAGGTCGGCGGCTTCGGCGGACCGGTCGAGCGGCGCCCCGGTGACGGTGGAGAACACCCGCCCGGTGAGCGGGGCGAACTCCTCCTTCGCCAGGTGTGCGGCGAAGGCGCGCGCGGCGGGGGCGACGGCGGGCGAGTGGAACGCGTGCGAGACGTTGATCCGCTGGGTGTCCAGCCCCCGCCCGGCGGCCCGCCCGCAGACCCGGTCGACGGCTTCCGCCGGGCCGGAAACCACTGTCTGGGCGGGGCCGTTGTATCCCGCGATCACCACCGGCTCGCCGTCCAGCAGGGGCTCGACGGCCTCGGGCCCGGCGGCGACGCCGGCCATGGCGCCGCCGCCGTCGCTCGCCCGGGCCATCACCCGGCCGCGCGCCGCGGCGGTCCGGAGCAGTGCCGCCTCGTCCATGGCCCCGGCCCAGTGCAGGGCGGTCAGTTCGCCGAGGCTGTGGCCGGCCGACGCGGCGGCCCGGATGCCGAGTGCGGTGAGCACCCGCAGTCCCGCGGCGGACGCGGTGGTGATGCGGGGCTGGGCGACCTCGGTGGCCGTCTGATCGCCGGCGACGGGCAGGTGCTGGGTGCGGTAGAGGTCGTCCACCGTGGCGAACCGGCGGCGGAGCGCACCGCCGTCCGCGCCGCGCCCGGCGCCCTGGCCGGGGAAGAGGAACCCGATCCGGGGCGGCTGCCCGGTCCGGCTGCCGAGGAACAGCCCGGCGGCCGGGTCGACGACGCGGCGGGCGCCGTCGTCGATGCGGGCGAGCAGGTCCGTCAAGCGCTCTTCGGCCTGCTCGGGCGAGGAGGCGACGACCGCGGCGCGGACCCGGCGCCCGGCCAGGCCGGCTCGGAGGGTCGCGCCGAGGTCGCCGAGTTCGGCGTAGGACAGACGGCCGGTGAGGGTGGCCAGCCGGGTGAGTCGGTCCCGCAGCTCGGTGGTGTCCTCGGCGTCGACGAGCAGCAGCTCACAGTCCTGGCGCGAGCGCATCAGACGTACCGCCGACCGGGGCAGCGCGGTGCGGCGCACTCCGTCGGCGTGCTCGACGACGACGTGGGCGTTGATCCCGCCGAAGCCCATGGAGGAGACGCCGGCCCGCACCGGCATGCCGTCCGGCCACGGCTCGGCCTCGGCCGGCACCCGCAGCGCGGGGCGCTCGCCGGTGAGTTCGGGGTGGGGATCGACGTGCCCGGTGGCGGGCGGGATGATCTGGTGGCGGACGGCGAGCACCGCCTTGAGGAGCCCGGCGATGCCCGCGGCCGCCTTGGTGTGTCCGAAGTTGCCCTTGACCGTGCCGATCGCGCCGGGCGGGGCGTCGGGGTCGGCGGCGCGCCGGGCCTCGGTGAAGGCGCGCAGCTCGGTGGCGTCGCCCACGGCGGTGCCGGTGCCGTGGCCCTCCAGGTAGGCGACGGTCTCCAGGCCGAACCCGGCGGCGCGATAGGCGCGTTGCAGGGCGAGGCGGTGGCCGCTCGCCTCGGGCCGGGTGATGCCGCCGCGGCCGTCCGAGGACCAGCCCCAGCCCGCGATCGTCGCGTAGCGGAACCGTTGCTGCGCGAGGGCGTCGGCGTTCCGCATCAGGACCACGACGCCGCACCCCTCACCCGGCCAGAAGCCGTTGGAGCCGCGGTCGTAGACGCGCATCTCCCTGGTGGCCAGCGCACCGGTCTTGGCGAAGCCGACCACCTCGAAGGGGTCGATGCTGAGGTCCACGCCGCCCGCGATGGCGACGTCCATCTGTCCCGAGTCCAGCGCGTTGCACGCGGTGGCTATCGCCAGCAGCGAGGACGAGCAGGCCCCGTCCACGGTGAACCCGCCGCCGCCGAGATCGAAGTGGTTGCAGACGCGTCCGGCGATGGTGTTGGCCATGCCGCCCGCCAGGCTGTCCTCGTCGATGGGCGGGAACGGGGCCTTGTACCGCTCCTCCAGTCCCGCGAGGAACCCGGCCAGTTCGGCGTCGCTCCAGCCCTGGTCGCGCAGCGCGGCGGCCACGGTACGGCGCACGTACGGCCACCGCAGCCGCATCTGGTTGGCGCGGCTGAACTCGCCGTTGAGGCTGTTGCCGATGACGGCGCCGGTGGTCGGCGAAGGCAGGCCCGCCCCGCCCGGGAACCCGGCGTCCGCCAGGGCCCGTGCGACGGTGTCCAGCGTCAGCCAGTGCGTCATGTCCGTGGCGCGGAAGGTCGACCCGGCGATGCGGTGGGCCACCCGGTCGAACGCGAACCCTTCCAGTACGGCCGCCTTCCGCGCGTAGTGGCGGTCGGGCGCGGCCGGGTCGCTGGAGTAGTAGTCCTCGTGGCGCATCCGCTCGTCGGGGAGGCGGCGGAACGCGCGGCGCCCCGCGAGGACGTTCTGCCACATCTGCTCGGGGGTGTCCGCGTCGGGGTAGCGGCACGCGATGCCGACGACGGCGATGGGGGCTCTGCGGTCGTTCACGCGGCCACCGCCCCGGTCACGGACGCCCGCTCGCGGCGGCGCGCCAGGTGCGCGACCCACCAGCCGGCGCCGCGCAGGCCGCAGACGATGGTGGTCGCGAAGAACAGGGTGTAGACGACGTTGAACACCATCAGGACGCCGTACACCAGCGCCACGCCGGCGCCGAAGAGGAACTGGTCGCGGGGCCGTCCGGGTGTCGTCCCGGGGTCGCTGATCATGTAGTTGGTGAACAGCACGAAGGCGACGCCGCTCATCGGCCCGACCGCCGAGTACACGGCGACGTCCCAGACGAAGTGGCGGATCACCGCCTGGATCACGAACCCGCCGAGCCAGCCGACGATCAGCGCGATGCGCTTCGTCAGCAGCCCGTTGATGACGGTGCCGGCGGTCGCGATGATCAGCGGGACGGCGACCCGGAAGAAGGTGTTGGCATGCTCCGTGAACTGGTACGGCGGCGCGATGCTGAACCACGAGCCGAAGCACAGCAGCGTCACCGTGATGCCCAGGTTGGACGGGTTCATGTAGTGCCGCATCCGGCCGCCGATCGGGGCCTGCAGCACGTACTTGCCGCCGACGCCGACGACCACACCGAACAGGATGGGCAGCAGTTGGTCGTTGCCGTAGGTGAGCATGTTGACGGCGAGTGCGGTGATGTGGGAAGGCAGCAGGAACTCGTACAGCCCGCGTACGCCCCGCCCGAGGTAGCGCGGCGGGCGCCGGTGTGCCCAGCCGGTCAGCGATTCGAGGGCGATCTCGACGACGTAACCGGTCACGACGGCGATGACGGGCCAGATCCAGGGCTGCTCGAAGCCGAGCAGCGTGTAACCGAAGATGTTCAGGGCGCTGATCGAGACGGCGAAGTTGCGGAGCGCGAGATAGCGCGCGTCGGGTTTGCCGGCCGGCGGCGCCGTACCGGCCTGCCGTGCCTGACCTGCCGGGGGGTGAGCGACCGTTGCGGTCATCGGGTCGGAACCTCCTGGGCGTCACCGGTGAGCATGAGGGTGTGGGTACCGGGGGCGAGTTGTCGGGTCTGCTGGTGGATGCCGCCGTGCGCATCGCGCCACTTCAGGTGCGCGGTCACCGGGCCGTCGTGGGAACCGAGTCCGAACCTGACGTCGAAGCTGCGGTAGCCGCCGTGTCCGCCGCCGCCGTCGAGCTGGGCGATCTCGGTTCCGGAGGGGGTGGTGACGCGAACGGAGGCGTTGTACGCGGGGGCCCCGGCGCCGGCCAGGCCACCGGCCTTCGCGTCCGCGCCCGCGGCGGGCCGGACCAGGTGCAGCGTCAGGTGTTCGCCGACCTCCGGGGCGGTGTTGGCGTAGAACGCGGGCGGGCCCCACTGGCGGGCGACGGCGAAGTCGAGGCGCCCGGTGCCGGTGGTGTCGCCGGTGGCCAGCGCGCGGGTCGGCGTCTTCACGGCGAGGCCGAGCTGCTTGCTCACGTCGGCGAACTTCCCGCCCGCGGTACGGACGTAGAAGGCCAGGGCGTCGTGGCCGGCGATGTCGTCACCCGGCTGCACGTTGGGCCACATGGCCGGGTTGGAGAGCAGGTTGTCGTTGGTCATGGCCATTTCCTGGAGCCACGGCCAGCGGTCGGTCTTTCCCTTGACGAAGCCGTCGGTCTGCACGACCGCCTGTTTGCCGTCGTTGAGGAAGTCGCCCGTCTTCACGTCCCAGTTCCAGCCGGTCCACGCCAGGCCGTAATCCTCCGCCTCCTGGGTGAACGGGGCGGTGCCGGAGGCGAGTGCGGTACGCATGTCCTTCTCGTCCTTCGCCCGGTTCTTCCAGACGAAGTTGGACTCCTCCAGGCCCCATGCGGCGGTGATGTTGCTGACCACCATGTCGAAACGGCCGGTGTGGTCGAGGTCGGTGAACTCGGCCCCCATGCCCTTGAAGGAATCGTTGCCGAGCACAAACGATTTCGCGGTGTCGGGGTCGCGCTCGCCCTTGGCCTCGGTGAGCCGGATGCGGCCCGGTGCGGAGCGGTTGTACAGCAGGTGGTCGGGGCCGAAGTCGTTGGCGATGTACAGCTCGTGGCGGGCGTCACCGGTGAGGTCGGCGCCCGCGACGGCGAGGGTCCAGCCGGTGGACACCTCGTAGGGCAGCGCCTGGCGTTCCTCCGTGTAGGAGGCGGTCGGCGAGGTCCCGGTGGTGGCGCCGGTCCAGCGCAGCACCCGGTCGCCGCCGGCGTTCTTGGCGTTGGAGAGCGAGTCGTTCATCACGACGTTCTTCAGCCCGTCCGGGTCGAGCACGTCGGAGTCGGGGAAGTAGTTGCCGATGACGATGTCGGGGTGGCCCTCGCCGTCGAGGTCACCGACGTACGCGGTGTCGGTGTTCCAGCGTGGCCCGTTGTACTTCCCGTCGGTGGACTCCGACGGCACCAGCTCGCGGGGCGTGTAGGCGCTCGGCGCGGGCCGGTGCCCGTCGGAGCGGGCCAGGAAGAGGATCGGCGTACGGCCCCAGTAGGTGGCCAGGATGTCCATGCGCCCGTCGACGTTGAAGTCGCCGAAGGTGCAGCCGGTGGGCGCCATGGCCCGGTCCATCGGCAGCGGCGCGGGGTCGAGGAGGAACGGGGTGAAGCGGTCGGCGGCCGGGGCGGTCGGTGTGTGGGTGACGATCACCCGGTCGGTGCGGGTGTCGACGATGCACATGCCGTCGGCCCTGCCGCTGCCGGTGATGTCGTTCATCGCGATGCTCGCCCCCACCGACGAGATCCACGAACGGATCTTCTCGTACGCCGGATTGACGACGCGGACCGAGTGCTTGGGCAATCGGTCATAGCCCGGTGGCATGGCGATGGGCATTTCCTTGAAGCCGTACTTCTCGGCGGCCCGGTCACCGTCGGGCGCCGCGACCGACTCGCGGGTGGCGAAGAACAACACTGCGGCGACCAGGACCATCACCAGTCCCGGCACCATTCTGCGAATCCGCCTGCGATATGCCACGGCGGTCCTCCTTCTCGAATGCGGCTGCTGTTCACCGAGCGCGCCACGTCCCCGTGCTCGCCGGCGCCGCGCCGGACCCGGCAGCCGGGTCCGGCCCGAGGCGCGCGCACGCGGCAGGAAAGGTGCTCGGCCGCCATCGTCACTCGCGGGGTACGTCCGAAGGTTCTCGGAAAATGCGTTGGCCCATCGCAATCCCGGACGCCCCGAACGCAATTCACGAGATGCCGGAGGGTTTCCCACGGTGACACGGTCTGTTCATGACCGAATACCGCTGTGGGACGAACTCGCGGGGCCGGGAATCGGATGCCCCCGCCGAACGCGTTCGGCCCGGCTCGATTCAGGAAGGTTTTGCCGCGCAGCTCGCGCGGTCGCCGGACGCGCCGGCCGTCTCCGCGCCCCACGAGTGCCTGACCTACCGGCAACTGGACGAGCGGGCCGGCCGGCTCGCCCGGCTGCTGGCCGACTCCGGGGTCGAACCGGAGACGCCGGTCGCGGTGCTGATGGAGCGCTCCGTCGACCTGGTCGTGGCGACCCTCGCCGTGCTCAAGTCGGGCGGCTACTATGTGCCGTTGCACCACGCCCATCCCCCGGAGCGACTGCGCCGGATCATGGCGCACCACGGCAGCCCGCCGCTGCTCACCGACGAGGCCGGCTGCCGGCGCGGCGTGGCGGCGGCCCGGACCATCGTCGTCGGCGCCGGCCACGAGCCGCCGGCCCGCCCCGGCACGCCTCCCCGGCCGCCCGCCGATCCCGACCGGCTCGCCTACGTCATCCACACGTCGGGGTCGACCGGCGAGCCGAAGGGCGTGGCCGTCGCGCACCGGGACGTGCTGGGCCTCGTTCACGACCGTTGCTGGGAAGCGTCCCACCACGAGCGCGTGCTGATGCTGGCGCCGTACGCCTTCAACGTCTCCACCTACGAACTGTGGGTCCCGCTCCTGCACGGCGGGCAGATCGTCGTGCCGCCGCCGGGCGACCTCACGGCCGAGGCCCTCCGCGAGCTCATCGCACGGGAGCGGATCACCGGGCTCCATGTCACCGCCGGGCTGTTCCGGGTGCTGGCCGAGGAGAGCCCGGAGATCTTCGCCGGCGTACGGCAGGTGCTCACCGGCGGCGACACGATCGCGCCCGGCGCCGTCCAGGCCGTCCTGGACGCGCACCCCGGCCTGGTGGTCCGGGCCATGTACGGGGCCACGGAGGCGACGGTCTTCAGCACCCAGTCCCCGATGTCCGCCCCCTTCCGGGCGGGCACGTCGGTCTCCGTCGGACGGCCGATGGACGGGGTGCGCGTGCACGTGCTCGACGGCCGGCTGCGGCCCGTCCCCGCCGGGGAGGTCGGCGACGTGTACATCGCGGGGCGCGGCCTGGCCCGCGGTTACGCCGGCCGCCCCGACCTGACCGCCGAGCGGTTCGTCGCCGACCCCTTCGGCGCACCCGGCACGCGCATGTACCGCACCGGCGACCTGGGCCGGCTGTCCCCGGAAGGGACGCTCGACATCGTCGGCCGGGCCGGGGACCTCGTCAAGGTCGCGGGCTACCGCGTCGAGCCGGGTGAGGTGGAGGCCGTCCTGGCCGGGCATCCCTCGGTCCGGCACGTCGCGGTGACGACCCGGGACGCGGGCCCCGCCGGCGCGCGGCTCGTCGCCTACGTCGTCACCGACGGGCAGCCCGTCGACGCCGGGGCATTGCGCGCCCATCTCACGGGTGCGGTGCCGGACTTCATGATCCCGTCCGTCTTCGTCCCGGTACCCGGCCTGCCCCTGACCCCCAACGGAAAGGTGGACCGCCGGGCCCTCCCGGAACCGGTGGTGACGAGCGGACGGGCCTACCGGCCACCGGCCACCGACACGGAACAGGACCTGTGCGCGCTGTTCGCCGACGTGCTCGGCGTCGAGCGGGTCGGACTCGACGACAGCTTCTTCGACCTGGGCGGTCAGTCGCTGTCGGCGATGCGTCTGATCAGCCGCATCCGCAAACGCCACGGTGTCGACCTGACCGTGGGCGAGTTCTTCGACACGCCGACACCGGCCGAGCTCGGCCGGCTGCTGACCGGCCGGAAGGAGGAGTGACATGACCGACCCGTTCGCCGCCGCCGACGGTGCCTGTCTGGTCCTCGTCAACGACGAGGGACAGCACTCGCTGTGGCCCTCGACGATCGACGTACCGCAGGGGTGGACCACCGTGCACGGCCCCGCCCCCTACCGCTCCTGCCTCGACCACGTGACGGCCCACTGGCCCGACCTGCGGCCCCGCGGCCTCGTGCACCGGCACCACCACAAGGGAGGAACATCATGACGTCGACCGGGAGCCCCCTTGAGCACCTCGGGCTCGACCACGTCCGGTTGATGGTCGCCGACCTGGACGCGGCGACGCGCTGGCTGGCCGACGGGTACGGGTTCGCCGTCCACGCCCGGGACGCCGGGCACCCGCGCGCCGTGCGCTCCGTGGGTCTCGGCTCCGGAGACATCCGGCTGGTGCTCTCACAGCCGCTCGCCGCGGACACGGCGCCCGCCGCGTTCGTCGAGCGGCACGGTGACGCGGTCGCCGACATCGCCCTCCGGGTCGACGACGCCGGTGCCGCCTTCGGCCTGGCGGTCTCGCGCGGGGCCCGGCCGGTGGCGGAGCCGGCGCGCCGTGGAGACGTCACGACGGCGGCGATCGAAGGCATCGGTGACCTGGTGCACACCTTCGTCGAACGCCCACCGGGGCACGACCCGCGCACGCTGCCGGGCCTCGTGCCCACGCCCGCGGCGCCCGGCGGCTGCGGCCTCGCCGCCCTCGACCATATGGCCGTCTGTGTCCCGCCGGGCCGGATACGTGCCGCCACGGAGTTCTACCGGGACGTCCTCGGCTTCGGTCTGATCTTCACCGAGCGCCTCGCCGTCGGCGGCCAGGGCATGACCACCGAGGTCGTCCAGAGCCCGTCCGGCGAGGTCACCCTCACCCTGATCGAGCCCGACGCCGCCCTCCCGCGCAGCCACGTCGACGCGTTCGTCGAGGACCACGGGGGCATCGGCGTGCAGCACATCGCGTTCTCGACCGACGACATCGTGCGGACCGTCGCCGGCCTCGCCTCGCGGGGCGTCCGGTTCATGGGCACGCCGGACTCCTACTACGACGGCCTCGCCTCCCGGCTCACCCTCGCCCGCCACCGCGAGACCGACCTGCGCCGGCACCGGATCCTGGTCGACCAGGACCACGACGGACAGCTCTTCCAGATCTTCGCGCGCTCCGTCCACCCACGGAACACCCTGTTCCTGGAGGTGATCGAGCGCCTCGGCGCACGGAGCTTCGGCAGCGGCAACATCAAGGCGCTGTACCGGGCGGCGGAAGCGGAGCGGGCGGGCATCCCCGGGGCCGCCCGATGACGCTCCGCGCCCGTACCTCCGGCCGCGACCGGGAGTTCCGCGACGCCGTGGAGCGGCTGCGGGTCCCGGGCATGGGCACGGAGGCCGTCGCTCCGCTGCTCGCGAACCTGGTCCACCTCATCCGGCCCCGCCGGGTGCTGGAGGTCGGCATGGGATATACGACGCCATTCCTCGCCAGGGCGCTGTCGGAGGTCGAGGAGCTGATCGCGGAGGAGGCCGCCGGGCTGGCCCGCAAGACCGCGCCGTACGTACGCAAGGGCCGCGCGCTCGACGACGCGTGGGTCGACGCCGAACCCGCCCTCCTCGTGCCCGCCCCCTACCTCGACCCCTACCAGCCGCGGCTCGTCGCCGTCGACGACCTGTCCATGCCGGACTCCTCGGCGGGCCGGGTCAGTGACGTGCTGGGCGAGTTCGGGCTCGAAGACCTGGTGACGATCGTCAACGCCGACCTGCGCTCGTGCGTCCCGCTCCTCCCGGACGACCTCGTGCCCATCGACCTCGCCTGGGTGGACGCCTGGGACTGCCTGTACTTCTTCGAGGAGTGCTGGGACCTGATCAACCCCGACGGCGGCGTCGTCGCCATGCACTACCTGATGACCTATCCCGAGGGCGAGGCGGTCCTGGACTACATCGCCGAGAGCCGGCGCCTGCGCCCCGGAGAGTTCGAGTTCATCAACCTTCCCGAGGACCACAAGCTGCGCCAGAACAGCCTGACCCTCCTGCGCCGCACCTCCGGCCGCACCCCGCGCCGGTACTCCGACGTGGGGCAGCGTCCCCTGCTGGACGGCCGGATCCGGGAGGACGCGTACCGCCTCGCGCAGACGCTGAACGAAGCCGAGGAGAACCATGGCTGACGCCACGACACACCGGGGCGGCGACACCCCGGCCCACTCCTTCCTCACCGCGGGCCCCCGCGCGGCCGGCCCGGCGCTCGCCCGGCTCACGGCCGCCGTCTGGGCGGACGGGCTGGCGACGGCGGAGGCCGCACCAGCGGCCGCCGTCCTCGTGCGCGCCCTGGAGCGCCTGCCCGAGCACCTCCTCGGCCGCGCCCTCGTCCTCCTGGGCCTGCTCGCCGAAGCCGACGGCCCCGGCGCCCCGGACGCGTACCGCGAGGTCCGCAAGGGTCTCGGTGCCTGCCTCCGGCTCCTGGAGAGGTCCCGGGGCGACGATCCGCTCGTGCACGCGCTGCTGTACGTCGTCTCCCACTTCCCCGAGGACCGGGAGCGGATCCTGGACCGGGTCGACGCCCTCGGCCTCGCGGCGGACGTCTCCTCCCGGATCCGCCGCTGCCTGCGGCCCCTCGCCGGAGCGGACGCGGTCATCGGCCGTGTCTGGCCGTCCCCGGCGGAGTGGGACCTCACCGACGCCGAGCGCGAGCAGGACCGGCAGTGGGTCGCGGGCCTCGGCCCGGCGCGGCTCGCGGCCGCCTACGACGGCGACACCCGCATGCTCCTCGGGTACGCCGGGGCCCTCGCCCACTGGGCCGTGCGCCACGGCACCCCGCGACAGGTCCACGACGCGCGGGCGCCGCGCCCGTCCCCGTACCCGTCGCCGGCCGGCCCGGCTGCCTGGAGCCGGCACGCCGCCGTCCTGCGCTGCCCGTGCTGCGGAGGCCGGCCGTCCCCCGCCGCCGACGGGCACGCCACCTGCGCGGCCTGCTCGACGCGGTATCCGGCCGGCCACGGGATCCTGGATCTGACGGCACCGGTCGAGGCCGACGCCGACCCCGCCGACGTCCTGCGCAACGCCGCCACCCTGGCATCCGTGGGGCACTACTACGAGACGGTGCTGCGGCCCGGCTTCCTGCGGCTCATGGGCGGCAACTGGTCAGGAGCCGTCACGCCGGCGGACGAGGACGCCTACATCGCCGCGCACACCCGTCCCGCGGACGGGCCGGTGCTGGACCTCGCCGCGGGGGCCGGCCGGTGGACCGGCATGCTCGCGGAGGCGGTCGGCGTCCGGCGGCTGATCGCCCTGGACCTCAACCCCTCGATGCTGCGCCGGCTGCGGGGCGCGGTGCCCGAGGCCGCCGCCGTCCGCGCCGACGCCCTGTCGCTGCCGTTCGACGACGGCTCGCTCGGCGCGGTCAACTGCTGGAACGCCCTCCAGGCCATGCCGGATCCGGCCGCCGTGGTCGCCGAGGCGGCGCGGTGCCTGCGGCCACTGGGGACGTTGACCCTGATGACGTTCCGGGCGGCCGACGACCCGGTCGACCGCTACTTCCAACGGTCCTTCCGCGGCCCCGGGTTCCCGGACGGCATGCCGCTCGGCGACCTGTCCGACATCACGGCGTGGGTGACCGACGCCGGTCTCGACCTGCTCGACGCGTCCACTCCCGGGAACTTCGTGATGATCACCGCGAGGCGTCCGGGCTGACCGGGAACGGCAATCCGCGAGATGCCGGCCCGGCGGTCGATGAGCGACCGTCGGGTCGGCCCATGGGAGGGAGACGAGGAACATGCCCGACAGCACAGCGGCGCCGGCCGCGCCCATCACCGTCACCGCGGACGACCCGCGGTACCCCAACCTGGTCGAGAGCTACAACCACCGCTTCGTCGGACGGCCCGAGGCCATCCGGTTCGCCCGGTCGACCACCGACGTGGTCTCGGCCGTCGAAGCGGCCGTCGCGGCGGGCAAGCGCATCGCGGTCCGCAGCGGCGGCCACTGCTTCGAGGACTTCACCTCCTCACCCGACGTCCGGGTACTGCTCGACCTGTCCCTCATGAACGCCGTCGGCTTCGACGAGCGGATGCGGGCGTTCGGCGTCGAGGCGGGAGCGACGCTCGGTGACGTCTACCGCACGCTGTACACCCTCTGGGGCGTCACCGTGCCCGGCGGCACCTGCCTGGAGGTCGGGGCGGGCGGTCACTTCTCCGCCGGCGGCTACGGCCACCTCTCGCGCCGCGACGGGCTGGTCGTCGACCACCTCAGCGCCATCGAGGTCGTGGTCGTCGACGCGTCCGGCCGGGCGCGGGCCGTGGTGGCCACCCGGGACGCCGACGATCCCCACCGGGACCTGTGGTGGGCGCACACGGGGGGCGGCGGCGGAAGCTTCGGCGTGATCACCCGCTACTGGCTCCGCACTCCGGGGCGTGATCCGGGCGGCGACCCCGCGTCCCTGCTGCCGGCCGCGCCCACCCGGATGCGCCGACGCGTCGTCACCTGGCCCTGGGACGGGATGACGGAGGGTTCCTTCACCACGCTGCTCCGCAACTACTGCGGCTGGTACGAGGATCACACGGACCCGGACTCACCGGCGGCGAACCTGTGGAACAACCTCATCGTGCCGCACCGGAGTTCGGGGGCCTTCGGCATGACCGCCGTACTCGACGACGACACGCCGGGCTCGGCCGCGCTGCTGGCGGAGCAGTTCGCCCGGATCACCGACGGCGTCGGAGTCGCCCCGGTGGCGGACGAGCTGGACGTCGTACCGTGGTGGAGTGCGTGGATGCCCTCGTACGACTGGCCCAGCGATCCGCGCGGACGCTACAAGAACAAGGCCGGGTACCTGCGGCGGGGGTTCACCGAGCGGCAGCTCGACGTCCTGCACTGCTTCCTCGGCGCGCAGGACTGCCCCACGCCCTCGGGGTGCCTCGTCCTGACCGGCTTCGGCGGCCGGGTCAACACCGTGCCGTCCGACGCGACCGCGACCGCCCAGCGCGACTCCATCCTCAAGGCGTCGTACAGCACCGGAGTCTGGCAGTCGGAGCGGCAGGACGCCGCCAACATCGCCTGGGTCCGGGCGTTCTACCGGGAGATGTACGCCGACACCGGCGGCGTGCCCGTCCCCGGCGACACCGCCGACGGCTCCTACATCGGCTACCCCGACGTCGACCTGGCCGACCCGGCCTGGAACACCTCCGGCGTTCCGTGGCACGACCTGTACTTCAAGGACAACTACCCCCGTCTGCAAGCGGTCAAGCGGCGCTACGACCCGCGCGACGTGTTCCGGCACGCCCTGTCGGTCCGCCTGCCCGCGTGAGCGCCCGCCGCCGTAACCGCCCCGCGCCGACCCCACGGAGGAGCACCATGTTCGAGGACCGTACCGTCATCGTCTCAGGAGTCGGGCCCGGGCTGGGCCGGGCCATCGCCTTGCGCGCGGCCCGGTCCGGTGCGGACGTCGTCCTGGCGGCACGCACCGGGACGAGGCTGGCCGAGGTCGCCGCGGAGATCGAGGCGAACGGCCGGCGCGCGCTCGCCGTACCGACCGACATCACCGACGAGTCCTCGGCCGCGCACCTCGTCGAGACGGCCACCAGGGCCTTCGGGCGGGTGGACGTCCTGATCCACAACGCTTTCGCGGCTCCGCCGCTGGTGGAGCTGGGCGACGCCGAACCGGACGACATCCGGGCCGGGTTCGAGACGAACGTCATCGCGGCCCTGCGGCTCACCCGCCTCTGCGCCCCGGCCCTCGCCGAGTCCCGCGGCTCGGTCGTGATGATCAATTCCGCGGTCATACGGCACTCCCGGCCCGGATTCGGCGCCTACCGGATGGCCAAGGCCGCCCTTCTGTCCGCCGCGCGGAGCCTGGCGGCGGAGCTGGGGCCCCGCGGAATCCGGGTCAACACCGTCGCCCCGGGCTACATTTGGGCCGACGCGCTGCGGGAGGGCTTCGGCCACGCCGCGGCGCAGCGGGGGGTGACGGCGCAGCAGGTGTACGACGAGGTCGCCGAGACCCTCGACCTCCGCCGGCTGCCCGAACCGGACGAGGTCGCCGACGCGGTGCTCTTCCTCGCCTCGCCCGCCGCCCGCGCCGTCACGGGCCAGTGCCTGGACGTCAACGCCGGCGAGTTCCATCACTGATGACCCGCCACCCGGCCCGCTCCCGGGAGGCGGCTTCCCGCACGACCACCACAGGACGACGACTTCGGAGCTGATCGTGATACGCAGTGCTGGTCGGCCCGCGCCCGCGGGCCCGGACGAGGCGCCACCGGACCGCGCCGCCGCCACGCCGGGCGCCACATCGCGCCGTGTGGCGCGCCGCGCCTGGCTCGTCGGCGCGGCCGTGCTCGTGGTCTTCAACTTGCTGCACGCCTTCCCGCGGTACGCGACGGGGGACCCGCACCAGGCGCGGATCCCGCTCGACCAGGGGTTCCCCGAGCACTACGGGGTGCTGGTCACCCACGTGGTGCTCGGGAACCTGTCCATGGTCACCGTCTTCCTGCAACTGCTGCCCGGTTTACGGCGCGTCCACCCGCGCGTCCACCGGATCAGCGGCCGGCTCTACGTCTTCGCCGCCGCGCTGCCCGGCGCCCTCCTCGCGCTCGTGCTGCTGCCCTTCTCGAAGGCCCCGTCGGGCGGGATCGGCCTGGCGACGATGGCGGTCCTCTGGATCGCCACCACGGTGGCGGGGTATGTCCGCGCCCGGCAGGGCCGCTTCCACGACCACCGGCGGTGGATGGTCTACAGCTTCGCCCTGGCCCTCGGCACGTCGTGGGGCCGGGTGCTCTCCGAGGCCATGACCTACATCCCGGGCTTCCGGATCGACGTGTTCCCGCTGCTCGAAATCTCCTCGTGGCTCGGCTGGATCATCAACCTGCTGGTCGCCCACTGGTGGCTCCAGCGGAGCGCCCCGCCCGCCGGTCTTCCGGACGGCCGCGGGGCCGGGCGGGCCGGGCGGGCCGGTCTTCCGGACCGCGGCGGGCCCGGGCGGGCCGGCGCCCGGCCGTCGTAGGGGCGGGGCACACCGAGGACGGTGCCGGTCACCAGCTCGTGCGGGCCGGTGACCGGCGCCGTGTCGCCTGCCGGCCGGCACCGCCCTGCGGCAGGGAGCCCGCGGTCCGGCGGACCGCGGGCTCCGTCGTCCCGGTGGTGCGAGCGGCGGTCCCGTCGGGCGCGCCGCCCGGCCGCGCAGCGGGATCAGTCCGCTGCCGGGACGCGTTCCTCCGCCGCGTCCGCCGGGCCGGCCTGCTCGCCGGGCCCGCCGTCCTGCGTGACCTGCCCCGTCGGCGGCACGTGCCGGAGCAGCACCGCCACCAGGGCCGCCACGATCACGAGCACACCGGCGCACACGGCGGCCACGGTGTTCAGGCCGCCGACGAAGGCCGTGCGTGCCGCGTCCGCCACCTCCGCCCCCAGCCCGCCGGCGAGACGGTCGGCCGCCGTCAGAGCGCCCGACAGGGTGTCGCGGGCGGCGGTCGCGACGTCCTCGGGAAGCCCCTGGGGCAGCTTGTCGGCGATCGCGCCACGGTAGACCGAGATGGCGAGGGTGCCGAGGGCCGCGATGCCGAAGGCGAAGCCGAACTGGCCGCTCGTCTCGTTGATGGCCGCGGCCGATCCGGCCTTCTCGGGCGGCGCGGACCCGATGACCAGGCCGGCGCCGAGGGTGACCATCGGTCCGGCCCCGAGGAAGACCAGGGCGAAGCCGAGGATCAGCACCCAGGGGTCGTCGTTCGCGCTCATGAAGGCCATCACGAGCAGCCCGGCCACCGAGATCAGCAGGCCGCCGCCGATGACGTAGGCCGGGCGGATGCGCCGTGCCACGAGGGGGGACACCCCGAAGCTGATGGTGTTGGTGATCACCGCGGGGAGCATCCAGACGCCGGCCTGCAGCGGTGTCAGGCCGTGCGCGAGTTCCAGGTCCTGGGTGACGAAGAGCATGATGACGCCCGTCAGCATCGTGCCGAAGAGCATGCCGCCGAGCGCCGTGCTGAAGGAGCGGTTCGCGAACAGCCGCAGGTCGAGGAGCGGGTGGGTGAGCCGCCGCTGTCGGCGTACGAAGAAGACGGCGACCACGAGCCCGACGACGACGGCCGCGACCGGCCACGGCTGCCAGCCGTTGTTCGAGATCTCCTTCAGCCCGTAGACGATGGGGATGATGGCGGCCAGGGACTCGGCGACGCTGAGCGGGTCGAGGCGCCCGGCGTCCGGGTTGCGGTACTCCGGCAGCAGCACCGGCCCGAGGACGAGCAGCAGCACCATCGCGGGTACCCCGAGCAGGAACACCGAGCCCCACCAGAAGCTGTCCAGCATCGCGCCACCGACGATCGGCCCGATGATGGCGCCTCCGGAGAAGCACATCATCCAGATGCCGATGGCCGTGCCCCGCTGCTTGGCGTCGGTGAACATCGTGCTGATCAGCGACAGCGTCGACGGCGCCAGGGTGGCGCCGGCGATGCCGAGCAGCGCGCGGGCGGCGATCAGCATCGCCGGGTTGGCGGAGTACGCGGACACCAGGGAGGCCACGCCGAAGGCCGTGGCCCCGATGAGCAGCAGTTTCCGCCGCCCGATCCGGTCGCCCAGGGTGCCCATGGTGATCAGGAAACCGGCGAGCATGAACCCGTAGATGTCGGTGATCCAGAGCTGCTCGACGCCGCTGGCGTGCAGGGTGGTGCTGAGCTTCGGCAGCGCGAGGAGCATGACGAACACGTCGAGGGACACCAACAGGGTCGGCAGGGCCAGGACCGCGAGGCCGATCCATTCCTTGCGACCCGCCTTCGCGGGGGGCCCTCCGGCCATGCTTTCCATTGCAGTTCCTTCCCGGTTGCGGCTGATGGGGGCGCTTTCGCCGCGCCCTTCGGAACAGGGTCGGAACAGCTCGCGCGGTCTCGACGTCCCGGCCCCCGGGAATTGCCGGAGGCCCGGCGCCCCGTGCTCAGTAGGTCACGACCGCCCGGAACCGGACGCTCCCCTTCTCCACCCGGTCGACGGCCTCGTTGATCCGCTCGGCCGGGAACGTCTCGACGACCGGGGCCACCTTCCCCGCGGCGGCGAGCCGGAGCGCCTCCGCGAGCAGAGGGGGCCCGTCGTGGCTCGCCCCGATCACGCGCTGCCGCCGGGCCCACAGCGGTGCGTCGGGCCCGATCGTGAAGGAGTCGACGGGGTCGATCGTGGCGAGCACGAGCCGTCCGTCCACCCGCAGCCCCTGGAGGGCGTCCGAGGCGGCCCGGTACGAGGTGCCGGTGACCAGCACGACGTCCGCCCCGCCGAGGTCGCGCAGCCCGCTCCCGTCGCCGACGACGTGGTCGGCCCCCAGCCGGCGTGCCATGTCGTGCTTGTCCGGGGAACGGGTGACCGCCACCGTCTCGAAGCCGCCGGCCCGGGAGAACTGGAGGGCCAGATGCCCCAGGCCGCCGATCCCCAGGACCGCGAGGCGCTCCGACGGGGCCGGGGCCGCGGCGGCCAGAGCGCTCCACGCCGTGTATCCGGCACACAGCATCGGGGCCGCCTGCACATCGTCGATCCCGTCCGGGATCAGCACGGTTCCCGCCGCGTTCGCCACCACGTACTCCGCGTGCCCGCCCGGCGCGGTCATGCCGGTCAGGGCCGGCCGCTCGCAGGCCATTCCGGCCCGGCCGGAGAGCGGCGCGCCCCGCCGACAGGACGCGCACCGGCCGCAGGTGCCCTGGATCCAGGTCACGCCCACGCGGTCCCCGGGCCTTCTGCTGTCGGCCCCGGGCCCCGTCTCGACCACCTCGCCCACCGCCTCGTGGCCGATGACCGCCGGGCTCAGCGCCGGGAAGTCGAAGACGCCCCGCGACAGCCAGACGTCGTTGTGGCAGAGCCCGCAGGCGCGGACCCTGACCAGGACCTGGCCCGGACCGGGCCTCGGGGTGGGGACCTCGCGCAGTTCCCACGGGGCACCGGGATACGGGATCACCGCTGCTTTCATGTTCGTCTCCGCCTCTCTGATGTCGCCGCGGTCACCGGGGCGTCACCGGCGTTTCGCCGCGGCCGCCGGGACGTCCCCGGTGCCGGGTGGCCGACAGCCGGACCGGAAGGCGCAGGACGCCGTTCATGATGAAGGTGACCTGCGGTTCGAGCTCCTCGGGGGCGACGGCCAGCGTGAGGTCCGGGAAGCGTTCGAATAGCGCCGACAGGGCGATGCGCGCCTCCATCCGGGCCAGGGGCATGCCGATGCAGCGGTAGATGCCGTGGCCGAAGGACAGGTGGGTCTTGTCCTTCCGGGCGGCGTCGAAGGCGTCGGCCGACGCGCCGTGCACGCCCGGGTCGCGCCCGGCCGCCGCGAAGTTGACGAGGACGGGATCGCCCCGGGCGATGGTGACCCCGCCGAGTTCGACGTCCTCGGTGGCGAACCTGAACGGCAGGTGGGCGACCGGCGCCTCGGCCCGCAGGGTCTCCTCGATCACGTCCTCCCAGGTCACGCGCCCCTGCCGGACGAGGCGCAGTTGCTCCGGGTCGGTGAGCAGCGCGCGCACCGCGTTCGCGATCAGGTTCATCACCGGTTCCGTCCCGGTGGCCAGCAGCAGGTGCAGCGTGCCGACCAGCTCGGAGTCGCTGAGCCGGGCCGTTTCGTCCCGCGCCGCGATCAGGTCGCTCGTCAGGTCGTCGCCGGGCGCCCGCCGTTTGGCGTCGACGAACTCCTGCATGTCCCGGTGCCACCGTTCGACGTTCGCCGCCGCCTCCGCCGCGTCCACCGTGGTGTCGACGTTCACCTCACCGCCGCGGAGCAGGCGGGCCCGGTCCCCGGGAGCGACGCCGAACAGGTCACAGATGACGCGGGCCGGCAGGGGGTGGGCGAAGCGCGCCTTGAGGTCGACCACCTCGCCGGGGGCGGCGCCGGCCAGGGCGTCCAACAGCTCGGCCGTCGCCGCCCGCACGCCGGCGCGCATGGCTTCGACGCGGCGCGGGGTGAACGCCTTGGCGATCAGCTTGCGCAGGCGGTGGTGGTCGTCACCGTGCGCGGTCGTCAGATTGTCCATGAGAATCCACCCGATGAGCGGGAAGTCCGCCGCGACCTCGCCCTCGGCGAGCGGCGGCCAGTGCTTGCGGGGGTCCTTGGAGAAGCGGTGGTCGGCGAGGGCGCGGCGGGCCTCCTCGTGGCCCGCCACGGACCAGGCGGCGAGGCCGCCGGGGAGTGCGATACGGGTCACCGGCCCGTGTGCGCGGATCCGGGCGGCCTCGGCGTGGATGTCCCGACCGCTGGGGTCGATCACCACGGGGGCGCGGTCTGCCATGGGTTCCTCCTGGCGGCGTGGGTGGGCCGCGGACGGCCGGGGGTCAGATGTAGAGCGTGTTGGGGTCCAGGCCGGCCAGGACGCGCCCGTACAGCTCCAGGTTCGTGTCCGGGTGGATGATCGCGTGGCGGCTCATCGTCCGTATGTCACGCTCGATCCGCTGGATGGGGACGTCCGTGTAGACGGACGAGCCGCCGCTCGCCGAACTCAGGATCCCGACCGCCTCCTGGGAACGCCGGCACACCGACCCGAGGTCGAGGCGTACCCGCGCGCGCTCCTCCGGCGTCCAGGTCTCGCCCGCCGCCGACTTGGAGTCGAGCAGGTCGGCGGCGCGGAAGGCGTGGAACGCGGCTTCGTCGGTCCGCAGGGCCGCCTCGGCGAGTTGCAGGTGCGTCAGCGGTGCCTCGCGCTGGCTCTCGTAGTCCGTGTAGCTGATCTTCCGTCCGGGCAGCCGCTCCATGAAGAACTCCCGCGCCGCCTTCGCCATGCCGAGGGCCGGGGCGCCCACCGTCGCGCACGCGGTCGGCATGAACGGCGCGCGCCACACGGGGCGGCCGGCGTTGCGCGCCGAACCGTGCTGTCCGGCGAGCACGGGGCCCATGTGCAGCACGCGTGCGTCCGGGACGAAGACGTCCTCGGCCACCGTGGAGACGCTCCCCGACCCGCGCAGGCCGCTGGTGTGCCAGTCATCGACGACGGTCAGGTCGTCGAGCGGAACGGCCACCATGATCGGCTGTGGCTGCCGGTCCGCGCCGACCAGCACGGCGGCGTTGGTGTTCCACGAGCTGTGCAGTGCTCCGCTGTTGAACGTCCACCGGCCGTTGAGCACGACGCCGCCCGGTGCGGGGACGGCCCGCACGGTGGGGCTCAGAATTCCGCTGATCCGGACGGCCGGATCGGCGAAGATCTCGTCCTGCACCTCGTCCGGGAACAGGCCGGCCATCCAGGTGCTGATGGCATAAACCGCTGTCGTCCAGGCGACGGAGGCGTCTCCACGGGCGAGTTCGGAAATCACCCCGACCGTCGTCCGCATATCGGACTCGAATCCGCCGTACCGATGCGATACGCGCATGCGGAGCAGCCCGGAGTCGGACAGCGCGCCCAGCACGTCGTCGTGAATCCTGCGGTTCTCCTCCATCCACAGCGCGTGGCTCCGGAGCTGCGGGACCAGCTCCGCGGCACGGCCAACGAGTTCCGCCCCGGTCGGGACAGCAGTGACAGTCATCGGATACTCCGTCGGAATAGTCGCGTCGGTCAGGGCCTTCCGCGGCCCGGCGCCACGGTGCCCTTGTCACCGCCAACAGTGCTACCGCCGTATTCCTGCGGCATCTTCGGGGTTGCGACACCCGGCCGGTGTCCCGGTAAATCCGGGGCGCAATACGGGAGATGCCCCGGCACTTCGGCCCGTGCGAATCTTCCACCCGTCCGTCGGATTACCGAGGAAAGGAAGAGAAAATGGCCGCTGATTCCACGGAGCAGAACGCGGGGAACGTGCTCGCGGACGTGCGCGCCGTACCCGGGCGCATCGTCGCCGCGTGGCAGCAGAACGACGGCGAAGCGTTCGCGGACGCCTTCACCGAGGACGCCACCCTCGTCCTTCCCGGGACGTTCCTGACCGGACGCCGGGCCATCGGCTCGTTCATGACCGGGGCGTTCGCCGGCCCCTTCAAGGGCACCCGGGTGACCGGCGACCCGGTCGACGTGCGGGTGCTGAGCGGTGACGTCGCCGTACTGACGACGCGCGGCGGCGTCATCCCGCCCGGCGCGACCGCGCTGCCGGAGGAGAACGCCATCCACGCCACCTGGGTTCTGGTGCGGCACGCCGGTGACTGGCTCATCGCCGCGTACCAGAACACCCCGGCCGTCACCGCGCGGTCCTGACCCGGCCGGCGAAGGGGACACAGGTGACGGAGCAACATACCGGGACGCGCGCCGTCGTACTCGGCGGGAGCATGGCGGGCCTGTTGGCGGCGCGGGTCCTCTCCGAACGGTTCGGCGAGGTCGTGGTCGTGGACCGGGACGTGATCCTGGGGGCGGCGGGCCCCCGGCGGGGCGTGCCGCACGGACGCCACGCGCACGGGCTGGTCGCCCGCGGCCATCAGGTGCTGGAGGAGCTGTTCCCCGGGCTCACCGCGGAGCTGCGCGCCGCCGGCGCCGAGCCGGGGGACTTCAACGGGGACATCCGCTGGTACTTCAACGGCCGTCGGCTGCGGCCCGGCCGGTCCGGGCTCGTCTCGGTGCCGGCCACCCGTCCCGTCCTGGAATCGCAGGTGCGTGAGAGGGTGCGGGCGCTGGCGAACGTGCTCTTCCGCGAGCGGACCGACATCGTCGGACTGTCGGTCTCCCCGGACCGGCGCCGCGTCCTCGGCGCCCGGGTCCAGCCCCACGGCCACCCCGCGCCCGTGGTGATCGACGCCGACCTGGTCGTCGACGCCACGGGGCGGGGCTCCCGGACGCCCACGTGGCTCGACGAGCTGGGCTACCGGCGGCCCGACGAGGACCGCGTCAAGATCGACCTGGCCTATACGACGGCGCACTTCAAGCTCCGCGGCGACCCGCTGGGGTCCGATGTCGCGATCATTCCGGTCGCCACCCCGGCTCATCCGCGCGGTGCGCTGCTCTACCGTGTGCCGGGGCGCGCGGACTGCGTCGAACTGTCGCTCACCGGCGTGCTCGGCGATCATCCGCCGACCGACCCCGAAGGGTTCCTGCGTTTCGCGGCCTCCCTTCCGGTTCCCGACATCCACCGTGCGGTCGGGGACGCCGAATTGCTCGACGAGCCGGTGATGTTCCGGTTCCCCATGAGCGTCCGCCGCCGCTACGAACGGCTGCCGCGCTTCCCCGAGCGGTTCGTGGTCATGGGGGACGCCGTGTGCAGCTTCAACCCGGTCTACGGGCAGGGCATGAGCGTCGCCGCGCAGGAAGCACTGGTGCTCCGCCGCCACCTGGCGCGGGGCTCCGCTCCTGACGCCCGGGAGTACTTCCGGGACCTCGCGCGGGTCGTGGACGCGCCCTGGGACTTCTCGGCGGGCGCGGATCTCGGCTACGCGGGCGTCGAAGGCCACCGGACCGCGAAGATCAAGTTCGCGAACGCGTACGTCGCGCGGCTCCAGGACGCCGCCGTCCACGACGCGACGCTGGCCAACTCCTTCATGCGCGTCGCGGGGCTCATGGACGCGCCGGCCACGCTGATGAGCCCGCACCGGGCGTTCCGCGTACTGCGCCACGGCCTGCGCCGCGGGCCACGGCACGGTTCCGGTTCCCGGCGCGCCGCCGCGGCGGGTCCGGCGGCCACCCGTCCCGCTTCCGACACCCGCGACACGTGAGGACCACCGACCCCGGAAAGGCTTTCGCATGCGCCCTTTTCGTATCGCCGTGCCCCAGGCCGACATCGACGACCTCCACCGGCGGCTCGACGCGACCCGGTGGCCCGACGAGGTGCCGGGCACCGGGTGGGACCGCGGGGTGCCGCTCGCGTACCTCCGCGACCTGGCCCGGTACTGGCGGACCGGGTTCGACTGGCGCGCCGCCGAGGCACGCCTGAACCGGTATCCGCAGTATCTGACGGGGATCGACGGCGGCACCGTCCACTTCCTGCACGTCCGCTCCCCCGAACCGGATGCCCTCCCCCTGGTCGTCACGCACGGCTGGCCCGGCTCGGTGACCGAGTTCCTGCGGGTGATCGGCCCCCTCACCGACCCCCGGCGCCACGGCGGGCGCCCGGAGGACGCCTTCCACCTCGTCATCCCCTCCCTGCCGGGCCACGGCTTCTCGGGGCGGATACGCACGACGGGGTGGGACGTGCGCCGGGTGGCGCGGGCATGGGCGGAACTGATGGAGCGTCTCGGGTACGCGCGGTACCTGGTGCAGGGCGGCGACTGGGGGATGCCGATCTCGCTGGAGCTCGGGCTGGCCGCCCCGGAGCGGGTCGCCGGGGTGCACGTCAACATGTTCGCGGCGTTCCCGCCGGCCGGCGTCTCCACCGCGGACCTGGACGCCCGCGACCGCGCGCGGCTGGAGTTCGCCGCGTACTTCGAGCAGGACGGGGCCGGCTGGCGCAAGATCCAGTCGACGCGTCCCCAGACCCTGTCCTACGCGCTGACGGACTCGCCGGCCGGCCAGCTCGCGTGGATCACGGAGAAGTTCCGCGAGTGGTCGGCCGCGGAGGACCGCCCCGAAGAGGTCATCGACCGCGACACCCTGCTGACCAATGTCTCCCTCTACTGGTTCACCGCCACCGCGGGGTCCAGCGCCCAGTTGTACTACGAGTCGAACCGGCTCGACGCGGACTTCCTGCGGACCTGGGCCGGGCCGTGGCCGCTGTCCGCGCCCGTGGGCGTGGCGGTGTTCCCGCAGGACGCGGTCCGGCCCGTCCGGCGGTTCGCCGAGGCGGCCCTGCCGACGCTCTCGCGCTGGACGGAGTTCGAGCGGGGCGGCCACTTCGCGGCGCTCGAACAGCCTGAGCTCCTGGTCTCCGACGTGCGCGCCTTCGCCCGTACGCTGCGCTGACCGGGCCGCACGCTCCCGGCCGGCCCGCCTCCCCGGCCGGGTCCGTGCGGGCAACGGCCGGGTCCGTGCGGTCCGTGCAGGCATCGGCCGGGGGCGCGCCGGGCCTCGGTGCTCCGTCGGCGACGCCGGAGGCCGGCCCCCGCCTCCGGCGTCTTGTCGTCTTCGCTCCCGTGCACCGCGACGCCCGGCCCCGCCTGCCCCCTCCCAGCGGTCCGGGCGGACCCTGTGCCGCCTGTCGGGCACAGGGCCGCCGACGGTGCCGACGCCGCCCTACGGGCGCTCGTCGCGTTTCCTGCCGTGTATCAGGTCGCGCCCCGCCCGGCCCAGTTCGTCGAACGCGTCGAGGTCCGGGACCGTCCAGCCGTCCAGGCCGTACTCCCCCAGGCACGTGTCGACGAGCCCCTTGAACTCGTCGAGGCGCCCGTCCGCCGCGTGCTTGAGGAGCACTTCGATCCGTACGTTCTCGTGGTTGCCCGCGTAGTTGCGTTCGTAGAGTTCATGCCGGCCGCCGAATTCGGTTCCGACGGCGTCCCACAGCAGCTTCATCAGTTTGACCCGTTCGACGGCGTCCACTCCGTCCGACCCCCGGATGAACCGGTCCAGGTACGGGCGGATCTCCGGGTTGGCGAAATCCTGGGCGGACGAATTGAGGTAGATGAGGCCACTGGCGACATCCTGCAACGCGATCTCCCGAATCCGGGGGTAGCCGAGCTGCATGAACCATCGGTAGGCCATTCCGTACTGCGGGTTCGGCAGCAGCGCCCCGTTCTTCCACGGCACCGGATTGCGTGCCGCCGCGTCGGACAGCCCCCAGAACAGGTCGCGCCAGGCCAGCACCTCGCCCAGCCGGCTCTGCACACCGCGGAAATCACTGCTGCCGGTGGTGTCCAGGGCCTTGGCCAGCAGCCCCGCCATGAAGTCGAGTTTGACCGCCAGCCGCGTGCAGCCGTGGAAGGTGAACCGCTCGATGAACCCGGATTCCCCGGAAAACCTCCTGATCTTCTCCGCTTCCCCGTAGATGAACACGTTCTCCCAGGGGATGAGCACCTTGTCCAGGACCAGGATCGCGTCGTTCTCGTCCAGGCGGGACGACAGCGGATAGTCGAACGGGCTTCCCGCGAGCGCGGCGGTGGAGCTGTATGAGGGCCGGCAGATGAGTTTCACCCCGGGCGCGCTCATGGGCACCGTCGCCACCAGGGCGAAATTCCTCTTCTTGATCGGCAGACCGTAGTGGGCGATGAAATTGTAGTGGGCCAGCGCCGAACCCGTCGCGACCGCCTTGGCGCCACTGACCACGAGGCCCGCGTCGGTTTCCCGCTCGGCGTGGATGAAAACGTCCTCGACCTGGTCCGGGGGCAGGCTCCGGTCCACCGGCGGATGGACGATCGCGTGATTCCAGTACAGCACTTTTTCCTGCGATTCGGCATACCAGCGCCGGGCGTTGTCGGCGAACGGCCCGTAATAGTCGGCGTTGGCACCCAAGGTGCCCAGGAACGACGCCTTGTAGTCGGGGCTGCGGCCCATCCAGCCGTATCCCATGCGCGCCCACGCCGCGATCGCCCGTTGGTCCCGCACGAGGTCGTCGACGCTGCGGGACACGGTGAAGAATTTATGCGTGTATCCGTCGCTGCCGGTGTCGGTCGCCGTGACGAGTTCGTCGCGGCGTTCCGGGTCGTGCAACACGTCGTACAGGCGGGCGGTCATCCGGGCCGGATTGCGGAAGGCCGGATGCGCCGTCACGTCCTCGACCCGGTCGCCGTGGAGGTAAATCTCGCGAGGGTCTTCCCGAAGGCTGTCCAGATACTCCTCGCCGGTCAACGGGCGGGTGCTGCGGCGTTTCGCCATACGGCACTCTCCTCACTTCCGTGCGTCGCGGGTTCGAACGCCCAGAATCCCACCGGCGGGCTGCCGGCACTTCTTTGGGAATGCGGTGATCCGGTCCGGCGGAAACGAGCAAGGACGAAGGTGCCTGCCGGCTGCCGGGCGGCCGACGATGGCCGCCGGGCAGCGGAGAACACAGGAAGGCTCTTCATGACATCCGAGCGAATCATTACGGTATGGGTGCCCCACTACCCGGTCATTCCTGACCATGCCCAGGAAATGCAGGAGAGGGGAGACAGCTTCTGCGCCGCCCATCCCGGTTACCGGGTGGAGGTGCGTGCCGTCGACTGGCTCGCCTTTCCCACGGAGGTGCACCGTGCCGCGCTGCGCGGCGATCCGCCCGTGCTGGCGCAGTACTTCTACACCTCGGCCCAGGAGGCGCTGGACACGCGGACGGCGTCCGGTGAGCCGCTGTTCGCCCCGATCGGCCCGGCGCTCACCGGCCGCGACGAGATCCTCGGCGAACCGGTCGTCCTGGACGACCTCGTGCCGGCGGCTGCCCGCTACTACACGCGGGACGGCGACCTCCTCGCGATGCCGTCGCTGGTCTCGACGACGCTCATGTACGCCAACACCACCCTGCTGGCCTCGGCCGGCATCACCGAGGTGCCGCGGACCTGGGCGGAACTGCGAACGGCGTGCGAGGCCGTCTCGTCGCACCACGGTGGCCCGGCGATCTCCTGGCCGAATCACGGCTGGCTGTTCCAACAGGCCCTTGCCCAGCAGGGCGGCCTCCTGGCCAACCACGACAACGGGCGTGCCGCCCGCGCCGACGCCGTCGACCTGCTCTCGGACGAGCTGATGGCGTACGCGCACTGGTGGCGGGCGCTGCACCGCGACGGACATTACCTGTATCTGCACAACGGGAGGGCCGTCGACTGGGACGCCAACTTCCGGGCGTTCGCCGACCAGCGCGTCGCGTTCACCATGACGACCTCCGTGGAGGCGGAGCGCATGGTGCAGGCCGGCCACGACGGGGGCTTCTCGGTACGCGCGTGCCGACTCCCTCACAACAGCGAGACCGGGTACGCGGGCAACGTGATCGGCGGCGACGCCCTGTGGCTGGCCCGCGGGCTCGACGACGCCACGCGCGACGGCGCGCTCGCCTTCACGCAGTACCTCCATCATCCGGCCGCGGCGGCGGAGCGGCACCGGCGGACCCGCTTCATCCCCGTGACCGGTGACTCCTTCCGGCTGCTCGACACCGACGGGTGGTTCGACCGCAACCCTCACCTGCGGGTCGCGGTGGACCAGTTGGCGGCCTCGGGGGGCTCGCCGGCCGCATGTGGGGCGTTGCTCGGAGAGTTCGCCGGGATCCAGGAGTGCATGACCGACGCGATGCACGAGGTGCTCGTGGACGGTTTGGCGCCTGCCACGGCCTTCCGGGCAGCGTCCGCCCGCGCCCAGCACACCCTCGACCACTACACCGCCTACTGCGCGGGGCGCACCGCGCGCGGGCCGGTCGCCGTGGGCTGACAGGTCAACGGTGGACGGCGGTGCCCCGGCCGGGGCACCGCCGTCCACCGTTCTCGCGCACGCCTTCTCGGGACCGGCCCCGCGGCTGCGCGCCACACGCCGAAAGGGGCCGCCCATCTGCGGCCGGGCGGCCCCTCGGCACCTCGTCGTCAGGTCTGCTGGACGGCCACCCGGCCGGGACCGGGCCTGGTGGCCGCGAACAGTTCGGGGGCCACGTCCTCGGCCATGGCCGTCGCCGACTGCCAGGCGATGTCGTGCGCCGTGCCGACACCGCCGCAGAGCAGCAAGAACCGTGTCAGGCCGGCGGACAGCAGCGCGTCCAGCTTTTCCCGCACCGTCTCGGCCGACCCGACGAGGGCGAACGGGTTCTTGACGAAGAAGTCGTCCGGTGCTTCGCGTACCGCCTTGATGCCCATGCGCTCCTGTGCCTCGGGCGAATCGAGCGGACTTTCGCCGGGCGCGGCTCCGGCCATCCGGGCCAGGTGCCCCGCGGCGGCCTCGACATGGGAGATGAAACCGCTGCGTACGATGTCGGCGGCCTCCCGGTCGGTGTCCGCGACGACGGTGAAACAGCTCGCCATGACATGGGCCATCGACAGGTGGTGTCCGTGTTCCCGGCCGATCTCGATGTACCGCTGCAGTCGCGGAACCATCTCCTCCACGCCGACCGTGGTCAGCCCGCCGGCGGACGGGTTGATGTTCAGCCCGGTGAAGGTCCCCAGGCCGCGGCGTGCCGCGGTGGCGAACGACTCGTCCGAGCCCGCCGCGGCCCACAGCGGCACCCGCTTCTGCACCGGCCGGGGCCAGACCGTGACCTTGGCGGCCTCCACGTCCGGCAGGAAGGTCGCCGACGACGTGGTCAGGTCGGCCCTCCGCACCGGGAGGTCGACCGTGTTGAGGCCGCCGTCGACGAGGTCGATCGCGTGCTCCTGCGCGGCACGGTCGCCGATGCGGCCGAGACCGACCTCCAGCCGCCCGCCGGAGAGCACGTCGACCATGGCGAGCTGCTCGGCGAGTTCCATCGGGTGGTGCAGCAAGGGGAGGTTCGCGCCCGAGAGGATACGTGTCGTGGTCGTCCGCGCGGCGAGCGCGGCCAGGATGATGTTCGGGTGCGGGCAGGGTGACGAAGGGCCGAAGTGCTCCGGCATGCTGACACCGGCGTAACCGAGACGTTCCGCCTCGACGCAGTGGTCGAGATAGCTTGCGTAGAGCCGGGCCCCGAGCCCGGCGTCCCACTCCTCCGGTATGCGCGACCCCGGTGGTGCGTACGTGAGGTTGTCCCAGTAGACGAACTTGACGATGTCCGGGTCGTCGCCAATCGCATTCATGCGGCTGCCACTCCTCAATTCGCGGAACCGTTCTCACCGTATTCATGGTGAAGGTATCCCCGCGAGAACCGCGCTTTCATCTTCCGAATTGCCGGGCCGGGCAGTGGAATTCTGCGTTGCCGGCCAAAGCGTCCCGCGCGGACGGGACGACGGTCCGCCTCCCCGGGACACCGTCGCGCGTTGGAATTCCATATCACCGAACGCGTCCTCGACTCACCCGGACAGGCGGGGCGTCCGGGTCCCGGACCACCTCCCGCAGGACCCGTGTGTAGTCCCGGGCCGCCTCGGCGATGGTGCTCTCGTCGAAAAGGTTGCTGTTGTACTGGACGGCCGCGACCACGTCTCCGGCCGGGTCGAGGTTCAGCGTCCACAGCGCCCCGTTGGGCACGTCCGACCCGATGGGCTGCGAGCGCAGCCGCCGGCGCACCTCGGAGTACTCGACGTCGCCCACCTGCTCACCGTCGAGCAGGTGCGGGAACGGGAAGACCTGGAACACACACGCCGCGCGCCCGTCCTCCAGCGTCCGGTCCATGAGGCCGTCGGCCACCCCGACCACCCGCATGAACGGGGTGTCGTGCGCGTACGCCGTCAGGCAGCTCCGCCGGACCCGCTCCAGGACGTCCCGGAAGCTGCCGCAGTGGGACAGGTCGGTGCGCAGCGGGAGGTAGTTGAAGAACAGGCCGACCGTACGGTGGAAGTCCTCGTCCTCACGGCCGGGCGAGAACGTCGGGACGACGAGGTCGGTGACGCCCTCCCGCCGGTGCAGGAAGAGCTTGAAGGCCGCCATGAACACCATGAACGGCGTGCAGCGGTGGGCCCGTCCCAGCTCCAGTGCCGGCGCCACCACGTCGGCGCCGATGGCGAACCGGTGGATCGCGGTGGCCTCCGGCCGCCCGGAGGACTTGGGGTGGTCGACGGGGACCGAGACGGCCGATGCGCCGCGCAGGTTGTCCCGCCAGAAGTCCAGCGCGCGTCGCGCGTGCGGCCCCGTCGCGTCCGCGCGTTGCCGGGCGGCGAACTCGCGGTACTGGCGCACCGGTCGCGGCGGCACGCCGAGCGCGCGGCGCGCCGCGTAGCACTCGGCGATGTCGCGGATGACGATGCGCACCGACCAGCCGTCCGCCGCCGTGTGGTGGACGGCCAGCACGAGCAGGGCGTCCTCGTCGTCGAACCGGGCGAGGACCGCCCGCAGCAGCGGTGCCCGCCGGGCACTGACCGCGCCGGTTTCGGCCTCGATCAGCAGATCCTCCACGGCACGCGCGCGGTCGGCCGCCCCGAGTCCGGGCAGGTGCCGCTCCTCCAGCGCGGGCGGCGACGGTGCGAGCACCCGCTGGTGCGGCGGGTCCTCGTCGCGGGCGATGACGGTGCGCAGGGCCTCGTGGCGCGCGACGACGTCGCCCAGCGCCGCCCGGAGCACCGGCCCGTCCACTGACCCCCGCAGGCGCCAGCCGTGGACGATGTGGAAGCGCGGCCCGAACGGCCCTTCCGTGTCCCCGCGGTCGAAACCGCAGATGAATTCCTGATTGAAGGAGAGCGGGAAATTCACGAGCATCCTCCCCGGGACCGTCCGCGGTCCCCGTTCCTGGAAAACGCAGCCGCCGGCCGACTCTAGTGACGCCGCCGGCCGGCCGGTACTTCCAGCGTGCCGAAATTCCGGACAGCAACCGCAAGGGGCGAGATGCCCCCGCGAGCGGGCCCTCGCGAGGCTGGTCCCGATCGTTCGCCACGAGCCCGAAGGAGCCGCCCATGGACGCGGAATCAGTTGTCGGCACCCTGCCCGCACCGCCGGAACCGGGTATCGGGCCGGACACCCTCGTCGCCCGGGCCAGGGCCCTCGCACCGAAACTGGTCGAGCGGCAGGCGGACACCGAACAGCGCACGTTCTACGCGCCGGACATCCACGCGGAATTCCGCCGCGCCGGGTTCTACCGCATTCTCGTTCCGCGCAGGTTCGGCGGCTACCAGTTCGGCGTCGAGACCTTCCTCCGCGTCACGATGGAACTGGCCCGCGCGTGCCCGTCCACCGGATGGATGTACTGCCTCGGCGCGACCCACGCGCTCCCCGCCGCCTCCCTGTTCGACGCCGCGGCGCAGGCCGAGATATTCGCCGGAGGTGACTTCATCTGCCCGGCCACCATCGAGCCCAGCGGCACGGCGGAGCGCCTCGACGACGGGCACTGGACGATCAGCGGAACGTGGCGGTACTGCTCCGGCTCGCCGTACGCCACCCACCTCCTGGCCCATGTCATGGTGCCGGACGAGGACGGTGGCCAGGCCCCGATGCTGTTCATCGCCCCGCGCGACCGGTGGCGCCGGCTCGACGACTGGGGGCAACAGCTCGGCCTCAGAGGCAGCGGATCGCACAGCATCACCATGCGCGACGCCCGCATCCCGGACCGCTTCACCCTGCCCGGCACCCATATGAGCGAGGCGGACGCGTCCTCGGCACCCGGGCGGCACCTGCACGGCGATCCCGAGTACGGGGGCGCGCAGTTCAGTTTCATGCTGCTCGAAGTGGCCGCGCTGGCCGTCGGCATGGCCCGCGGGGCCCTCGACGCCTACGCGGACCTGATGCGGACCCGCCCGGTCATGCTGAGGCCCTCGGTGCGCCGCGCCGACGACGCGGACCACCAGCTCTGGTACGGCGAGGCGGCGGGCATGGTCACGACCGCCGAGGCGGCGGTGATGAACGCCGTACAGCAGTGGAGCGGGCTGTGTGCCCGGCCGCCCTCCGACTTCACCCGGGCCCGGGACCTGGCCATCGCGGCGATCTGCCGGGAGGCCATCCGGCTGTGCTGGAGCGCGGTCGAGAGCCGGTTGTTCCCGTCGTCCGGGTCCAGCGCGGTCCGGCACGGGGAGCGCATCGAACGCGTCTGGCGCGACCTGTCCACCCTCCACAGTCACGCGGGCGTCGGCGTCCTCCTGGCGGCCGTGACCCCCAGGGAGCTGGCGCGCGCCCTCGTCGACGGGCCGGCGGAGGAGCGGTCGTGAGCGGCGGGCCGGGCGGCGCGGCCGCCCCGCTCCCGCGTCCGGGCAGCGCCGGGTACGCGGCGGCGGTCCGGGCGTTCAACCTGGCCGCGCCGCTCCGCCCGGACGCGGCGGTCGTCGTGCGGTCGGTGGACGACATCCGGCTCGCCCTGCGCCGGGCGGCGGCCGAGGGGCTGCGCCCGCGCATCCACACCACGGGGCACGCGGCGGGGTCGGCCGGTTCCATGGCGGGCGCGCTCCTGCTCCGGGTGGCCCCCGCCGGCCGCGTCGAGGTCGATCCGCTCCGGCGCGTCGCCCGCATACCCGCCGGCACACCGTGGTCGGCGGTCGTGGCGGAAGCGGCCGCCCACCGGCTGGCGGTCGCGCACGGTTCGTCACCGACCGTGGGCGCGGTGGGGTACCTGCTGCGCGGCGGGGTGAGTTTCTACGGGCGCTCCGCCGGTCTCGCCTCCAACCTGGTCCGTGCCGTCGAGCTGGTCACCGCGGACGGAAGACCGCGGCGCGCCGCCCCGGACTGCGACCCGGAGCTGTTCCGGGCGCTGCGCGGGGGCGGCGGTGGCTTCGGGGTCGTGACGTCCGTGGAGATCGAGCTGCTGCCGGTCCGCCGTGTCGTCGCCGGGACGGCGTTCTGGCCCGCCGAGTGCGCCGATCCGCTCCTCGACGCCTGGCTCCGCTGGTGCCGGACCGCCCCGCCGGAGGCGACGACCTCGCTGCGCGTCATGAACCTGCCGCGCGTACCGGGCATTCCGCCGTCGCTCACCGAAGGGCCCGTGCTCGGGGTGGACGGGGTGATCGTCGCGCCGGACGACGACCTCGACCGCGCCCACCGTGTGGCCGCCGGTCTGCTCGGGCCGCTGCGCGCGGTGGCGGAACCGCTCCTGGACACCTGGTCGGTGCTGGCACCGGAGGCGGTGCCGGCCGTGCACATGGACCCGGTCGAGCCGGTGCCGGTGCTCGGTGATCACATGCTGCTGGCGGATCCGGGGTCCGCCGGGGCCGCGGCGTTCCTGCGGGTCGTGGGAGCGGGCTCCGGTTCGCCGCTGGTCAGCGCCGAACTCCGGCAGTTGGG
Organism: Streptomyces sp. NPDC018045; assembly: GCF_044327445.1. NCBI lineage: Bacteria > Bacillati > Actinomycetota > Actinomycetes > Kitasatosporales > Streptomycetaceae > Streptomyces > Streptomyces sp. NPDC018045. The sequence continues at coordinate 323,187 of NZ_JBIRFL010000004.1, forward strand.
CGCCGCTTTGGGCCGGCCGGACGCCCGCGGCGGCGTCCTCGACCACCTGGCCGCGGCGTTCGCCTACATCGGCGCGGGGATCGCGGACGGCCCCGTGGCGCGGGACGCCGTGGCCGCGCACCACCGACGGGTCCGTACCGCGCTCGGGCCCTGGGACACCGGGCGCACGGCGCCCACCTTCGTCGAGACCGCGGGACAACCGCAGGGTCACCTGGAGCCGGCGAAGGTCCATGAGGTGGACCGGGTCCGGGTCCGCGTCGACCCGGACGGCGTGTTCCGGGACGATGTCATGCCCGGATCGTCGGCACGCTGACCGCCGGGCCCGGGCGGCCGCTGTCCGTGAGGCCCGGCGGCCGCCCCACGTGCCGGATGGCCGAAGGCCGGTACGCGCCGGTCGGCCGAGGAACGGGCCGCGCCGGGAGGGGCGTTCGCGGTGTCGCGGTCATGGTGCCGCGGTCGCGGCTTCGTGGCGGGGAGTCGCCGGACGGCGCGTGCGGGCCGGGCGGCTCACGAAGACGCGGCGCCCCGGCCGGGGCGCCGCGTCTTCGTGGGCCGGGGCCGGGCACCGGATCGCGGCCCCGGGTGGCCCGGCCCCGGGTGTCCTGACCCGGCCGTACATGGTCCGCCCATGCCGGTGACCGGTCGCCCACGAGCAGGTCGCCGCCGCGAGGAGCGGCGATGACGGCTCACCGCGCCGCCGGGGGCGCGGCGTACCGGCCGGTGCCGACCCATCCGCCGGGAGTCGCCCGGCAGGCCCCGACGCCCGCCCCGTACAGGACGAGCACGCACCGGCCCCGACACCCGCCCGACACCGGACGATCACGCTGCGCACGGGCCCGGCCCCCACCGCCACTCACCACCCCCGGCCGCAAGCCCCGGACAGCGCCCCCTACGCGTCCCGAGCGATCCGTACGGACATCCGCCCGGAAGGGCCGAGAGGGCGTCCGCGAAGGCCCGTACGCCTGACGGCATTCCCGCGCGGACACCCCGTGAGAACACCGGAGAAACGCTCAGCCGCGGGCGCGCGCCGCGAACTGACCGGGCTCGCGCCCCGGCCCCGCCGACCCGCGGTACGCCTGCGCGATGTCCAGCCACCGGTCCGCCACCGCGCCCGACGCACTGAGGGCGAGGTCGTCGCGGTGCCGGCGACGCGTCGCGAGCAGGCACAGGTCGACCGCGGGCCCCGAGACGCACTCGTCCGCCTCCGGCTCCCCGAACACCCACTCGGCGCCCGACGGCCCGGTCACCTCGAACCGCAGGCCCCGCCCCGGCACCGGCAGGTCCCGCGACCGGTATCCGAAGTCCCAGGTCAGTGCCACGAACCCGGCGACGTGCCGAATCCGGTCGGTCCGTTCCGGGGTCACATCACGGGCGTCGGCGATGTCCTGGCCGTGGGCGAACAGCTCCATCATCCCGGCCGCCGCGAGGACGCCGGCCGGTATCGGCCGTACCAGCCAGGGGACGATCTGCTCCGGCGGCAAGGCGGACAGCGCCCGTTCCGTGGCCGCGCGCTGGGTGCGCCACCGGTCGAGCAGCTTCGCGTTGCCGTCGCCCAGGTACGGCAGCAGGCCCGCCTGGACGGCGTCGTCGAAGGAGCCTTTCAGCCCGCCGATGACCGCCCCGAACGCCCGCGGTGCCGCCGCGGCCTTCTCCGCCAGCGAGAAGACCATGGTCAGATGGGCGATCTGGTGCGCGATGGTCCATCCGGGGGCCGGGGTCGCGGCCGCCCACCGGGCGTCGTCGAGTCCGTCCACGAGCCCGTCGACCCACGTCCCCTCCAGCACCAGGTCGTCGAACACCTCACGTTGCGGCTCCATGACGCTTCCTTCCGGTCGGGTGCACTGGTTTCCGTCAGTCTGCTGGCCCGCCCCGGCCGCCACTTCTCCCGCCATGCTGTCCTGCGTCCCGCCGGTCGCCGCTGCGCAACCGGGGAGAAGCGGGACCCCGGCGCCCCGCCGCACGATGAACCGGCCACCGACACCAGGGAGGACACATGGCGAGGGCCCTGCGATCGCTGCGCCGGACGCTGTTCGCGCCACCGCTCGACGAGGTCTCCTTCGCTCGGCGCGGTTTCCCGCCGCTGCCCGCGAACAGCCCCGCGGACGCCCTGCAAGCCGTCCCCCGCGCCGTGGTCTGCGGTTTCGAGTGGGCCATGGAAGCCGGCGGTCTGCCGGAGCTGACCCACCGTCTGGAGCTGGTCGACGCCGAGCAGCGTGGCTTCGCCTACGAGGGCGCCGCCATGGCGTGCACGGTGCTGGACACGGTCCGGCCGGGCCACGGCAGCCGTACCCGCGCGCTGCTCCAGGGCCCCGGCCGGCCCCACGTACTGCTCGCCTACATCGGTCTGGGCTTCGCCATGGCCCGGCTGCCGCGGGCACTGTGGAAGAAGGTGCTCCCGGACCTGCCCGGCCAGCCCTACCACCCCGTCATGAGCTGGCTGGCGGTGGACGGCTACGGATTCGATCTCGCCTACTTCCACACCCGGCGCTGGGTCGACGAGCAGCGGATACCGCCGGCGTACCCGTGGCTGGGCGCGCCCGACTACTTTCCGCGCGCCGTCGACCAGGGCATCGGACGCGCCCTGTGGTTCATCCACGGCGCCCGCCCCGAGCGGGTCGACAGTGCCGTCCGCGCCTTCGCCGCGCACCGGCGACCGGACCTGTGGAGCGGCGTCGGGCTCGCCGCGGCCTTCGCGGGTGGCTGCGGGGCCGACACCTTCGAGGCGCTGCGGCGGCTCGCCGGGGAGCACCGGGCCGAGCTGGGCCAGGGGGCGGTCTTCGCCGTCCGTGCCCGCGACCTCGCCGGCTTCGTGCCGCCGCACACGGCCGTCGCGTCCCGGGCCCTGACGGGGCTCTCGGTGGCGGACGCGGTCACCCTCGCCGACTCCTGCGCGGTCCGGGGCCCCGGCGCCGGTCCTGTCCCCGCCTACGAGCAGTGGCGGCGCGCGATCGGCTCCCGCCTCGCGCCGGCGGCCCGGCGAACCAGCGGGCCGTGAGCCCGTGATCCCGCACACCGACGACCGACGGATTCCGGGCGAGCCCGGGGAGAGACCACGGAGATTGGGGACGCACATGCCGAGCGCACTGGGCAGGCTGCGGCGCAGGCTGCTGACGCCGAGCGTCACGCAGACCCTGCTGGAGACCCGCGGCTTCCACCGCAAGACGCCCGAGGCCCAGCGGCTGCTGGAGACCATCGGGGCACGTTTCCTGGAGGGCTACGGGCACGCCGTCGCCGCGAGCACCACCGACGAGGCCGAACGCGGTCTGGAGGCCGTCCCGGAGCGGTTCCGGGGCTTCGCCTACGAGGGGGCGGGCATGGGCGCGGCAATGCGCGACGCCCTGCCCGGCCTGGGCCGCGGCCACGTGGACCGGCTGCTCGCCGGACGGGGCGCCGCCCACCCGTACATGATCTACGTCGGCATCGGCTGGTCCATGGGCCGGCTGCCGCGTCGCCTGTGGCCCGACGTGGACGCTCTGGACCCGCTGCTGCGCTGGCTGGTGCTCGACGGGTACGGCTTCCACCAGGCGTACTTCCGCACCGAACGCTACGTACGCCGCCAGTACCGCGATCCCCGCTTCCCCTGGCCGGCGCACGACCACCCGGACTACACCGGCCATGCCATCGACCAAGGCATCGGCCGCGCGCTGTGGTTCGTCTGCGGGACCGACCCCGATCTGGTGGCCACCACCATCGAGAAGTTCCCCCCGTCGCGCCACCGCGATCTCTACGGCGGCGCGGGACTCGCCGCGACCTACGCGGGCGGCTGCGACACCGCCGAGCTGACGGCCCTCCGGGACCGGGCCGGTGCGCACCGCGGTGCCCTCGCCCAGGGCAGCGCGTTCGCCGCGGAGGCCCGGCTGCGGGCCGGCCTGAGCGTGCCGCACACCGCGGCGGCCACCCGGGTGTTCTGTGCGATGGAGCCCGAGGAGGCCGCCGCCGTCACGCAGGACGTCCGCCCGGACGGTGCGGTGACGGGGCCGTTGCCGGCGTACGAGCAGTGGCGTGCCGCCATCGCCGAACGGATCACCGGCATCGGGACGGGCCCCCGATGACCGTGGCCCCCCGCGCGGCGCCGCGCGGCTACGCCTGCCCACCGCTGCGCGCTCTGCCCTCCCTGATGCGGCAGTTGGCCGGTGACCGGCTCGCCATGATGCGGGCCGCCGCCGGGTACGGCGACGCGGTGCGGATCTCGCTCGGCCCCAAGACGATGTACATCTTCAACCACCCCGAGCACGCCAAGCACGTGCTCACCGACAACGCCGCCAACTACCGCAAGGGCATCGGCCTGACCCAGGCCAAGCGCGCCCTCGGCGACGGCCTGCTGACCAGTGAGGGTGAACTGTGGCGGCGGCAGCGCAAGGTGGTGCAGCCCGCGTTCCACCACCGGCGGATCGCCGGCCAGGCTCCCGTGGTGGCCGAGGAGGCGGCCGGACTCGTCGCCCGGCTGCGCGCGCACGTGGGCCGCGGTCAGGTGAACCTCACGCAGGAGTTGACCGGCCTGACGCTCGGCGTACTCGGCCGCACCCTGCTCGACAGCGACCTCGGGGCGTTCTCCGACCTCGGCCGGGCCTTCGAGACGGTGCAGGACCAGGCCATGTTCGAGATGGTCACGATGAGCGCGGTGCCGATGTGGGTCCCGCTCCCCGGGCAGCTCCGGTTCCGCCGGGCCCGGGTCCGACTGCACCAGGTCGTCGAGCGGCTGGCACGGGAGCGCGCCGCGCGCGGCGGGACCGCGGAGGGCGACGACGCGCTGTCCCGGCTGCTCGCGTCGGTGCGCGAGGAGCCCCACCCGCCGACCGGGGAACGGCGGCTGCGGGACGAGTTGATCACGCTGCTGCTGGCCGGGCACGAGACCACCGCCTCGACCCTGGGCTGGACGTGCTACCTGATCGACCGGCACCCGGAGGTACGGGAGCGGCTGCGCGGCGAGGCCCTGGACGTGCTCGGCGAGCACCGGCTGCCGGAGTACGAGGACCTGGTGCGGCTGCGGTGCACGGCGGCGGCCGTCGAGGAGGCGATGCGGCTGTATCCGCCGGTATGGATCCTGCCGAGGCAGGCGCTGGCGGACGACGAGGTCTGCGGTCACCGGGTACCGGCCGGGGCCGACGTGCTGATCTCCCCGTACACCCTGCACCGCCATCCGGGCTTCTGGGAGGCGCCGGAGCAGTTCCTGCCGGAGCGGTTCACGCCGGAGCAGCGGGCCGGCCGCCCGCGCTACGCCCACATCCCCTTCGGTGCCGGGCCCCGGGTGTGTGTGGGGAGCAGTCTCGGCATGATGGAGGCCGTGTTCACGGTGGCCCTGCTCTGCCGCGAGCTGCGCCTGGAGAAACTGCCGGGATACCAGGTGCGGCCGGAGCCGATGCTCTCGCTCGGCATCCGTGGCGGGCTGCCGGTGACGGTACACCGCGCGGGGTGAGCCCGCCGCGACCGGCACGGCGGGGCGGATCCCCTGCACCGGCGGCCGCCCGGTGAATCGCGCTGCCACGGGGCCGTCGCGCATGGCGTACCGCCGTGTCGTCGGCGCTCAGCCGCGTCCCCGGAACAGGGCACGCACAGCGCCGGGCGCGTGATCCGAGGACCGCCCTCCCGGACGCCGACCACGGCGCCTCCGCAAGCGCCGTACGCGGCCCCGCACCGGCGGCCCCGGGACCTGGCCACGGCCCACCGATGTCCACCCAGACCAGCCAGACCAGTCCAGTTCCCCGACGTGAAAGGCAGGGCAGCCATGACAGCCCCCCGGCCGGACCGCCACGCGAACAGGTCCCTCACCCTCGAAGCGTTCGCCGACACCATCGTCCCGGGCGAGCGGCGTTCCCCCGACGACCGCGCCGTCGCCGGTGCCGCACCCGGTCCCGGCGCCGTAGCGGCCGGCGCCCTCGCGCTCCTCGAAACGCCCGCCACCGGAATCGCCGACTCCCTCGACGAGTACGCCCGCCTGCTCGACGAGCACGCCCGGGCCCACGCCGTCCGGCACACACTGGACCTCGACCCCACCGTGCCCCCGTTCGTCGCCCTCCCGTTCGGCGACCGCACCGCGCTCGTCGCCACGCTCGTCGCCCCCGGCCACCCGGAGCGCGAACTGTGGGTCCTGCTGGCCCTGTTCAGCAACATGGCGTTCGACACCGGGGCCCATCTGCACACCACCGACGCGATCGAGGCCGGGCACCCGGGGCTCAAGGCCCTGGGCTTCGCGGACCCGGACAGCGACGGTCTGTGGAGGTTCCCCGCCTTCTCCTACGGCCGTCCCCTCGCCCGCCTCCACCCCGACACCGCGGCCTCCGGGAGCCTGGCATGAGCACCTCGATCAGCGAGCGCACCGACGTCCTCGTCGTGGGCAGCGGTTTCGGCGGCGCGATCGCCGCCTACCACCTCGCCGCGGGCGGGGCGAAGGTGACGATCCTGGAGCGCGGCCCCTGGCTGGAGTCACGGGAGTTCGACCACGACTTCCTCCTCGGCTCCTCCTACACCCGGATCTTCGACTTCGTGGTCGGCGACGGCATGAGCCTGCTCGGCGGCAACTGCGTCGGCGGCGGCAGCGTGGTGTACTTCGCGGCCATGCCCCGCGCCCCGCGCTTCGTCTTCGAGCGCACCGGCTCGATCGGCCGCCGCATGTGGCCCGCCGCCATCGGCCGGGACTCCCTGGACCCGTGGTACGACGTGGTCAGCGACGCCCTGCCCGTCACCACCCAGGACTGGGGCGACGTCAGCTACGCCGGCGGGCTGTTCGCCGCCGCCTGCGACCACGCCGGCCGTACCGCCAACCCCGTCCCCACCGCCGTCGACAACACCAAGTGCACCAACTGCAACTGGATGATGGCGGGCTGCCGCTTCGACGCCAAGCGGTCACTGCTCCTCAACTACCTGCCGGCGGCCCGCGCGTACGGCGCCGAGATCCGCCCGCTGCACGAGGTGCAGAAGCTCACCCGCACCGACGACGGCGGCTACCGCGTCCACTACACCACCATCGACGACACCGACTACCGCGTGCACACCGGCAGCGGCACCATCGACGCCAAGATCGTGGTGCTGGCCGCGGGTGCCGGGGCGACACCGGTGATCCTCCAGCGCTCCGCGGCCGACCTCGGCACCATGCCGCACGCCGTCGGCCGCTACTTCTCCGGCAACGGCGAACGCCTCAACACCGCGGTCATCGACGAGGACAAGGCCCGGGACCTGCTCGGCCTGGACCGCGGGGACGGCACGGCGTACCTCGCCAACCAGATCGGCAAGGGCCCCGTCGTCGCCAGTTGGGACAACCTCGACGCGAGCCTTCCCGAGCACTCCCGCTACTCGCTGGAACAGCTCTACTTCCCGCCCGGCTTCGGCACGATCCTCGCCCAGGTCCCCGGCCTTCGGCACCCCAGTTGGTTCGGCGCCGAGAAGAAGGAACTCGTCAGCCGGTGGCGCTCCTGGCTCACGATCTTCACGATGGTGGAGGACGACAACGAGGGCGTCTTCGGGCCGCCGCCGCCCGCCGGCAACGCCACGCGCATCTCCCAGCAGATGCTCGGCCGCGGCTCCCTCCACTACCGGCCCAGCGCCAACACCCTGCGGGGCTGGGCGGAATCGGACGCGGCCGTCAAGGACATCCTGGAGCGCGACGGCCTCTCCCGCGTGATGCCGTGGACCAACGACGTCGTCGGTGCCTACACCGTCCACCCCCTCGCCTCCTGCCGCGTCGGTGACGACCCGCACACCTCGGCACTCGACGACCGCCACGAACTCCGCGGCCACCCGGGCATCTTCGTCACCGACGGGTCGGCCGTCCCCGGCGCGCTCACCGTGAACCCCGCGCTCACCATCTCCGCCCTCGCCGAACGCGCGGTCCCCGGCATCGTCGAGGCGGCCCGGCAGCGTGGCGTGACCGTCACGTACGGCGCCCCGACGCCGGACGGTGACGGCTCGGCACACCGCGGCACCCGCCGGCAGCTCCCCTACCTGACGCGTGGTTAGGCCCGTGATCCCGCCCCTCGGCAAGGAGACCGACCGATGACGAACGTGCTCGTGCGCCGGGCGCTGCGCGCGCCCCTGTCGCAGGTACGCCATGTGTCCCCCGTCCCGCCCGCGTCCGCGGACGGGCTGGTGGCCGCGGTGTACGACGCGACGGAGCGCGACTTCGGGCTCCTCGCGCCCCCCATCGCCCTCCACTCACCCGACCCCCGCCTGCTCGCCGCCGCCTGGCTGATGCTCCGCGAGACGCTGGTCGCCACCGGCCGCATGGCGCGCGCGGACAAGGAGGCCGTCGCCACGGCCGTCTCGGCGGCCAACCGCTGCCCGTACTGCGCCGAGGTGCACGGCGCGACGCTCCACGGGCTACTGGCCGGCGGCGCCGGGAGCGGGCGGCCCCGCACCGGGCCGGGCGGCCCCAGCGCCCGGGCGGGCGCGCCGCCCCTTCACGGGGAGGCCCCGGTTCCTGCCGGCCAGGTGCCGGAAGCCGTCGGCGTGGCGGTCGCCTTCCACTATCTCAACCGCGTCGTCAACGTCTTCCTCGGAGAGCCACCGTTCCCGTCCTGGGCGCCGGAACCGGCCCGGCGGGCGAGCCGCCGCATACTGGGCCGGGTTCTGCGGGCGCAGGCCCGCGGGCACCGTGAACCCGGCCGTTCCCTGGACCTGCTGCCCGCGGCCCCGCTCCCCGACGACCTCGCCTGGGCGGCCCCGGTCCCCACCGTGGCCGGGGCGTTCGCCCGCGCCGCCGCCGCGATCGACGGCGCGGCCGACGGCGCCGTACCCGCATCGGTGCGCGGCCTGGTCCGCGACCGTATCGACAAGGGGGGCGGGGCGCCCCAGGGCCTGGGCCTCACCTGGCTCGACGAGGCCCTGGCCCGCCTGCCCCGGGAGGACCGGCCCGCCGGCCGGCTGGCCCTCCTGACGGCCCTCGCCTCGTACCGCGTGGACGAGCGGGCGGTGGCCCCGTTGCGGCGGGCCGGGTACGGGGACGGCGAACTCGTCGCCCTGGTCGCCTGGGGCGCGTTCACCGCCGCGCGCCGGGCCGGGGCCGGCCTCGCCCCGCCCACGGAACAGACCGCGGGCCCCTCCCCCGCCCTCTGAACGGCGACGACCGGCCGAACCACCGTTCACCGCTGCCGGCGACGTCGTGCCGCCCGCACTCCCCCGGTTTTCCCCACCCGCGAGACGGAAGGCCCCGTCATGCCCCCTCACCTCCGCACCGGCACCCGCGCCGACACCACCCGCGGTTTCCAGCGCCCGGTCGCCTTCTGGCTCGGCACCGCGACCTGCACCGCGGGCGTCGTCCTCCACCTGCCGATGTACTTCGGCGCCCGGCACATGCACTACCACCTCGCCGGGATGCGCCCCGACCCCGCGATGATCCTCGGGATGGCGCTGATCGGTGCCGGCCTGGTCGTGACGCTCTACGGACTGCTCCCCCGCCGCGGCCGACAGGTCCAGGAGGCCGCCGCCGGCATCCGCGTCCGCGCCCTGGACGATGCGCCGATCCGCGCCCCCCACGTCCTGCTGCTGATCGTCATGGCGGTCGCGGTGACCATCGACGTCATGAAGCCCACGTCGCTGGCGTTCGTCGCCTCCGGCGCCGCAGAGGAGTACGGGCTGCGCTCCCCCACGCATCCCGACGGCGGCATCAGCGTCGCCTGGCTGCCGCTCTCCGGAATCACCGGAACGGTGCTGGGGTCGTGGATGTGGGGCTGGCTCGGCGACCGCATCGGACGCCGGGCCTCGATCCTGTTCGCCGGAATGCTGTTCGTGACGACCTCCATATGCGGCACCATGCCCAGCTTCACCTGGAACATCGTCATGTGCCTGGTGATGGGGATGGGGGCCGGCGGCATGCTGCCGATCACCTTCACCCTGCTGGCCGAGACCATTCCGGCCCGGCACCGCGGTTGGCTGATGGTCCTGGTCGGAGGCGACATCGCCGGGGCGTACGTCATCACCAGTTGGCTCGCCGCGGAGCTCACACCGACGTTCGGCTGGCGGATTCTGTGGCTGATAGGTCTCCCCACCGGCCTGGTGTTCCTCGCGCTGAACCGGTGGATCCCCGAGTCGCCGCGGTTCCTCCTGGCACGGGGCCGGCAGAAGGAGGCGGAGGCGGTGATGGCCCGGTACGGGGCCGCGGTGGTCCGGGAGAAGAAGAACGCGCCGCGCACCGCCGCCGCGTCCGCCGCGGATTCCCCGCCCGGTTTCCGCACCCTGCTGCGCCGTGGTCTCGTCGGGCCGACGCTGGCGATAACCCTGCTCGGCATCGGGGCCGGCCTGACGACCTACGGGTTCCAGCAATGGGTGCCCACCAACCTGGAGCAGATGGGCTTCTCGAACGTCAACTCGGCGTATGTGGTGCGCAACGCGGCGCTCCTCGGCCTGCCCCTCACCGTCCTGACCGCCTGGATGTACGGAAAGCTCGGCAGCCGTTGGACGCTCATCGCGCTCAGCGCCCTCACGGGCATGACGCTGTTCGGATTCGTCATCGCCGGTGACGCGCTGGCCCACCGCCAGTGGCTGCTGTCGCTGCTGCTGGTCGTCCCGCTGTCCGGGATCAGCTCGGTGGCCGCCGCCGTCATGGGTTACGCGGCGGAGGTCTACCCGACGGTGGTGCGCTCACGCGGCGCGGGGCTGGCCGCCGGGATGACGAAGATCGGAGGCGTGCTGATCCTCGCGCTCACGGTCGCCGCCGCGACCGTGCCCTCCCTCGCCTCGACGGCGCTGATCGGGGCGGTGCCCCTGCTCGCCGCGGCCCTCGCCCTCGTCCGGCTCGCCCCCGAGACGAAGCACCGTGGCCTGGAGGACATCAGCGACACGCTCATGGGCGAGCGCACCGGCTCCTCGGCCACCCCCCGCTGACCGCACCGGAACCACCCGGCCCTCCCGGGAAAGGACGCGCGTATGCTCCTGCTCGACCTGTTCATCCTGTTCTCCGGCATCCTGATCGGCACCGTCGCCCATCTCTCCGTGCCCGTCGCGGTGGCGGCCGGCGCCGCGGTCGGTACGGTCCTGCTCGCCTTCTTCGTCAGGGAACACCGGACGAAGGGATCCCGGCGATGACCGGGCGGACGGCGGGCGGGCACCGGGGCGGCGACGAAGCCGCCGCCTCCTTCATCATGGGCATGACCGGGTTGCTGGTGTTCAACCTCCTGCTGGGCCCCTGCGCCGTGGTACTGGCCTCCGTGGCACTGGCCCGCCGGACCCGCCGATCACTCCTCGCCGGCCTCGGACTCGGCCTCGGCCTCGCCGACCTCGTCGTCCTGGCGGCCTTCAAAGCCATGGACCACACCTTGAGCTGGCACATCGGCTTCTGACCCGGACGCGCCCCGCACCAAGACCGCTCAGCGCGGACGGCACACGGCGCGCGGGCCGCTTCCCGGCTGGGGAAGCGGCCCGCGCGCCGTCCTGCGCCCCGCGCACCGGGCCGGACGGCCCGGTGCGGCTGACGTGCGAATCCGCCCGCCGTCCCGCCCCTTGAGCGACGTCCCCCGTTCATGGTCCGCCCGCCGCTCGGGGGAAAGACGGCGGGCGGACAACCGGCCGATGGGCGCCCGTCCACCGGCAGCGGCCCCCGTTGATGAACAGCCTCGGTGTTCGCGGCCATGGTCGGCAGCGTGTGAACCCACCCGCTTCGGGTGCGGGGCGCACACCCCGTGTGAAGTCGGCGCTCCCGCACGGGCCGTCACGGCGGGTGACTTCACACGGGGTGTGCGCGGCAGACCCGCATATTCGTTCCGCACACGCTCCCGCCGTCCGTGCCGAGGTAGTTGACTGCTGCGCGTATGGACAACGAAGTCCCGCCCGAGAGAGGAAAGAGGAGCGGACCGTGACCGCCCACCCCGAACCCGACCTGGTTGCCACCGACATGGCGGAGTTGAGACGCTGCCTCGATGTGCGGACGGCACGTGTCGACGGCCAACTGGCGCTGCTCGCACAGCGCTCCGAACAGAACGAGCGTGACGCGGGCGACTTGCAGGCCCGCGTCACGCGGTTGGAGCACGGCCGCTGGCCGCTGCCCTCCATCGCCGCACTCACGGGGCTCGCGGCGCTGGCGATCGCCGTATGGCAGGCGATGGGGCACTGAGGCCGGCGGGTCAGCGGCGCACCCCACGCGCCGCGGCCCGGGTCACCCCAGCCGGATGTGATGCAGCAGCAGCAGTGCGGCCGCCATGTTGGCGGCCGGCACCTCCCCTCTCGCGATCATGTCAGGTACCAGTTTCAGGGGGACCCACTCCCGTTTGTCGGACTCGAAGTCGTCCTCGGGATGGCCCACGTACGCGCCTTGGTCGGACCAGAAGATGTGGTGCCGGGCGTCCGTGAGGCCGTTGGACGGCTCCACGGAGAGGAGGTGTTCGAGGGGGCCGGGGCGCCACCCGGTCTCCTCCTCCATCTCCCGGGCGGCCGCGGCGGCGATGTCCTCGCCGTCCTCGACCACCCCCGCGGCAAGCTCCCATCCCCAGGTGTCGGTGATGAAGCGGTGCCGCCACAGCAGCAGCACCTCGTTGGCCTCGTTGACCACTGTGGCCACGGCGACGGGCCGCAACCGGATCAGGAAGTGATCCAGGTGGCGGCCGTCGGGGAGTTCGACATCGGCGAGGTTGACCCGGAACCAGCGGTTCTCGTACACGGTCTGCTCACTGAGATTCTTCCATCGCACGTATGTGCCACCTTCCGCCGTTGGGCTGGCAAGGTGACATGGGCCGGCTTCACAGTGGAACGCGCAGCGCCTCGTCGATCAGATCGGCAGCTTCGTCGGTGGCGGAACCTCCGGTTTCGGCCAGGTGCTCGCGCACCGCCCGCAGCCGGTCCCGTAACCGCTGCGACTCCATTCCCCGCGCCTGTTCGGTCATCTGCGCGGCGTTGGCCACAGCCTGGTCCGCGTCCCCTTGGCGCAGCTCGATATGGGTGAGCATGGCCAGCCGGTGGACCCGGCCCCGGTCGTGCGCGGGGGTGTCGACGGCGGCGTCCGCGTGGGCCCGGGCGGCCCGCAGGTCCCCCAGGCTCAACAGCGCCTCCGCCACTTGGACGTTCACCAGGCCCGGCTGGACGTAATCCGTTTCGTCGGGTTCCTGACCAGGGCGTATGCGCTCGGCCGCCGCCTCCGCACGCCGGATGCAGGAGAGCGCGCTCGCCCCGTCCCCCAGGCGTGCGTACGCCTTGGCCTGCATCGCGTAGAGATCGGCCGCGAGCGCCGGGGTGATCTGCGGCCCCGCCGCCCGCAGAGCCGCCTCCGCGAAGGCGACCGCCTGACGGTACTCCCGTACGAACAGGGACTGGTTGACCAGCAGCGCGATGACATACGCGCCGAGCCCCCGGTCCCCGCTCGCCTTGGCCAGCCGCAGCGCCTGATGGAAGTAGCGCTGCGCCAGCCCGAGGGCGTCCGAGTCGTACGCACAGATTCCCGCGACGGCCACCAGTCCACCGGTGGCCCGGTGGAGCTGACGTCCCGTCGCATCGGTGTAACTGCCCCGCAGCAGCGGCGCCGCCTCGGTGTTGAGGAATCCCACGATCCGCGTTCTCGTCGCGATACCACCCGCCTTCCGGTACATCTGCTCGTAGTGCGTACGCGCCGCGCGGAGCATTTCGATGTCCGCCATGGAGACCCTGGTCAGGCCGTCCCGGGACACGTCGGAGTCCTCGGGCGGGTTCTCCCACTCCCAGACCGGGATGACCGCCGAGGTACCGGTGAGGGCGGGGGCGGACAGCACGTGGGGGCGCTGCTGCTCGTCGGAGCGCCACAGGGCGGTGGCCCGTTCCACGAATCCGGAGAGCGGCGTGTCCGGGGCGCGGCGCACTCCCGGCCGGCTCAGTCCGATGTCGTCGAGCCCCACGGCCCGGTGCAGCCGCTCGCTGAGGACTTCACAGATCAGGTCGGGTACCTGGCCCCGTGGCCGCTGCCCCTTCAACCACCGGGCCACGGCCGTGTGTTCGTAGCGCAGCGCGAGTCCGCGCTGCCGGCCGAGCTGGTTGACGTGGAGCGCCAGCCCGGCGTGCGAGATGCCTGCCTCGTCGAGAATCGCGTCGAGCAGGCTGTTGGGCTCCATGGTGCCCTCCTGACGGGGCCGTCCCGCCCCCGGCCGGGACGGCCACTCGTAGACTTGTCGACTCAACAACCCCTTGAGATCAGCGTAATGAAGCGGCCTTCACACGGGGTGTGAACCGGCCGCGCCCTCCTTCACTCCGCCCGGCCCGCCCGGACACGCCCGCGCGCCAGGGCCGCCGCGTCCGCCTGGGCGGGTACCCGCAGGCGGTCGTTGCACAGCACCAGCAGCGCCACGTCGTCGGACAGCCGTCCGCCGGAGTGCCGCAGCAGCGCGGCCCGTACACCTTCCACGACCGCGGAGGGGCGGCAGTCCCGGACCGACCGGACACTGTCGTCGAGCGCCCGCGGCAGCGGGAAGAACGTCCCGTCGGCGTCCCGCGCGTCCGTCGCCCCGTCCGTGTGCAGGAAGATGGCCTGGCCGGGCAGCAGCGGCGGGCAGTCCGTCACCGGCAGTTCGGCGGGCAGCGGGAAGAGGCCGAGCGGCGGCATCGGTTCACCGGGCGCGTCCGGCAGCGCGCCGCTGCGGCTGAGGCGGTACGGCCAGGGGTGCCCGCAGTTGAGGGTCCGTACGGCACCGTCCCGGTCGATCTCCACCAGCAGCAGCGTCACGAACTCCTCGGACAGCGGGCTCTCCGGCTCCCCGCCGCCCGCCGACGGGTGCTCCGCGCGCGCCCGCTCCCGCAGGTGCCGATGCAGGGCGCGCTCCAGCTTGCGGAGCACCCCGCCCAGCTCCGGCTCGTCGTGGACCGCCTCACGGAAGCTGCCGAGGACGGCGGCGACCGTGCCCATGGCGCCGAGGCCGTGGCCGCGCACATCGCCGATGACGACCCGTACGCCGTGCCGCGTCGCCACGACGTCGTACAGATCACCGCCGACCGTCGCCGCCTCGTCCGCCGCGAGATGGTCGGCGGCGACCACGATGCCGTCCACCCGCGCGGGCGGCGGGCGCAGCAGCACCCGCTGCGCGGCGGTGGCCACTTCCCTCGTACGCTCCAGCTCCCGCAGCAGGCGCAGCCGCCGGCCCGCGGTGAGGTAACTGGCGGCGACGACGACCAGGACGGCACAGCACGTGCCGACGCGGGTGAGGGCGTGGACACCCGGGCCCACCGGCAGCAGCGCGAGCAACGCGCACAGGCCGCCGAGCACCACACACTGCCGCCGGCCGGTGCCGGCGCAGGCTATGGCGGGGGCCGCGGCGAGGAGCTGGAGGAACTGACCGTCCGCGGTGCTGAACAGCTCCCAGATCACCACGGCGAGCACCCACAGACCGGGCAGTACCAAGAAGAAGGCGCGTCGGGCTCGCACGGCCCGCGGTCGGCGCGCTCCGCCCCGCCGCGCCCAGGTTCGGATCATGCCGATGCTCCCCCAGCAACCATCGAGGCGGTCGGCCCGGCTTCCTTGCCCCGCGGCAGACCCTCTGTCTGAGCACGCCGCATCGTCCGATGACGATTCTTGCGACCGCGTGTGGTCAAGCGGACACTTTGCGCTCTGATCTCACTCGAACGGGTGAAGGCGGGAGAACGCACCGGGGCCCGGCGACGAACCGAGGTTCATCACCGGGCCCCGCTGGGTCACCCATGGCGTACGGCGGCCGACGGCGCGTGGATCACGCGCCGCGCAGCACCGCGCCCGTCTTCTCGACCGCGGCCGCGACCGCCGTGTCACGGGCGGCGGAGGCCTCGTCGGCGGTCAGCGTGCGGTCGGGCGCCCGGAAGCGCAGCGCGTAGGCCAGGGACTTCTTGCCCTCGCCCACCTGCTCGCCGGTGAACACGTCGAACAGCCGCAGCGATTCGAGGAGGTCGCCCGCGCCGGAGCGCAGCGCCGCCGCCACGTCCGCCGCCGGGACCGACGCGTCCACGATCAGCGCGACGTCCTGGGTGGCCACCGGGAAGGTGGAGATGCGCGGTGCCTGGACGACACCCTGGCCGGCCCGCTCCAGGCGGTCCAGGTCGATCTCCATCGCGCCGGTGCGCTCCGGCAGGCCGAGCGCCTTGGTGACGCGCGGGTGCAGCTCACCGGCGTTGCCGACGAGCACCTCCTCGCCGTCGATCACGGCCAGCAGCGCCGCGCAGCGGCCCGGGTGGAACGGCGCGTGCTGGTCCTGGCGCACGATCAGCTCCACACCCGCCTCGCGTGCCACGGTGCGGCCCGCCTCGACGGCGTCCGCCCAGGTGGCCGGGCGGCCCTTGCCCCACCAGCCGTCCTGCTCGCGGGCGCCGGCGAACACCACCGCGACCCGGCGCGGCTGCTCGGGCAGCGCGGCGTCGAGCGCGGCGATCTCCTCGTCGCTCGGGCGGCGGTCGACGGGCAGCCGCACGGACGGCTTCTCGTCGCCGGTCGGCCGGAAGACCAGGCCGGTCTCGAAGAGCGCGAGGTCGTGCGAGCCGCGGCCGTCGTTGCGGCGCAGCGCGGTGAGCAGGCCCGGGATCAGCGTCGTACGGAGCAGCGGCTCCTGATCCGAGAGCGGGTTGACCAGCCGCACGGTCCGGCGGCGGGGGTCGTCGTCCTCGATGCCGAGCTGATCGAGCACCGCCTCGCCGATGAACGGGTAGTTCAGCGCCTCGACGTAACCGGCGCCGGCCAGCGCGCGGCCGACCCGGCGGTGCAGCCGCTGACGCTCGGTCAGGCCCCGCCCGGCGGGCGGCTTCGGCAGCGTGGCGGGCAGGTTCTCGTAGCCCTCCAGGCGGATGACCTCTTCGGCCAGGTCGTTCGGGTCGGTCAGGTCGGGCCGCCAGGACGGCACCGTCACGACCAGCTCGTCCTGGCCGTACACATCGCAGCCCACCTGCTGAAGACGGCGGACGACGGTCTCGCGGCCGTACGCGACGCCCGCGACGCGGTCCGGGTGGTCCGCGCGCACGGTGATCGTGCGCGGCCCGCTCGGCGAGACGACCTCGGTGACGCCGGCCTCGGCGGTGCCGCCCGCGAGCAGCACCAGCAGGTCGACGGTGCGCTGCGCCGCGGCGGACGCGGCCTGCGGGTCCACGCCGCGCTCGAAGCGCTTGGACGCCTCGGAGGTCAGCCGGTGACGGCGGGCCGTACGGGCGATGGAGACCGCGTCGAAGTGCGCGGCCTCGATCACGACCTCGGTGGTGCCGTTGACCACGCCGGTCTCCGGGTCGATGGGGGCACCTCCCACGCCTGAAGCAGTGGGGGACGCGTCGGCGATCTCGGTGTTGGCGCCGCCCATGACGCCCGCGAGGCCGATGGGGCCGCGGTTGTCGGTGATGACGAGGTCGCCGGCGTCCAGGACGCGCTCGACGCCGTCCAGGGTCGTCAGCTTCTCGCCGGGCTCCGCGCGGCGCACGCCGATGGTGCCGTCCACGCGGGTGCGGTCGTAGGCGTGCAGCGGCTGGCCGAGCTCCAGCATCACGTAGTTGGTGACGTCCACGGCGAGCGAGATCGGGCGCATGCCGGCCTTCTGCAGACGGCGCTGGAGCCAGATCGGGGAGCGCGCCTCCGGGTCGAGGCCGACGACCGTACGGGCCGTGAAGCGGTCGCAGCCCATCGGGTCGGCGACCTTGACCGGGTAGCCGTAGGAGTTCGGCGGCGGCACGTCCAGCAGCGCGGGGTCTCGCAGCGGCAGGCCGTAGGCGATGGCGGCCTCGCGGGCGATGCCGCGCAGGGACAGGCAGTCACCGCGGTTGGCGGTGACGGCGATGTCCAGGACCTCGTCGACGAGCTGGAGCAGCTCGATGGCGTCGGTGCCGGGCTCGTACTCCGGCGGCAGCACGATGATGCCGCCGCTCCCGTCATCACCCATGCCCAGCTCGTCGCCCGAGCAGATCATGCCGTGCGAGACCTTGCCGTACGTCTTGCGTGCGGCGATCTTGAAGTCGCCGGGCAGGGTGGCGCCGGGGAGCACCACGACGACCTTGTCGCCGACCGCGAAGTTACGGGCGCCGCAGACGATCTCCTGCGGCTCGCCGGTACCGTTGGCCTGGCCGACGTCGACCGTGCAGAAGCGGATCGGCTTCTTGAAGCCCTCCAGCTCCTCGATGGTCAGGACCTTGCCGACGACCAAGGGGCCCTTGAGGCCGGCGCCGAGCTGCTCGACGGTCTCGACCTCAAGACCGGTGGCGACGAGTTTGGCCTGTACGTCACGGCCGGACTCACCGGCCGGCAGGTCGACGTATTCCCGCAGCCAAGAAAGCGGGACCCGCATCAGATCTCCATCCCGAAAGGCCGGGTGAACCGGACGTCACCCTCGACCATGTCTCGCATGTCCTCGACGTTGTGGCGGAACATCAGCATCCGTTCGATGCCGAACCCGAAGGCGAATCCGCTGTACTTCTCCGGGTCGACGCCGCAGGCCACCAGCACCCGCGGGTTGACCATGCCGCAGCCGCCCAGCTCGATCCAGCCCTCGCTGGAGCAGGTGCGGCACGGGCGCTCCGGGTCGCCGACGGAGGCCCCGCGGCAGACGTAGCACACCATGTCCATCTCGGCGGACGGCTCGGTGAACGGGAAGTAGTTCGGCCGCAGCCGGGTCTGCATCCCCTCGCCGAAGAGCGCCACGACCATGTGGTCCAGGGTGCCCTTGAGGTCCGCCATGGTCAGGCCCTCATCGATGGCGAGCAGCTCGACCTGCGAGAACACCGGGGTGTGAGTGGCGTCCAGCTCGTCGGTGCGGTAGACGCGGCCGGGGCAGACCACATAGAGCGGCGGCTCCCGGTCGAGCATCGACCGGATCTGCACGGGCGAGGTGTGGGTGCGCAGCACCACACCGGTCTGGTCGGTCCCCGTCGCGGTGTTCTCGACGAAGAACGTGTCGTGGGTCGTGCGGGCCGGGTGGTCCGGCGAGAGGTTCAGGGCGTCGAAGTTCAGCCACTCCGACTCGACCTCGGGGCCCTCGGCGACCTCGTAGCCCATGGCCACGAAGACGTCCTCGATCCGCTCGGACAGGGTGGTGAGCGGGTGCCGGGCGCCCGGCCGGCCGCGGTCGTACGGCAGCGTGACGTCCACCGCCTCCTCGACCAGCACCCGGGCGTCGCGCTCCGCCTCCAGCTCCTCCTGGCGCTTCTTGAGCGCCTGGCCGACCTGGCCGCGGGCCTGGCCGACGCGCTTGCCGGCCTCGGCCTTGGCCTGCGGCGGCAGCGCGCCGATCTCGCGGTTGGCCAGCGCCAGCGGCGAGGTGCCGCCGGTCTGCGCGACCTTCACCTCGTGCAGCTCCTGGAGGTCACCGGCGGCGGCGATGGCGGCGAGCGCCTCGTCCCGCATGCGGGCGATCTCTTCCGGTTTCAGGGCCTCGACCTCGACAGGGTCGTACGACTTATTGGGTGCGGACATCTCTTCCCGTGCTTCCGATGGGCTTGGCGCGCGGCTTGCCCCCGACGTGTGCAGTGCCAAAGGTGCCAAAGGTGCAGTCTACGGGGCAGGGCGGCCGCGCCTCATCCGAGCCCCGGCGGGGGTGGGCCCGCCGGACGCCGCTCAGGCCATGAAGGCCGGGGCCCCGACGGGCAGGGTAAATCGGAACAGGGCGCCGCCGGCGGGCGCGCGGCCGACCGTGATCGTGCCGCCGTGGGCCTCGACGATGCCCTTGACGATGTAGAGGCCCAGGCCGGTGCCGCCGCGCTTGCTGCCCCGCCAGAAGCGGGTGAAGACGCGGCTCATCGACTCCTCGGGGATACCGGGGCCCTCGTCGCTCACGGTGACGCTCGTCCCTTCCGCTCCAAAGCCGCCCGGTGCCGGCCCCACCTCGATGGTGACGGTTCCCTCACCGTGGCGCACCGCGTTTTCCAGCAGGTTGCCCAGCACCTGGTCGACCTTG
This sequence comes from Streptomyces sp. NPDC018045, assembly GCF_044327445.1. NCBI lineage: Bacteria > Bacillati > Actinomycetota > Actinomycetes > Kitasatosporales > Streptomycetaceae > Streptomyces > Streptomyces sp. NPDC018045. The sequence goes on from NZ_JBIRFL010000004.1 coordinate 342,956, forward strand.
TCCGGGTCCGCCCACAGATCGGGCAGCGGCCCGACCATCCTGATCAGGAAGCGGTCGGGGAGCTGCCCCGCCGTGGTCTGCGCCTGGACGTGCCGACGGACGGCGGAGACCATGTCCACCCGCTGGCGGCGCACCTCCAGGCGGCCCGAGTCGATGCGGGAGATGTCCAGCAGCTCGGCGATGAGCCGGGTGACGCGGTTGGCGTCCGCGTCCACGGTCTCCAGCATCAGGCGCTTCTGGTCGTCGGTGAAGCGCTCCCACTTCTGCAGCAGGGTGGCGGTGAAGCCCTTCACCGAGGTGAGCGGCGAGCGCAGCTCGTGGGCGACGGTGGCGATCAGCTCGGCGTGGCTCAGCTCGGTGCGGCGCCGGGCCTCCGTGCCGCGCAGCGCGACGACCAGCCGCCGGACGGGGCCGGTGGGGTGGCTGCGTACGTACCGCGCGGAGACCAGTACCTCGCGGCCGCCGAGCAGCAGGTTGCGCTCCGGCTGGCCGCTGCGGATCGCCAGGCCCCCGTACGGGTCGGTGAGCTGCCACCAGCGGCGGCCCTCGATGTCCTGGAGCGGCAGCGCCTTCTCCAGCGGGCGGCCCAGCGCGTCGTGCGGGTCGATGGCGGTGATCCGGGCCGCGGCGGCGTTGAAGCAGACGACCCGGCCCGTCTCGTCGGCGACGACCAGACCGTCGGGCAGATCGTCCGGTTCGAGCCCGGCCCCGAGGAGGCCGGGGGCCATCGGGCCGCGCGCGGAACCGGCGTCCGGACAGGTGTCGGCGGCGACAGTCGTACCGGTTGCCCTCGTACTCATCCCCGCAACCCCCTTCCCGGTCCCCCGGGCACGCAACCCTACTAGCCGCGGGAGCCGGAGCGGCACCCTCCGGTGGTGCGCTGGGCGCGGGCCGAGGCGTAGAGGCAGACGGCGGCGGCGGTGGCCAGGTTGAGGCTCTCGGCCTTGCCGTGGATGGGGACGCGCACCACGGCGTCCGCCAGGGCGCGGGTCTCCTCCGGCAGGCCCCACGCCTCGTTGCCGAACACCCAGGCCGTCGGGCCGCTCATGGTGCCCGCGTCCAGCTCGGCGTCGAGGTCGTCGGCGCCCGCGCCGTCGGCCGCCACGATGCGTACGCCGGCCTCCCGCAGCCCGCCGACGACCTGGTCGACCGGTACGCCCACGGCCACCGGGAGGTGGAAGAGCGAACCGACCGAGGCGCGTACCGACTTGGGGTTGTACAGGTCCACGGAGGCGTCGGTCAGCACGACCGCGTCGGCACCCGCGGCGTCCGCGCAGCGCAGCACCGTACCGGCGTTGCCGGGGTCGCGGACGTTGGCGAGCACCGCGACCAGCTTCGGCCGGGCGGCCAGGATCTCCTCGAAGGGCGAGTCCAGGAACCGGCAGACGCCGATCAGGCCCTGCGGGGTGACCGTCTGGGAGAGTTCGGCGATGGTCGCGTCGTCGGTGAGGCGGACCGGCACGTCGGCAGCCCGTACCGCGGCGACGATGTCCGCGTGCCGCTCGGCGGCCTCCGGGGTGGCGAACAGCTCGACGAGCGTGCGCTCGCCGCCGGAGCGGTGCTCGACGGCTTCGCGTACGGCCTGCGGGCCCTCGGCGATGAACCGGCGCTCCTTGCCGCGGAAGTTGCGGCGGGCCAGCCGCCGGGCGGCGGCGACGCGTGCGGAACGCGGGGAGATCAACTCGGGGGTGCCCATGGGCGGCGGCTCACTTCTTCGGATGGGTGGGGCGTGCGGAAGAGCGACGGACCCGCAGGCCGGGGCCTGCGGGTCCGTGACAAACGTGCCTCAGGCCGTGGTTCAGGCGGCCTTCGGGGCGTTGACGTCGCTCGGCAGCGCCTTCTGGGCCACCTCGACCAGCGCGGCGAACGCGTTGGAGTCGTTGACCGCGAGCTCGGCCAGCATCTTGCGGTCCACCTCGATGTTGGCGGCCTTCAGACCCTGGATGAGGCGGTTGTACGTCATGCCGTTGGCGCGGGCAGCGGCGTTGATGCGCTGGATCCAGAGCTGCCGGAAGTCGCCCTTGCGCTTCTTGCGGTCGTTGTAGTTGTAGACGAGGGAGTGGGTGACCTGCTCCTTCGCCTTGCGGTAGAGGCGGGAACGCTGGCCGCGGTAGCCGCTGGCCTGCTCGAGGATCGCCCGGCGCTTCTTGTGGGCGTTGACTGCCCGCTTGACGCGTGCCACTTGTTAACTCCTTGTAGCGGGGCCGTGGTTGTCGTCACACGGCCCGAATCGATTGGGTCCCGGTCCAGGTCCTGTGCCGCGCCGTACGGCGGGCGGGCAGGACTTACTTGCCGAGAAGCTTCTTGATCTTCGCGGCGTCGCCCGGGGCCATCTCGGCGTTGCCAGTGAGGCGACGCGTCACGCGGGACGACTTGTGCTCGAGCAGGTGGCGCTTGCCGGCGCGCTCCCGCATCACCTTGCCGGAGCCGGTGATCTTGAAGCGCTTGCTGGCACCGCTGTGCGTCTTGTTCTTCGGCATGCGCCGTTCTCTCCTCTTGGATGGCGCCCCCACCGGTCCGGGGACCGGCGCCCGGGGGCGTCAGATGTATCGGTTGCTGTCCGGGGCGACCCCCGGCGCAATCCGGGGCTCGCGCCCTGGATCACGCCTCGGCGGGCTCCTCGACGTCCTGCTCCGGGGCAGGACCCTGGCGCTCCGCCTTGCGGGCGGCCTGCGCCTCGCGGGCCTCGGCCATCGCCTCGGTCTTCTTCTTGTGCGGACCGAGGACCATGATCATGTTTCGGCCGTCCTGCTTGGGGTTCGACTCGATGAACCCGAGGTCCTGGACGTCCTCCGCGAGCCGCTGGAGCAGTCGGAAGCCCAGCTCGGGGCGGGACTGCTCGCGACCACGGAACATGATCGTGATCTTGACCTTGTCACCCTGCTTGAGGAACCGGACGACGTGACCCTTTTTGGTGTCGTAGTCGTGCGGGTCGATCTTCGGCCGGAGCTTCATCTCCTTGATGACCGTGTGCGCCTGGTTCTTGCGCGCCTCACGGGCCTTCATGGCCGACTCGTACTTGAACTTTCCGTAGTCCATGAGCTTGCAGACCGGCGGACGGGCGTTCGCCGCCACCTCGACCAGGTCGAGGTCGTACTCCTGCGCAAGCTCCAGGGCCTTGGCAAGCGGCACAATGCCGACCTGCTCGCCACTGGGACCGACGAGTCGCACCTCAGGGACGCGAATCCGGTCGTTGATGCGGGGCTCGGCGCTGATGGATCCTCCTCGGTAGCACCACGCGACGGCCTGGCGGACTGCCGCGTAACGTCTGTTTCGATGTGACCAACCGCGCCGGAACACGAAAAACGCCCCGGACGGGACACAGGCGGGGCTCCTCAATGGATCGGGAGCACCGCCGCGATGTCATCGCGGGGCGCAGCCAGACCGTTGACCCGCCGACCGTGAGGTCGGTTCGGGTGGGAGATCGGAGCCTCCACTTGTGGGTCGGGTACATGAGTACTCGACCGGTCGGACTCCCAGAGTACACGAGCCGAGGGGCGGGCCCCACCCGTGGGCGGGGCGGCCATAAGGTTGAGCCGACCCCTGAGCAGGAAGTGAAGCACGCAACCATGAGTGACCAGACCCCGCAGCAGCCCGGACCGGCGGACCCGGCCGCCCCCGCCGCCCCCGCGAACCCGGACTTCGACGCCATGACCCGCGACATCGCGGACGTACCGGCGGTCGAGGTGATCACCACGGTCGCCGTGCACCTGATGTCCTCGGCGGCGGTCAACCTCGGGCTCGCCGAGGAAGGCGCCCAGCACAAGGACCTGGACGAGGCGCGCAAGCTCATCCAGGCGCTGGCCGGGCTGGTCACGGCCAGCGCGACCGAGATCGGCTCGTACCACGCCGCGCCGCTGCGGGACGGGCTGAAGTCCCTCCAGCTCGCCTTCCGCGAGGCGTCGCTGGTGCCGGACGAGCCGGGGCAGGGGCCCGGGGAGAAGTTCACGGGGCCGGTGTACGGGTAGCCCGTACCCCGCCCGGCGGACCACGGTGACCGTGGCCGGCCGGGCGGGTGCGCCCACGGCGCGCGCGAGGGGCCGCTCCCGGCTGGTGTGCCGGGAGCGGCCCCCTCTGTACGCAGGGCCGGGTGTACCAGGGGCCGGGCGGCGCCGTCACGCGGCGGAGCGCTCGTCCGCGACCAGCGTGGGTTCGTTCGGCGGGTGGGTGACCTGGTGGACCAGCGCGGCCAGCGCACCGCCGATCAGCGGCGCCACGATGAACAGCCACAGTTGTGACAGCGCGCCGCCACCCGCGAACAGGGCCGGGCCGATGCTGCGGGCCGGGTTCACCGACGTACCGGTCAGCGGGATGCCGATCAGATGCACGGTCGCCAGCGCCAGGCCGATCGGCAGGCCGTCGAAGCCGACCACCGCCACCCGGTGCGTGACGGCGAGCACCACGAACACCAGCAGGAACGTCAGCACGATCTCGGCCACGAAGGCGCCGCCGAGGTTGATGTGCACGGCCGAGCGGTCGCCCCACCCGTTGGACCCGAAGGCCTCGTCGGTCTTCAGCCCCGGCACCTGTTTGGCGACCAGCAACAGCAGCGCCGCGCCGATGATGCCGCCCAGGAGCTGGGCGATCCAGTACTCGATCGCCGTACGGGGGGTGATGCGGCGGGCCAGCAACATGCCGAGGGTCACCGCGGGGTTGACGTGACTGCCCGAGATCGGGCCGATCGCGTACGCCAGGGCCAACAGGGTGAAGCCGAATGCCAGGGCGATGCCGAAGGTTCCGATGTACTCGCCGGCCAGCACCGCGGAGCCGACGGCGAAGAACACCAGGAGCAGCGTCCCGAGGAACTCGGATACGACCGTGCGGGTCTCCGTTGTCGTCTCCATGGGGCCTCCTCGTGCGGATCTTGCTCTCTCCTTCGCATTGTGAGGCCCGTCACGGGGATCCGCCTGTTGACGGGGGCGGGCGCGTGGTGGCGCGCGCGGGGGTGGCCCGTTTACGGGCCGAGGGGCGGGGCCGGTCGCGGGCCCAGGGGGCGGCGGCCGGTCGCGGGCGTCGGATCGGCGGGGCCGGTGGCCCCGGGCCGGAGCCGTCAGCGGGTGAAGAAGGCGCCCGCGGTGTCCCCGCCCGGCGGCAGCAGGGCCAGGTCGAGGCCACGTACGAGCCGGGAGCGCAGGGTCTCGTCGGCGGCCAGCGCCTCGGCCAGGCGCCGCGCGACGGCGGCGGGCGCGGCCTCCGGGGCGAGCCCGAGGGCCAGGGTCGCGTCGGCCTCCGCCGAGGGGTCCAGCCGGGCGGTCAGGACGTCCGGCTCGGCGGTCAGCAGGGCGCGCAGCGCGTCGGTGACGGCCGGGTCGTCGCGCGGGTCGCCGCTCTCCCGGCCCTCCGCGAGGGCGCGCAGCGCGGCGCCGGTGAGCTGGTACGTCGCCGGGCCCGCCAGGTCGATGACGATCGTGTCCGCCTTCTCGTGCGCGGCGGCGAGCAGGGCCTGCCGCATCGGCACGGCCACCGGGCGGGCGTCCGGTCGCCAGCGGTGCAGCGTCTCCAGGGACGTGAAGGCGGGCAGCGCGCGACGGCCGTCGGGGGCCTGCAACGTCGGCACCGCCATGTCGCTGGTCTTCTCCCGCTTCAGACCGTCCGGGCCGGTCTCCACCTCGCCGAGCACGGCGACGACCGGAACGAGGAGCCGTGCCCGGCTCAGCAGCGGCAGGAGACGGGCCCCGGCCTCGCGGCGGGCGGCGTAGGCCGCCAGGGCGGCCGACAGTTCCGGGTCGGCGGTGCCGTCGTCGTCGGAGAATTCCGAGGTGGGGATGTTCTTGAGCACGCTCCTGAGCCTAGCGGTGGGCCCTTCGGGCCCGGGGAGCGGGCCGGTCGGCACCGGTCGCTTTCGGGTGCCGGGATGCGCCTGCGAGGGGCCCGGCCGGAGTGTCGGTGCTGGCTGCGTGGCCGGGTGCGGCGGCGAGGCGCCTGCGGCGGGCCCCGCTGCATTGTCGGGGCCGGGCCGTTCCCAGGTGCGGCTGCGCGGCGCCTGCGGCCCCGCCGGATCGTCGGTCCGGGCCGTACCCGGGTGCGGCGCCATCGTGCCTGCGGCGGGTGGGGGCCGCTGCGCGGGGCGGTCGGGTTCGGGGACGGGCCTGCGCGGCAGGCCGCTCCGGCCCGCCCCCTTCCGTGGGAGGGGGATGAAGAAGTTCGTGGTGCGGGCGGTGGGTGGCCCGGTGCGGCGGCATGGGGGCCGGGACCGGTTCGGTCAGGGGTGGCGTTTGCGCCAGAGGATGGCCGAGGTGGTGATGAGGGTCAGGCCGGCGAGCGTGGCGGTCCAGGGGAGCCACGCGGTGTCGGCGGTGGCCGTGCCGGCGGTCGGGCCGGGGCCGAAGTACCGCTTGGCGTAGGCGGCCGCTTCGGGCCGCTGCGGGGCCGGCTTGAGGGCGTCGCCCTTTTCGATGGCCGCGGCCGGGTCGACCATGCCGGCGCCCAGCTCGTCGTTGCGGCCGCCTTCCGGGGCGTTCTGGGCGGTGTCGGTGAGCAGCTTCTTGATCTGGGCGGGGCTGAGGTCCGGGTGCGCGGCGCGGATGAGCGCCACCGCGCCGGAGACGAAGGCGGACGCGGCGCTGGTGCCCCAGCCCTCGTAGTACTTGCGGTCCGGGTTGGCGATGACGACGCCGACGCCGGGCGCGCAGACCGTGGCGTACCAGCGGCGGGTGGAGAAGGCGGCGCGGGAGCCCCACTGGTCGACGGCGGCCACCGCGATCACGCCGGGGTAGGCGGCGGGGTAGGAGACGTGGTCGCCGTCCTTGCCGCCGTTGCCGGCCGAGGCGATGACGGGGACGCCCTTGCTCAGGGCGTACTGGATGGCGGCGTCCTCGCGGGGTTCGGGGTGCGCGGAGCGGCTGTCGTCGCCGAGGGACAGGTTGATCACGTCGGCGCCGTGGTCGGTGGCCCAGCGGATGCCGTCGGCGAGCGCGCCGGCCCGTTCGGCGCGGGCCCGCTGCCGCTGCGGGTCGCTGTCCTCCAGGATCACGCGGACCGGCAGGATCTTGGCTTCGGGGGCGACGCCGATGACGCCGTCCTCCCGGTCGGCGCCGTGACCGTGGCCCGCGATGATGCCGGACATGGCGGTGCCGTGCTCGGCCCAGGAGCTGTCGCCGGGACGCGCCCCGAAGCCGACCAGGTCGTTGGCGGGCAGGACCTGGCCCTGGAGGTCCGGGTGGTCCGCGTCGACGCCGGTGTCCAGGACGGCGACGGTGATGCCGTCACCCTTGGTGGTCTCCCAGGCCCGCTCGGCGTGCAGGGCGTTCAGGGCCCATTCCTGGGCGCGTATGCCGTCGGCGTGGGCGGGCAGGGCGGGCAGCACCGTCAGCGCGGCGGCGGACAGCGCGACGCCCGCGGCGCGCAGCAGCGGCCTGGTCATGGCGACTCCGTGGTGGCCCGGGTGGCCTGCTTGCGGAAGGTCTGCTCGATCCGCTCGGTGACGGCCTTGGCGTCGTGGCCCAGCCCGGCTTCGGCGGGGGCGGTGGTGGCGCCCTTACGGGTGGCCTCGGCGGCGGGCTGCGGGGCGTCGACGGTGCGGCCGTCGGCGAAGCCGGAGACGGCGTAGACGACGACGGGCAGGTCGTCGAGGACGCGGAGGGTCCAGCTCGCGCGCTGTTCCGGTCCGAAGCCCGCCGCGGGGGTGCCCTTGGCCGCGTACGGGCGGGGCATCAGGTCCGTACGGGTGTCCAGGAGCTCCGTGGCGAAGCGCCGGCGCAGGTCCTTCATCGCGGTGCGGTCGGCCTTGGTGGAGACGGCGCCGACGGTGACGAGGTTGGTGTGGGTGGCGTCGACGTAGGTGGCGCGCACGAGGCGGCCGCAGCCCACCGGCGCGAGCGCCTTGGCCAGCAGCGGGTCGAACGCGCCCGCGCAGCCGCTGTCGGGGGCGACGGCGGCGCGGACCCAGGTGCGGTCGGCGCCGCCGGGGCCGGTGCTCAGGCCGTTCAGGGTGCGGGGGAAGAGCGTGTCGACGGGAGCGCTGTGCCAGGCCTCGCGGCCGTGCGCGAAGACCGCTTCGGCGGCGGGGCTGCCGTCCGGGTCGTCGGCGAGCCAGGTGCCGGTGGTCGCGCCCACGACGAGGCCGAGGCCGAGCACGAGTCCGGCGGCCGCGAGCGCGGTGCGCCGGGAGGTCTTGGCGGCGTACGGCGGGGCCGTGGGGGCCGGTGGCACGGGCGGGCCGGAAAGCGGGTGCCCGGTGGGGGGCGGCGCGCTCTCGGCCCGTGGCTGGGCGGGGCGCGGCGGAGCGGCCGGGACCTGCGGGCGCGCCTCTGCGCCGCCGGGGGCGTTCCAGAACGCCTCGCTGTTGGCGAGGTGGAAGGCGGCGGTGTCGCGGGGGGCTGCGGCGGCGTCGCGGGGGGCGGCGGAACGGTCCGCCGGGGCCTGCGGGGGGACGGACACGGGCACGGCGCCCGCAGGGGGCGGGACCGGAGCCTGGGCGGGGCGCGGCGGGACGTCCGTGCACGCCGGAACCTGGTCGGATACGGGCGCGGCGCCCGCAGGGGGCAGGACCGGAGCAGGAATCGGCACGGCGCCCGCACGAGGCGGGGCCGGGGCCTGGGCGGGGCGCGGCGGGATGTGGTCCGGGGGCGGGCCGGCTGCCGCGGCGGGCGGCGCCGCCGGGCCGGCGGGCCGGGGCGGCGTCGCGGCGGTGGGGGCGGCGGGCGGCATCGGGCCGGGGCCGGTGGTGGCGGGCCGTTCCGGCGGTGCGGGGCGCGGGACGGCGGTCCGCGGATCCTCGGCGGGGGGCGCCGGCGTGGCCCGGGGCGGGGTGCGGGGAAGCCGATGCGCGTCGGCGAAGTCGGCTTCGGTGCTCACCCGCGCTCCCCCTCGCGCCTGTGTTCCCCGGCCCGGCCAGCAATCGGGGCAGGATGGTTCGTATCCGGACATCACACCGCTGACCTGCTGGTTGCGGCGTCCGCCACTCTACGGGCTGGCGCCGCCGGTGCTCCAACTCGTCCCCCGTGCCCGGGCGTCGGTGCCCGGTCTGTCGTGTTCTCTCCCCCTACCCACCCGTAGTCCGTTCTGGCAGGCTGCGGCCATGTCCCGGTACTCGTGCGACGCAGTTGGTGACAGGGCCCGCCTCGACCGGGCCACCGCCCATCTCGACGCGCCGCTGGCCGTCGTGGACCTCGCCGCCTTCGACGCGAACGCGGCCGATCTGGTGCGGCGGGCGCAGGGCAAGCCGGTGCGGGTAGCGAGCAAGTCGGTGCGCTGCCGCGCCCTGCTGGAGCGGGCGCTGGCGCGGGACGGCTTCGCGGGGATCATGAGCTTCACGCTGGCCGAGTCGCTGTGGCTGGCCCGGTCGGGCTTCGACGACGTGCTGCTGGCGTATCCGTCGGCGGACCGGGCGGGTTTCGCGGAGCTGACCGCCGACCCGAAGCCGGCGGCAGCGGTGACCGTGCTGGTCGATGACGTGGCGCAGTTGGAGCTGATCGACGCCGCCCGGCCCGCGGGAGGCGGCGCGGAGGTCCGGGTGTGTCTGGAGTGGGACACCGCCTTCCGGCCGCTGGGCGGCCGGGCGCGGATCGGTGCGCGGCGGTCGCCGCTGAGCCGGCCGGAGCAGGTGGCCGCGCTCGCCCGTCTGGTGACGCGCCGTCCGGGGTTCCGGGTGGTGGGCCTGATGGCGTACGAGGGGCATGTGGCCGGTGTGGGCGACGCGGTCGCCGGGCGTCCGGTGCGCTCGCGGGCCGTGCGGGCGATGCAGGCGGCGGCGCGCCGGGATCTCGCGCGGCGGCGCTGGGAGGTGGTGCGCGCGGTGCGGGCCGAGGCGCCGGACCTGGAGTTCGTCAACGGCGGCGGTACGGGCAGTGTGCAGTACACGGTCGCGGAGGCGGCGGTGACGGAGGTGGCGGCGGGGTCGGGACTGTACGTCCCGCGGCTGTTCGACAACTACCGTTCGTTCACGGGCCGTCCGGCGGCGGTGTTCGCGCAGCCGGTGGTGCGGCGGCCGGGTGCGGGGGTGGTGACGGTGCTGGGCGGGGGATATCCGGCGTCCGGGGTGGCGGGGCGGGACCGTTCGCCGGTGCCGTATCTGCCCGGGGGGCTGCGCTACGACCCGCGGGAGGAGGCCGGGGAGGTGCAGACGCCGCTGCTGGGGCCGGCCGCGGACGGGCTGCGGCTCGGCGACAAGGTGTGGTTCCGGCACGCGAAGGCCGGTGAGCTGTGCGAGCGGTTCGCGGCCCTGCACCTGGTCGAGGGGGACCGGGTGGTGGAGACGGTGCCGACGTACCGCGGGGAGGGCCGCACCTTCCTGTAGGCGCGGCCCTCGGTCCGGGTCAGGCGTGGAGGCGGTCCCGCTGGTCGGGGACGACCGTGCCGTCGGGCCGGCGGACGGGGCCGGGGCCGCCGTCGGTGTTGGTGTAGCCCGTGGTCGCGCAGGGGTACGTGCCGGACTTGCGGGGCAGCGGCTCGATGAACATGGGGTTGACCACCCAGCGGCCGTCGGCGTTGTCGTAGCCGCGGCACATCAGTTCCGGCTGGTTGCGGTTGATGGCCAGGTGAATGCCGGTGGCGTCGTTGACGAAGGTGACGTCGGTGTTGGCGTCGCCGCCGCCGAGCGCGATGCGGTGCGCGGGGTCCTGGAACCGCCACGCCTCGGCGCCCTTGATCTTGAAGATCTCCTGGTTGATCAGGCAGCGCTTGCCGTCCATGTACGGCAGCACCTCACCGTGGCCGTCCTTGACGTCGCCGCAGCCACGGATGCCGGTGGTGAACCTGCCGCCCTCGGTGAGGCTGCGCACGCCGATGGTGTGCGCGCGGTCGACGCCGACGCCGCCGGACCACGCCTCGGCGATGGTCTCCGAGGACGCGGAGACGATGTAGACCCGGAAGCCGGCCGCCTTGAGGGTGCGGATCAGGTCCTTCTGCTGGTCGTAGTAGCGGATGTAGCCGGCCAGCTCGTGGGTGCCGACGGTCTGCTTGGTGCCGATGGGCGCGGCGAGGTTCTCGGCGCGGGCCTGCTTGGCGTACGAGGTGACCTGGGCCGGGGTCAGGCCGGCGAAGAGCTGCGGGATCCAGGCGTACTCGGGCTTGGTGCGGCGGTGGTTCCACTCGCCCGCGAAGGCGGCCTTGCCGTTCATGGTGCGGGCCTTGCCGCGGATCTCCATGATCTCGTCGGCGCAGGCGGTGTTCTTCGAGGTGCGCAGCGGGCGGCCGACGGGTACGGCGGTGCCGCACGCCTTGGTCAGGGCGCGGTCGGCGGTCGTGGTCATCCAGGGGCTGGTGGCCCGCCAGCTCTTGGGCCGCAGGATCTTGTCGTGCCGCAGGGCCCAGGCGAGGGTGGCGTCGGAGATGTCGTTCTTGACGACGGTGTTGTCCCAGTCGAAGGCGGCGACGGGGCGGCCTCCGGGGCCGGGCTCCGGGTGCGAGCAGATGCCGCGCTCGTCGATCATGCGCTGGATCTTGGCGCGGTTGTTCCCGTACCACTTGATGTTCTTGGAGAGCTGCGGGCAGCTCGTACGCTCCGGGGCCTTCGCGGGGTGCGCGGGCGTCGCGGCGACCGCGGGCCCGGTGGCCGCGAGAGTGGTGACGGTCGCGGCGGCGGCGAGCCCCAGGGCGAGGGCGTGTCTGGTGCGCATGGTTCTCCGGTGCTAGGGGCGGAAGGTCGGCAGTGACGTTCCTGCGGGCAGCGATGCCACCGGGACCGGCGCGCCGGGGCGCCGGTCCCGGTGGTGATCTTCGGACTGTATCCGCGAAGCAGCCCGCGGCCTATACGGGTGTGACGTACGCCCCTGCGATTCCGCCGTCCACCAGGAACTCCGCGGCGTTCACGAAGGACGCGTCGTCGCTGGCGAGGAAGGCGACCGCGGCCGCGATCTCCTCCGGCTCGGCGAACCGGCCGACGGGGACGTGCACCAGGCGGCGCGCGGCCCGCTCCGGGTCCTTGGCGAACAGTTCCTTCAGCAGCGGCGTGTTCACCGGCCCCGGGCACAGCGCGTTCACCCGGATGCCCTCGCGGGCGAACTGCACGCCCAGCTCGCGGGACATCGACAGCACGCCGCCCTTGGACGCGGTGTAGCTGATCTGCGAGGTGGCGGCCCCCATGACGGCCACGAAGGACGCGGTGTTGATGATGGAGCCCCTGCCCTGGCGCTGCATGTAGGGCAGCGCGTGCTTGCAGCACAGGTAGACGGAGGTGAGGTTGACCTCCTGGACGCGCTTCCAGGCGTCCAGCCCGGTGGTGAGGATCGAGTCGTCGTCGGCGGGCGAGATGCCGGCGTTGTTGAACGCCACGTCCACCGAGCCGTACGTGTCGTACGCGGTCTTGAACAGCGCCTCGACCTGGTCGGAGTCGGTCACGTCGACCTGGACGAAGGTGCCGCCGACCGCCTCGGCGGCGGCCTTTCCGGCCGTCTCGTCGATGTCGGCGCAGACCACGTTCGCGCCTTCGGAGGCCAGGCGGCGGGCGGTGGCCAGGCCGATGCCGCTGCCGGCGCCGGTGATGACGGCGGTGCGGCCGACGAGCCGGCGGCACACGGGGGTCGCGCCGCCTTCGGTGGCCGCGGTGGTCTGGTCGGTCACTGCTGCTCCTCGGTGCTGATGAAGATGTTCTTGGTCTCGGTGAAGGCGGCGAGCGCGCCGGGGCCCAGCTCCCGGCCGAGGCCGGACTGCTTGTAGCCGCCGAACGGGGTCCAGTAGCGGACGCTGCTGTGCGAGTTGACGGAGAGGTTGCCGGCCGCGACCGCGCCGGACACCCGCAGCGCGCGGCCCACGTCGCGGGTCCAGATGGAGCCGGACAGGCCGTAGTCGGTGGCGTTGGCGAGCCGGATCGCGTCGGCCTCGTCCTCGAAGGGGAGGACGACGGCGACCGGGCCGAAGATCTCCTCGACGGCGGTGCGGTCGTCCGGCCTGCCCTCCAGGACGGTCGCCGGGTACCAGAAGCCCTTGCCCTGGGGCACCTCGCCGCGGATGGCCGCCGGGGCGTCCTCGGGGACGTAGGACCGTACGCGGGCGAGCTGGGCGGCCGAGATCAGCGGGCCCATCTGCGTCGCCGGGTCGGTGGGGTCGCCCGCGACGAAGGACTTCACGGCGGGCTCCAGCAGCTCCATGAAGCGGTCGTGGACCGAGCGCTGCACGAGGATGCGGCTGCGGGCGCAGCAGTCCTGGCCGGTGACGTCGAGGAAGGAGCCGGGCGCCGCGGCCGCCGCCCGCTCGATGTCGGCGTCGGCGAAGACGATGTTGGGACTCTTGCCGCCGAGTTCGAGGGTGAGCCGCTTGGTCCGCGCGGCGCACTTGGCGGCGATGTGCCGGCCGGTGGCGGTGGAGCCGGTGAAGACGATTTTGGCGACGCCGGGGTGTTCGACGAGGGCGTCGCCGGTCACCGCGCCCTCGCCCGGCAGGACCTGGAACAGGCCCTCGGGCACGCCCGCCTCCCGCGCGTGCTCGGCCAGCCGCAGCGCGGTGAGCGGGGTGGTCTCGGCGGGCTTGAGGAGGACGGCGTTGCCGGCCGCGAGCGCGGGAGCCATGCCCCAGGCGGCGGTCGGCATCGGGAAGTTCCACGGCGCGATGACGGCGACGACGCCGAGCGGCTCCTGGACGGTGATGTTCAGGCCGCCGGCGACCGGGATCTGGGAGCCGGTCAGCCGCTCCACTCCCCCGGCGGCGTAGTTCAGCAGGTCGACGACGTTGTTCGCCTCCCACCGGGCGTTGCCCATGGGGTGGCCGGTCTCGGTCAGCTCCAGCCGGGCCAGCGACTCGGTGTCCCGGCCGACGACCGTGGCGAACCGCCGCAGCACGCGGGCGCGGTCGCCGGGCGGCAGCGCGGCCCACTTCTCCTGCGCCGCGGCGGCCCGCCGGACCGCGGCGTCCACCTCCGCGGGGGTCGTGACGGGGACGACCTGTACCAGTTCCTCGGTCGCCGGGTTGATGATGCGCAGCTCTTGCAACACGTCGCAGCTTTCCTTACATGCGCTCGAAGGAGCGGAAGCGCTCCCAGTCCGTGACGGCGGCGTCGTACGCGTCCTGTTCGACGCGGGCCATGTGGAGGTAGTGCTCGACGACCTCGTCGCCGAAGGCCGCGCGGGCGATGGGGCTGGCCTCCCACAGGGCGGCGGCCTCGCGCAGGGTGGCGGGCACGTGGTCGGCGCCGCCGGTGTAGGCGTTGCCGGTACACGCCTCGGGCAGCTCCAGCTCGTGCTCGATGCCGTACAGGCCCGCGGCGACCATGGCGGCGACCGCGAGATACGGGTTCACGTCGCCGCCGGGCAGGCGGTTCTCCAGGCGGTGGCCGGGGCCGTGGCCGATGACGCGCAGGGCGCAGGTGCGGTTGTCCGGGCCCCAGGCGACGGCGGTGGGGGCGAAGGAGCCGGGGCGAAAGCGCTTGTAGGAGTTGATGTTGGGGGCGTAGAAGAGCGTGAAGTCGCGGAGCGCGGCGAGCTGTCCGGCCAGAAAGTGCCGCATGACGCGCGACATGCCGTACGGGCCGGAGTCGTCGGCCAGGACGGGCTGCCCGGCCTCGTCGCGCAGCGAGAGGTGGATGTGGCAGGAGTTGCCCTCGCGCTCGTCGTACTTGGCCATGAAGGTGAGCGCCATGCCCTCCTGGGCGGCGATCTCCTTGGCGCCGGTCTTGTAGACGGAGTGCTGGTCGCAGGTGGTCAGCGCCTCGTCGTAGCGGAAGGCGATCTCGTGCTGGCCGAGGTTGCACTCGCCCTTGGCGGACTCCACGGTCATCCCGGCGGCACCCATCTCGTTGCGGATGCGGCGCAGCAGGGGCTCGACGCGTCCGGTGCCGAGGACGGAGTAGTCGGTGTTGTACTGGTTGGCGGGGGTCATGCCGCGGTAGCCGCGGCTCCAGGCGTCCTCGTAGGTGTCCCGGAAGACGATGAACTCCAGCTCGGTGCCCGCGTAGGCGCTCCAGCCGCGCTCGGCGAGCCGGTCGAGCTGGCGGCGCAGGATCTGCCGCGGGGAGGCGACGACCGGCGAGCCGTCGTGCCAGGCGAGGTCGGCGGTGAGCAGGGCGGTGCCGGGGTGCCACGGGGTGCGGCGCAGGGTGGCGGCGTCGCCGTGCATGGCGAAGTCGCCGTAGCCGCGCTCCCAGGAGGACATCGCGTAGCCCTGCACGGTGTTGACGTCGACGTCCACGGCCAGGAGGTAGTTGCAGCCCTCGGTGCCGTGCTCCAGCACCTCGTCGAGGAAGTGACGGGCGGCGAACCGCTTGCCGGTCAGTCTGCCCTGCATGTCGGTGAAGGCCAGGACGACCGTGTCGATCTCCCCGGTGTCGACGAGCCGTCTCAGCTCCTCGACGGAGAGCGGGGGCGTGCGGTCTGCCACGGTGGGGCCTCCTGTCGCTGCGTCCGGAGGTCATAAGGTAGGCCTGCGAACCATTGGTTGGGAAGGGGTTCCGGTGGATGGTGCGGGCAACGGCGCGGCACACGGCCCGGGCGGGCGCCCGGCGGACCGGCTGGCGCCGGTGCTGCGTCCCGTGCGGGCGGGCAACGGCTTCGAGGAGGCGCTGGAGCAGATACTCCAGATCGTCCGGCTGGGCCTGGTGCCCGGCGGCGGCCGCCTGCCCGCGGAGCGGGAGTTGGCGCAACGGCTCCGGATCAGCCGGGTGACGCTGCGCGAGGTGCTCAAGGTCCTCCAGGACGAAGGCCTGGTGGAGAGCCGGCGCGGCCGTTACGGCGGTACGTTCGTCCGGCCGCGCCGGGAGACCGCGGGCGAGGACGAGCTGCGGCGCCGCGTCGAGAAGGTGGACGTCGAGGACACGCTGCGGTTCCGGGAGGTGCTGGAGGTGGGCGCCGCCGGACTGTGCGCCGCGCACGGTCTGGACGGCGTGCGGGCGCGGCGGCTGCGGGAGGCGCTGGCGGCCACCCACGACGCGCCGCTGGCGGACTACCGGCGGCGCGACACGCTGCTGCACCTGACGCTGGCCGAGCTGGCCGGTTCGCCGTCACTGGCGGCCCGGTACGCCGCGGTGCGGGCGGACGTGAACGAGCTGCTGGACTGCATCCCGCTGCTGGTACGCAATCTGGAGCACTCCCAGGCGCAGCACACCGCCCTGGTCGAGGCCGTGCTGGAGGGGGACGCGGACGGGGCGCGGGAAGTGATGCGCGAGCACTGTGCAGGCACGGCGGCGCTGCTGCGGGGGTTCTTGACGGGGCCGTCGTCGTAACCAGTCTTTTACGCAGGGGCCTTGCGCTCGGCCGCACCGTGAAGCAAAGGTGTACGGCTATACCTTTGGCGTACTTCCCCCTCACGCACCCCCTCGGCGAGGCAGGAGCGGCTCATGGCCGACAGCACGGACCCCCGTACCGCACCGCACCCCGCCACCGCGGCCGGCGACCCGGCACCGCAGGACGCCTACCTCCGGAAGCGCACCCTGCGGCGCGGCAGCGCGGGCCCGGTCCTGCTCACCGGGCTGGGTGTCGCCTACGTCGTCTCCGGGGACTTCTCCGGCTGGAACAACGGCCTGGCGCAGGGCGGCTTCGGCGGCCTGGCCATCGCCGCGGTCCTGATGGGCACCATGTACACCTGCCTGGTCTTCGCGCTGGCCGAACTGGCCTCCATCCTGCCGACGGCGGGCGGCGGCTACGGCTTCGCGCGGCGCGCGCTGGGCACCTGGGGCGGCTTCCTGACCGGCACGGCCATCCTCATCGAGTACGTGCTCGCGCCCGCCGCGATCTCCATCTTCATCGGCGACTACGTCGAATCGCTCGGCCTGTTCGGCCTGACCTCCAGTTGGCCCGTCCACCTGGCCTGCTTCGTCGTCTTCATCGGCATCCACCTGTGGGGCGTGGGTGAGGCGCTGCGCTTCAGCCTGGCCGTCACCGCCGTCGCGGTCGCCGCCATCGTCGTCTTCGCGTGCGGCGCGCTCAGCGACTTCCACGTCAGCGCCCTGGACGACATCCCCGTCGACGCCGGCGCCTTCGGCGCCAACTCCTGGCTCCCTTTCGGGATCCTCGGCATCTGGGCCGCGTTCCCGTTCGCCATGTGGTTCTTCCTCGGCGTCGAGGGCGTACCACTGGCCGCCGAGGAGACCAGGGACCCGGTCCGTACGCTGCCGAAGGCGATGGCCGCCGCGATGGGCATCCTGCTGCTGCTCGCGCTGGTCACCTTCGTCGCCGCGACCGGCGCCCGGGGCTCCGCGGCCATCCAGTCGGCGGGCGACCCGCTGGTGCGGGCGCTCCAGCCGCACGGTACGCCCACCACCGTCTCCCGCATCGTCAACTACGCGGGCCTGGCGGGCCTGGTGGCCTCCTTCTTCTCCCTGATCTTCGCCGGGTCGCGGCAGCTCTTCGCGCTCTCCCGGGCCGGCTACCTGCCCCGCTTCCTGTCCCTCACCAGCCGCCGCAAGGCCCCCTACCTGGCGCTGCTGGTGCCCGGCGCGCTGGGCTTCGCGCTGGCCGCCGCGACCGGCGACGGCGCCCGGATGCTCAACATCGCCGTCTTCGGGGCCACCATCTCCTACGCCCTGATGTCGCTCTCGCACATCGTGCTGCGCCGCCGCGAGCCGCGGCTGCCCCGCCCGTACCGCACCCCCGGCGGCATCCTCACCTCGTCCACCGCCTTCGTCCTGGCCTGCGCCGCGCTGGTGGCGACCTTCCTCGTCGACCAGCAGGCCGCCCTCATGGCCCTCGGCTTCTACGGCGTCGCCCTGGCGTACTTCGCCCTCTACTCCCGGCACCGGCTGGTCGCGGCGGCCCCCGAGGAGGAGTTCGCGGCGCTCGCGGCGGCCGAGGCCGAGCTGGAACGCGACTGACCCGACGCCCCACGCGCACCCTTCGGAGGCCCCGTGTCCCCCTCACCACCCCTCATCGGTGTCACCACCTACGTCGCCGACGACGCCCGCTGGGGCGTCTGGGCCCTGCCCGCCGCCCTGCTCCCGGCCGGCTACCACCGTCTCGTCCAGCGCTGCGGCGGCCTCGCCGCGCTGCTGCCGCCCGGCGACCCGGGCACCGCGGCCGCGGCCGTCTCCCGGCTGGACGGCCTGGTGATCGCGGGCGGCCCGGACGTCGAACCCGTACGCTACGGAGCCGACCCCGAGCCGCGCACCGGCCCCCCGGCGCGCGACCGGGACACCTGGGAGCTGGCGCTGATCGACGCGGCCCTGGACGCGCGGGTCCCCCTGCTCGGCGTCTGCCGGGGCATGCAACTGCTGAACGTCGCCCTCGGCGGCACCCTCGTCCAGCACCTCGACGGCCACGCGGGCCCGGCCGGCGTCTTCGACCGGCACGAGGTCAAGCCGGAGCCGGGCACCCTGCTCGGCGCGATCCTGCCCGAGGCGGTGTCCGTACCGACCTACCACCACCAGGCCGTGGACCGGCTCGGCAGCGGCCTGCGCCCCTCCGCCCACGCGGCGGACGGCACGGTCGAGGCCCTGGAACTGCCCGGCGCCGACCACTTCGTGCTGTCCGTGCAGTGGCATCCGGAGGCCGGGGACGACACCCGCGTGATGGACGCCCTGATGCGGGCGGCGGGCGGTGCGTGAGGGAGTGACAGGCGGTGCGTGAGGGGATGGCCGCCCCTGGATGACCGCTGCCGCGCGCACTGCGGTGTCACGGCCGGGCCCTGGTCAGGCCCAGCAGGTGGCGCGCCGGGCCCGCCGGGCGTTGGCCGGAGGGCCAGACGGCGCGCAGGTCACGGCCGAAGCGGGTGGCGTGTACGGGGATCTCGACCAGCCGTCGCGCCGCCAGCTCCTCCCCCACGGCCAGTTCGCTCAGCACCGACGGGCCGGCGCCGCTCACCGCGGCGGCCTTGACCGCCGTCGTGGACGCCAGCTCCAGCAGGGGCGCCGCGAGTCCGCCGTGCCCGGCCAGCGCCGCGTCCAGGACCTGCCGGGTGCCGGAGCCGCGTTCGCGCAGGATCAGCGGGGTGGCGGCCAGTTCGGCGACGGTCAGCTCCGTACGGCGCCGGGCCCACGGGTGCGCGGGCGCGGCGACCACCATCAGCCGGTCGTGGCCGATGACCGCGCCGTCCAGCCCGGCGGGCACGTCCAGCCCTTCCACGAACCCGAGGTCGGCCTCGCCCGCGAGGAGCCGCTCGGCGACGGCGGCGGAGTTCCCGGCCAGCAGGGACACCGCGGTGTCCGGGCGCTGCGCGCGCAGCGCGATGAGCCAGCCGGGCAGCAGGTACTCGGCGATGGTCATGCTGGCGGCCACCCGCAGCCGCGAGTCCCGGCGCCCCCGCAGCGCCTGCGCGCCCGCGTCGAACGCCTCGGCGGCCTCCACCACCCGCCGCGCCCAGTCCGTGACCAGCGCCCCCGCGTCCGTCAGGCGCGAGCCGCGCGGCGAGCGTTCGACGAGGGCGACGCCGAGCTGCTGTTCCATCGAGCGGATGCGGCTGCTGGCGGCGGGCTGGCTGATGCCCCGTTCGCGGGCCGCCCGCCCGAGGCTGCCGAGCCGGGCGACGGCGAGCAGCAGTTCCAGTGCGCCGAGGTCCGGTACGCGGTGCGAGAGCGGGACCACGGGCCCCGTCCCCGGCTGCTCTTCCTTCACACTGGTCATAACCCCACCTTATGCCCTCATAGACGCGAGGTCCCTGGTGGGAGAGGGTGCGCGGGCCGACCCTGGAAGCATGGCAACCCTGACGCACCCCTCCGCGCGCACCGGCCCCCGTACTCCCGCCCGCTCCCCCGGCACGCTGCCGGCCCTGCGTCATCTCGGCCCCAACTGGTACGCCGCCGTCATGGGCACCGCCATCGTCGCCAACGCCGGCGCGGCCCTGTCGCCGCCCCTCCCCGGCCCGCGCGGCGCGTACGTCGTGGTGTGGGCGCTCTCCGCCGTACTGCTGCTGGTCCTGCTCGCCGCCCGGAGCGTGCACTGGCTGCGCCACACCGACCAGGCCCGGCGCCATCTGCTCGACCCGGCGGTGGCGCCGTTCTACGGCTGTCTGGCGATGGCCCTGCTGGCGGTCGGTGGCGGGACGCTCGCCGTCGGCCCGGACGTGCTCGGTGAACGGACCGCCGTCGCCGCCGACGCGGTCCTGTGGTGCGCCGGTACGGCGACCGGGCTCGCGGCGGCCGCGGCGGTGCCGTACCTGATGGTGGCCCGGCACCGCATCGAGACCGGGACCGCCTCCCCGGTGTGGATCCTGCCGCTGGTCGCGCCGATGGTCTCGGCCGCGCTCGGCCCGGGCCTGGTGCCGCACCTGCCCGCCGGGCAGTGGCGGGCGGCGATGCTGCTCGCCTGTCACGCGATGTTCGGGATGTCGCTGCTGGCCACCCTGCTGGTGCTGCCGCTGGTCCTGGCCCGGCTGATCCACCACGGGCCGCTGCCGCTCGCCCTGACCCCGACGCTCTTCCTCGTCCTGGGACCGCTCGGCCAGTCCGCGACGGCGGTCAACAACCTCGCCGACGCCGCGCCCGGCACGGTCGGCGCCGGGTACGCGCAGGCGATGAGCGGCTTCGCGCTGCTGTACGGCGTGCCGGTCATGGGCTTCGCGCTGCTGTGGCTGGCGTTGGCGACGGCGCTGGTCGTCCGCGCCTTCCGCGCCGGGATGACGTTCTCGATGACCTGGTGGGCGTTCACCTTCCCGGTCGGTACGTGTGTGACGGGCGCGGCGGGCCTGGCGCGGCACACGGGGCTCACGGCCTTCACCTGGCTCGCGGTGGGGCTGTTCGCCGTGCTGGTGGCGGCCTGGCTGGTGGCCGGCGCCCGTACCGCGCTGGGGCTGGCACGCGGTCAGCTCCTCGTCCCGCCGGCCCGGCCCGCGGCTCCGACGGTGCCGGCGCAGCCGGTCAGCGCGCCTGCTCCAGCGCGGCCCTGAGCACCGCCGGCGCCTCCGCCAACGACGGCCCGTACCAGGTGAGATGACGCCCGCTGACCAGCGCGGCGGGCAGCCCGGGGAACGCCTCGGGGCCGTCGTCGGGCGTGAAGCGGTACGGCTCGTCCGGGAGCACCACCAGGTCGGCGCCGCGCGCGGTCAACTCCCCGACGGGGACGCGCGGATACCGTTCGGGGTGGTCCGCGTACAGGTTCACCACGCCCAGCCGGGCGAGCAGGTCGCCCGCGAAGGTGTCCCGGCCCAGGACCATCCAGGGCCGCCGCCAGACGGGCACCACGGCACCGCGCGCGTCCACCGCGCCGGCCCGCAGATCCCGCCAGGCGTCCGCCGCGTCGTCCAGCCAGCCGGGCCGGGGCAGCCGGCAGCCGCGCACCAGAACCCGTTCCAGTTCGCGCAGCGCCTGGTCCAGGTCGCGGACCTCGGTGACCAGGACGTCCAGTCCGGCGGCGCGCAGCGCGCCGAGGTCCGGTGCCCGGTTCTCCTCCTCGTTGGCCAGTACGAGGTCCGGTGCGAGGGCGGCGATCCGGGCGGTGTCCGGGTTCTTGGTGCCGCCGACCCGCGGCACGTCCAGATCGGCGGGGTGGCTGCACCAGTCGGTGGCACCGACGAGCAGTTCGGGCGCGGTGGCGGCCACGGCCTCGGTGAGCGAGGGCACGAGGGAGACCACGCGCGGGGTGCGGCGGCGACCGGTCGTCATGGCCCCACCGTACGCGGACGGGGCCCGGCCCGAAGCACAACGGCCCCGCCCCCGGTGGTACGGCCGGGGGCGGGGCGCGCGCGGCGCGTTCAGCGCCTCACTTGACCGGCGCCATCTTGTCGACGATGCCCGGGTGGGCGTCGATCCACTTCTCGACGCCGTCGTTCTCGTGGCCCTTGCCGGCGTCCTGGATCTCCTTCTCCAGGCTGCCCAGCTCCTCGGGCGACATCTTCCAGTTCTTCAGCCAGCCGTTGAACTCCGGGAACTTCTCCGGGAAGCTCTTGTGGCCGAGCGTCTTGATCTGGTTGTTGTCGCCCCAGGTGTGCTTCGGGTCCGCAAGCTTGGTCAGGTCGTACTTGCTGTACGCCCAGTGCGGCGACCAGAGCACGACCGCGATCGGCTCCTTCTTGGCGTAGGCGCGGTCCAGCTCGGCGAGCATGGAGCTGGTGCCGGCCTCGGTGACCTGGAAGTCCTCCAGGCCGTACGCGGGGGCGACGGTGTCCTTCAGGCGCTTCATCTCACCGGTGCCCGGCTCGATGCCGATGATCTTGCCCTGGAACTCGTCCCGGTGCTCGCGCAGGTCGTCCAGCGTCTTGACGTCCTTGACGTAGGACGGGACGGCGATCTCCAGTGACGTCTTGTCGTACCAGGCGCCGACGTCGACGAGATCGTTCTTGTACTGGTCCCAGTACTGTTTCTGCGCGACCGGAAGCCAGGCGTCGAACTCCACGTCGATCTGCCCGCTGGACAGTCCGGTCCACATCGGGCCGACGTCCAGGTTGCGGATATTCGGCTGGTAGCCCCGCTTCTCCAAGACGTTCTTCCACAGGTACGTGGTGGCGATGCCCTCGTCCCACGCCGGGTAGCCGATGTTCGGCGCGGCGCCGGCGTCCCTGCCCTTGGCGTACGTGGTGTTCGCCGACGGGGCGATCTTGTCCACCAGGCCCGGGTTCTTCTTCAGCCAGGTGCGCACACCGTCCTGCTCGTGGCCCTCGCCGGCGCCCTTGACCTCGTTCTCCAGGCTGGTGAGCTGCTGCTCGTCCAGGTGGAAGTTCTTCATCCACTTGGTGACCTCGGGCTCGTCCTGGGCGAAGCCCTTGCGGCCGAGCAGGTGCAGGCTGTCACCGGAGCCGAAGGAGCCCTTGGGGTCCGCCAGCTTGGTCAGGTCGTACTTGTCGTACGCCCAGTGCGGCGACCACAGCGTGACGGCGATCGGCTTCTTCGCCGCGTAGGCGCGGTCCAGCTCGGTGAGCATGGACGCGGTGCTGGACTCGGCGACCTTGTACTCGTCCTGAAGGCCGTAGTCCTTGAGGACCTTGTCCTTGAGGATCTTCATCTCGCCGGCGCCCGGCTCGATGCCGGTGATCTTGCCGCCGAACTCGCCCGCCTTCCCCTTGAGGTCGTCGAGGGACTTGACGTCCTTCATGTACGACGGGACCGCGATCTCCAGCGAGGTCTTGTCGTACCAGGCACCGAGGTCTTCGAGCTTGTCCCGGTACTTCTTGTAGTACTCGGCGTGCGTGGTGGGCAGCCAGGCGTTGGTCTGCACGTCGATGTCGCCGCGCGCCTGCCCGGTGAACAGCGCGCCGGCTTCCAGCGCCTGCGCCTTCGGCTTGAAGCCGCGCTGTTCGAGGATCTCCTTCCACAGGTACGTGGTGGCCTTGCCCTCGTCCCAGTTGACGTACCCGAGCGTGATCGGCCGGCCGCCGCCGTCGCTCTTCGCGCCTTCCTTGCCGAAGACGTTCAGACCGCCCGCGACCAGCGCGAGGACGACCACGCCGACCATCGCGACGGAGGTGGCGGGCTTCCAGTACAGGAACTTCGCGCCGCCCAGCGCGGCCTGCGCCTTGGCCAGCGCGCGGCGGCCCAGCGGTGAGACCCGCTCGTTGAGGGCGCCGGTCATCCGGTCCAGGTACATGGCGAGGATGACGACGGCGAGGCCCGCCTCGAAGCCGAGGGCCACGTTCACGGAGCTGACCGCGTTGTAGACCGACGAGCCCAGGCCCTCCGCGCCGACCATGCCGGCGATGACGACCATGGACAGCGCCAGCATGATGACCTGGTTGATGCCGGCCATGATGGTGGGCAGTGCCAGCGGGAGCTGCACCCGGAAGAGGGTGCGGCGCGGGTGGGTACCGAACGCCTCCGCCGCCTCGACGAGTTCACCGTCGACCTGGCGGATGCCCAGCTCGGTCATCCGGACGGCGGGCGGCATCGAGAAGATGATGGTCGCGACCATGCCGGGCATCACGCCGATGCCGAAGAAGAGGATGCCGGGGATCAGGTAGACCATCGCGGGCATCGTCTGCATCAGGTCCAGGACCGGGCGCAGCGCGCCGCCGACGACGCGGTTGCGGGCCGCCCAGATACCGAGCGGAACCGCCACGACGATGGTGATGATGCAGGCCACCAGCACCAGCGCCAGGGACTGCATGGTGGCGTCCCACTGCTCGATCGAGTCGATGAGCGCGAACCCGGCGAAGGTGAGCACCGCGGCCGGCAGGCCGCGCAGCCACCAGGCGAGCACCGCGAAGATGCCCATCAGCAGGAACGGCTGCGGGGCGGAGAGGACCGCCTCGATGCCGTTGTACATGTCCGTCAGGACGCGTGAGACGAAGTCGAAGAGCCACGTGAGGTGGTGGCGCAGCCATTCGACACAGGTGTTGGCCCAGGAGCCGACGTCGATCCTAGGCACGGGCGGTCACCTTGCCCCCGGGCTTGCCGCCCGTCATGCCGTCGGGCTGGACGGCGGCCTTGCCGTCGCGCCCGGTGGGCTTGCCGTCGGACCCGGTGGTCCGGCCGGCGGCGGGGGCGGCGCCCTCGGGGGCCTTGGCGGCCGGGGCCTGCGGGCCCTTCCCGGCGGGTTCGTCCTGCTGTCCGCCCTCGCCGAGCGCGGCCAGCAGCCGCCGCATCGGCACCGCGCCGACCAGCTCGCCGTCCGCGTCGACGACGGCGACCGGTACGTTCCCGGCCGCGCAGGGGCCGAACAGCTCGGCGACCGGCGTGTCCCGGTGGACCCTGGCGGGCGCGGCGGCGAGGAAGTCCGCGACCGTACGGATCTCCGCGCCGTCCTCCGCGGTGGAGCCCAGCACCTCGTCGGCACCGACCATGACGGCTCCGGCGGTGAGCACCCGGGAGCGGTCGACGTCCTGGATGAAGGACGCGACGTAGTCGTTGGCGGGGGTGAGGAGGATGTCCTCGGCGCTGCCGGTCTGCACGATGCGGCCGTCGCGCATGACGGCGATCCGGTCGCCGAGGCGCATGGCCTCGTTCAGGTCGTGGGTGATGAAGACGATGGTCTTCTTCAGCGTCTTCTGGAGCTCCAGGAGCTGGTCCTGCATGTCGCGGCGGATCAGCGGGTCCAGCGCGCTGAAGGACTCGTCCATCAGCAGCAGGTCGGCGTCGGTGGCCAGCGCGCGGGCCAGGCCCACTCGCTGCTGCATGCCGCCGGACAGCTCGTCCGGCCAGGACTTCTCCCAGCCCTTGAGGCCGGCGAGGTGCAGTGCCTCGGTGGCGCGCCGGTCGCGCTCGGCACGCGGTACGCCCTGGACCTCCAGCCCGTACGCGGCGTTCTCCAGCACACTGCGGTGCGGGAAGAGCGCGAAGTGCTGGAAGACCATGGAGATCTTCTCGGAGCGGACCTTGCGCAGTTCCCTGGCGCTGAGCGAGGTCAGGTCCTGACCGTCGAACCGGACGCTTCCGGCGGTCGGCTCCAGCAGCCCGTTGAGAGTCCGCAGAAGGGTGGACTTACCGGATCCGGACAGACCCATGACGACGAAGATCTGGCCCTCGTCCACGGAGAACGACGCGTCGATCACCGCGGCGGTCGTGCCGTCGGCCCGCAGCTCCTCGCGGCTCGCACCGTCTTCGAGCCGTCGTACGGCGTCCTCGGGTCGTCTCCCGAACACTTTGTACACGTGCTCGGCTTGCAGCCTGGCCACATACACCTCTCGAATTAGCTGAGAACGGCCCGCCTCCCCCGTGAGCAGGTCGTGGCGCGGCACGGGTCGGGCCCGTCTTAACCGGTGGAAATGTTGAAAATCCACCGGCTCCGCTCCGGCCGCGCGCCTGCCCCCTTTCGAAAATGACAAACACATTAGTGACCTAGTTCACAGCCGATCGCTTTCCGCCACCCGCATCACACCCGCCGCCGCCCCGCGCAGCGCACGGGGCAAGCCGCCGGGACACGACGGGGGTACGGCATCATGCGGGGTGTGACTCGACGCCTGATGCTCCTCGACACCGCCTCCCTCTACTTCCGGGCCTATTTCGGCGTACCGGAGTCGGTCCGGGCCCCGGACGGCACCCCGGTCAACGCGGTGCGCGGGCTGCTGGACTTCATCGCCCGGCTCGTCCAGGACCACCAGCCCGACGACCTGGTGGCCTGCATGGACTTCGACTGGCGGCCCCAGTGGCGGGTCGACCTCATCCCCTCGTACAAGGCGCACCGCGTCGCCGAGGAGGCACCGGCCGACTCCCCGGAGCCGGACGCCGAGGAGATTCCGGACACCCTCTCCCCGCAGGTCCCGGTGATCGAGGAGGTGCTCGACGCGCTCGGCATCGCCCGGGCGGGCGCCGCGGGGTACGAGGCGGACGACGTCATCGGCACCCTGACCGCCCGTGCCACCGGGCCGGTCGACATCGTCACCGGCGACCGCGACCTGTTCCAGCTCGCCGACGACGGGCGCGGCATCCGCATCCTGTATCCGCTCAAGGGGGTCGGCACCCTCCAGATGACCGACGAGGCACTGCTGCGCGAGAAGTACGGCGTGGACGGCCGGGGTTACGCCGACCTGGCGCTGCTGCGCGGCGACCCCAGCGACGGCCTGCCCGGCGTGCCGGGCATCGGCGAGAAGACCGCCGCCAAACTGCTGGCCGCGTACGGGGACCTGGCGGGGATCATGGCCGCGGTCGACGACCCGGCGTCCGGGCTCACCCCTTCACAGCGCAAGCGGCTGTCCGAGTCCCGTCCGTACGTCGCGGTCGCGCCGAAGGTCGTACGGGTGGCCACCGATGCGCCGGTGCCGGAGTTCGACGCCGCGCTGCCCGCCGAACCGGCCGACCCGGAACGGCTGGAATCGCTCGCCGGGCAGTGGGGCCTGGGCGGCTCCCTGCAGAGGCTCCTCGCGACGCTACGCCCCTGAACTGTTAGGTTAGGTATACCTAATAAAACCGTGGCAGGGGAGATCGTCGTGGCAGCAGAGCGTCCGGCCCGCAAGAAGCCCAAGCTCATTCACGCGCAGGTGCTGCGCACCGAGCAGCTCACGCCGCACATGGTGCGGGTGGTGCTGGGCGGTGCCGGCCTGGCGGAGTTCTCGGCGGGCGAGTACACCGACCACTACGTCAAGCTGGTCTTCCCGATTCCCGGCGTGGCCTACCCGCAGCCGCTGGACATCGCGGAGATCCGCGCCTCCTTCCCCCGCCACCAGTGGCCCAAGACGCGGACGTACACCGTGCGCACCTGGGACCCGGACGCCCGGGAGCTGGCCGTCGACTTCGTGGTGCACGGCGATGCGGGCCTCGCGGGGCCGTGGGCGGCACACGCCCGCCCGGGTGACGAGGCGCTCCTCCTCGGCCCCGGCGGCGCGTACGCCCCCGACGCCGACGCCGACTGGCACCTGCTCGCCGGTGACGAGAGCGCCCTGCCGGCCATCGCCGCCTCCCTGGCCCGGATGCCGGAGGACGTTCCCGTGCACGCCTTCATCGAGGTCGCCGGGCCCGAGGAGGAGCAGAAGCTCGAAGCACCGGTCGGCGCGCGGATCACCTGGCTGCACCGCGGCGGCGCGCCGGTCGGCGAGCGCCTGGTCGAGGCAGTCCGCGCGCTGGACTTCCCGGCGGGCCGGGTGCACGCGTTCGTGCACGGCGAGGCCGGCTTCGTGAAGGAGCTGCGCAAGTTGCTGCGGGTCGAGCGGGAGGTGCCGCGCGAGGCCCTGTCGATCTCCGGCTACTGGCGCAACGGCCACGACGAGGACGGCTGGCAGGCGTCCAAGCAGGTGTGGAACCAGCAGGTCGAGGCCGAGCAGGAGACCAGCCTCCCGACCGCTTCCTGACCGCTTCCTGACCGCTTCCTGACCGCCGCGCACGCTGCGGGAGTTCGGCGGCCGGGTGGCACGGGTAGACGAACTGCGGGCGTCGGCCGAGAGGTTGGCGTGCGCCGCCGGACGTCGGCCGAGAGGTTGGCGTGCGCCGCGGGCGGACCGTGCTGACCGGTCCGCTCCGCCGACACCCGCGCCACGCCGAAGCCGCCGTCGACGAAGGGGTTGCGACACGCCGTCACCGCCGACACCCGGTGGTGCACCCACAGCGCCGCGCTCGGGCCCCACGTCCCCGCCGACCGTGGCCTGGACCGTGCAGGTGATGACGAGGCGGCGCGCCTCCTTGTGGAACGGTGGCCTCCGCCCCGTACGGCCTGGCATTCCCAGAGCGGAAGAGGGTCACTGAGAGCGCCCGGCTGCCGGGCGCCCACCCGGCCCGGCAGTGCTCCGCCACGTCGTCGCTGCATGGCCACCACGGAACGGAAACACAGACGGCGTGTCGGACGGGTGTACGCACCGCGTGCGACACGCCGCACGGGCCCGGCGCACCGGCCGCAGACGGACGCGCCCCGCCCGGACGTACGGCTCTTCGCACCCGCGCGGGCACCGCGCACGCACGCTGGCACACAGGGCGGCACGCTCCCGAGCACGATGCTCCGGGGGCGGCCGGCACCTCGTCCGGCAGTACGACACCTCGTCCGGTCCGGTCGAGACGCCATGGCCACAGAGCGCCCTCCGCGCCGAAGGCGTTCGCGCCGGGCCCTACGGTGAACATCGCGCCCGGCAACGGCCCTTCGGCCGGACACGCGGGCGCCGGTGCCGTCGCCGGGACGGGCGGGGCGACGACGGCCGTGCCGCCCCGGCGCTACGCCCTCACCCCACCGAGGAGTACGCCACCACGCCCCGCAGCACCGCGTCCACGGCCTTGCGGGCGTTGCGTGCCACCTCCGGGGGCGCGGCCGCCGCGAGCTGGCCGAGGATGTCGATGAGCTGCTTGCACCAGCGCACGAAGTCACCGGCGGGCATCTCCGCCTCGCGCAGCACCTCGTCCAGGCCGAACCCGGATGCCCACCGATAGGCCGCCCAGGCGAAGCCGAGGTCCGGCTCGCGCTGGCCGACGCCCTCCGCCTGGTTGATCTTGTGGTCCTCCTCCAGGGCGTCCAGCCGGCCCCAGATCCGCACCATCTCGCCGAGCGCGTCCTGCGCCTTGCCCGACGGCAGCTTCGGCGCCATCGCGTCGTCCGCCTGCCGGGCCTCGTAGACCAGCGCCGAGGCGCAGGCGGCCAGTTCGGCGGGGCCCAGCCCGGTCCAGACGCCGGCCCGCAGGCACTCGCTCGCCAGCAGGTCCAGCTCGCCGTAGAGGCGCGCCAGCCGTCGGCCCTCGTCGGTGACCGTGTCACCTTCCAGGTAGTCGAGCTCGGTCAGCAGACCGCAGATCCGGTCGAAGGTGCGCGCGATCGTGTTCGTACGGCCCTCGATGCGGCGCTCCAACTGCCGGGTGTCCCGCAGCAGCCGGTGGTACCGCTCGGCCCACCGCGCGTGGTCCTCGCGCTCGTCGCAGCCGTGGCAGGGATGCGCCCGCAGCTCCGTGCGCAGCCGCGCGATCTCCCGGTCGTCGACCGCCGCCGACCGCTGCTTGCGGTGCCGGTCCGGCACGATGTGACCGGCCTTCGTGCGCAGCGCGGACGCCAGGTCGCGGCGCGACTGCGGGCTGCGCGCGTTGAAGGACTTCGGGATGCGCATCCGCTCCAGCGGCGCCACCGGCACCGGGAAGTCCATCGAGGCCAGCCGCTTGACCTGCCGCTCGGCGGTCAGCACCAGCGGCCGGGGGCCGTCGTACGTGTCATGACCGCGATGGCCGTTGGTCCGCCCCGACGGCATGCCCGGATCCAGCACCAGCGCCAGCCCCGCGTACTTGCCCGTCGGCACGTGGATCACGTCGCCCGGCCGGAGCTTCTCCAGCGCCGCGGCGGCCGCGGCCCGGCGCTGCGCCGCGCCCTGCTTGGCCAGCTCCGTCTCCCGGTCCTTCAGCTCCCGGCGCAGCCGGGAGTACTCCTCGAAGTCGCCGAGGTGGCAGGTCATGGACTCCTTGTAGCCGTCCAGGCCCTCCTCGTTCTTCTGCACCTGCCGCGAGATGCCGACCACCGACTTGTCCGCCTGGAACTGCGCGAACGACATCTCCAGCAGCTCCCGCGAACGGTGCCGCCCGAACTGCGAGACCAGGTTGACCGCCATGTTGTACGACGGCTTGAAGGACGAGCGCAGCGGATACGTACGCGTCCCGGCCAGGCCCGCCAGGGCGCCCGGGTCCATGCCGCGCTGCCAGAGCACCACCGCATGGCCCTCGACGTCGATACCGCGGCGCCCGGCACGGCCGGTGAGCTGGGTGTACTCGCCGGGGGTGATGTCGGCGTGCTGCTCGCCGTTCCACTTGACCAGCTTCTCCAGGACGACGGAACGGGCCGGCATGTTGATGCCCAGCGCCAGCGTCTCCGTCGCGAAGACCGCCTTGACCAGCCCCTTGAGGAACAGCTCCTCCACGACCTCCTTGAAGGTCGGCAGCATGCCGGCGTGGTGCGCGGCGATGCCCCGCTCCAGGCCCTCCAGCCATTCGTAGTAGCCGAGGACGTGCAGATCCTCGTCCGGGATGCCGGCCGTGCGCTCCTCCACGATGGCGCGGACCTCGGCCCGCCCTTCCTGGTCGTTCAGCCGTAGCCCCGAATACAGGCACTGCTGCACGGCGGACTCGCAGCCGGCCCGGCTGAAGATGAACGTGATCGCCGGCAACAGGCCCTCGTTGTCCAGCCGGTCGATCACCTCGGCACGGCCGGGCGTCCAGATCCGGCTGCGCTGGCGCCGCTCGCGCTCGCGGTCCGCCTCCCGCTGGTTGCGGCCGCGGCGCTTGTCCCGGCCGAACGTCGGGCGGCTGTTCTCCATCCGCGCCAGCCGCTCCAGGTCCGGGTTGACCTCCCGGCGCCCGGCCTTGCCCTTGCCCTCGCGCTCCTCGAAGAGGTCGTACATCCGGCGCCCGGCGAGCACGTGCTGCCACAGTGGCACCGGGCGGTGCTCGGAGACGATCACTTCCGTGTCACCGCGCACCGTGTCCAGCCAGGCGCCGAACTCCTCCGCGTTGGAGACCGTCGCGGACAGCGAGATCAGTGTGACGGACTCCGGCAGGTGGATGATCACCTCTTCCCAGACGGCGCCACGGAAGCGGTCGGAGAGGTAGTGCACCTCGTCCATCACCACATAGCCGAGGCCGGACAGCGACTGGGAGCCCGCGTACAGCATGTTCCGCAGCACCTCGGTGGTCATCACGACCACCGGTGCCTCGGAGTTGACGCTGTTGTCACCGGTCAGCAGGCCGACCTTGTCCGCGCCGTAGCGCCGCACCAGGTCCTGGTACTTCTGGTTCGACAGTGCCTTGATCGGCGTGGTGTAAAAGCATTTGCGGCCCTGCTCCAGGGCCAGGTGGACGGCGAACTCGCCCACGATCGTCTTGCCGGATCCGGTCGGGGCCGCGACCAGCACGCCCTTCCCGGCCTCCAGGGCCTGGCACGCCTCGATCTGGAACGGGTCCAGCGCGAAGTCGTACATCTCACGGAAAGGGGCGAGTGCGGTGGCCTGCTCGGCCGCCCGCAGCTTGGCGGCGGCATAGCGCTCAGCAGGGGACATGTCCTCGGTCATCGTGCTTACGAGCCTACCGGCCACCTCTGACAACGAGCCGATCATTATGGACGCCCTTTACCGGCCCTCCCCCGCACCCACCACTCCCCCACGCACATCGGGTGGGGGCTCGGGGGTGGAGAGGGGTTGAGCGGGGGCGCGCCGGGCGAGGAGCGAGGCGCCCTGGCGGGGGGCACCCGGCGGGGGGGGGGGACGCCCGGCGGGCCGGGCCGGGGGGGGCCGGGCCGGGGGGGCGCCCGGCGAGGTTCCCGTCCGCCGTCCCCGGGTATTCCCCCGCCGGGGGGACGATCACGTTCGATTCGCCCCGTAGGGCCGCCACCCGGCCCAGCCGCACTGCCGCACCCACCGCACCCACCGAGGAAACCCGGGCCAGGCACACCGGATTCGGGAAGCCCCGGGCAAGGCAGCAGCGGACCGAACAGGCCCGAGCAAGGCCGAGGGGCGGCGTACGCTCACGCGCCACCGCCCCCGTTACGCCGCGTCGCAACCCCCGCTACGTCACGTCGTCGTGCCTCGTCCCCGTCACGTAGCGTCGTCGTACCCGTTGCGCCGCGGCAGACGGTCACCCTCGGTGCCGCCTGCCGCCTGTTCCGGGAGCATCCGGTGGCCGGCGATCGGTTCGGCCTCGCCGATGTCCTCGGGCGTCAGGTCCAGCGTGGACGCCTCGTCGTCGGCGGGCCCCGCCGCCAGCCGGCGCTGCCTGCGGGTGTCGTTCATGGTGGCGATCAGCACGGCGGTGAAGTAAAGGAGGCTGATCGGCGCGGCCAGCGCGATCATCGTCAGCGGGTCGGTGCTCGGGGTGGCGATGGCCGAGAAGACCGTGATGCCCATCACCATGCCGCGCCACCAGCCACGCATGCGGGCGGCGGAGAGGACGCCGCCGAGGTTGAGCATGACCAGCACCAGCGGCAGCTCGAAGGAGAGCCCGAAGACCACGAACATGCGGGTGACCAGGTCGAGCAGTTTGTCCAGCGGCAGCAGGTTGTCCACACCGACCGGCGTGAATTCCAGCAGCACCTTCGCGGTGGTCGGCAGCACCGAGTAGGCGAAGTACGCGCCGACGAGGAAGAGCGGGAAGCCGGTGGCGACGAAGCTGAGCGAGTACTTCTTCTCGTGGCGGTGCAGGCCGGGCGCGAGGAAGGCCCAGAGCTGGTACAGCCAGACCGGGCTGGCCAGGATCACGCCACTCATCAGGGAGACCTTCAGGGCCAGCGCGAACGGCCCGAGCAGGTCCAGCATGACGATGCGGGCACAGGTGCCCTTCTGCTGCTTGGCGAGATCGGTGAACAGCGCATCACAGCCGACGGTCTGCAGGACCGGCTTGGTGATGAAGTTGATGATCTCGCCGTAGAAGAACGCACAGATGATCGTGGCGACCAGGATGGCCACGACCGACTTGGCGAGCCGGTTACGCAGCTCGCGCAGATGTTCCACGAGCGGCATGCGCCCCTCGGGATCCTTCTCTTTGCGGTCCTTCTGAAGGGCGGACTTGAGCACCCCACGTCCTCATCTCGTGCGAGAGGCAGTGGCCGACACCCCTGCCCCGTCCGGACCCTCGGTCAGCGCTTGGTGGTCGTGTCGGACGGCTGGGCGACCGGCCGTCCGCTGTTGACGTCGCCGGGAGCGGCCTGGATCGTCCGGGGGGCTTCGTGCTGACCGTTCGGGTTCGGCGGGTCGGACGGCGCCGACTGCGAGTCCGTGCCCTCCGACTTCATGGCCTTGGCCTCGCTCTTGAGGATGCGTGCGGACTTGCCGAGCGAACGCGCCATGTCGGGGAGCTTCTTCGCGCCGAACAGCAGGAGCACGACGACGAGGATGAGGAGGATCTCGGGAACGCCGATCTTTCCACCGAACATAACTGTGTACCTTCTCACCGAGGCGGCTGGGGGTTGGGGCTGCTCGACAGATCGGACATATGTCCATCCGCCGCGCCAGCAGCGATCGTAACGCGCGGCGGCGAACGCTGGACAATCTCCGCGCATACTCCCGGTTGCGAGCCGGTGCCTCGCTCTTCGGCCCGCTTCAGCAGCGTACCGGTCGCGCGTGCGACTGAGCAGAGCGCGTCATCCCTTTGCTCTTCCGCCCCGGGCGGCCAGCGGCGCCGCCGCGCGCTCCAGGTCCTCGGCGGCCCGCTGGATGCGCTCGGAGGTCTGCCCGACCTGGCGGGCCAGCCGCCGTACCTCCACGAAGACGCGGACGGCGAGGACGCCGAGCACGGCGAGGCCGAGGAAGCCGAGGGCGACAGCGATCATGGGCCAGAGCATGGGACGAGCCTATCGGGACGGGTGCGGCGCACGCGGCGGGTGGGGTACGGACCGGGGCGCGCGTCAGCCCGTGTGCAGCCGCAGGGTGCGGACCCCGCCGCCGGTGAGCAGCTCGATGATCCGCTCCCCCGCCGGCTTGCGGACCGCGTTGCCGCAGTCCGGGCAGGTGAAGGAGTAGAAGGTGGTACGGCTGCTGGCGCCGATGGCCAGGCGCAGCGCGTCCGACGCCAGCTCGAAGCGGCCGCGGCAGTCGGGGCAGGCCGCCTTGAACAGCACCGGGCCGGTCAGGGCCGAGGTCATCGCGCCCGCAGTGGTCGTCGTCATCGTTGCCGCCCGCCCTTTCGCGCGCTACCCGCCGTACGCGGCGAGGGCCTGCTGGGACGCCAGCCGCGCGCTGTCGGCGAGCGCCTGCGGCGAGACGATCCGGCCGTCCCGGCCCAGGCGCAGCGCCAGCCGCCGCAGCGAGGCGGGCTCGGGGGTGCGCAGGGTGATGCGCAGTCCGCCGTCCGGCAGCTCCTCGGCGCTGTCGTGCGGGTAGTACTCGGCCACCCAGCGCCCGCCGGGCGCCACCTCGATGACCACCTCGGGGTCCTCGGCGGCGGGCTGCACCAGCCCCTCGGACAGGTCGCGCAGTTCGATGGGCGGCGGGTCGGCGGGGGCGTCCAGCAGTTTGATCTCGGCGACCCGGTCGAGCCGGAAAGTACGGCGGGCCTCCGAGAGCCGGCACCAGGCCTCGACGTAGGTGTGGCCGACCGCGAACAGCCGGATCGGGTCCACCTCGCGCTCGGTCAGCTCGTCGCGCGCGGGCGAGTAGTAGCGCAGCCACAGCCGACGCCGTTCGGCGATCGCCCGGTCGACGTCGGCGAAGACGCCGCCCTCCGACTCGAAGGTGACCGACACCCGGGAGCTGGCGCCGGCCGCCTCGCCCGCCGCGGCCTCCAGCTTGGCGGTGGCGCGCAGCAGCGCCTGCCGGTCGCCTTCGCGCAGGCCGGGCAGGGTGGCCACGGCGCGGGCCGCGACCAGCAGGGCGGTCGCCTCGTCGGCGGCCAGCCGCAGCGGCTCGGCGACGTCGTCGGGGTTGTGCCACCAGATGCGGTCGCCGTCGGTGTCGATGTCGAGCAGGTCGCCGCCGCGGAAGCTCGTCCCGCACATCGGCAGGACGTCGAGGTCGGCGATCAGCTCGTCCTCGGAGATGCCGAAGGCGCGGGCGACGTCGGAGACCCGGGCGCCGGGGCGCTCGCGCAGGTAGGTGACCAGCGACAGCATCCGCCGGGTCTGGTCGATGGCGTTGGTGGCCATGGAGTGTGTGTTCCGTCCCTCTCAGCCCTTGGCCACGGCGCGCAGCCGGTCCACGACATCGGCCCGCAGGTCGGCGGGTTCCAGTACGACCACGTCGGGGCCGAACTCGACCAGCCAGGCGTCGAGTCCGTGCCCGTACGGGATCTCCAGCTCGTCCCAGCCGTCGCCCAGCTCACGGATGCTCAGCGCGCGGGCGCGCAGCGGGTAGCCGTGGTCGGTGCGCAGTCTGATGCGGGCGGTGCCGGTGGCGGTCTCGCCCGCCCAGCTCTCCACCGTCTCGCGGACCGTGACGTGGTCGGGCACCTCGGCGGTGAACTTCCCCTGCCGGGAGCGGACCTTGCCGGTGATGCGGGAGAGCCGGAAGACCCGTTCGGCCTGCCGCTCGCGGTCCCAGCCGGCGAGGTACCAGTGACCGCGCCAGCACTCCAGTATCCACGGTTCCACCTGCCGCTGCTCGGGGCGGGCGGCGTTGGACTTGCGGTAGTCGAAGACGACGGGCCGGCGGTCGCGGCAGGCGAGCATCAGCGGCTCGAAGGCGGCTTCGTGGGCGGGGATGCGGGGTTCGAGGGCGCTGTGCGGCTGCTGCGCCTCGAAGGAGTCGTCGTCCTGGAAGGGCACACCGGCCGCACGCAGTTTCTGCAGGGCGCCGCTGGCGGCGCCGGCCAGCCGGGCCTGCTGCCAGATCTTGGCGGCCAGGCCCAGGGCGGCGGCCTCGGCGGCGTCCAGGGTGATCGGGGGGAGGCGGTTGCTGTCCCGGCGTGCGAGGTAGCCGGTCTCGCCGTCCAGTCCTTCGACGGTCTCGATGACCAGGCCCAGTTCGCGCAGGTCGTCCTTGTCGCGCTCGAACATCCGGTTGAAGGAGTCGTCGCTGCCCGGGCCGGCGTCCCCGGTGCCGAACGTCTCCACGTACGCCTCGATGGAGGACCGCAGTTCACGTTTGGTCAGCGGGCGACGGGTACCCAGCAGGCACAGCGCCAGATTCATCAGCCGCTCGGCCTTGGCAATGGCCATCGACGCCCTTTCTTGTCGGACTCCCGACCGATGACCGTACCGCTCCGGGGACCTGCGGCAAAGCCGAGGGTCCGGACCGCGACGGGCGGGTGCCCGGGCGGCGGGGCCGCGGGCGCCGGGCGGAGAAGGGCGAGGGCCCGCGCCACCCGGCGCGGGCCCTCGGTGCGCGCCGGCCGCCGCTGTGCCGCGGCCGGCTGCCGTCGTCGTCAGACGGAGATCAGGTCACAGACGAAGATCAGCGTCTCGCCCGGCGCGATACGGCCGCCACCGGCGCCCTGGTCGCCGTACGCCAGGTGCGGGGGGATGGTCAGCCGGCGGCGGCCGCCGACCTTCATGCCCTGTACGCCCCGGTCCCAGCCGGGGATGACCTGGCCGGCACCGAGCTGGAACTCCAGCGGCTTGCCGCGGTTCCAGCTCGCGTCGAACTCCTCGCCGGAGCTGTAGGCGACCCCGACATAGTGGACCTTGACGAAGTCCCCGGCCTTGGCGACCGGCCCGTCTCCCTCCCACAGGTCCACGATCTCCAGATCGGCGGGGACCGGGCCCTCGGGGAAGTCGATCTCGGGCTTGTCGATGTTCACGAGAGTGCTCCTACGAAAGAATCTGTACTGCTACGTGCACAGTCTGGCAGATCATGCTCAGACGGTGCCGACGATGTCGACGCTGAACACGAGGGTGTTCTTCGCCAGCTCGCTCTGCGGGTTCGCGCCGTAGCCCAGCTTCGGCGGGATCACGATCTCCACCCGGTCACCGACGTTCTTGCCGACCAGTGCCTGGTCCCAGCCCTTGACGACGGCACCGGTGCCGATCTGGAAGGCGGTGGCCCCGCCGTGGTCCCAGGAGGAGTCGAACTTCTTGCCGTCCTCCCACTTCACGCCCGTGTACTGCGCGACCAGCCCGTCACCGGCCTTGACCTTCGGGCCCTTGCCCTTGATCAGCACCTGCTCCTTGAGGTCGGTGGGCGCCTTCTCCCCCTTGGGGATGGTGATCGACGCGGCCTTCTCGCCCTCCGCCTTCACCTCGGGCATGCCGTCCTCCGGCGCCGCCTGCTCGCCCTCGGACTTGCCCTTCTTGTCCGCCTTGCCCGCTCCGACCACGTCCACGACCCACACCAGGCCGTCCTCCGGCTTGACGCCGGACCGCGGGTTGAGGTTGTCGCCGATGAGCTGCTTGGCGGTGCCGTCGACCTCGAAGCGGCTGCCGACCTTCTGGCCCGCCACCGCCTCCATCACCTTCTGCGGCAACTGCTGCTGGGTCGGCTGGTCGCTGACCTCGCCGACGACCTGCAGCCGCGGCGCCTTCGCGTCCGCGCCGGGCTGCTTGGTCCAGGTGCTGCCGAGATTCTGGCCGGTCTTCATGGTCTGCGCCGCGAAGTCCAGGCGGACGTAGTCGCCCTTCTTGACCGTCGCGCCCTTGCCCTCGGTCAGCGTCGTGGTGACCATCTCGCCGGGCGCCTTGGCGTCCTTCGGTACGGTGATCTTGGGCTGCTCCCCGGGCTTCCCCTCCACCTTGGCGACCGCGGCGGCCGACGAACCCTTGCCGTCATCGGACCCACAGGCGGCGGTGAACAGCAGGAGAGGCACGGTCAGCGCCGCGGCGGCGGCGCGGCGGGTGTTCTTCGTGAGGTTCATGAAGTCCAACTCGGGGTCGTGGGGTGGGTGGGCAGTGCCGCCACTCTACGACCTGAACCCGACTGAATTTCCATGAGCAACGCAACGCCGAATACAGCGAAGTGCCGGGAGCGGGGGCGCTCCCGGCACTGCCACGTCCGGCCGTCACCGAATCCGGTGACCCACCGGAAACGGTGACGAACCGGACTCACATCCCGGCGATCAGCTTTTCCACCCGGTCGTCCACGGACCGGAACGGGTCCTTGCACAGCACGGTGCGCTGCGCCTGGTCGTTGAGCTTCAGGTGCACCCAGTCGACGGTGAAATCGCGGCGCTGCTCCTGCGCCCGGCGGATGAAGTCACCGCGCAGCCGCGCCCGGGTGGTCTGCGGCGGCACCGACTTACCCTCGAAGATCTTCAGGTCGTTGCAGATACGGGCCGCCTGCCCCTTGCGCTCCAGGAGGTAGTAAAGCCCCCGGCGGCGGTGGATGTCGTGATACGCGAGGTCTATCTGCGCCACCCGCGGATGCGACATGGTGATGTTGTTCTTGGCCCGGTAGCGCTCGATGAGCTTGTACTTCATCACCCAGTCGATCTCGGTGTCGATCCGGTCGAGATCCTGTTCACGTACGGCTTCGAGCGTACGGCCCCACAATTCCAGGACCCGCTCGACCATGCCCGTGCGGATACCGCGCCGCTCGCAGAAGTCCACCGCCTTCTCGTAGTACTCCTGCTGGACCTCCAGGGCCGACGCCTCCCGGCCGCTGGCCAGCCGCACCTTGCGCTGGCCGGTGATGTCGTGGCTGACTTCGCGGATGGCCCGGATCGGGTTCTCCAGCGTCAGGTCGCGCATGACCGTGCCGGCCTCGATCATGCGCAGTACGAGATCGGTGGCGCCGACCTTCAGCAGCATGGTCGTCTCGGACATGTTGGAGTCGCCGACGATGACGTGGAGCCGGCGGTAGCGCTCCGCGTCGGCGTGCGGCTCGTCACGGGTGTTGATGATCGGGCGGGAGCGGGTCGTCGCCGAGGAGACGCCCTCCCAGATGTGCTCGGCGCGCTGGCTCACGCAGTAGACGGCCCCGCGCGGGGTCTGCAGGACCTTGCCCGCGCCGCACAGGAGCTGACGGGTCACCAGGAACGGAATGAGAATGTCCGCGAGCCGGGAGAACTCCCCGTGCCGGGCCACGAGATAGTTTTCGTGGCAACCATAGGAGTTTCCGGCGGAATCGGTGTTGTTCTTGAAGAGATAGACGTCGCCCGCGATTCCCTCCTCGTGCAGGCGGCGCTCGGCGTCGACCAGCAGACCTTCGAGAATGCGCTCACCGGCCTTGTCGTGGGTGACCAGTTCGGTCACGTTGTCGCACTCGGGGGTTGCGTATTCCGGGTGCGATCCCACGTCCAGGTACAGGCGGGCGCCGTTCCGCAGGAAGACATTGCTGCTGCGGCCCCATGACACGACACGGCGGAAGAGGTACCGCGCCACCTCGTCAGGAGACAGTCGGCGCTGTCCCCTGAACGTGCACGTGACGCCGTACTCGTTCTCCAGCCCGAAAATGCGGCGGTCCATGACTGAACATTACGCCTGATGGCCTGCTCTGAAACCGGGTTGGGCGGCCTCGTTTCGATCATTTTCCGCCGTGGCCCGCACAGCACCGCACACGGCATCGCGCCCACCAGGGGAAAGAAAGCGCTTTGTCGACACCAATACGAGCAGCGCGGCCACCCCGCCCGCACCGGCCACGGCGAACCCGGCGGCCGGACCGCCCCGCTCCACCGCGGGCCCGACCACCGTCATCCCCAGCGCGGACCCGACCCCGAACGTCGTCACCAGCCAGGAGAACGCCTCGGTGACCGTCCCCCTGGGCGCGTGCCCGTCCACGACCACGAACGCGCACGCCAGCGAGGGTGCCAGGAACACCCCGGCCACGCCCGTCAGTACAGTCATCCCCACCACACCCGGCGTCAGCACCAGCGGCAGGTACCCCAGCGCGAGCAGCGCCACCAGCAGCCGCAGCCGGTTCTCCGGGTGCCCCGGCCACTGCCGCGCCCCGTACACCACCCCGCCCAGGAGCGCGCCGACCCCGAGGGCGGACAGCAGGTAACTGGAGACCATGCCGCCGCCGTGCTCGTCGGCGTACGCGACCGCCGCCACCGCGATCGAGCCCAGCGCCAGCCCGACGAAGAAGAACGCGGCGATCAGCACCAGCATCCCGGACGACCGCAGGGCCCCGAGCCAGTGCGCCTCGCGCGGCGCGCTGCGCCACCGGCGCGAGGGCGGGGAGGCGACCACGGAGAGCGCGCCGAGCACGCCGAGCACGTTGATCACCAGCAGCGCCCACCGCTCCGACCAGAGCGCCACACACGTCGTCACCAGCAACGGGCCCACCGCGAACAGCACTTCCTGCGCCACCGCGTCCAGCGCGTACGCGGCGTGCACCCGGTCCGCGCGCTTGAGCACCCCCGGCCACAGCGCCCGCAGCCCGCCCTCCAGCGGCGGTGTGAAGAATCCGGCGATCACCATGGCCGCGTACGCCACGGGCAGCGGGTCGAGGCCGACGACCGCCAGCAGCGCCATGCCCAGGGCGGAGACCACGGCCGAGGGCAGCATCACGCGCGGCTGCCCGTACACGTCCACCGCCCGCCCCAGGAGCGGCTGGCCGATCGCGTTGCACACGCCGTACACGGCGGAGAGCGCGCCCGCGAGGACGTAGCCGCCGCCCTCGGCGCGGGTGAAGAGCACGACGGCGAGCGGTCCGGTCGCGTTCGGCAACCGGCCGACCAGCGTTCCGGCCAGCAGCCGGGCCGCGTGGCGCGTCCCCAGCAGCTCCGCGTATCCAGCGGCCATGCCCGCCCCTTTTCCCCTGGCTCGACCAGGAAGTGTTACGTATAACGTAGGGCGTCATACGTACCATGGGCACAACCCGCGGGTCCATACCGCGACGTACGACGCGAGGAGCCCGGCCCCGGTGACCGCCCACGAGCACCCGACAGCAGCACGCCCCGGCACGGCCGCCGCACCCCGCGTCACCAGCCGCGACGTCGCCCGCGCCGCCGGGGTCTCGCAGGCCGCCGTCTCCCTGGTCCTCGGAGACAAGTGGCGCGGCCGTGTCTCACCGCACAAGGCCGACGCGGTACGCACCGCCGCCCGCGACCTCGGCTACCGCCCCAACCTCGCCGCACGCAGCCTGCGGACGGGCCACACCCGTACCGCCCTGCTCGTCGTTCCCGCCCTGACCAGCGAGTACTTCGCCCGCGTCTACACCGGCGCGGCCCGCGTCGCCGCCGACCACGGCTTCGGGGTCGTGCTGTACCCCTCGCCCGAGGGGATCGGCCCGGCCCGCGACCCCTTCGGCTCGGCGCGCGCGGCGCTGGACGGCGTCATCGCCTCCTCCATGGCCACCGACGCCCTGACCGCCATGCGCGGCGAGGAGCTGCCGCTGGTCATGCTCGACAGCGACCCGGACGACGCCCAGGCCACCGCGACGGTCAATCCCGACATCGCCGACGGGGTCCGGCGGCTCGCCGCGCACCTGCTCGCCCTGGGCCACCGCCGCATCACCCACCTCGCCGCGGCCATCGACTCCTGGACCTTTCACGTACGGTCCGACGCGCTCGCCGAGACGCTGCGCGGCGTCCCGGACATCGACGTGCGCACCGAGCCCGCCGCGCTCAGCGTGGAAGCCGGTCTGCACGCGGCCCACGCCGCCCTGACCCGGCCGGGCTCCCGCCCGACCGCCCTCCTGTGCGACGACGACCTCCTGGCGGCCGGCGCCTGCAAGGCCGCGCGCCGGCTGGGGCTGCGGGTGCCCGAGGACGTCTCCGTCACCGGTATCGACGACCTGGCGCTGGCCAGGGCCGTGGAGCCGGAACTGACGACCGTACGGCTGCCTGCCGAGGAGGTCGGTGCGGCCGGCATGCGCGCCCTGATGGCGGCCCTGGACGGCCGGGTGCCGGCGCCCGTCACCCTGCCCGTCGACCTGCTCGTCCGCGGCTCGACGGCGCCGCCGCCGTAGCCGACCGCGGCCGCGCCGGACGCGCGGCCCGGAACGCGGCGCGCCCCGGCGGGTGAGTACCCACCGGGGCGCGTCGAGGCCCGTGTCCGCGCGGACCGGCGCGTCCGCCACGGGGGCGACTACGGCACCGCGTACGCCGCCCGCGTCGCGTCACGACGTGGCGGAACCGCCCTCGGGACCGGACGTGTCCTCGGAGTCCGACGCCTCGTCCGTGTCTCCCTCGGAGGCGGCGGCGCCGTTCTCCTCCAGCAGCCGGGAGAGTTGACGGCCCAGGATCCGCTTGAACTTCCGCTGCTGCGGACGCGTACGGTCCAGGGTCGCGACCTCCAACTGATCGGCGACCAGGGGGCGTTCACCGCCGTTGTTGTCGCGCGAGAGCGACTCGACGGCCAGCTTCAGCGCCTCGCCCAGCGTCATGCCGTCGCGGTGCCGCTGATCGAGGTAACTGCTGATCTGATCGGCGTTGCCGCCCACCGCGACCGATCCGTGCTCATCCACGATCGAACCGTCATGCGGCAGCCGGTAGATCTGGTCGTCCTCGGGGGCGTTGCCGACCTCCGCGACGATCAGCTCGACCTCGTAGGGCTTCTCGGCGGCGCTGGAGAAGATCGAGCCGAGCGTCTGGGCGTAAACATTGGCAAGGCCGCGCGCGGTCACGTCCGCGCGGTCGTAGGTATAGCCGCGCAGGTCGGCGTAGCGCACGCCGCCGATGCGCAGA
This sequence comes from Streptomyces sp. NPDC018045, assembly GCF_044327445.1. Classification (NCBI taxonomy): domain Bacteria; kingdom Bacillati; phylum Actinomycetota; class Actinomycetes; order Kitasatosporales; family Streptomycetaceae; genus Streptomyces; species Streptomyces sp. NPDC018045. The sequence goes on from NZ_JBIRFL010000004.1 coordinate 384,993, forward strand.
TTCTCGAACTCGTTGTACTTGCCGACCGCCGCGAAGGCGATGCGGTCATAGATCTCGCTGACCTTGTGCAGGGCCCGGGAGGGATTCTCGGCGACGAAGACCACGCCGTCGGCGTACTGCAGCACCACGACGCTGCGGCCGCGCGCGATGCCCTTGCGGGCGTACTCCGCCCGGTCGGCCATGGCCTGCTGGGGTGAGACATAGAACGGCGTCGACACCGGCTATCCGTCCCTTTCTGTCAATGACTCTCTCAGTGGCGCGTGCATGACGGACTCCCGTCCTCAGAGCAGCGCGGCGCGCGGGCCGTCGGGCTCGTCGAGCCGCCGCTCGTGAATGGCACGGGCGATCTCCGACACCTCGGCCTCGGTGTAGCGCTTGAAGCCCTCTTCGGTGATCACCGTGACGATCGGGTAGATCCGGCGGGCCATGTCGGGGCCGCCGGTCGCCGAGTCGTCGTCCGCGGCGTCGTACAGCGCCTGGACCACGGCCGTGGCGGCCTGGTTCTCCGTGAAGTCGTCGCGGTAGAGCTTCTTGAGGGCGCCGCGCGCGAAGACCGAGCCGGATCCCGTCGAGGCGAAGCCGTGCTCCTCCGAGCGCCCGCCGGTCACGTCGTACGAGAAGATGCGGCCCTTTTCGCGGTCCACGTCCCAGCCGGCGAACAGCGGCACCACGGCCAGGCCCTGCATGGCCATGCCGAGGTTGCCGCGGATCATCGTCGAGAGGCGGTTCGCCTTGCCCTCCAGGGAGAGTTGGGCGCCCTCGACCTTCTCGAAGTGCTCCAGCTCCAACTGGAAGAGCTTGACCATCTCGACCGCGAGACCGGCCGTGCCGGCGATGCCGACGGCCGAGTACTCGTCGGCCGGAAAGACCTTCTCGATGTCGCGCTGCGCGATGACGTTGCCCATCGTCGCGCGGCGGTCACCGGCGAGCACCGCGCCGCCGGGGAACGACGCCGCGACGATCGTCGTGCCGTGCGGCGCCTCGACGGCGCCCTGCACGGGCAGCGGCGGGCGACGGCCCGGCAGCAGCTCCGGCGCGTGGTCCCCGAGGAAGTCCATGAACGACGAGGACCCGGGCGTCAGGAAGGCAGCAGGTAGATGCCCGGCGTTACGAGTGTTGGCTTCCACACGTTTCCTTCCGGATATTCGGCCGTCCCAAGGCGTCCGGCCGATCCTTGAATTGGCCCAGCGCTGCGTTGCAGCTCAAGCACAGTACGTCCCGGACCTTACCTGTCCTGCGGTCATGATCCACATGCACGCGGGAACGGACGGGACGACGACTGCGGCGGCCTTCGCCCTCCGGCCCCCGCCATCGTGCGCCGACGCCCGGGACGGTCTGTCCGTACGCGCTCGACGAGCGCGTACCGGCGGCGCCGGGAGCGCGCGGCGGCCTGGGCGGCCGCACCCCCCGGAGCCGGAGCCGGACCCCGTCGCGCCGGACCGGGCGCACGGCGTGCGCGACGGTGCCCCGCCGCGCCCGCACGCCCCCCGGCTGCCGACGGGATCCGGCGCCCCGTTACTGTCCGCCCTTTTGCACGAACGACCGCACGAAATCCTCGGCGTTCTCTTCAAGCACGTCGTCGATCTCGTCCAGCACGGAGTCGACGTCGTCCGACAGCTTCTCCTGCCGCTCCTTGAGATCGTCCGCGGCCTGCGCGTCCTGCGACTGCTCCTCGACCTCCTCGGTCGAACGCGTCGCCTTCTGCTGTCCGCCGCCGGTGTCCTTGGTCGCCATGTCCCTCACCCCGCTCGGTTCGCCCCGCTCGATGTGACTGTCAAGATCAGACCCTACAAGCAAGGTCTGACATCGGCCCTGTTCTTCGTCGTCTTCGTACAACGTCCGGGAGTCACCCCGATGATTCCCGCCCGGAGAACATTTCAGCCCCGGATCGGGGGCCCGGATCGGGCGTCCGGTCACCCTCCGGACAGGACCCGCACCAGCTCCTCGGCCGTACGGCACCGGTCGAGCAGCTCTTTGACGTGATTGCGGGTGCCCCGCAGCGGTTCCAGCGTCGGTACCCGTTGCAGAGAGTCACGGCCCGGCAGATCGAAGATCACCGAGTCCCAGGAGGCCGCCGCCACGTCGTCCGCGTACTGCTCCAGGCACCGGCCGCGGAAGTACGCCCGGGTGTCCTCCGGCGGCGCCTGGGCCGCCCGCGCGACCTCGGCGTCGGTCAGCAGGCGCTTCATCTTGCCGCGGGCCGCCAGGCGGTTGTAGAGGCCCTTGTCGGCCCGTACGTCGGCGTACTGGAGGTCGACGAGGTGGAGCCGGGCCGCGTCCCACTCCACGCCGTCCCGGCGCCGGTAGCCCTCCATCAGCTCCCGCTTGGCCACCCAGTCCAGCTCACCGGACAGGCTCATCGGGTCGTGCTCCAGGCGCCCCAGTACGTCCTCCCAGCGGGCCAGGACATCCTTGGTCTGCTCGTCGGCGTCCGCGCCGAGCCGGTCCTCCACGTACTTGCGCGCCAGCTCGAAGTACTCCATCTGGAGTTGTACGGCAGTCAGGGTCCGGCCACTGCGCAGCGTGATCAGATGCCGCAGCGAGGGGTCGTGGGAGACCTGGTGGAGGGCGCGTACAGGCTGGTCGACGGCGAGGTCGACGGCGATGAAGCCGTCCTCGATCATGGACAGGACCAGCGCGGTCGTGCCCAGCTTGAGGTACGTGGAGACCTCGGAGAGGTTCGCGTCCCCGATGATCACATGCAGCCTGCGGTACTTCTCGGCGTCGGAGTGCGGCTCGTCGCGGGTGTTGATGATGGGCCGCTTGAGAGTGGTCTCCAGGCCGACCTCGACCTCGAAGTAGTCGGCGCGCTGGCTGATCTGGAAGCCGTGCTCGTGGCCGTCCTGTCCGATGCCGACGCGGCCGGCGCCGGCGTAGACCTGGCGGGAGACGAAGAAGGGCGTCAGATGGCGCACGATGTCGGAGAACGGGGTCTCCCGCTTCATCAGGTAGTTCTCGTGCGTGCCGTAGGAGGCGCCCTTGTTGTCGGTGTTGTTCTTGTAGAGGTGGATGGGCTGGGCGCCGGGGACCTGGGCCGCGCGCTCGGCGGCCTCGGCCATGATCCGCTCGCCGGCCTTGTCCCAGAGCACCGCGTCGCGCGGGTTGGTGACCTCCGGCGAGCTGTACTCCGGATGCGCGTGGTCGACGTACAGGCGTGCCCCGTTGGTGAGGATCACATTGGCCAGCCCGATGTCCTCGTCGGTGAGCTGGCTGGCGTCGGCGTTCTCGCGGGCGAGGTCGAAGCCTCGGGCGTCCCGCAGCGGGTTCTCCTCCTCGAAGTCCCAGCGGGCGCGTCGCGCCCGGTGCATCGCCGCCGCGTACGCGTTGACGACCTGGGACGAGGTGAGCATGGCATTGGCGTTCGGGTGGCCGGGGACGGAGATCCCGTACTCCGTCTCGATTCCCATTACTCGCCGTACGGTCATGCGGCCCTCCTTGCCCGGCGGCGCCCCCGGATGGGGTCGGCGCTCAAGTACCGCTGCGCTTCCGGTCCGTGTGCGGCCCCCGCTTCCGCAGTGCGTGACGCGGCGGTACCGAAGAGCCTAGAACGCCTTTGCGGCGCTGGGGAGATCATTACAGTCATTGCTCCAGTCCGGTTTTCACCTGCTCCGTCGCCGCCTTCCGGGGGATCACCCCCGTGACCCCGGAAATGCGTCCGGCTGCGGACGCCCCGTGCAGGACATCCGCAGCCGGTCGACGGTGTTACAGGTATTGGCCGGTATTCGCCACCGTGTCGATGGAGCGGCCGGTGTCCGCGCCCTGCTTGCCGGTGACCAGGGTGCGGATGTAAACGATCCGCTCACCCTTCTTGCCGGAGATGCGGGCCCAGTCGTCCGGGTTGGTGGTGTTGGGCAGGTCCTCGTTCTCCTTGAACTCGTCCACGCACGCCTGGAGCAGGTGGGAGACGCGAAGGCCCTTCTGGTTGTGTTCGAGGAATGCCTTGATGGCCATCTTCTTGGCGCGTCCGACGATGTTTTCGATCATCGCGCCGGAGTTGAAGTCCTTGAAGTACAGCACTTCCTTGTCACCATTGGCGTAGGTGACCTCCAGGAAGCGGTTCTCCTCGGATTCCGCGTACATCTGCTCGACGACCGACTGGATCATCGCGCTGACCGCGGCCTTGCGGGAGTCGCCGTGCTCGCCGAGGTCGTCGGCGTGCAGCGGCAGGCGCTCGGTGAGGTACTTCGAGAAGATGTCCTTGGCGGCCTCGGCGTCCGGACGCTCGATCTTGATCTTCACGTCCAGCCGGCCGGGGCGCAGGATCGCCGGGTCGATCATGTCCTCGCGGTTCGAGGCACCGATGACGATGACGTTCTCCAGGCCCTCCACGCCGTCGATCTCGGAGAGCAACTGGGGGACGATGGTGTTCTCCACGTCCGAGCTGACCCCGGACCCGCGGGTGCGGAAGAGGGAGTCCATCTCGTCGAAGAAGACGATGACGGGGGTGCCCTCGCTCGCCTTCTCCCGGGCCCGCTGGAAGACGAGGCGGATGTGCCGCTCCGTCTCACCGACGTACTTGTTCAGCAGCTCGGGGCCCTTGATGTTGAGGAAGAAGCTCTTGCCCGCCGGCTTGCCGGTCACCTCGGCGACCTTCTTGGCGAGCGAGTTGGCGACCGCCTTGGCGATGAGCGTCTTGCCGCAACCGGGGGGTCCATAGAGCAATACGCCCTTGGGCGGGCGCAGTTCGTGTTCCTTGAACAGGTCCGGGTAGAGGTACGGAAGCTCGACCGCGTCGCGGATCAGTTCGATCTGGCCGCCCAGACCGCCGATCTTCGTGTAGTCGATGTCCGGGACCTCTTCGAGGACCAGCTCCTCGACCTCGCTCTTGGGGATGACCTCGTAGACATAGCCGGAGCGCGGCTCCAGGAGCAGGGCGTCGCCGGGGCGGATGGTGATGTCCAGCAGCGGCTCGGCGAGCCTCACCACCCGCTCCTCGTCGGTGTGCCCGATCACCAGGGCGCGCTCGCCGTCCTCAAGGACCTCCTTGAGGGTGACGATGTCCCCGGCGTTCTCGTACTCCATGGCCTCGACCACGTTGAGCGCCTCGTTGAGCATGACCTCCTGGCCACGCCGCAGCTCATCCAGGTCTACGCTCGGGCTGACGTTCACCCGGAGTTTTCGGCCTCCGGTGAAGAGGTCTGCCGTGCCGTCCTCGTTCGCCTGCAGGAAGACACCGAAGCCGGCCGGCGGCTGCGCGAGCCGGTCGACTTCCTCCTTGAGTGCGACGATCTGGTCGCGGGCCTCACGGAGTGTATTGGCGAGCCGCTCGTTCTGAGCGGACACACCAGCCAGGTTGGTCTGCAGCTCGACGATCCGCTCTTCGAGAATCCTCGTGTGACGCGGAGAGTCGGCGAGCTTGCGTCGCAGGACGGCGATCTCCTGCTCGAGATAGGCAACCTGGCCGGCAGGGTCGTCAGACCCCCGCCCCGGCCGGATGCCGCGGTTGATGTCGTCGTCGTGGGCTGCCACGGTCCTCACCTCCTCCAAGGGGAGCTGGACGCTTCCTGACCCTACCTGGGCCGGTGCAGGTTGAAACCCCTAGATCGAAAAGACTGTCGGGGTGTGTCCGATCTTCACCCTTGCGCACGTCCTCACCTCAGGGGGATACCCACCCAACAACATCAGAAAGCGGACGGTTGTATCGTCGAGACGGTCAACACCCGTCAGGGTGGGCCCCATTTGATTCACGTACGCAGGAACGGCAGGCGAGATGACGGCGCAGGACGAAGCACTGGAGGTCTGGATCGACCAGGACCTCTGCACCGGCGACGGCATCTGTGCGCAGTACGCGCCGGAAGTCTTCGAACTCGACATCGACGGTCTGGCTTATGTGAAAAGCGCCGACGACGAGCTGCTCCAGGACAAGGGGGCCACCACCCCCGTCCCCCTGCCGCTGCTCAACGACGTACGGGACTCCGCCAAGGAGTGCCCGGGTGACTGCATTCACGTACGCCGCGTCGCGGACCGGGTGGAGGTCTACGGCCCGGACGCGGAGTAGACCCAGTGTGACGGATCACACACCCTCGGTGTCGGAAGAGGCGGGAAGTTCGCTCTGGACGAACTTCCCGCCTTTCCATTGCCACTTGGTCTGCTCGCGTACGTCCGGGCAGCAGCGCGGCACGCCGGTCGAGGAGTAGCCCAGGAGTGTCGCCGCGACCACACCGCCGCGTACGGCGATGCCGTCCACGCTGCGCCGCTGTGCGGGCGCGAGAAGGGTCGCGGCGACCCGCGGGGCGCCCTTGCCCGTCGTGGGGCGGGCGAGGACGTACACGCCGCTGGGCGGGGTGCCCGTCTCGGTGTGGCAGCGCACCACGGCGACGGTCTCGGGGCCGCCGTCGCCGTCCAGGTCACCGGTGGCGCTGTCGACGACGTCGAGGCGGTTCGGGCCGCAGTCCACCGGATAGGCGGCGGCGCGCGGATCGGGGGCCGGGCCGGCGGCCGCGCGGGCGCCGGGCGCGGCGTCGGTGGTGGCCGTGGCGTCAGGGGGCTGGACGAAGGACGCGCCCGCGACGACCGCCGCGAGGGCGGCGGCGGTGGCGAGCCAGTGCAGGGCGCGGGTGCGGGTGTGCGGGAGGTCCTGGCCTGCCGTGAGCTGCACGCGGGGTAACTCCTGTGAAGAGCTGTGGCGGTGGGAGTGCCCAGCATCGTTCCACAGGGTGGGCCGCCGGGGAACACTCGGGCAGGGTCTCCCCCGGGGGAACGAAGCGGCGCCGCCGACGGTTCCCGGCGGGCGGGAACTCGTCGGCGGCGCCGGACGATTCGAGGGGTGTGTGCGGGCGGGTCAGCCGCGCTCCGCGCCCCCGCTGGAGCTGCCGGGACCGGTGTAGTCGTCGCCGTACGCGCCCTTGGCCGGGCGGCGGCGGCGCAGCGGCGGCTCGACGCCGTCCGCCAGGCGGCGGGCGGTGAGCAGGAAGCCGGTGTGGCCGATCATGCGGTGGTCGGGGCGGACGGCGAGGCCCTCGACGTGCCAGGTGCGGACCATGGTTTCCCAGGCCGACGGCTCGTTGAAGGTGCCGTGCTCCCGGATGGCCTCGACGGTGCGGGCCAACTGCGTGGTGGTGGCGACGTACGCGCACAGGATGCCGCCCGGGACGAGCGCCTTGGAGACGGCCTCCAGGCACTCCCAGGGGGCGAGCATGTCCAGGATGACCCGGTCGACGTCGGTGTCGGAGAGGTTGTCCTGGAGGTCACCGACGGTGAGCGTCCACGCCGGGTGCGGACCGCCGAAGTAACGCTCGACGTTCTGCGTGGCGATCTCGGCGAAGTCGGCGCGCCGCTCGTAGCTGTGCAGCATGCCCTGGTCGCCGATGGCGCGCAGCAGGAAGCTGCTCAGCGAGCCGGAACCCACCCCCGCCTCGACGACGCGGGCGCCGGGGAAGATGTCGGCCATCGCCAGGATCTGCCCCGCGTCCTTGGGGTAGACCACGGCGGCACCGCGGGGCATGGACAGGACGTAGTCGGGGAGCAGCGGGCGCAGCGCTAGATAGGCGACGTTCCCGGTGGTACGGACAACACTGCCTTCGGGCGCGCCGATCAGCTCGTCGTGGGGGAAAGCTCCCTTGTGGGTGTGGAAGCTCTTGCCCTCTTCGAGCGTGAACGTGTAGTGGCGTCCCTTGGGATCGGTGAGCTGGACCTGGTCCCCGACCTTGAAGGGCCCGCGACGGCGGGCGGCACCGGTCGGTTCGGACATGTGACCAGCCTACCGGGCGCGGACGGTGCTCCGTACCAGGGCGGGGGCGGGGCGGGGCGGCGGGCTCGGGAGGGGGCCAGGCGGGGCGGCGGGATCGGGTGGGCGGGGCCGGCCGGGGCTCGGCCGGGTGGGGGCCGGCCGGGCCGGGGTGGGGCGGTGCGGGGTCAGCCGAGGCTCGGCCGGGGTGGGGGCCGTGGGGGTGGGCTCGCGGGGGTGTGGGCGTGCGGGGGTGGGGGTGGGCGGCCGGGGCGGCGGGGCCGTCGTCCGCCTTACGGGGCGAATCGAACGTGATCGTTCCCCCAGCGGGGGCTTACCCACGGGCGGCAGACGGGAAGCCCGCGGGGCCGGGCGAATGGGGGGGCGGGAACGGAGCCGGGGCGGGAACGGAGCCGGGGCGGGAACGGAGCCGGGGCGGGAACGGAGCCGGGGCGGGAACGGAGCCGGGGCGGGGCCGGGAGGGGGGCCGGGAGGGGCCCGGACGGCCGCCCTACGGGGCGAATCGAACGTGATCGTCCCCCCAGCGGGGGCTTACCCAGGAGTGGCCGGCGGGAAGCCTGCCGGGCCGGGTCAGGACGGGCGGGCCATGGCGGCCACGAAGGCGCGTTCGACGTCGGCGGTGGACAGGACGCCGTAGATCTCGCCGGTCTCCTCGACCACCAGGTATTCGGTGGCGGGGGTGGCGCGCAGGTAGTCCAGGAGGTCCTCGCCGGCCAGTTCGGCGGAGACCCGCATCCCGTCCTTGAGGTCCTGGGCGAGGCCGCTGACGGCCACCCAGGGGCGCCGGTGCTCGGGGACGCCGACGATGGCGGTCTCGCGGACGACGGCGGTGGGCCGGCCCACGCGGTCCACGACGACCAGTGCGCGGGCGCCCGCGTCGTTGGCGCGGCGCAGGGCCTCGGACAGCGGCGTGTCGGCCTCCACCGGGACGGCGCGCCGGGTCAGGGTGCGGGCCTGGAGATCCGGCAGGCGTTCGCGCAGGCGCGCCATCCGCAGGCTGTTGCCCGCGCCGGTCCAGATGATCGCGGCGAGGATCGCGGCGAGCAGCGCGTCGGTGATCGAGTCGGCACCGCCGAGGTCGGTGGGGGCGTTGCCCAGGGCGCCGGTGTGGGTGAGCAGCGGCAGGCCGATCAGGACGGCCATGGCGAGCGCGCGGCCGACCCAGGCGGCGGCGACGGTGCCGGTCATCGGCCTGCCGGTGATCTTCCACACGACGGCGCGGAGCATCCGGCCGCCGTCGAGCGGGAGGCCGGGCAGCAGGTTGAAGACGGCGACGATGAGGTTGGAGATCATCAGTCCGGCGAGCAGGACGCCGGGTACGGTGCCGGGCTCGACCACCTTCATCCCGCCGTAGAAGACGCCCGCGAGGACGAGGGAGAGCAGCGGGCCCACGAAGGCGAGGACGAACTCGCGGCCGGGCGTCTCGGACTCCTTCTCGATCTCGGAGACGCCTCCGAAGAACTGGAGCTGGATGCGGCGCACCGGAAGCTTGAAGCGCAGCGCGGCGATGGTGTGCGCCAGCTCGTGGACGAGCACCGACGCGTAGAAGGCGACGGCGAAGAAGAGCGAGACGAGGTAGCGGGCGGCGCCCAGCTCCGGCAGGACCCGTTCGAGCTGGCCGCCGAAGACCCAGGTGATCAGGGCGGCGACGAGGAACCAGCTCGGCGCCACGTAGACCGGTACGCCGAAGGGGCGGCCCATGAGGATGCCGCCGCCGGTGCGCCTGCCCCGGCCGTCCTTGGCCGGGCGCTGCTGGGAGGGGCGGCCCCCGGACGGCCTCGTGCGGCCGGCGGCGCGGGCCGGGTCGGACGGTCCGGGCGGGTTGGGCGGTTGGGGGTGCGCGGACTCCTCAGGGTCCTGCGGCTTCCCGCTCTCGTCCACGGCGTCCCCTCGTCGGTTGCGGCCTTCGCTCCGGTCCGTTTCGGATTCTGTCCGGTACGGCATGTCGATCATGCCGGGCGAAGGGGTCTGGCGTCGATGGTATGCGGAGCGCTTCGCGCCACCCCGCCTCGGTCTCCCATTGTGATCCCTCGGTTGCGGGAGCTGTCAGTGGCGGGCCGTAGGGTCGGGTGTCATGGGAACGAGCACCGAAGAGGCCGGGCCGGACGCCGCGGACGGCGGTCACGGCGGACAGGGCGGGGCGACCGGCGAGCCCCGGGCCGCCGGGGCGCCCGGTGAGGCCCCGGCGGCCGGACCGGCGGGCGTGGCCGGGGAGGCGGGCGTGGCCCGGGAGGCCGGTGGAGCTGTGACGTCCGCCGCAGTTTTGCTGCCCGCGACGGCGACTGCCGAGGGTCCCGGAGCCCCGGCGGACACCGGGACGGCCCCGGCGACGACGGCGACAGGGACGACGGCGACAGCGACGGTTTCGGCAACGACAGCAACGCCAGCAACGCCAGCGACGACAGCAACGCCAGACACTGCCGCCGAAGCCCGCACCGCTGTCACCATCCCCACCGAGCCCGACGCCCCCGCTCCCCTGCCCGCTTCCCCCCTCCCCGCCGCTCGCCCCGTGGCGCTCTCCCCGTCGCGGGCGAGCGACTTCATGCAGTGCCCCCTGCTGTACCGCTTCCGTGTGATCGACAAGCTGCCGGAGAAGCCGAGCCCCGCGGCGACCCGCGGCACGGTGGTGCACGCGGTGCTGGAGCGCCTCTTCGACGCCCCGGCGGCGCAGCGTACGGCGGGCGGCGCGCGCTCGATGGTGCCGGGCGAGTGGGAGAAGCTGCTGGCGAAGCGGCCGGAGCTGGCCGGGCTGTTCGAGGACGACCCGTCGGGTGAGCGGCTGGCGGCGTGGCTGGCGGACGCCGAGGCGCTGGTGGAGCGGTGGTTCTCGCTGGAGGACCCGACGCGCCTGGAGCCCGCCGACCGCGAGCTGTATGTGGAGACGGTGCTGGACTCCGGGCTGCGGCTGCGCGGCTTCATCGACCGGGTGGACGTGGCGCCGACGGGTGAGGTGCGGCTCGTCGACTACAAGACCGGCAAGGCTCCCCGCCCGGAGTACGCGGACGGTCCGCTGTTCCAGATGAAGTTCTACGCGCTGGTGATGTGGCGGCTGCGCGGCCGGGTGCCGCGGCGGCTGCAGCTCGTGTACCTGGGCAGTGGTGACGTGCTGACGTACGACCCGACCGAGGCGGACCTGCGGGGTGTGGAGCGCAAGCTGCTGGCCCTGTGGGACGCCATCCAGCGGGCGACGGAGACCGGTGACTGGCGGCCGCGCCGTACGAAGCTGTGCGGGTGGTGCGACCACCAGGCGGTGTGCCCGGAGTTCGGCGGTACTCCCCCACCGTATCCGCTGCCGGTCCCGGAGCCCGGCCGGGCTCTCCCCATGGCGGCGTCCGGGGAGGGGCAGGGCAGAATGGGCCTGGTCTAACGAAGGAGTTCCTGTGGCAATCCGCGTCCTGCTGGTCGACGACCAGCCGCTGCTGCGTACCGGTTTCCGGATGATTCTGGAGGCCGAGCAGGATCTCGCGGTCGTCGGCGAGGCCGGGGACGGTCTGCAGGCGCTGGAGCAGGTGCGGGCGTTGCAGCCCGACGTGGTGCTGATGGACATCCGGATGCCGCGGATGGACGGGGTCGAGGCGACCCGGCAGATCACCGGCCCGGCGAAGGACGGCCCGGCGAAGGTGCTGGTGCTGACCACCTTCGACCTGGACGAGTACGTGGTCGAGGCGCTGCGCGCGGGGGCCAGCGGCTTCCTGTTGAAGGACGCGCCGGCCCAGGAGCTGGTGCAGGCGATCCGGGTGGTGGCGGCGGGCGAGGCGATGCTGGCGCCGAGCATCACGCGCCGGCTGCTGGACAAGTACGCCGGTCATCTGCCGACGGGTGAGGAGCCGGTGCCGGACACGCTGCACACTCTCACCGAGCGTGAGGTGGAGGTGCTGAAGCTGGTGGCGCGGGGCCTGTCGAACGCGGAGATCGCCGCGGACCTGTTCGTGAGCGAGACGACGGTCAAGACGCACGTCGGGCATGTGCTGACGAAGCTGGGGCTGCGGGACCGGGTGCAGGCCGCGGTGTACGCGTACGAGAGCGGCCTGGTGCGGCCCGGCGCGCAGTAGGCGTCGGCGCCGAAGCCCCGGCCGGAGGCCTGCCACCGGCCAAGCGCACGGCGGCGGGGTGTCCGACGGGACGGTACGGGGGCGGCCCGCCCCGCTCCCACGAGGGGCGGTGGCGGGCCGTCGCCGTACGGGTGCGGGCGGGTCAGCCCTTCTTGAGTTCCCAGAAGCGGAAGACCGTGGAGGCGTCCAGGGTCCACTGGAGGCCGTCGATGTTGTCGCGGGCGACGGCGTACTGCTTGCCCTGCCACACCGGGATGACCGGCAGGTCCTCGGCGACGATGTCCTGCACCTCGCGGAAGGCGGTCTTGGTCGCCTGCCGGTCGGGCTGGCCGGCGGTGCCGGGCAGCAGCTTCCCGGTGATCCGCTTGGCGTCGTAGTTGTTGCGCAGGACGTTGTCCTTGCCGAAGAACGGCTGGGTGAAGTTGTCGGGGTCCGGGTAGTCGGGCACCCAGCCCTTGACGTAGGCGCCGTACTTCCCGGCTTCCACGCCCTTCTCGAACTCCTCGATGGGCACGCTCTGGACCCGGGCGTCGAAGAGGCCGCTGGCGTTGAGCTGCTGGGCGATCTCCTGGAAGGCCGGGACGGTGCCGGGGCCGTAGCGGTCGGGGGTGGCCCAGAGGGTGAGCGGCACCTTCTTGTTGTTGTAGCCGGCCTCGCGCAGGGCGGCGGCGGCCTTGTCGGCCTGCGGCCGGTCGCCGTAGTTGGCGAAGAAGGCCGAGTTGTGGCCGGTGATGCCCGCGGGGACGATCGAGTACAGCGGTTCGGCGGTGCGCTTGTAGACGTCCCGGACGAGCGTGGAACGGTCCAGCAGGTACGCGACGGCCTTGCGGACGCCGAGCTTGCCGGCCACCGGGTCGCGCATGTTGAAGACCAGGTGCATGACCTCGGCGCTGTTGCCCTCGACGACCTGGACGCCGCGCTTGTGGCGGTCGGACGCCTGGTCCAGCGAGGCGATGTCCTTCATGGCCAGGCCGCGGTAGGCGACGTCGATGGAGCCGTCCTGCACGGCCTTCTTCAGCTTGTCCTGGCTGGTGAAGAACTTCATGGTCATGCCGGAGTTCTTGACCTTGGCGGGGCCCTTGTAGGAGCCGTTGACGCCGAAGACGGCTTCGGAGGAGGCGTCGTACTCGTTCAGGGTGTAGACCCCGGAGCCGACGGCCTTGTCGTCGGTGCGCAGCTTGTCGGGCGCGTACTCGCGGTGGTCGACGATGGAGCCGGCACCGGAGGCGATCTTCATGGGGAAGGTCGCGTCGGGGGCCTTGAGGCGGAAGACGACGGTCCGGTCGTCGGGGGCCTCGACCTTGTCCAGGCCGGCGAACATCACGGCCGGGCCGCGCTTGTCGTCGATACGCTTGATCCGGTCGAAGGAGAACTTGACGTCCTCGGAGGTCAGGCTGTTGCCGTTGCTGAACTTCAGCCCGTCCTTGAGGGTGCACTTGTAGACGGTGCTGCCGCCCTCGACGAAGCCGCAGGAGTCGGCGGCCTCGGGCTGGGGCGTGGTGCTGCCCCTGGGGAAGCTCAGCAACGACTGGAAGACGTTGCTGAACAGCAGCCAGGAGACCGGGTCGTAACCGGCGGCGGGGTCGGTGGAGACGATCTTGTCGGTCATGCCCATCGCCACGGGTTCCCCGGCCCCGGCGTCCCCGCCCTCGCCGGTTCCGCAGCCGCTGAGCAGGGCGGCGACGAGCCCGGCCCCCAGCGGTGCGGCGAGCCACTGGTCGCGTTTCCTCACGTGCGTGTTCCTCACAGTCGTCCAGGCGGTTCAGCGGTGTGTTCCGCGCCGGCGGGTGCCGGTGTCGGTGTGCCGGCGGAGTGCCGTCATCGGTTGTGGGTGGTGCGCGCCGTCCAGAGGGTGCGGCAGCCGGCCGGCGCGCGGTGGCGCCGGCCGGAGGTCGTCGTCAGTTGCTGCTCACGCCGCGGGCCAGTTCCCAGATCTGCAGAGCGGAGGAGGAGTTCAGGGCCCACTCGGCGCCGGTGATGTCGTCGCGGGCGGCGACGTACTGCTTGCCCTGCCACAGCGGCAGTACGGGGACCTCGTCCGCGATGATGTCCTGGGCCTGCTTGAAGCCCTCGGCGGCGGAGTTGCGGTCGGTCTGCTGCCGGGTGGTGGGGATGAGCTGGGATTCGATCTTGTTGTTGCGGTACGGGGAGTTGAGGAAGTTCCCCTTGCCGATGAACGGCGCGATGTAGTTGTCCGCGTCGGGGAGGTCGGCGAACCAGCCCATGCCGTAGACGGCGTACTTGCCCTCGGACTGCTCCTTGCGGAACTGCTGCCAGTTCTCGATGCCCTTGATCTGGACGTCGAACAGGCCGCTCTTGTTGAGCTGGCTCTGCAGTTCCTTGAATTCCTTGGCGGTGCTGGAGCCGTAGTGGTTGGCGGTGTAGGTGAGGGTGAGCTTGACCGGGGTGTTGATGTGCGCCTGCTGGAGGATCTTGCGGGCGGCGGGGACGCTCGGGTTGCCGTACTTGGTGAAGAACGAGTTGATGTGGCCGGTGAGGCCCTTGGGCACCAGGGAGTACAGCGGATCGCCGGCGTAGGAGTACACGTCGCGTACCAGCGCGGAGCGGTTGACGAGCTGGGCCATGGCCTGCCGGACGGCCTTGTCGGAGACCGACGGGTCGTCGGTGTTGAAGGCCAGGTAGCGGATCTCGGAGCCGGGTACGGCCGTCAGGGTGACGTGTTCGTCCCGGGCGTTCTCCAGGCCCTTGATCTGGTCGGGGGCCAGGCTGCGGTTCATCAGGTCGAGGTCGCCCTTGCGCAGGGCCTTCTCCATGCCGTCGGAGTCCTGGAAGAACTTCATCTCGACGGCGGAGTTCTTCACCTCGATCCCGCCCTTGTAGTCGGGGTTCTTGGTGAAGACGGCCTTGCTGATGCGCTGTCCGCTGTGCTCGACCTTGACGGTGTACGGGCCGGAGCCGGAGACCTCGAAGCCCTTGTAGAGGCTCTTGGCCGGGTACACCTCGCTGTCGACGATGGCCGCGGCGGGGGTGGCGAGTTTCTGCGGGAAGGTGGCGTCCGGCTTCTTGAGGTGGAAGACCACCTCGGAATCGCTGGGGGTCTCCACCTTGTCGACGTTGTCCACCAGGGAGATGGGGCCGCGGTCGTACTTGATGCCCAGCATCCGGTCGATGGAGAACTTCACGTCCTTGGACGTGAGGGCGTGCCCGTTGGAGAACTTCAGACCGTCGCGGAGCGTGCAGCGGTACTGCTCGTTCTGGGTGTCCCGGAATCCGCAGGACTCGGCGGCCTCGGGCACCGGCGCGGTGCCGGTCCGGGGCAGGCGCATGAGGGTCTGCAGGGTTCCGCGCAGCACGTTCCACGCGTCGACGTCGTACGCCTGCGCGGGGTCGAGCGGGGCGGGCGCGTCCTTGGTGGCCTCCAGTTGGGCGGTGGTGCCGACCTTGATCGGGTTGCCGCCTTCGCCGGAGCCGTCCGAACTGCCGCAGGCGGCGAGTGTGGGGACGAGCAGACCGGCCAGAGCCGGCAGCACCAAGGTCTTGCGATTCATCGTCGGCAGGTTTCCTTATCAGCGCAGAGGTGTTGCTCGCGTTGACATTAGTAGGGACTGCCAGGGCCTCCGGGACACAACAGAGTTGAACGGATATCACGCCCGGATAACGGCCACCTGATGATCGATATCCGGACGGTGGAACGAACCGTACGTGCCTCCACCAATCCGGACACTTGCCCCCAGGGAAACCCGGCGAAAGCCCCCCCGGGACGACCTCGACCCGCACTGTCGACGGGTCCACGCGTGAGAAACGTCACTTCCCCTTCGGGGCGATCATCCGGATGAATTCGGCCGCCGCATTCGTCACGGAAAATGAGCGGACCACTCCTTACAGTTTCTTTCGATTTCGGGCGACACGCTCAGTGCACGGTTCACCGGCCGTCCGTGATGAGGGACCGGAGAAATGGGAGATCCACTTCTTCCAGCGATCCGACCACGGTACGGCCCTGACCGGGGCCGATCGGAGTCACCGACGGCACGGCGACGACCTGGCAGCCGGCCGCCTCCCCCGCCGTCACGCCGGTGACCGTGTCCTCCACCACGGCGCAGCGCCGGGGGTCCACGCCGAGCCGGGCGGCGGCGGTCAGATAGGGGTCCGGGTGCGGCTTCGTACGGGGCAGGTCGTCGCCGGCCAGCGTCAGGCGGAAGTGCTCCGGGCCCAGGGAGTGCAGCATCCGGTCGATGACGGTGCGGTGCGAGGCGGAGACCAGGGCGGTGGGCACGCCGTGCGCGGACAGTTCCGCGAGCAGCCGGCGGGCGCCGGGCATCAGCGGCACGCCGCGGGCGATGCGCTCGGCGAACCGGGCGTTGAGCAGCACGGTCAGATCGTCCAGCCCGATGTCGGCGCCGGTCACGTCGATCAGGTACGCGGCGCTGCGGGTCATCGGCCCCCCGACGACGACCTGGCGGTGGTGGTCGTCCAGTACGTGGCCCAGTTCGGCGAAGACCTGGGCCTCCGCCTCCCACCAGAAGCCCTCGGTGTCGACGAGGGTGCCGTCCAGGTCGAGGAAGACGGCCTGCAGGGTGGCGCCGTCGGCCGTACGGGTACCTACCGCGGGGATGCTGCTCGTCATCCGTGCACCTCCGTAGTCGCGCGTCCCCGAAGGGACGAAAGGGCCGGTCGCCTTCCCCGCGCGGGGAAGGCGACCGGCCACTACCGGACCGACCAGTGTACGACTGTGCGGGGAGACGCGCGGTGCCCGCGGAAACTTCCGTGGCCTTCCCGGTCCCGGTGCTACCGGGCGTTGAAGTACTTCGCCTCCGGGTGGT
The DNA here is from genome assembly GCF_044327445.1 of Streptomyces sp. NPDC018045. Classification (NCBI taxonomy): domain Bacteria; kingdom Bacillati; phylum Actinomycetota; class Actinomycetes; order Kitasatosporales; family Streptomycetaceae; genus Streptomyces; species Streptomyces sp. NPDC018045. The sequence goes on from NZ_JBIRFL010000004.1 coordinate 401,513, forward strand.
GGATGACGATCGCGTCGGTGGACTGCTCGGGGTGGAGCTGGAACTCCTCGGAGAGCTGGACGCCGATCCGCTCCGGCCGCAGCAGGTCGGCGATCTTGGCGCGGTCCTCCAGGTCGGGGCAGGCCCCGTAGCCCAGCGAGAAGCGGGCGCCGCGGTACTTCAGCGCGAACATGTCCTCGACGTCCGCGGGGTCCTCACCGCCGAAGCCCAGCTCGGCGCGGACCCGGGCGTGCCAGTACTCGGCGAGCGCCTCGGCGAGCTGGACGGACAGGCCGTGCAGCTCCAGATAGTCGCGGTAGGAGTCGGAGGCGAACAGCTCCGCGGTGGCCTCGCCGATCTTCGAGCCGACGGTGACGACCTGGAGGCCGACCACGTCCCGCTCGCCGGACTCCTCCGGGCGGAAGAAGTCGGCGAGGCACAGGCGCCGGCCGCGGCGCTGGCGCGGGAAGGTGAAGCGGGTGCGCTCGGTGCCGTCCTCGTTGAGCAGGATCAGGTCGTCGCCCTTGGAGTAGCAGGGGAAGTACCCGTGGACGACGGCGGCTTCCAGGAGGTTCTCGGTCTGGAGCTTGTCCAGCCAGCCGCGCAGCCGGGGCCGCCCCTCGGTCTCGGCCAGTTCCTCGTACGACGGGCCGTCACCCGTACGGGTCTGCTTGAGGCCCCACTGCCCCTTGAACAGCGCGCCCTCGTCCAGCCAGGACGCGTAGTCGGCGAGCTGGATGCCCTTGACGACGCGGGAGCCCCAGAAGGGCGGGGTGGGTACGGGGTTGTCGGTGGCCACGTCGGAGCGGACGGTGCCCTCCTCCGGCTCCGGCTCCTTGGTCTCGATGTCGCGCTTGGGGACCCGGCGCTGCTTGAGTTCGGGCAGGGTGGCGCCGGGCACGCCGCGTTTGACGGCGATCAGGGCGTCCATCAGGCGCAGGCCCTCGAAGGCGTCGCGGGCGTAGCGGACCTCGCCCTCGTAGATCTCGTGCAGGTCCTGTTCGACGTAGGCGCGGGTCAGGGCGGCGCCGCCGAGGATGACGGGGAAGTCGGCCGCCATCTTGCGCTGGTTGAGCTCCTCCAGGTTCTCCTTCATGATCACCGTGGACTTGACCAGCAGTCCCGACATGCCGATGACGTCGGCGCGGTGTTCCTCGGCGGCTTCCAGGATGGCCGACACCGGCTGCTTGATGCCGAGGTTGACGACGTTGTAGCCGTTGTTGGACAGGATGATGTCGACGAGGTTCTTGCCGATGTCGTGCACGTCGCCGCGGACGGTCGCCAGGACGATGGTGCCCTTGCCCTCGGAGTCGGACTTCTCCATGTGCGGCTCCAGGTAGGCCACCGCGGTCTTCATGACCTCGGCGGACTGGAGCACGAACGGGAGCTGCATCTGGCCGGAGCCGAACAGTTCGCCGACCACCTTCATGCCTTCGAGCAGGGTGTCGTTGACGATGTCCAGGGCCGGGCGCTCGGCGAGCGCCGCGTCCAGGTCGGCCGCCAGGCCGTTCTTCTCCCCGTCGATGATGCGGCGCCGCAGGCGCTCCTCCAGGGGCAGCGCGAGCAGTTCCTCGGCCTTGCCGGCCTTGAGGGACTTGGCGGTGGCGCCCTCGAACAGTTCCAGGAGCTTCTGGAGCGGGTCGTAGCCCTCTTCGCGCCGGTCGTAGATCAGGTCGAGGGCGACCTTGACCTGCTCCTCCTCCAGGCGCGCGATGGGCAGGATCTTGGAGGCGTGCACGATCGCCGAGTCCAGACCGGCCTTGACGCACTCGTCGAGGAAGACGGAGTTGAGCACGATGCGGGCGGCCGGGTTGAGGCCGAAGGAGATGTTGGACAGGCCCAGCGTGGTCTGTACGTCGGGGTGGCGCCGCTTCAGCTCGCGGATCGCCTCGATGGTGTTGACGCCGTCCTTGCGGGACTCCTCCTGACCGGTGCAGATGGTGAAGGTCAGGGTGTCGATGAGGATGTCCGACTCGCGGATGCCCCAGTTGGACGTCAGATCGTCGATGATCCGCTCGGCGATGGCGACCTTGTGCTCGACGGTACGGGCCTGGCCCTCCTCGTCGATGGTCAGCGCCATCAGGGCGGCGCCGTGCTCCCGGGCCAGCGCGGCGACCTTGGCGAACCGCGACTCGGGGCCGTCGCCGTCCTCGTAGTTGACGGAGTTGATGACCGCGCGGCCGCCGAGCTTCTCCAGGCCCGCCTGAATCACCGGTACCTCGGTGGAGTCCAGCACGATGGGCAGGGTGGAGGCGGTGGCGAAGCGGCCGGCCAGCTCCCGCATGTCGGCGACGCCGTCCCGGCCGACGTAGTCCACGCACAGGTCGAGCAGGTGGGCGCCCTCGCGGATCTGGTCGCGGGCCATCTCCACGCAGTCGTCCCAGCGGCCGTCGAGCATGGCCTCGCGGAACTTCTTGGAACCGTTGGCGTTGGTGCGCTCGCCGATGGCCAGGTACGAGGTGTCCTGGCGGAACGGGACGGTCTGGTAGAGGGAGGCGGCGCCGGGCTCGGGGCGCGGGCTGCGCTCGGTGGGGGCCAGGCCCCGTACCCGCTCGACGACCTGGCGCAGGTGCTCGGGGGTGGTGCCGCAGCAGCCGCCGACGAGCGAGAGCCCGTACTCGCCGACGAAGGTCTCCTGGGCGTCGGCCAGTTCGGCCGGGCTCAGCGGGTAGTGGGCGCCGTCCTTGCCGAGGACGGGCAGGCCGGCGTTGGGCATGCACGACAGCGGGACGCGGGCGTTGCGGGCGAGGTAGCGCAGGTGCTCGCTCATCTCGGCGGGGCCGGTGGCGCAGTTCAGGCCGATCATGTCGATGCCGAGCGGCTCCAGCGCGGTCAGCGCGGCGCCGATCTCGGAGCCGAGCAGCATGGTGCCGGTGGTCTCGACGGTCACCGAGCAGATCACCGGCAGGTCGGTGCCGGTGGCTTCCAGGGCGCGGCGGGCGCCGAGGACGGCGGCCTTGGTCTGGAGCAGGTCCTGGGTGGTCTCCACCAGGAGCGCGTCGGCGCCGCCGGCGATCATGCCTTCGGCGTTGCGCTGGTAGGCGTCGCGCAGGGTGGCGTAGTCGACGTGGCCGAGGGTGGGCAGCTTGGTGCCGGGGCCCATGGAGCCGAGTACCCAGCGCTGCTGTCCGGTCGAGGCGGTGAACGCGTCGGCGGCCTCGCGGGCGATGCGGGCGCCCGACTCGGACAGTTCGTAGACCCGCTCGGGGATGTCGTATTCGGCGAGTGCGGCGTGGTTGGCGCCGAAGGTGTTGGTCTCGACGCAGTCGACACCGACCGCGAAGTACTCCTCGTGGACCGAACGGACGATGTCCGGACGGGTGATGTTCAGGATCTCGTTGCAGCCTTCGAGCTGCTGGAAGTCCTCCATCGACGGGTCCTGGGCCTGGAGCATCGTGCCCATCGCCCCGTCGGCCACCACCACGCGGGAGGCGAGTGCCTCGCGCAGTGCCGTGGTGCGGGAGGTGCTGGTGGACGATGGCGTGTACGAGGCCATGGAGGTGCTCCCCTGGTTGCGACGGCTGTCGGCTTTGCGTCTTCCGGTAGAAGGCGCACCCGGTCAGGGTAGCGGGCGTGGCTGCCGGTGGCCCGGGTGTCCCAGGGCGTGGACGTTCCCGGGCCGCTCCGGGAGGCGCGGCGGGCCGGGGCCGGGCGGGTGCCGGGCGGGCGGCGGTGCCGGATCACGTCAAGATCATTGACGGGGTCGGCCGACTGCCACAGGGTCGGCATTCACCGATATCGTTCAGCATTGCCGAACCGCTCTTCCGGGCCGACCGGCACTGCCGTACACCGCACCATGTCACCCGCTTCACCGCTTCACCGGAGGTTGCCCGATGGCACGGAACATCCAGTCGCTGGAACGTGCCGCCGCGATGCTGCGGCTGCTGGCCGGCGGTGAGCGGCGGCTGGGCCTCTCCGACATCTCCTCGGCGCTGGGCCTGGCCAAGGGCACCGCGCACGGCATTCTGCGCACCCTCCAGCAGGAGGGCTTCGTCGAGCAGGACCCGGCGTCGGGCCGCTACCAGCTCGGCGCGGAGCTGCTGCGCCTGGGCAACAGCTATCTGGACGTGCACGAGCTGCGCGCCCGCGCGCTCGTGTGGACGGACGACCTGGCGCGGTCCAGCGGCGAGAGCGTCTACCTGGGGGTGCTGCACCAGCAGGGCGTGCTGATCGTGCACCACGTCTTCCGGCCCGACGACAGCCGCCAGGTGCTGGAGGTCGGCGCGATGCACCCGCTGCACAGCACGGCGCTGGGCAAGGTGCTGACGGCGTACGACCCGGTGGCGCACAGTGAGGCGGCGGAGGCCGAGCGGCAGGCGTTCACACCGCGCACGGTGACCGCGCTGGAGGAGCTGGAGGGTGTGCTGGACCTCACCCGGGCGCGGGGCTGGGCGGCCGACGTGGAGGAGACCTGGGAGGGCGTGGCGTCGGTGGCCGCGCCCATCCACGACCGGCGGCGGATGCCGGTCGGAGCGGTGGGGGTGACCGGTGCGGTGGAGCGGGTCTGCCGGGACGGCGAGCCGGGTGAGCTGCGGCCGGAAATCGTCGCCGCTGTGAGGGATTGCGCACGCGCGGTCTCCCGAGATCTCGGCGCCGGGCGATTCTGACCGCTTATGCCCCATATATCCACCTAAGTTTTCAGTCACGGACCCCTTGACGGGGTGCTGGGTGTGAAGAAAACTGCCGTTCGTCGGTCGGCATTGTCGAACACCAAACGACAATATTGGTTATGGTGGACAGCGCCGGAGGCCGACCAACGCCCTCTCGGAGGGCGCGGACCTCGGAGGGACCCGGGGTCCGCCTTCCCCTGGACGAAGGACAAAGGAGTCGCGGGTGTCCAGCTCCGACATCTTCATCAGCGAGACCATCGGTACCGCTGTTCTGATCCTGCTGGGCGGTGGCGTCTGTGCCGCCGTCACGCTCAAGCGCTCTAAGGCGTACAACGCGGGATGGGTGGCCATCGCCTTCGGGTGGGGCTTCGCCGTACTGACCGGCGCGTACATCGCGTCGAAGTCCGGCGCGCACCTCAACCCGGCGGTCACCGTGGGACTGGCCGTCAAGGGCGGCACGCCGTGGGGCGACGTACCGGTGTACTTCGCCGCCCAACTGCTCGGCGCCATGATCGGCGCGGTGCTCGTGTGGCTGGCGTACTACGGCCACTTCCGGGCCCACCTGACCGACCCGGAGATCGTGGGCGAGCGGAGCGGGCAGGAAGGCATGGTCGACAAGGCGGCGGCCCCCAAGGCCGGCCCGGTTCTCGGTGTCTTCTCCACCGGACCCGAGATCCGCAACGCGGTGCAGAACCTGACCACGGAGGTCATCGCCACCATCGTGCTCGTGCTGGCGATCCTCACGCAGGGCCTCAGCGACGACGGCAAGGGTGTCGGCGTCATCGGCGCGCTGCTGACCGCGTTCGTGGTCGTCGGCATCGGTCTGTCGCTGGGCGGCCCGACCGGCTACGCGATCAACCCGGTTCGCGACCTCGGTCCGCGTATCGTCCATGCGCTGCTTCCGCTGCCGAACAAGGGCGGATCGGACTGGGGCTACGCCTGGATCCCGGTCGCCGGTCCGCTGATCGGTGGCGCGATCGCCGGTGGTATCTACAACCTCGCGTTCGCCTGAGCCGCGCCGCCCGACAGAAGATTCTTGGAGCACACACACCATGAGCGACAACCACAGCACCGCCTCGCACGGCCACGGCCCATTCATCGCGGCCATCGACCAGGGCACCACGTCCAGCCGCTGCATCGTGTTCGACAAGGACGGCCGGATCGTTTCGGTCGACCAGAAGGAGCACGAACAGATTTTCCCCAAGCCGGGGTGGGTCGAGCACGACGCCAAGGAGATCTGGGCGAACGTCCAGCAGGTCGTGGCCGGTGCCGTCGACAAGGCCGGGATCACCGCCAAGGACGTCAAGGCGATCGGCATCACCAATCAGCGCGAGACCACGCTGATGTGGGACAAGAACACCGGTGAGCCGGTGCACAACGCCATCGTCTGGCAGGACACCCGCACCGACGGGCTCTGCCGCGAGCTGGGCCGCAACGTCGGCAAGGACCGCTTCCGCCGCGAGACCGGGCTGCCGCTGGCCTCCTACTTCGCCGCCCCGAAGATCCGCTGGCTGCTGGACAACGTCGAGGGCCTGCGCGAGCGCGCGGAAGCCGGCGACATCCTCTTCGGCACCATGGACTCCTGGGTCATCTGGAACCTGACCGGCGGCGCCGAGGGCGGTGTGCACGTCACCGACGTCACCAACGCCTCGCGCACCCTGCTGATGAACCTGCGCAAGCTGGAGTGGGACCAGAAGATCCTGCACTCCATCGACATCCCGGCGGCGGTGCTGCCGGAGATCCGCTCGTCGGCCGAGGTGTACGGCACCGCCGCCGGGGGCGCGCTGGCCGGCGTGCCGGTCGCCTCGGCACTGGGCGACCAGCAGGCCGCGCTGTTCGGCCAGACCTGCTACGACAAGGGCGAGGCCAAGTCCACGTACGGCACCGGCACGTTCATGCTGATGAACACCGGTGACGAGCCCGTGAACTCCTACAACGGGCTGCTGACCACGGTCGGCTACCGCATCGGCGACGAGCCGCCGGTGTACGCCCTGGAGGGCTCGATCGCCGTCACCGGTTCGCTGGTGCAGTGGATGCGCGACCAGATGGGCCTGATCAACTCGGCCGCCGAGATCGAGACGCTGGCCAGCACCGTCGAGGACAACGGCGGCGCGTACTTCGTCCCGGCGTTCTCCGGCCTGTTCGCCCCCTACTGGCGCTCGGACGCGCGCGGTGTGATCGCGGGCCTGACCCGCTACGTCACCAAGGCGCACATCGCCCGCGCCGTCCTTGAGGCCACCGCCTGGCAGACCCGCGAGATCACCGACGCCATGACCAAGGACTCCGGCGTCGACCTGACCGCGCTGAAGGTCGACGGCGGAATGACCTCCAACAACCTGCTGATGCAGACCATCTCGGACTTCCTGGACGCCCCCGTGGTGCGCCCGATGGTGGCCGAGACGACCTGCCTCGGCGCCGCCTACGCCGCCGGACTGGCCGTCGGCTTCTGGCCGGACACCGACGCGCTGCGCGCCAACTGGCGCCGGGCCGCCGAGTGGACCCCCCGCATGGACGCGGAGACCCGCGACCGCGAGTACAAGAGCTGGCTCAAGGCCGTCGAGCGGACCATGGGCTGGATCGAGGACGAGGAGTAATCATGAGCACCCTGCAGAGCGTCCCGGCACTCGGGACGCACCCGGCCGACGGTTCGACCCAGAGCCGCGCCGAGACCCGGGAGCAGCTTTCCAAGGCGACGTACGACCTCCTGGTGATCGGCGGCGGCATCCTGGGCATCTCCACTGCCTGGCACGCCGCGCAGTCGGGGCTGCGGGTTGCGCTGGTGGACGCCGGCGACTTCGCCGGCGCCACCTCCTCCGCCTCCTCCAAGCTGCTGCACGGCGGTCTGCGCTACCTGCAGACCGGCGCGGTCAAGCTGGTGGCGGAGAACCACTTCGAGCGCCGTGCGGTCTCGCGTGAGGTGGCCCCCCACCTCGCCAACCCGCTGACCTTCTACCTGCCGGTCTACAAGGGCGGCCCGCACGGCGCGGCCAAGCTGGGCGCGGGTGTCTTCGCGTACTCGGCGCTGTCCGCCTTCGGTGACGGTGTCGGTCACGTCATCAGCCCGTCCAAGGCCCAGCGCGACGTGCCGGAGCTGCGCACGGACAACCTGAAGGCCGTGGCCGTGTACGGCGACGACCAGATGAACGACGCCCGGATGGCCCTGATGACGGTCCGCGCGGCCGTCGAGGCCGGCGCCACGGTCCTCAACCACGCCGAGGTCACCGGGCTGCGCTTCACGCAGGGCCGGGTCACCGGCGCCGAGCTGAAGGACGGCACCGACGGCACCGAGTTCGGTGTCAACGCGCGCCTGGTCCTGAACGCGACCGGCCCGTGGGTCGACCACCTGCGCAAGATGGAGAACCCGAACGCGGCGCCCTCCATCCGCCTGTCCAAGGGCGCGCACCTGGTCCTCAAGCGCACCTCCCCCTGGAAGGCCGCGCTGGCGACCCCGATCGACAAGTACCGCATCACCTTCGCCCTCCCCTGGGAGGACATGCTGCTGCTCGGTACCACCGACGAGGAGTTCGAGGGCGACCCGGCGGACGTCCGCGTCACCGAGAAGGACACCGCGCAGATCCTGGACGAGGCGGCGTTCTCCGTCCGCGACCAGCAGCTCTCGCGTGACCTGATCACGTACTCCTTCGCCGGTCTGCGGGTGCTGCCGGGCGGCCCCGGCGACACCTCCAAGGCCAAGCGGGAGACCGTCGTCACCGAGGGCGCGGGCGGCATGCTGTCGGTCGCGGGCGGCAAGTGGACGACGTTCCGCCACATCGGCCGTACGGTCATGAACAAGCTGGCGGCGCTGCCCGGCCAGCCGCTGGCCGAGGACATGGAGCCGATCGCGCACCTGCCGAAGAAGCTGCCGCTGCCGGGCATCGCCAACCCGAACGCGGTCGCCCACCGGCTGCTCGTCGACGGCTCGGCCCCCGGCCCGCGCATGGCGCCGGAGACCGCCCGTCACCTGGCCACCCACTACGGTTCGCTGTCCTTCGACATCGCCCGGCTGGCCAACGAGGACGCGGCCCTCGCCGAGCGCATCCACCCGGACGCCCCGGAGATCTGGGCGCAGGTCGTCTACGCCCGCGACCACGAGTGGGCGGAGACGGTCGACGACGTACTGCGCCGCCGTACCACGCTGACCATCCGCGGCCTGGACACGGAGGACGTCCGCACCCGGACCAAGGCGATACTGGAGCAGCGCGGCTGACGTACCGTCACACGCTGCTGTCCTGAGGGCGGCTCCCGGTCCGGGAGCCGCCCTTCGGCGTGCCCGGGGTGGCGTGCGGGCCCGGGCCCGGCGGCGGGCGCCCGGCCGGGGTCCGGACCCGGGCTCTCACCGCCGTACGCAGTGTTCGGCGACGGCCATGGTGGTGAGGTTGGTGTTGGCGGCGGGCAGCGTCGGCAGCACGGAGGCGTCGATGACGTGCAGGGCTTCGACGCCGTGCACGGCGCCCGTCGCGGAGACCACCGCGCCGGGGTCCCCGGCCGGACCCATCCGGCAGGTCCCTGCGGCGTGCTGGTAGCCGCTGACCGTCCGCCGCAGCGCTTGTGCCAGTTCGCCGTCGGAGGTGACGGCGGGACCCGGCGCCCGCTCCGCGCGGAGCAGCCCGGCCAGCGGCGCGGTACGGGCGAGGGCGCGCGCCAGCCGCATGCCCGTCACCATGCGGCGGGTGTCCTCCGGTTCGCGCAGGAAGCCGACATCGATGCGCGGGGCGTCCCGCGGGTCGGCGGAGCGCAGCCGCAGCCGGCCGCGGGAGGACGGCCGCAGCAGGGCCACCCACAGGGTGAGCACGGTCGTCCCGTCCTCGTCCGTCTCGGGGCCCGAGGGGAAGACCTGGAGGTCGGCCGGGCCGTCGCCGCCGCTGAGGTCACAGGTCAAGAAGGTTTGCAGCACCGGGTCGCGAGGGCCGGGCGGCGGACTGCCGGTGGCGTACGCGAGGGTGACGGCGGGGTGGTCGCACAGGTTCTCCCCCACGCCGGGCAGGTCGGCCGTCACGGGGATGCCCAGGTCGCGCAGGTGACCGGCCGGGCCGATGCCGGAGCGCAGCAGGATCGGCGGGCTGCCGTAGACGCCGGCGGCCAGCACGACCCGGCGGGCGGGCAGCACCGTACGGTCCGCGTCGGCGAGCCGCACCCCCACCGCCCGGCCGTCGCGCAGCACGACCCGGTCGACGAGGACGTCGCCGCGCACGGTGAGGTTGCCGCGCTCGCGCGCTCCGGCGAGGTAGGTGAGGGCGGTGCTCTGCCGGACGCCGCCGACCCGGTTGACCGGGACCGGGCCGACGCCGCGTGCGCCGGGGGCGTTGTGGTCGGTGACGGGCGGGTGTCCGAGGGCGGTGCAGGCGTCGTGGAAGGCGCGCTGCCACCGGTTGGTCTCCTCCTTCCCGTACCGCCGTACGGGTACCGGCCCGTCCGTGCCGTGCCAGGGCGGCCCGAGGTCCAGGTCGTGTTCGACGCGGCGCAGGCTGGGCAGGAAGTCCGCGAACGACCAGCCGTCGTTGCCTCGCGCGGCCCAGTCGTCGTGGTCCCGCGGGTGCCCGCGCAGCGCGATCGCGGAGTTGATCGCCGAGGAGCCGCCGACGAGCTTGCCGCGCGGCAGTTCCACGGCCCGGCCGAGGGCGCCCGGCTCGCTGACGTACCCCCAGTCGTGGCTGTGGGTGGCGGCGGGGCTGGTGGCGACGTCGTCGGGCAGGCCGTCGGGCGAGCTGCCCAGGTCGGGCCCGGCTTCCAGCAGCAGGACGGACCGTGCGGGGTCCTCGCTCAGCCGGGCGGCCAGTACGCCTCCGGCCGAGCCCGCGCCGACGATGATCACATCCCATGCGTCCATGACCCGCTGCCCCGTTTCCACCGTTTCCACTGTTTCGACCGTTTCCACCGTTTCCACCGTCTCGACGTGTCGCTGCCCGGACCGCCGGCCGGCGCCGGAGTCCGGCCCTCTGAGGTACCCGGTGCGCGGAGATCACACACGTACGGGACGGGGCACGGGGCACGGCCGGACGGGGGGCGGCCGGACGAGGCACGGCGGGGCAGGCACAGCCGGACGGGGCACGACAGGACGAGACACGGCCGGACGGGGGCGCGGACAGGCTCGAATCCTTCGGGTCCGGCTCCGGCCGGCCGCACTAGCATCGCCAGGCAGGGCCCCGGCCGGTCCCTCCGGCTCCCGGCCCGTGTTTCTCCGGACCCGTCACCGACCTTGGAGACACCCATGACCTTGCTGACCACCTGGCCGGAGAGCGGGCCGGGGACCGTGCTGCGGCGCACGGCCGAGCCCGCGGAGATCGCCGCGGCGCTGGCGCCGATCGGGGTGCGGTACGAGCGGTGGCCGGTCCGCGCGGACGTGGCGCCGGACGCGGAGCCCGCGGCCGTCCTCGCGGCGTACCGCGCGGAGATCGGCGCCCTGACCGTCGAGGAGGGGTTCAGGACGGTGGACGTGGCGTCACTGCACCCCGGCGACGACCCCGCGTGGCCGCGGAAGGCGCGGGCGGCGCGGCAGAAGTTCCTCGCGGAGCACATCCACGAGGACGACGACGAGGTGCGCTTCTTCGTCGCCGGGTCCGGCGTGTTCTACCTGCACGCGGGCGGCGAGGTGCACGCGGTGCTGTGCGAGGAGGGCGATCTGCTGGGCGTGCCGCGGGGCACCACCCACTGGTTCGACATGGGCACCCGGCCGTCGTTCACCGCCCTCCGCTTCTTCCACGAGGAGGACGGCTGGGTCGCCACGTTCACGGGCGACGACATCGCCCTGCGGTTCCCGGACTTCGACACGCTCACGGCGGAACGGGACGCGGCGTGACCCACACCTTCGACGTGGACCACGTGGTGCTCGACATCGAGGGCACCACGAGCGCGACCGGCTTCGTCGTCGGTGAGCTGTATCCGTACGCGCGCAAGCGGTTGGGGCGGCTGCTGACCGAGCGGGCGGCCGAACCGGAGGTACGGCGGGCCGTCGACCAGGTACGGGCGATGCTGGGCGAGCCGGCCGCCGACGCGGCGCGGATCGAGCGGACGCTCGGCGCGTGGCTGGACGAGGACCGCAAGGCCACGCCCCTGAAGGCGCTCCAGGGGGTCGTGTGGGCCGAGGGTTTCGCGAGCGGGGAGCTGGTCTCGCACTTCTACCCGGACGTGGTGCCCCGGCTGCGCGCGTGGCACGCGGCGGGCGTGCGGCTGCACGTGTACTCGTCGGGGTCGGTGACGGCGCAGCGGGCGTGGTTCGGGCACAGCCCGCAGGGGGATCTGCGGCCGCTGGCCGAGAAGTACTACGACACGGAGAACGCCGGGCCCAAGCTGGTGGCCGCGTCGTACGAGGCGATCGCCGCGGACCTGGGGGCCGCGCCGCGGCGGGTGCTGTTCCTGTCCGACCGGCCCGGAGAGCTGGACGCGGCAGGGGCGGCCGGGTGGCGCACGGCCGGGGTGCGGCGGCCCGGTGAGCCGTACTACGAGAGCGGGGTGGGCGATCATCCGGAGGTGGCCTCCTTCGCGGAGCTGGAGATCCGTACGGGCGGCGGAGCGGAGGCAGGAGAGGGGGCAGGGGTGGCGGCCGGGCGCAGTGCCCGGAAGACCGTCGGTGCCAAGGAGGCCGTCGGTGCCGAGGAGGTGCGGCGGGCCGGGGCGCGGCTGGCCCGCGAGGCCGCACGGTTCGCCTCGTTCGGCTGGATGCGCGGCACCTCCGGCAACCTGTCGGTCGTGCTGGCGCGCGATCCGCTGCGGCTGGCGGTGACCGCGAGCGGGCGGGACAAGGGCGAGCTGACCGCGGACGACGTGGTGCTGGTGGACGGCCGGGGCGCCCCCGTCGCGGGCACGGCGGCCGGGGCCGGGAGGCCGTCGGCGGAAGCCGGGCTGCACGCGCGGGTGGTGCGACTGACCGGGGCGGGCGCGGTCGTGCACGTCCACACGGTCGCCGCCGTGGCGATGGGGCGGCGGCGGCCCGGCGGGATCGTCCTGCGGGACGTGGAGATGCTCAAGGGCCTCGGCCTGCCCGCGGAGGGGGCGTCGGTGCGGCTGCCGGTCATCGCCAACAGCCAGGACATGAATGGCCTCGGGGACCGTCTGGAGGAGGCGAGGGAGCCGCGGATGCCCGCCGTGGTCGTGGCGGGTCACGGCCTGTACGTGTGGGGCACGGACCTCCTTCAGGCCCGGCACCACGCCGAAGTCGTCCAGTGGCTGCTGGAGTTGGAGCTGGCGTCGGGCCGGGGCTGAACGGGCGGGCCCGGTGGCGGGCCGGCAGCCCCCGGCCGCAGGGGCGCGGCCGGCTCGTGCGCTCGCGAACGCGCTACGGGCGGGACCGGGACCACGTTGCGGGCGCGCCGGAGCGGGGCCGTAGGTTGGGGGGCGCGGCGCGCGGTCCCGGCCGGGCCATCCGGTCCCGGGCCGTGGCGCCGGGCCGCGCACCCCGCCGGCCGTGCCCGTCGTCCCGTCGGCGCCGTCCCCTCCCGCGGGCCGCGCCCGAGCCACTGGAGCCGTCCCGTGACACCGGACCTGTCCCCCCTCGCCCGCCTGCCGCGCGGCGGGCTGCCGCCCCGGGCCGTCGTGGTCGGCGACCCGGCCCGCGCGGCCGCCGTCGCCGAGCTGCTCGACGACGCCGCGGAGATCGCGTACCACCGCGAGTACCGGACGTTCACCGGTGACTGGAAGGGCATGCCGGTGGTCGTCGCCTCGCACGGCGTGGGCGGGCCCGGCGCGGTGCTGCTCTTCCAGGAGCTGGCCGACGCGGGCGTACGGACCTTCGTGCGCCTCGGTACGGCGGGGGCGATCCGGCCGGGGATCGGCGACGGCGACCTGGTGATCGCCGAGGCGGCGGTCCGGGACGACGGGGTGACGCAGCAGCTCGTGCCGCCGGAGTACCCGGCGGTGGCCGCGCCGGAGGCGGTGCTGGCGCTCGCCGGGGCGGCGGCGCGGGCCGGGGCGCCGTACCACCGCGGGGTGGTGTGGACCCGCGCGGCGTTCCAGCCGGGTCTGCTGCCGCTGCCGGTGGCCGCGTACACCGCGGCGGGCGTGGCGGCGATCGAGATGGAGGTGTCCGCGCTGCTGGTGACCGCCGGTCTGCGCGGGCTGACGGCCGGCGCGGTGCTGGTGATCGACGGGGCGAACGCGGACGAACTGGTCGACGAGGCGGCCACCGGCGGGTACGACCCGCACCGGGACGCCGTCGCGGAGGGTGTGGCGCGCGGCGGTGTCGTCGCGCTGGAGGCCCTGCGGACGCTGGCGGAGGAGGCCCGGTGAGCGCCGTACGGGACGCGGACGCGGCGGGCGGACACGCCGCCGCGGCACCGGTGGACCTGCTGGTGCACGGCGGTACGGTGCTCACCGTCGACGCGGCGGGCACCGTGCTGGCCGACGGCGCGGTGGCCGTACGGGGCGGGGAGATCGTCGCGGTCGGCCCGGCCGGCGAGCTGCGCGCCGCCCACCGCACGGCCGAGGAGATCGACGCCGCCGGCTGCCTGGTCCTGCCCGGGTTCGTCAACACCCACACCCACCTGGCGATGACGCTGCTGCGCGGCCTCGCCGACGACCTGGACCTCCAGGGGTTCCTGGGGCGGGTGGTGCCACGCGAGAACGCGCTGCTGTCCCCGGAAGCGGTGTCCGCGGGCCTGCGGCTGGCCATCGCCGAGAGCGTACGGGGCGGGGTGACCACCGCCCTGGACATGTACTGGTTCCACGAGGCGGCCGAACGCGCGGCCCGGGACGCGGGCTGGCGGCTGCTGTCCGGCCCGACGTTCATGGACGTACCGGGGCCGCCCGACCGGATGCCGTACGGGAACCGCATGGAGTGGGCGCGCCGGCACCTCGACGGCCGCGGCACCGCCCCCGGCACCCGCCCGGTGGTCTTCGCGCACAGCGCCTACACCCTGGGCGCCGAGCAGCTCACGGACATCGCGGCGCTGGCCGAGGAGCACGGCGCGCTGCTGCACCTGCACGCCGCGGAGAACGCCGCCGAGGTGGCGACGGTCCGCGAGCGGCACGGCAAGCGGCCCGTCGAGCTGCTGGAGTCGCTGGGGCTGCTGGGGCCGGACACGCTGCTCGCGCACGCGGTCGAGCTGACCGACACCGAGATCGCCGCGCTGGCCGCGACCGGTACGGGCGTCGCGCACTGCCCGGTCTCCAACCTCAAGCTGGGCTGCGGCATCGCCCGGGTCCCTGAGCTGCTGCGGCAGGGCGTACGGGTCGGGCTCGGCACGGACGGCTCGGTAAGCTCCAACTCCCTCGACATGGTGGGCGCGTTGGGAATGGCGGCCCTGGTGCACAAGGCGGGCGGCGACCCCACGGCGGTCGGCGCCGAGCAGGCCGTGCGCATGGCGACGATCGAGGGCGCACGCGCTCTGGGGCTGGGCGGGCAGCTCGGTTCGCTGGAGGTGGGCAAGCGCGCGGACCTGGCCGTACTCGACCTGGGCGGTACGCATCTGGCGCCCCGGCACGACCCGTGGTCGACGCTGGCGTACTCGGCGCGGGCCGGGGATGTGCGGGACACCGTCGTCGACGGCCGGGTGCTGATGCGGGACCGCCGGCTGACGACACTGGACGAGGCGGCCGTGATCGCCGATGTGGAGGCGCTCGTCCGGACCGGGTGAGTCCGGATTCGTGCGTGATACCCCGTGCGCCGCCCGGGAGTTCGGCCGCCCGAAGCTCCTGCCGAGCGGGGTGCCCGGGCTCCCGGGGCGGCGCATCCGTGGCCATAATGGCCCGCAGACATCGGATGTCTGCGGGCGTCCGGCGGCGGTGCGAGCGGGGAGGCTGCGGGCATGGCGGTCACGGACGAGGCCATAGAGAAGATCAAGGCGATGATCGTCTCCGGTGCGCTGCGGCCGGGCGACCGGCTGCCCAGGGAGAGCGAACTCGCCGCGGACCTGGGCCTGTCCCGCAACTCGCTGCGTGAGGCGGTACGGGCCCTTTCGCTGATCCGCATCCTGGACGTACGCCAGGGCGACGGCACCTACGTCACCAGCCTGGACCCCCAGCTCCTCCTGGAGGCGCTGAGCTTCGTGGTGGACTTCCACCGCGACGACACGGTCCTGGAGTTCCTCGCCGTACGCCGGATCCTGGAGCCGGCCGCCACCTCGATGGCGGCCGGCCGCATCGCCCCGGCCGAACTGGACGGCCTGGAGAGCCAGTTGTCCGCCCTCGGCCCGCACCCGTCGGTGGAGGACCTGGTCGCCTGCGACCTGGAGTTCCACCGGCGGATCGTGGCCGCCGCCGGCAACTCGGTGCTGTGCTCCCTGCTCGACGGCCTGTCGGGGCCGACGACCCGGGCCCGCGTCTGGCGCGGACTGACCCAGAAGGACGCGGTGAGCCGCACCCTCACCGAGCACCGGGCGATCCTCGGCGCCCTCCGCGACCGCGACGCGGAGGCGGCGCGGTCCTGGGCGACGGTGCACATCGCCAGCGTGGAGCAGTGGCTGCGCTCGACGCTGTGAGGGAGCGGTCGACGCCCTCCCCGGCGCCCCCGGTCGGCCCGCGGACACCGCGCCCTGCCCGTCGCGTACGGACCGCCGCTACAGGCCGTACACCCGCACCGCGTTCCCCCCGAAGACCGCCGCCCGCTCGTCCGGTGCGAGAGGGGCGGTCGCCGCTTCGGCCAGCGTGACGACGTCCTCGTAGGGGGCGGCCAGGGTGCAGACGGGCCAGTCGGAGCCGAAGAGGACGCGCTGCGGGCCGAAGACGTCGAGGACGTGCCGGGCGTACGGGGTGATGTCGGCGGGCCGCCAGGTCGGCCAGTCGGCCTCGGTGACCAGGCCGGAGAGTTTGCAGACGGTGTTCGGCAGTCGGGCCAGGGCGGCCAGGCCGTCCGCCCACGGCTGCCACATCCTGGCGGCGATCGGGGGCTTGGCGGCGTGGTCGAGGACGAGGCGGAGGCCGGGGAGCGCGCGGGCGGCGGCGGTCGCGGCGGGCAACTGGCGCGGGGTGACCAGCAGGTCGTAGACGAGGCCGGCGTCCGCGACGGCGGCCAGTCCGCGCCGTACGGCGGGCCGGGCCAGCCAGTCGGGGTCGGGTTCGTCCTGCACCTGGTGGCGGAGGCCGGCCAGGTGCGGTGGCATCGCCGCCAGGAGGTCCGGCAGCCCGGGGTCGGTGAGGTCGGCCCAGCCGACGACGCCCCGCACGGCGGGTGAGCGGGCCGCGAGCGCGAGGAGTTCGGCGGTCTCGGCGCCGGAGGCCGAGGACTGGACCAGGACGGTGCCGTCGAAGCCGTGGGCGACGAGGTGCGGTGTCAGGTCGTCGAGGGTGTACGTACGGCGGATCGGGTCGGCCCGGGCGCCGTCCATCCAGGGCTGCGGGCGCCGGGCCAGGTCCCACAGGTGGTGGTGGGCGTCGACGCGGACGGTCGCGGGCGGGCTCCCGGCCCCGTCGGCGTGGCCGGTCACGGGTGGGCGCCGGGGGCGGCGGTGGGGAGCGGCAGGCCGGGGTCGAGGAGTCCGCGGTCGGTGAGCGCGTGCCAGAGGGCGTCGGGGATGTCGTGGGTGAAGAGTTCGGCGTTCTCCCGGGCCTCCCCCGGTGACGCGGCGCCGACCAGGACTCCGGCGACGGCGGGGTGGCCGAAGGGGAAGCGCAGGGCCGCGGCCTTGAGCGGAACGCCGAATTCCGCGCAGACGTCGCGCAGTTGCCGCGCCCGGTCCACCAACGCGGCGGGTGCGCGCACGTAGTCGTACGGGGCGCCCGGCGACGGGTCGGCCAGCAGGCCGGAGTTGTAGACACCGCCGACGACGACCGAGGTGCCGCGGCGCACACAGACCGGCAGCAGGTCATCGAAGGCGGAGCGGTCGAGCAGGGTCCAGCGCCCGGCGCACAGCACCACGTCCACGTCGAGGTCGGCGACGAACCGGGCCAGCGGGCCGCTGCGGTTCATACCGAACCCGATGGCGCCGACCACACCCTGTGCGCGCAGTTCGGCGAGGGCGGGGAAGCCGGTCGCGTACACCTCCGCGGCCCGGCCTTCCACGTCGTGCAGGTAGACGATGTCGACGGCGGGGACGCCGAGCCGTTCCAGGGAGGCGTCGAGGGTGCGGCGGATGCCGTCGCGGGTGAGGTCCCGGACGCGGGCGCGCGCCGGGGTGTCGGTGTAGCCCTGGCCGTCCACCGCCTCACCCGGCGCGAGCGGCCGCAGCCGCAGGCCGACCTTGGTGGACAGGACGCAGGTGGCGCGGTCGCGGCCGGCCAGCGCGCGGCCGAGGCGTTCCTCGGACAGGCCGAGCCCGTAGTGCGGCGCGGTGTCGAAGTGGCGGACGCCGGTGTCGAGGGCGGCGCGCACGGTCTGCTGGGCGCGGTCCTCGGTGAGGGGCCGGTAGAGGTTGCCGAGCGGCGCGCAGCCCAGCCCCAGGGGCGGTACGGTCACGCCCGTACGGCCCAACTGCCGCTCCCCGTGCGGTACGTACGGCATCCCGGCCTCCTCAGTCCTGCTTCTCGCCGCCGGTGAAGCGGGAGATGACCAGCGCGATGATGATGATCAGGCCGTTGAGGAACTGGGTCCACAACGGTGGCACCCCGCCCAGCGTCATGACGTTGATGACGAGCTGAAGGGTCAGGACGCCGGTGAGCGCGCCGAACAGGGTGCCGCGGCCGCCCTTGAGGCTGATGCCGCCGATGACGGCGGCGGCGAAGACCTGGAAGATCCAGCCGTTGCCCTGGCTGGCGGAGACGGCCCCGTAGTGTCCGGTGTACAGGATTCCGGCGAAGGCGGCCAGCAGGCCGCCGACGGCGAGCACGGCCCAGGTGATCCGGTCGACGCGCAGGCCGGCCGAGCGCGCGGCCTCCGGGTTGCCGCCGATCGCGTACAGCGCGCGGCCGTGCCGCAGACAGCCGAGGGCCGCGCCGCCGAGCGCGAACAGCGCCGGGCAGATCCAGACGGCGGCCGGGACGCCCAGCCAGACGGCCTTGCCCAGGTAGGCGAAGGACTCCGGGACGTCGCCGATCGAGCGGCCTTCGGAGAGGCCCAGGTGCAGACCGCGCAGCATGGTCAGCATCCCGAGGGTGGCGATGAAGCCGTTGACGCGCAGCTTCAGCACGAGGAACCCGTTGGCCGCGCCGATCGCGGCGCCCACGGCCAGGCACAGCGGTACGGCGGTCCACGCGGGCAGGAGTCCCAGGCCCTCGAAGCGCCCGCCGTGCGCGGGTGTCACCAGCCACAGGGCGGCCACCGGTGCCAGGCCGATGGTCGACTCCAGCGAGAGGTCCATCCGGCCGCTGATCAGGATCAGTGCCTCGCCGAGCACCAGCAGGCCGAGTTCGGTGGACTGCTGGACGACGCCGATCAGGTTGTCCCGGGTGAGGAAGGCGGGCGAGACGATGAACCCGGCGACGCCGAGCACGAAGATCACCGGAACCAGGGACAGGTCCCGCCAGCGGGTCGGCACGGGGTGCGGGCGGCGGCCGACGGCGAGCGCGTCCGCCCGGCCGGCGGGCCGCTGCTGTGCGGTGTCGGTCATGGCCTGGGGTCTCCTTCCGGGTCGGCCGGGGCGGGCGCGTCGACGGGGCCGTGGGGGTCGACAGGGCCATGGAAAGCGTCAGAGCGGTGGGAACCGGCAGGGCCATGGGGACCGGCAGGGCCATGGGGACCGGCGGCTCCGCCCCCGGCTCCCACCCCCTCCAGCGCCGCCACCAGCTCCCCCTCCCGCCAGCCCCGCGCGAACCGGGCGACCACCCGCCCGCGGAACACCGCCAGCACCCGGTCGCAGACCCGCAGGTCGGCCGGCTCGTCGGAGACGATCACCACGCCGCTGCCCGCCGCCGCGACCTCCCGTACGACGCCCAACAGCGCCTCCTTGGACTTCACGTCGACCCCGTTGGTGGGCCGGACCGCGACCAGCACGGCCGGATCGCGGGCCAGGGCCCGGGCGACGACGACCTTCTGCTGGTTGCCTCCGGAGAGCCCGGACACCGGCTGGCCGGGCCCGGTCGTCCGGATGTCCAGGGCGGCGATCATGCGCCGGGCGACGGCGCGGACCCGGGAGGGCAGTACGGTGCCGAGCGGGCCGAGCCGGTCGGTGACGGCCAGCGTCACGTTCTCGGCGACGCTGCGGCCGGGGACCAGCCCGTCGCGGTGGCGGTCCTCCGGCACGTATCCGATGCCCGCCCCGATCGCGTGCCGCACGCTGCCGGTCCGCACGGGCCGCCCGCACACCTCGATCCGCCCGTGGTCCGGCGCCCGTACCCCGGCCAGCGTCTCGCCCATGGCGGTGGTGCCGCCGGCCGCCGCCCCGGCCAGCCCGACCACCTCACCCGCCCGTACGGTCAGGTCCAGGGGCGCGAACGTGCCGCGCAGGGCGAGCCCTTCGGCGCGCAGCACCACGTCGCCCACCGGCGGCCGGCCGGCGCGCGCCGGACCGGCCGGGGCCGCCCGCCCGCCCGTCATCGCCGCCACCAGCTCGTCCTCGGCCAGCCCGGCCACGGGGGCGGTGAGCACCGGGCGGGCGTCGCGCAGGACGGTGACGGTGTCGCACAGGTCGTGGACCTCGTGCAGGTGGTGCGAGATGAACAGGAACGCGACACCGGCCGCGCGCAGAGCGCGCAGCTTGGCGAAGAGGCGGGCGATGCCGCCCGCGTCGAGCCGGGCGGTGGGCTCGTCGAGGATGACCAGGCGGGCGCCGCCGGACAGCGCGCGGGCGATCTCGACGAACTGCCGCTGTTCGACGCCGAGGTCCTTCATGCGGGCCGCGGGGTCGACGTCGACGCCGTACTCGGCCAGCAGCTCGGCGGTCCGTGCGCGCAGCGCCCGCCACCGGATGACGTGCCCGTCCGGGAACCGGTTGAGGTGGAGGTTCTCCGCGACGGTCAGCTCCGGGACCGTCATCGGCCGCTGGTGGACACAGGCGGCCCTGCGCCGCCAGGCGGCGGTGTCGCCCCAGCGGGGCGCCGGGACGCCGTCGAAGCTGACCTGCCCGGCGTCCGGCCGGGTCAGGCCGGTGAGCACGGACACCAGGGTGGACTTGCCGGCGCCGTTGCGGCCGACGAGGGCGTGCGCCTCGCCGCGCCGTACGGTCAGGGTGGCGCCGTCGAGGGCGAGGGTCGGCCCGTAGCGCTTGACGATGCCTTCGGCGTGGACGGCGGGCGGGGCCTGCGCCGCGTGGTCCGGTACGTTGTCCACGGTCGCCGTCACCCCCGCTCCGGCGCCGTCCGGTTGGCCCACAGCTTCGGGTCGTCGACGTTGGCGCGGGTCACGAGCGGGGCCGGGAGCTGGTCCTCCAGGCCGTTCGAAATCTTCACGATCGTCGAGCCGTGGCCGGTGGGGCCGGGCCGGAACGCCCTGCCCGCCAGGCCCGCACGGGCGTAGTACAGCGCGTACTTCGCGTAGAGGTCGGCCGGCTGGGAGAGCGTGGCGTCGATCGTCCCCGCGCGGATCGCGGCGAGTTCGTCGGGGATGCCGTCGTTGGAGACGATGGTGAGGTGTCCGGCGGTGCCGGCCGGTTTCAGCAGGCCCTTCTGTTCGAGGAGGGCCAGGGTGGGACGGAGGAACGCGCCGCCGGCCTGGAGGTAGATCCCGGCGGTGTCCGGGTGCTGGGCCAGCAGGCTCTGCAGCTTGGCGGAGGCGACCTCGCCCTTCCAGTCGGTGGGCAGCTCGTGCACGGTGATCCCGGGATACTTCCGCTTCATGCAGGCCGCGAACGCCTCGGAGCGGTCGCGTCCGTTGACGGAGCTGAGGTCGCCCTGCAACTCGGCGACCCGGCCCCGGCCGCCCAGCTTCCGCCCCAGGTAGTCGCAGGACTTCTGCCCGTACGCGCGGTTGTCGGCCCGGACGACCATGTAGACCGCGCCCTCGTCCGGCCGGGTGTCGACGCTGACCACGGGGATCTTCTTCGCCGCGAGGCGGTGCAGTTCGGCGGTGATGGCGCCGGTGTCCTGCGGGGCGATCACGACCGCCTCGGCGCCCTGCCCGGTCAGGACCTGCACGTTGGAGACGACCTTGGCGATGTCGTTCTGCGAGTTGGACAGCGGCAGCGCCCTGACCTTGCCGGTGGCCAGCTCCCGCTCCAGGTGGTCCTGGTAGGAGTTCCAGAAGTCGGTGTCCGTACGCGGCAGGTCGATGCCGATCAGGCCCCGGGCGTCGCTGCCGCGGTTGCAGCCGGTGAGCGCGGCGGCGAGCAGTACGCCACAGGCCGCCGCGCCGGTCGTACGCAGTCTCATGGTCCCGTCCTTGGTCGAGGTGTCCGGCGGCGCCGCCCGCTCCCGTACGGCCCCGGGCTGCCCTGCCCGTACGGCTCCTGGCTGCCCGCCGCCCGTACGGCTCAGGTGGCGGGCCGCAGGCGCAGGCCCTGCATTCCGCCGTCGACCGCGAGGGAGGTGCCGGTGATGCCGGAGGCCGCCGGGGACGCCAAGTGGGCGATGGCGGCGGCCACTTCGTCCGCGGTGACCATGCGGCCGGAAGGCTGCCGGGCGTTGAGCGCGGCCCGCTCGGCGACCGGGTCCGGCGCCTGGTCCAGCAGCCGACCGACCCACGGGGTGTCCGCCGTGCCGGGGTTGACGCAGTTGACGCGGACGCCCTCGCGGACGTGGTCGGCGGCCATGGCGAGAGTGAGGGAGAGCACCGCTCCCTTGCTGGCGCTGTACAGGGCGCGCCGCGGCAGTCCGGCGGTGGCGGCGACGGAGCAGGTGTGGGTGATCGACGCCCGGCCGGGGTGGGCGGCGGCCGCCCGCCGCAGGTACGGCAGGGCGGCCCGCGCGGTGCGCACCAGCCCCAGGACGTTGACGTCGAGGACGTGCCGCCACTCCTCGTCGGCGTGGTCCTCGACCGTGCCGACGGCGCCGATGCCCGCGTTGCCGACGAGGGTGTCCAGTGCTCCGCCCAGCGCGTCCACGGCCGCCGCGACGGCTGTCCGTACGACGGCGTCGTCGGTCACGTCGGCCGTGACGGGCAAGGTGCCGGGCGGCGCGCCGGCCGGGTCGCGGTCCAGTACGGCGACCCGGGCGCCGCGGCGCAGCAGCAAGGCGGCGGTGGCGGCGCCGATGCCGGAGGCACCGCCGGTGACGATCGCCGCCATACCCGCGAAGTCGCGTGCCTCCGGGGGGCGTGGGACTTCCGGAGATCCGGGAGCTTCGGAAGGCTCGGGGACTTCCGGCGGCTCGGGGATTCCCGGAGGCTCGGGGACTTCCGGTGCGGTGCTCATGCCGTGACCTCCTGTCCGGCCGCCGGGTCCGGCCCGTCCGTGGCGTACGGCCCGGCGGGTGCGTCCGGCGCGTCCGGCGCGCACCGGCCGCCGTCCTGGCCACCGTCGGCGCCGTACGGCCCGCCCGCCGCGTTCGGTCCTCCGCCGGGCCCGGACCGCCACACCGGCCCGTCCGGGAAGCGGTACGCGGCGACCGAGGCGGGCTTCATGCGGGCGGAGAAGCCGGGCGCGGCGGGAGCCCGGTAGCGGCCGCCCTCGACGACGGCCGGGTCGGTGAAGTGCTCGTGGAGGTGGCCGACGTACTCGATCACCCGGTCCTCGCGGCTCCCGGACACCGCCACGTAGTCGAACATCGCCAGGTGCTGCACCAGCTCGCACAGCCCGACCCCGCCCGCGTGCGGGCACACCGGCACGCCGTACTTGGCGGCCAGCAGCAGGATCGCCAGGTTCTCGTTGACCCCCGCCACCCTGGCCGCGTCGATCTGCACGAAGTCCACCGCGCCGGCCTGGAGCAACTGCTTGAAGACGACGCGGTTGGCGGCGTGCTCCCCGGTGGCGACCTTGACCGGCTGGCCGGAGCGCACCGCGGCGTGCCCGAGGATGTCGTCGGGGCTGGTCGGCTCCTCGATCCAGTACGGCCGGTACGGCGCGAGCGCGGTCATCCAGCGCACCGCGTCGGCCACGTCCCAGCGCTGGTTGGCGTCGACCGCGATGCGTACCGCGGGCCCCACGGCCTCCCGGGCCAGCCGCAGCCGCCGCAGGTCGTCACCGAGGTCGGCGCCCACCTTGAGCTTGATCTGCCCGAACCCGTCGGCCACCGCCTCCCGGGCCAGCCGGACGAGCGTGGCGTCGTCGTGCCCCAGCCAGCCGGGCGAGGTGGTGTACGCCGGGTACCCCTCGGCCTCCAGCCGGGCGGCGCGCTCGGCGCGGCCCGGCTCGGCGGCGCGCAGGATCGCCAGGGCCTCGTCCGGGGTGAGCGCGTCGGAGAGGTAGCGGAAGTCGACGAGGGAGACCAGCTCCTCGGGCGACATGGCGGCCAGGAACGCCCACACCGGCAGGCCGGCGCGGGTGGCGGCCAGGTCCCAGGCGGCGTTGAGCAGCGCCCCGGCCGCCATGTGCGTCACGCCCTTCTCCGGTCCGAGCCAGCGCAACTGCGAATCCTGGGTCAGGTCGCGGTGCAGGGCGGCCAGGCCGGCGGCGGTGACGGGGGCCGGGCGGCCGGTGACGTACGGGGCGAGGGCGCGGATCGCGTCGGCGGCGAGGCCGTTGCCCCGGCCGATGGTGAAGCACAGGCCGTGACCCCGGCCGCCGTCGGCGGTGTGCAGGACGACGTAGGCGGCGGAGTAGTCGGGGTCCGGGTGCATGGCGTCCGAGCCCTGGTGGCGCCGCGAGGTGGGGAAGCGGACGTCGTGGACCTCGACCCCGGTGACGGGTGCGGTGACGGCCATGCGTACGCCTCCAGCGAGGGGTGCGGACGAACATCGGACCTTTGCCGGACCTCCGATGTATAGCGCCGCTGCCGCGCCACCGTCCAGAGGGCGCGGGGAAGTTGCCCACCACGGTCCGAACCCGGACGCGGGGCGGGGTCCGGCCGGTTTCGGACGGGGAAAGGCGGCCGAGGCGGACGGAATCCGAACACGTCGGATGTATGCACACTCGTTCGTGCACAGGGGCTGCGTCGGGGTCCGGCGGACGCCGTAGGCTGGGGGCGCACGCAATGGAACTGCTGCCGGTGACCGTCCCGAGGAGGCGGCGCCGGTCGGAAGGAGGCGCTGGGTGATCGAGCTCGACGGAGTTCCCGAGCTGATCGACCCGGTCATGGTGGCCGCGTTCGAGGGCTGGAACGACGCCGGCGACGCCGCCTCCGCCGCGGTCGCGCATCTGGACCGGGAGTGGAAGGGGGAGGTGTTCGCCGCGCTGGACGCGGAGGACTACTACGACTTCCAGGTCAACCGTCCGACCGTCTGGCTGGACGGCGGCGTCCGCAAGATCACGTGGCCCACGACGCGGCTCTCCGTCGTGCGGATCGCCGACGCGAACGGCAAGGGCAAGCCGCGCGACCTGGTTCTGGTGCGCGGCATCGAACCCAGCATGCGCTGGCGCTCGTTCTGCAACGAGATCCTGGGCTTCGCCCACGAGTTGGGCGTGGAGATGCTGGTGGTGCTGGGCGCGCTGCTCGGCGACACCCCGCACACCCGGCCGGTGCCGGTCAGCGGTGTCACCTCCGACCCGGACCTGGCCCGCACGATGGACCTGGAGGAGACCCGCTACGAAGGCCCGACGGGCATCGTCGGCATCCTCCAGGAGGCGTGCACCCACGCGGGTGTCCCGGCGGTCAGCCTGTGGGCGGCGGTGCCGCACTACGTCTCGCAGCCGCCGAACCCGAAGGCGACCCTCGCGCTCCTCAACCGCCTGGAGGATCTGCTCGATCTGCGCATCCCGCTGGGCGAACTGAGCGAGGACGCGCGCGCCTGGCAGCTCGGCGTGGACCAGTTGGCGGCCGAGGACAGCGAGGTCGCCGAGTACGTCCAGTCGCTGGAGGAGGCGCGGGACACCGCCGACCTGCCGGAGGCGTCGGGCGAGGCCATCGCCCGGGAGTTCGAGCGCTATCTGCGGCGCCGGGACCCGCAGGCCGGGCCCGGCCTGGCGACCGAGGGCGGGATCGCCGACGGCCGCGACGGCTCGTACCTGCGTGACACGGCGAGCGATCGCACCCGCCCGCCGAAACCGGCGCACGTGGAGCCGAAGGAGTCCAAGGAGTCCAAGGAGCCGAAGGAGCCGAAGGAGCCCAGGGATTCCACGGAGGCCGCGGAGGCCCGGGAACCCGCGGAACCCACGGAGAGCATGGGGTCCAAGGGACCCGGGGGACCCAAGGAGTCCGGTGGCTCCGGAGCCGCCGGGACGCCGGGCCGACCGTCACGGGAGACCGGCGAGCCCGGTGGTTCGGCGGACGCCAGGAGCGCGGAGGACGGTTCCCCGGACGACTCCGAGGAATGACCCCGGGGGCAGCGCCGGGGCCCGCGACCGGTGGAGCGGGCGCGGGCCCGTGGAGAACGTCCGGTTCCGGGCGTCTCCTACAGGCCGTCTCCGCGCCGGGCGGGGGCGGGGCCAGCCGGGCAGCCGCCGTCGCGAGGGACACCCGCCGCGCCGGCATCTCTTCACCAACGAATCGGGGCGCTCCCTCATGAGAGGGAACGCCCCGGAGGGATGAGAGGCGACGGACCGTCTCGCGCGCGGCCCGTCAGGCGGACCGTTTCACCCGCGGCCCGTCAGAAGGTCAGAGCGCCACGCCGAGCAGCGCGTCCACGGCGCGGGACACGAGTCCGGGCGCGCCCTCGTCGCTGCCGCCGTCCGCCTGCTGCGCGGCGGCCCAGCGGTCGACCGCGGCGAGCGCGGCCGGCGAGTCCAGGTCGTCGGCCAGTGCCGTACGGATCTCCGCCAGCAGCGCGTCGGCCGGCGGCCCGTCCGGGCGGGAGACCGCGGCGCGCCAGCGCGCCAGCCGCTCCACGGCCTCTTCCAGGACGGTGTCCGTCCACTCCCAGTCGGCCCGGTAGTGGTGCGCCAGCAGGGCCAGGCGGATCGCCGCCGGGTCCGTGCCGTCGCGCCGCACCTTGGAGACGAAGACCAAGTTCCCCTTGGACTTGGACATCTTCTCGCCGTTCAGGCCGACCATGCCGGCGTGTACGTACGCCTTGGCGAAGGGGTGCTCGCCGGTCAGCGCCTGGGCGTGCGAGGCGCCCATCTCGTGGTGCGGGAAGGCGAGATCGGAGCCGCCGCCCTGCACGTCGAAGCCCATGCCCAGGTGCTCCAGGGCGATGGCGACGCACTCGATGTGCCAGCCCGGCCGGCCGCGGCCGAGCGAAGCGCCGTCCCAGCTCGGCTCGCCGTCGCGGGCGGCCATCCACAGCATCGGGTCGAGCGGGTTCTTCTTGCCGGGGCGCTCCGGGTCGCCGCCGCGCTCGGCGGACAGCACCCGCATCGCCTCGGCGTCGAGCCGGGAGACCTCGCCGAAGTGCCGGTCGGCCTCGACGGAGAAGTAGATGTCGCCTTCGAGTTCGTAGGCCGCGCCGTTGTCGCGCAGCCGCTCGACCATCGGGACGATCCACGGTATGGCCTCGACGGCGCCGACGTACTCGCGCGGCGGGAGCATCCGCAGGGCCGTCATGTCCTCGCGGAACAGGGCGGTCTCGCGCTCGGCGAGCGCGGTCCAGTCGTCGCCGGTGGCCAGTGCCCGCTCCAGGAGGGGGTCGTCGACGTCGGTGACGTTCTGCACGTAGTGCACCTGGCGCTTCGTGTCGAGCCACACGCGCTGAACCAGGTCGAACGCGTTGTAGGTCGCCGCGTGCCCCATGTGGGTGGCGTCGTACGGCGTGATGCCGCAGACGTAGATACGGGCGACGGGACCAGGGGCGAGGGTCACCCGTCCGCCGGTCGCGGTGTCGTGGATCCTCAGGTCGCGGCCCTGGCCAGGCAGGGCGGGGACCTCAGAAGCGGGCCATGCATGCATGTCTTGAGCGTAACCGGATGCATGTTCCGCATACGAACCGGACCTCGGATCTTGGCCGAGAAGGCACTCTTGTGCCGAGGGGCGATCTGTGCTTTCCGGGCCGCCGCCGGAGCCCGGGCAGGGCCACGGGGCTGCCGCTTCGCACCGCGGCGGGCCCTCCGGGCGCCCGGCCGGCGCTCAGACCGGCGGCCAGGGAATCGGCGGCCAGTCGCCGCCCGGCCGCGGGTGCACTCCGGTACGCAGCAGGTCCGCCACACGGGCGCGCAGCGCCGCCAGCTCGGCGCCGGTGATCAGCGCGGCCAGCCGGGCGGCGAGCGGAGCGCCCGCCTCCAGGGCCGTGCCGAGCCGCCCCAGCACCTCGCGCGCCTCCCCGGTCAGCGGCTCCCCCGCCCAGCCCCACAGGAGCGTGCGCAGCTTGTCCTCGGCGTTGAAGGTCACGCCGTGGTCGATGGCGTACAGCCGGCCGCCCTCGGCGGGCAGCAAATGGCCGCCCTTGCGGTCGCCGTTGTTGATGACGGCGTCCAGGACCGCCAGACGCCGCAGCCGCTCGTCGTCGGCGTGTACCAGAAGTGCCGTACGGCCTTCGCCGACCTCGGCGAAACCCACCGGTTTCCAGCCGGGCCCCGGCTCCTCCCCCTCGACCAGCGCCAGCAGCTCCGCGCCCTCGGGCGCCGCCTCGATCCACTCCTGGACCATGCCCTGCCCATAGGGGCCGTCGCGCAGCACGGTGGTGGGGACCAGGCCCCAGCCGGTGGCGCGGGACAGTTCGTACGCGGCGACCTCGCGCTGGGCGAGCGTACCGTCGGGGAAGTCCCACAGCGGGCGCTCGCCGGCGACGGGCTTGTAGACGCAGGTGCCGCTGACGCCCTCGTGGGTGACCGTGCAGTACAGGACGGCGTTGGACGCCTCGCGGACCTGTCCGCGTACGGTCAGCTCGCCGTGCGTGAGGGCGTCGGCGGTCAGCCGCCCGTCGGCCGGGGCGGTTATGCCGCCGCTCCCGCCGCTCCTCGCCCGCTCACCGCCGTTCGCCTGCCCGTCCGGGCCGCCGTCCGCCCGGCCGGCCGGCACCCGGCCGTCCGGGCTGCCGCCGGCTGCCACCGTCGTCTCCTCCCCCGGCGTCACGCGTCCCGCCGGTATCCGTTCTGGCGCGGGCACACGTGTCCCTCCGGGTCGAGCGGCAGGCTGCACAGCGGGCAGGGCGGGCGCCCCGCGTTGACGACTTCCAGGGCCCGCTTGGCGAAGGAGCGGGCCATCGTGCCGGTGAGGCGCACCCGCAGCATCGGCGGGCCGTTCTCGTCGTCCTGGAGCAGCCGCTCCTCGGCCTCGGCGAGGTCCTCGTCCGTGTCGGCCTCCAGCTCGACCAGCGCCTGGGCCTCGATGATCATGCGCTGTTCGTCGCCGTCCCAGGCGAGCGCCATCGTGCCGACCCGGAACTCCTCCTCGACCGGTGACTCCAGCGGAGCGGTGTCGGTCGTCTCGGCGGGAGCCACCGCGGGCACGGGCGCGTTGCCGCCGCTGCGGCGCACCACTTCGTCCAGCAGCTCGTCGATACGCTCGGCGAGCGCGGCGACCTGGGTCTTCTCCAGGGCGACACTGGTGGTACGGCCGGCCGCCGTCGCCTGGAGGAAGAAGCTACGGCGGCCAGGCAGCCCGACCGTACCGGCCACGAAGCGGTCCGGCGCGTCGTAGAAGAACACCTGACGGGACAACGTCCTGCTCCGTTTGCTCGACTGCGGGGTCTGTGAGGTCGCTGCGGTTCCTGTGGGTGTGGCTTCCGGGTACGGAACGCAGGAGGTGTGGCAGGCAGCGCCGTCGCACCACCCTACTGCGCCCGCTGATCACGGCCCGCCCGCGCCACCGCCGACGGCCGCGTCCCGCTCGTCGGCCGCCGTGCTGCCGTCCGCCCGTGGCGCCAGCCCGCCGAAGTCGCCGGTGTCGCCGAGGCGTACGACGTAGGGCCGCAGCCGGGTGTAGCGGATCGCGGTCAGCGAACAGGGCTCGACCGAAATCCGCTGGAAGAGGTCGAAGTGCAGACCGAGGGCGTCGGCGACGAGCGACTTGATGATGTCGCCGTGCGAGCACATCGCGTAGACCGCTTCGGGGCCGTGCGCGGCCTCGATCCGGGCGTTCCAGTCCCGCACCGCGTCCACGGCGCGGGCCTGCATGGCCCGCATGGACTCCCCGCCGGGGAAGGCGGCGGCGGACGGGTGCTGCTGGACGACCTCCATCAGCGGCTCGTCGTTGAGTTCGGCCAGTTTGCGGCCCGACCAGTCGCCGTAGTCGCACTCGTTGACGCGGTCCTCGGTGTGCAGCGGCAGGCCGGGCCGGGCGTCCAGGAGCGGCCGCAGGGTCTCCAGGCAGCGCTCCAGCGGGCTGCTCACGGCGGCGGCGAGCGGCAGGTCCGCGAGGCGGCCGGGGAGCGCGGCGGCCTGGGCGGCGCCCCGCTCGTCGAGCGTCACTCCGGGCGTCCGCCCGGCGAGCAGACCGGACGTGTTGGCGGTGGAGCGGCCGTGCCGCACCAGGATCAGCGTGGGCATGGCAGCCAGCCTACGTTCCCGGGGCGGCGGCACGGGGCGCGGGGCCGCGGGCGGGCTGCGGAACCGTGGGGCCGTGGGCCGGTCGCGGAACGGGACATGGGGCCGTGGGCCGGGCGCGGCCCCCGGTGCCGTCGCGGTACGCGCGGTCCGGCGGCCAGGGACCGTGCCCGTACGGCACCGGGTACGGGCGGCCGGCCCGTACCCGGGCTCCTGGCCCCACAGGGCGCGGCGGGTGACAATTCCCCGTGTGATCGTCGACTGCGCCATCTACCAGGACGGCCGCCGCACCGAAGGGCCCACGGACTTCTCCGACGCCCTCGAAGCGGCGCGCGCCGAAGGTCACTCGTTCCTGTGGCTCGGGCTGCACGAGCCCACCCAGGAGGAGTTCGACCATGTCAGCAAGGAGTTCGGGCTGCACCCACTCGCCGTGGAGGACGCTCTCAAGGCCCACCAGCGGCCGAAGCTGGAGGTGTACGACGACTCGCTGTTCGTGGTGCTCAAACCGATCTCCTACGACGACGCGGCGGGCTCCATCTCCGCCAGCGAGCTGATGATCTTCCTCGGCGACTCCTTCGTCGTGGTCGTCCGGCACGGCGCGGCCAGCCCGCTCGCCGCCGTACGCCGGCGCCTGGAGCACGAGCCGGACGTCCTGCGGCACGGCCCCACCGCGGTGCTGTACGCGGTCGGTGACGCGGTCGTCGACCACTACATCGAGGTGGCGGCGGAACTCCAGGTGGACCTGGAGGAGTTGGAGGCGGAGGTGTTCGCGCCGTCCCGGTCGGACACCAACAACACCGCCGCCGCGATCTACGCGTTCAAACGCGAGGTGCTGGAGTTCCGGCGGGCCACCAACCCGCTGGTGGAGCCGATGCTGCGGCTGCAGAACCCCGGGGTGCCCTTCGTGCACGACGAGGCCCGGCCGTTCTTCCGGGACGTCGGCGACCACCTCACCCGCGCCAACGAGTCCGTCGAGGGCCTGGACCGGCTGCTGTCGGACATCCTCAGCGCCCACCTGGCGCAGATGGGCGTGCGCCAGAACGACGACATGCGCAAGATTTCCGCCTGGGCGGCCCTGGCGGCCGTACCGACGCTGATCGCGGGCGTCTACGGCATGAACTTCGAGCACATGCCCGAGCTGAAGTGGTCCTGGGGCTACTACGGCATCCTGCTCGTGATGGTGGCCATCGAACTGTCCCTGTACCGCCTCTTCAAACGCCGCGGCTGGCTGTGAGCACCCGCGCGCGCCGGCCGGAGAGCGCCGACGCGCGCCGGGCCGCGGAGTCGGCCCCTCCGGCGCCGACGTGCCTCAGACGGGTTCGGGCGCCGAGGCGGCCGGGCCGCCCAGCGCGTCGCGCCGCTCCGGGAGGCGGAGCGCGACCATCCGGCGCCATCCGGCGAGTCGTTCATGGGCGTACACCGCGCGGATGCCGTCGGCCAGGAGGGCGGCCTTCGGCCACGGCCGCACTCAGGATGCGCCCCATGTGGGCCGCACGGCCAGGCTGACGTCCCGGTAGACCTCGGTCTCGACACGTGCCGCGGCCCACAGGGTGCGCCGGATCGCGCGGCCGTGGCCCCGCTCCGCCGGCCGGGGCGGCCTGGGGGCCCAGCGCGCGGCGACGCGGGCATCAGGGCGGCGATCCGGCCGTTCTCCCAGCCGCCCTGCGCCTCGCCGCCGGCCGCGATGGAGCAGAACAGCCGGTAGGACTCGTCGTGGTCGAGGATCTCCTGGAACAGACTTCTGGCCGAGAGCACCGGGCCACCACCGATACACCGCGCCCGCAGAAGAAAAGTGACGGTGCGGTACGGGGACGGCGGCAACCACCGCGTCGGCATCTCATCCGAACAGGTGACACACCGGACAGCCGGAGGACGGGCCGGCGGCCGGACGGAGCACCGCCGCGTAACCACGCGGACCGTCCCGGCGTTGTGCGGGTGACGGCCGTGGCGGGGAAGACCCCCGAGCCCCCACCACGGCCGCAGGCTTGCCGCCGGGCCGGCCGCCGGCCCGGCGCCCCCGCCGCACGGGCCGCCCGTACGCCCCCCGTGCTCTTACGCCCTTGTCCTTACGTCCTTACGTCCTAACGTCCTAACGTCCTTACGCGAGCCCCGCGCGCTCCAGGGCCTCGGTGCCCGCCCGCAGCGAGGCGATGCGCTCCTCCAGCGTGAAACCGGCGGGCGCGAGGGTCAGCGTGGTCACCCCGGCCGCCGCGTACGCCTGCATCCGGTCCGCGATGCGCTCGACGGAGCCCAGCAGCGTGGTCTGGTCGATCAGCTTCTGCGGGATCGCGGCCGCCGCGCCCTCCTTGTCGCCGGACAGGTACTTGTCCTGGATCTCGGCGGCCTCCTTCTCGTACCCCATGCGCTGGGCGAGCTGGTTGTAGAAGTTCTGCTTGCGGCTGCCCATACCGCCCACGTACAGCGCCGTGTAGGGGCGGAAGGTGTCGGCGAGCGCGCTGACGTCCTGGTCGGCGCCGACGGCCAGCGGCAGCGTCGGGCAGATGTCGAAGCCCTCCAGGGTCCTGCCCGCCTTCTCCCGGCCCGCCCGGATGTGGGTGATCGCGGTCTCCTCCAGGTGGTCGGCGGAGGGGAAGATCAACAGCGCGCCGTCGGCGATCTCACCGGTCTGGGTGAGGTTCTTGGGGCCGATCGCGGCGATGTAGAGCGGGATGTGCTCGCGCTGCGGGTGCACGGTCAGCTTCAGCGGCTTGCCGGGGCCGCCGGGCAGCGGCAGCGTCCAGTGCTGCCCCTCGTAGGACAGCCGCTCGCGCGTCATCGCCTTGCGGACGATCTCCACGTACTCCCGGGTGCGGGCCAGCGGCTTGTCGAACTTCACGCCGTACCAGCCCTCGGAGACCTGCGGTCCGGAGACGCCCAGGCCCAGCCGGAAGCGGCCGCCGGACAGCGAGTCGAGGGTGGCGGCCGTCATCGCGGTCATCGCGGGCGTACGGGCCGGAATCTGGAAGATCGCCGAGCCGACGTCGATGCGCTCGGTCCGCGAGGCGACCCAGGAGAGCACGGTGGGGGCGTCGGAGCCGTACGCCTCGGCCGCCCAGCACACCGCGTAGCCGAGCCGGTCGGCCTCCTGCGCGACGGCCAGGTTGTCCGCGTCCATCCCGGCGCCCCAGTAGCCGAGGTTGATCCCGAGCTTCATACCGCTCCCCTTACTGATCAGTAACGTCGGTGTTCCGGGGACTCTAGCGCGGGGTGGCGCCGGACGTCACCGGCCGGTGCGCCGCCGGCCGGCGGCGCACCGGGCCCACCGCGTTGTCCACAGGCGGCGGCGCACCGGCCGGGCGGTTGTCCACAGGGTCCCGTGGCCCGGGCGACGGGCCAGTAATCTCAAGGCTCATGGAGCAAAGGCACCTCGGCCGTACGGGCCTGCGCGTGTCCCGTCTCGGCCTCGGCACCCTGACCTGGGCCAGGGACACCGACGAGCACGACGCCGCCGAGCAGCTCAAGGCGTTCTGGGAAGCCGGCGGCACCCTCGTGGACACGGCGGACGTGTACGCGGACGGCGGCGCCGAATACCTGCTGGGGCGGCTCTGCGAGGGGCTGGTGCCGCGCCGGGACCTGGTCATCGCGACGAAGGCGGGCAGCGTCTTGGACGCGGACCGCCGCGCCGACGGCTCCCGCCGCCATCTGCTGGAGGCTTTGGACGCCTCGCTGGAACGTCTCGGCACCGACTACGTGGACCTCTGGCAACTGCACGCCTTCGATCCGCACACCCCGCTCGAAGAGACCCTCCAGGCGCTCGACATCGCCGTCGCCACCGGCCGCGCGCGCTATGTCGGCGTCTCGAACTTCTCCGGCTGGCAGTTGGCCAAGGCCGCGACCTGGCAGCTCTCCGCGCCGACCATCCGGACGCGCCTGGCCGGCACCCAGATGGAGTACTCCCTCCTCCAACGCGGCATCGAGCGGGAGGTGCTGCCCGCCGCGCGCGACCTCGGCGTCGGCCTGCTGCCCTCGTCGCCGCTGGGCCGCGGGGTGCTCACCGGCAAGTACCGGCACGCCACCCCGGCCGACTCGCGCGGCGCATCGGAGCGGCTCGCGCCGTTCGTCGCCCCGTACCTGGACGACACGGCGGGCCGCATCGTCGAGGCGGTCACCACGGCCGCCGACGGGCTCGCCGTCACCGCGTTGCAGGTGGCTCTGGCGTGGGTACGCGACCGGCCCGGAGTCACCGCCCCGGTCATCGGCGCCCGCACGGCGCAGCAGCTCAGAGCGGCATTGTCAGTGGAGACCCTTAGTCTTCCTGACGAGATCTGCCGGGCCCTGAATGACATCTCGGCCCCGGTGCACCACTACCCCGACCACGACTGGAGCACGCTGTGAGTACCGACCGCCTCTCCGACGAGGCCGCGCCCGAGCCCACCGCGCCCGGCCCGGAGACCGCTCCCGAGGAGACCGCCCCGCCGGTCACCCCGGACGCAGCCGGGACGGCCGGTGACACGGACGGTGTGGCTGGGGGCGCGGTGGAGGCCGTGGGCGCTCCAGAGGCCGAGGACCCCCGGAAGGCAGGGGCTTCGGGTGAGCCGGTGACGGAGTCGGAGTCGGACGATTCGGTGGCGGTACGTACCGACGCGGACGAGTCGACAGCGGACGCGACCGGACCGGCAGCGGACGCGAACGAGGACGCGGACGCGGGCGCGGACGAGCCGACAGCGGACGCGCCCACCAGTGCGGACGCCGCCACCCCGGACAACGCCGCCGTCCCGGACAGCACCGCCACGTCGAACAACGCCACCGCTCCGGACAGCACCGCCACCCCGGCCGGCCCCACGTCCCCGGACAGCACCGCCACCCCGGCCCCCGCCCCCGCCCCCGCCCCCGCCCCCGCCGGGCAGAGTGGCGCGCCCAGTGCTGCCGCGCTGGCGGCGGCGGTGCGGGCCGTGGAGAGCGGTGAGCGGTCGGCGGACTCGTTCTTCACCGAGCGGTCGCCCCGGTCGGGCGGCGGCACCGCCGCGACGGCGGGCGCCCGGAAGCCCCAGGGCGGCGCACCGGCCCCGGCGGCGGGCACCCCTCAGCAGCGCGGCGGGCCGATGGAGCCCCCGCCGCAGCCCGCCGGGCCCGGCCAGGGCAGCGCGCCTGGTCACACCCGCCCGGCCCCGGGCGGTGACAGCGGCAGCCGCCCCGTCCCCGCGGCCCACACGGCGGCCCATCCGGCCACGCCGGCCGGCCTGGCCCCCGACCTGGCCCCCGACCTGGCCCCCGGCCTGGACGGCGTACGGCAGGTGCTGGCGGCGGGCGGCGCGCCGGAGGCGCTGGCCGCGAAGGCCGCCGAAACGCTCGGCGAGCGCGCGGCGGAGGCGCTGCGCGAGGACCCGTGGCAGTTGCTCTCCGTACCGGGCGTCCGCCCCGAGCAGGCCGACGGCTTCGCGCGGGCGCTGCTCGGCCCGGCCTGCGGGCCGGACGACGCCCGGCGCGCGCAGGCCCTGGTCGGCTGGCTGCTGGAGCAGGCCGCCCTGGCGGGGCACTCCGCGCTGGAGGCACCCGCGCTGCGCGCCGCGCTCGCCCAGCGCTCCGTGCCGGACCCGGACGAGGCCCTTCAGACGGCCATCGCCGAAGGGACCGTGCTGGTCTTCCAGGACGCCGTCGAAACGCCCGGCGGAGCCCGTCCGGCGGCCGACGCCGAGGACGAGGAGCAGCCGGTCCGGGTCCTGCTCGGACTCGACCGGTTCGCCATGGCCGAGGAGAGCGTCGCGGACGGCCTGGCACGGCTGCTCAACACCTTCGAGGAGCCCACCGACGCGGACGGCGATCAGCCGGCCGCGAGCAGCGCCCCGGAGCGGGACGGCCCCGCCGAGCAGGCCGACGGCTCCGCGCCGGCGGAAGACGTTCCCGTACGGCAGCCCTCCGCCGCCGCGTGGGAAGCCGCCGCCGCGGCCGCCCCCTCCCCCTCCGCCGCGGAGCTGATCCGCGCCGCGGCCCGCAGCGGCCTGGTCGCGCACACCGGCGCCGAGGCCGCCCGCGCCGAGCCCGCCGCGCTGATCGCCGCGGCCCGCGCGCTCGGCCTGCGGGCGTGCGGCGCCACCCACACCCCGGACGGCCGCGCCCGCCTGTCCCGGCATCTCGCCGAGGCGACCGACGCGTACACCGGCCTCGCCACGGCTGCTGCGCCCGGCGACGCCGCCGAGGCCGCCGTCACGCTCTCCGGGCTGCTGGCCGGCCGCGAAGGCCCTGGCCGGGACGCGGACGGCGCGCTCGCCCTGGACCTGCTCGTCGTCCTGGACGCGCCCCAACTGGACCTCGAAGCCGCCGCGCTGCTCGTGGAGTCGCTGACCGACGGCGCCCGGCTGGTGCTCAGCGGCGACCCCGGCATGCTGTGGTCGGCCGGTCCCGGCCGGCTGTTCGCGGACGTGCTGGCCGCCCGCTGCTGCCCTCAGGTCGCCTCCCGCACCCCGGACTTCGGGCCGGTCGGCGAACTGGTCTCGGGCATCGGCGTCGGCGAGCTGCTCCAGGTCGAGGCGCCCGGCAAGGAAGTGGTGATCGTCCCGGCGCGCGATCCGGGCGAGGCGGTGCACCGCACCGTCCAGCTCGTCGCCGACTCGGTGCCCCGGGCGATCGGCGTGCCCGCCGAGCAGACACAGGTCGTCACGGCCGGCCACGGCGGCGCCGCGGGCACCCGCGCGCTGAACGCTGCCCTCAAGGAGCGGCTCAACCCCGGCCCCGGCCGGTTCGGCGGCTTCGACCCGGGCGACCGCGTCGCCTATTCGCCCGTCCCCGGCCGTACGGTCACCGGCCGGGTCACCGGTGCCGACGCGGCCGGACTGCACCTGGACTGCGCCGGCTCCCCCGTGGTCGTTCCCCGGGAGCGGGTGAGTCCGGACACGGTCCGCCACGGCTGGGCCGTCACCGCCCACCAGGCGGTCGGCTCTCGCTGGCCGGCCGTGGTGGCCGTGCTGCCGGGCGACGCCGCCAAGGGGCTGACCCGCTCCTGGGTCTACACCGCCTTCAGCCGCGCGGAGCGCCATCTGTCCGTCGTGCAGGGCGTGGACCAGGCGCTGCCGCGCGCGGTCGCGGAGATTCCCGCGAAGGAACGCACCACCCGCCTGCGGACGCTGCTCCAGCAGCAGACGGTCCAGGCCACAGCGGACGCCCTGGCCGGCTGAGGGCCTGGGACGCCCGGTGCCGGGGCGGCGCGTCGGTAGGCGCCGCCCCGGCACCGTCCCACGTCCGCCCGGCGGGGTGTCCGTACGCCGTCACCGCTCCCCGTCGAGCGGCTCCAGTACGTCGTCGTCATCGGTGTCGGCGCCGAGGTCCTCGTCGAAGACGGAGCTGACGTCGAAGCGGCACACCACCCGCTGCGGATCGGTCTGGTCGAACGGCGCGGACAGCCACTCCCCCGGCTCGGGCGTCTCGTCGGCGGCGACGACCCACAGGGTGGAGTCGCCCTCCTCCAGGCCGAACTCCTTGTGCCGGGTGGCGATCTCGTCCGGTTCGAACTCCCCGAAGAGCACGCCCAGCGCCGCGTGCACGCTGCTGCCGACCACGCCGGCCACCGATCCCGTACCGCCGTTGAGCGCCCTGGCCTCCGCCGCGGCGTCGGCGGCCGACTCCGGGTCGAGGTCGGCGATCCGCTGGGCCTGCGACAGCAGCCGCTGTGGTTCGACCACCGCGTAGTCGCGCCGGATCAGCACGCTCAGCGCGCTGGGTTCCTCCGGGCCCGCGTAGGCGGGCAGCGTGTCGCTCCCGGGGATCTCGAAGGGGGTGACCTCGTCATAGGTGTCGTACAGCAGCTCGTCGTACGCCTCAGCCGCCGCGGCGAGTTCGTCGAACGCGGCGTAGACGGCGGGGTCGTCCTGGCCCGAGCGGTGTTCGACCGCGTCGAGGTGACGGTCCAGCGCGGCTTTGACCGCCTCGGCGGCGGCACGTACCTCGGCAGCGGAAGGCTGCGCAGCATCAGACATAGTGCAGACGCTATCCGTACCGGGGCGGGTCCCGCACAATAGATGCGATGCCGGAATACGAATTCTGCGATGTGTATGTGCCGCGAGGGGTCTCCCGCAAGGCCGCCACACGCCTGCTGACCGACCATGCCGAGTACGGACACTGGGAGTTGGACCGCCTTCGCCTCAACCCTGACGGCAGCCGCCGGGTGCGGCTGCGCCGCCGTATCATCCGTCAGGTCCGGGCGACCTGGTGAGCGTGGAGCGGCCGCCGCGGCACGGGCCGGGCCGCAGGACCGCCCCGGGGCTCCCCGGCCGCGTACGGACCCGGGTCCGGCAGGCCCGTGACCGGTGGCCCGGTGACCGACAGCCACGAACAGGACAGTTTCGAACAGGACAGTCCCGGATACGACAGAGCGGGCCCCGCCGGCGCGGGGCCCGCTCTGTCGTACCGGTCTGCGGACGCGGCCGGACCGGCGGATGACCGGTCACCTCCGCCGGGGACCGCGGTACGCCCGGCCGCCGGGCCGGTCGCGGGCGAACACCCGCGGACGGTTCAGGCCCGTGCGGAACGCGCGCGTCGGTAGAGCACCGCACCGCCGATCAGCAGACCCGCGCTCGCCGGCAGCGCGATGCCGAGCGCTCCCGCACCGGTCTGGGCGAGGTGCTCCGTCCCCTGGGGCGGGGTGACGATCCGCATCCGCGGCGCCGACTCCTCCTTCTGCCCGGCGGCCTGCGGTGTCCGCTCCTGCACGGCGCCCGCCGTGTCCGTCGTGTGCGGCCGCTGCCCCGGGACCGCACCCGCCGGCTCGCCCGCGCGGTCCTCGGCCGGGGAGGCGCCGCCGCCCGGGGCCCGCGGGGTCGCGTGGCCGCCGGACGGCCGCGGGTCCTGCCCGGGCCGGGTGTCCGGCGTCGAGCGGTGGTCGGTGCCGGTTCCGGTGCCGTCCCCGGTCCTGCTGCTGCCCTGGTCGGCGCAGCCGTTGGCGTTGACGGCGTTGCCGATGCCGACGACCGACACCGAGTTGCCGCAGGCGTTGACGGGCGCGTGGACCGGCGCCTGGATGGTGTTGCCCGAGCCGACGCCGGGCGATCCCTGCGCCGAGCCCTGCGCGCCGGCCCCACCGCCGTGCCGGCTGCTGCCGTGCCCCCGGTCGCCACGGGAGCCGCCGCCGTTGTCGCAGCGATTTCCCATGGCGGGATTCAGCAGCCCGACGACGTTCGCGGAATTCCCGCAGGCTTGCACCGGGACGTCCACGGGAACTTGGGCGGCATTACCGGCCAACACCCCGGGGGAATGCGCCGCATTCCCCTGGGCACCGGAATCCGCGTGCGCGTAGCTGCCCGCGACGGCCAGTACGCCGCCCGCTGCCGCCACCGTGATCAGGCCCTTTTTCGCGACCTGTCGCATAGGTTCGCTCTCCCCTGCCTCTGACCTTCCGAATGGCCCGCGGCACATCACACGTCCGCGGGCCGGAACAACCGTCGGCTCCGGAGTGCATGGCGCGCACTCCGGAGCCGACCGGGATTACAGCCTTACGGGTCCAGGCACAGCGTCAGTCGTTGACGCAGGTGTTGCCAAAGGCAGGGTTCAACAGCCCGATGATGTCAATCGTGTTGCCGCACAGGTTGATCGGCACGTGGATCGGCACCTGGAGGGTGTTGCCCGAAATGACGCCCGGGGAGTTCAGGGCAGCGCCCTGCGTCCCCGCGTCGGCGACGGCGATGCCCGCGCCAGCGAGCACCAGACCGCCGGTGGCAGCCGCGGCAGCGACGACCTTCTTGATCATTATTCCTCCTTGTTGGCAATGCGGTCCCAGCCGCGGACCGCACTCTCTGCAACGAGGAGAAGGTGATGAAGCTACGAGCCTATGACGCCATTCACCCGTTCCGGCTACATGCGTACGCCTGGCCGATTGGCCGGCCCGCGTACCACGTCAGGGCCCGAATTCCCGCGCCGCTAAGCGCGATTTCGCCGCTCAGCTCTGCTCGATGAACCGGTCGAGTACACGCGTACCGAACTTCAGTCCGTCGACCGGCACCCGCTCGTCCACGCCGTGGAACATCCCGGCGAAGTCCAGCTCCGGCGGCAGCTTGAGCGGCGCGAAGCCGAAGCACCGGATACCGAGGTCGTCGAAGGACTTCGCGTCCGTACCACCGGAGAGCATGTACGGAACGGCCCGGGCGATCGGGTCCTCGGCCTTCAGCGCCGACTGCATGGCCGCCACCAGAGGACCGTCGAAACCGGTCTCCAGTGCCTTGTCGGCATGAATGTCCTCGCGCTTGACCCGCGGGCCGAGAATGCGGTCCAGATCGGCGAGGAATTCCTCCTCGTGGCCGGGCAGGAACCGGCCGTCGACGGCCGCGGTCGCCTGCCCCGGGATGACGTTGACCTTGTAGCCGGCCCCCAGTTGGGTCGGGGCCGCGGTGTTCTGCAACGTGGCACCGATGATCTTCGCGATGCCGCCCAGCTTGGCGAGCGTCTCCTCCATGTCCTCCGGGTCCAGCTCGGTGCCCAGGGCGTCCGACAGCTCGTCGAGGAAGGACCGTACGGTCTTGGTGACCCGCACCGGGAACTTGTGCCGGCCCAGCCGCCCGACCGCCTCGCACAGCTCGGTGATCGCGTTGTCGCTGTTGGTCATGGAGCCGTGGCCGGCCGTGCCGTCCACGGTCAGCCGCATCCAGTGCATGCCCTTCTGGGCCGTTTCGACCAGATACAGCCGCAGGTTCTCGTTGACGGTGAAGGAGAAGCCGCCGACCTCGCCGATGGCCTCCGTCACCCCCTCGAAGAGCCCGGGGTGCTTGTCGACGAGGTGCCGGGCGCCGTACACGCCGCCCGCCTCCTCGTCGGCGAGGAAGGCGAGCACGATGTCGCGGGGCGGCCTGCGGCCGGAGCGCAGACGGTCGCGGACGACCGCGAGCGTCATCGCGTCCATGTCCTTCATGTCGACCGCGCCGCGGCCCCACACGCAGCCGTCCGCGATCTCCCCGGAGAACGGGTGGTGGGTCCAGTCCTCCGCGTTGGCGGGCACCACGTCGGTGTGCCCATGGATCAGCAGCGCGGGCCGCGACGGGTCCGTGCCCTCGATGCGGGCCACCGTCGAGGCGCGGCCCTTGTGCGACTCGATGATCCGCGGTTCCAGTCCGACCTCGGCGAGCTTCTCCGCCACGTACTCGGCGGCGGCGCGCTCACCGGGGCCGGAATGGTCGCCGTAGTTGCTCGTGTCGATCCTGATCAGGTCCCGGCACAGATCGACGACCTCGTCCTCGCCGGTGACCGTACGGGCCGGCTGCGACTCGCTCACACTGCCTCCTCATGGTTCACGGCCGCGCGCCGTCCTCCTGGTGGGGCACGGACCGCGGCGGGGGTCCACCGCCATCCTCCCCCTCGGCGGCGCTGCGCCCAAGGCCGCAATACTCCCGACATGTGCTGGTCACAGGCGCACCCCTGGCACCGGACGGCCGTGATCGACCACCCCTGAACGTTTGCTATTGTTTTCCATGTCGGAACGGCCCAGCGGGCCGCACCGGCAGACACCTGGTCCGGGTGGCGGAATGGCAGACGCGCTAGCTTGAGGTGCTAGTGCCCTTTATCGGGCGTGGGGGTTCAAGTCCCCCCTCGGACACCAGCAAGAAACCCCAGCTCGCCTGGGGTTTTTCTGCGTTTCCGGGGCGTGCGGTGCGGGTCGTCACGCGATCGGGCGGGTGCGCGGGGCCGGTGTCCGTGCCCGGTGTCCGTGCCCGGTGTTCCGGACGCACCGCGTAGGTGGACCTGTCGCCCTACAGATTCGACCGGCCGTTCGTGAGGGACTCCGGTGCGTACCGCGCCGCGTTCTCCGTCGGGGCCGCGGCTCTCGGCCGTCGGCCCGAAGCGACGGCGGCCCGGGCGGGTGCGCGTGAGGGGCCGGCCGCGCCGTCGACGAACAGCGACTCATCGCGCCGGCGCCGCGCGACCGTGGCAACCGGTCGCCGTCGCGACGAGCTCTCCCTCATGCGGACACCCCCGTCGTCCGCGTGAGTGGACATCGGAACTGCTCTGTTCATCTCCGCTAACGCGATCCCGACGGTAAGTGCACGCAAGAGTCCTGTCAACTAGGATGAGTTGGCACTCCCAGGCAGCTCACCCGGCGCACTACGAAGGAGCCCTGATGTCGTCACTGGCCGGGAAGGTCGACAAGCTGTTCACCACCATCCGCGCGAACGGCCGTGAGTACACCTACGAGGAAGTCGCCCGCGGGTGCAGCGAACTGAGCGGCGGCACGTTCTCCAAGACCTACGTCTGGCAGCTCCGCACCGGCCAGCGCACCAACCCCACCAAGCGCCACCTGGAGGCGCTCGCGGCGTTCTTCCGGGTGCCGGTGGCCTACTTCTTCGACGACGGCACCGCCGACCGCGTCGACTCCCAGCTCGCCCTCGCCTCCGCGATGGGCAACGCGGAGGTCCGCGACATCGCGCTGCGCGCCATGAGCATGGACGACTCCGGCCGCAAG
The DNA here is from genome assembly GCF_044327445.1 of Streptomyces sp. NPDC018045. Taxonomy (NCBI): domain Bacteria; kingdom Bacillati; phylum Actinomycetota; class Actinomycetes; order Kitasatosporales; family Streptomycetaceae; genus Streptomyces; species Streptomyces sp. NPDC018045. The sequence continues at coordinate 443,608 of NZ_JBIRFL010000004.1, forward strand.
TCCCTGGCCCGCATCATCCGCGAGGTCAGCATGATGCACGGCACCACCGGCGCGCCCCGCGGCCGGCAGCCGAGCCGTTCGGCCGACGGCGAGGAGTAGTGCTCCGGATGCCTTTCCCCTGGCGTGACCGCCACGGCAGCGGGTCTTCCGGGATGAAGGCCATGCGCCGGCAGTGCCGGGAAAAGCTGGCGTCGTTCGGGCTTCCCGCCTCCTACGACCTCCCGCACCTGTGCGACCACCTGGCCCGGGTACGGGGCCGGGAGATCCAGTTGGTGGCCATGCCGATGGAGACCTCGGGGCCGTGCGGCCTGTGGCTGTCCTTCCCCGGCACGGACTACGTCGTCTACGAGGCGCTCACCAGCCGCCACCATCAGGAACACATCATCGCCCACGAACTGGCCCACATGATCTGCGGCCATCACGGCGTCGGCGTCCCCGGCACCGACCCCGGCACCCTGCTCTTCCCCGACCTCGACCCGTCCCTCGTACAGGACCTGCTGTACCGCGAGGGCTACTCGGACGCCCAGGAACAGGAAGCGGAGGTCATGGCCTTTCTCCTCGGGGAGGCGCTGCGCGCCGGTCCGCGCGGGGGCACGGCGGCGCCGGACCCCGACAGCGCCCTGGGCCGCATCCACGGATCGCTGAACTGGCGCCGTGAGGACGGTTCATGACCGGCATCACCCACATCCGGTACCCGATCGCCGCGCTCGCCTGCTGGATCGCGTTCGCCTACACCCTCGTACCGCTGCTGCGCGGTCACCGCCGCAACGCGGGGCTGACGGCACTGTGCGTCTCCTTCGGGTGCCAGGGGATGTACCTGTCGATGTCCACCCCCGTCCGCTGGACGGGCACCCTGTTCGGCACCATCACCTGGTACAACGTGTCGGTCCAGCTCTGGATCATCGCGGTGCTCGCCAGCCAGCAGATCCTGCTGATCCACTGGATCCACCCGAGGGCCGAGGCGCGGGTACGGGCCAGGCGGCGTCTGCTGCTGCTCGCCGTCGTCCCGGTGACGATGGTGGTGCTGTTCTTCCTGGCGACCCTCCAGGGCCCGCCGCGCAACGTCTTCAAACACCCCGGCGACCAGCCGTTCTTCGTCGCCTACCAGGCCGCTTACCTCACCGCGTTCGTGGTCGGCAAGGTCCTGGTGGCCCGCGCCTGCTGGCACTTCGCCAAGCTCACCGACCACGCGTGGGTGCGGCGCGGGCTGCGCATCGCGGCGGCCGGAGCCGCCATCGAGCTGGTCTATCCGGCCGGGCGGTACGCCGACGTGTTCCTGGCGCAGTACGGCTGGAACCCGCTGCGCTGGTCCGACGTGTCCCGTACGACGCTGACGGTCGGCATGGTCCTCAACATCGTCGGCTGGACCGCGCCGCTGTGGGGGCCGCGGGTCTCCGCCGCCCGGAGCTGGCTGGCCGACTACCGCAGTTACCGGCTGCTGCGCCCGCTGTGGCTGGCCCTGCACCAGGCCCATCCGGAGATCTCCCTGCCGTCCAGCACCGGCAGTGACCTGTCGGCCCTGTACGACCTGCGGTTCCATCTGCACCGCCGGGTGATCGAGATCCGGGACGGGTGTCTGGCGCTGCGCGGGCACCACGGTGATCCGGGCGCGGTGCCGGCGCCCGGGCGGGGGGCCGGGGAGCGCCCCGCGGAGGTGGAGGCGGCGCACATCGCGGCGGCACTGGCGGCCGGGCCCCGGGGGCCCGGGCCCGTACCGGACGGCCGGGCGACGGACGCCCCGGACGACCTGTCGGTGGACGGTCCGGCCGGCACCGCGCGGAAGCGTCCGGACACGGACGGGGCGCCGGTGCCCATGGCGGCGGGCGGGCCGGACTTCTCCGCCGACGTGGCGTGGCTGGTGCAGGTGTCCCGCGCGTTCGCGCGGGTCCGGCCCGCGGCGGCACGGGCCGGACAGTAGCCCCGTACGGGCGCGGTCACCCGGCGAACGGCACGCCTTCCAGCCCCTGGGCGACGCCGGGCACGACGAAGAGGTTCCCGGCCTCCGGCTCGACGTCCCCGAGGTCGCGGCGGGCCGAGGTGACGTAGAGGTCGGTCAGGTCGGGGCCGCCGAAGCCGCAGGAGGTGGTCAGCGAGGCGGGCAGGGTGATCTCGCGGTCCAGCCGCCCGTCCGGGGTGTAGCGGCGGACCGCTCCGCCGCGGAAGAGGGCCACCCAGACGCCGCCGTCGGTGTCGGTGCACATGCCGTCCGGCAGGCCCTCGGTGCCGGTGATGTCGGTGAGCACGCGGCGGTTGGCCGCCTTGCCGGTGTCGAGGTCGTAGTCGAAGACGTCGATCCGGCGGGTGCGGGTGTCCACGTAGTACATCCGGGTCGCGTCGGGGCTCCATGTGATGCCGTTGCTCAGCTCGATGCCGGTCGCGGCGGTGTGCGCGGTGCCGTCGGCGTCGATGCGCGCCAGCCAGCCCGGGGAGGTCTCGCCGGCGATGGTGCCCACCCACAGGCGGCCTTGGGCGTCGATGCCCGCGTCGTTGCCGCGCACGCCCTCCTGCGACCACTCGGTGAGCCACCGCCGCGCCCCGTCCGGTCCGGCCACCGCGACGCCGTCGCGCAGGCTCAGCACCAGGCCGCCGCCCGCCCGGGGCAGCGCCGCCGCCACCGGCTGGCCGACGGCGGTGACCGTGTCGCCGCCGTCGGCCGGGCGGTAGCGGTGCACCGCGCCCTCGTTCATGTCGACCCACAGCAGGGTGCCGGTGGCGGCGTCCCAGGCGGGGCATTCGGCAAAGTGCGCCCGTACGGTCAGGGCCACTTCAACACTCACAGCGCACATTCTCCTCGTCACGGGAACATCGGGGCTCCGCTGGGATACAGACTCTTACGCGTCCGGGCCCGGAGCGGGCCGGTTCACGGGGTCAGTACGGGGCCGAGCGCGTCCATCAGTTCCGCCGTGCCGTCGCCGTCGAGGACGTCGACGACCGGCAGGCCCAGCGGGCGCAGGCTCGCCACGTTGTCCCGGCCGCGGGTGGCGACGGCGACGACGGGGGCTCCGCCCAGCTCCTCCACCATACGGATCTCGCTGCGCGGGTCGCCCACCGGCAGGTGCTCCCAGTGGTAACGGTGGGTGCGGCGCGGGTCGTGCACGAAGACGACGGCGTCGGGCTGCGAGCCCTGGAGGATCGCGGTGGCCAGGCCGCCGAAGGCGGGGTGCAGCACGGACGCCTGGCCCTTGATGACCAGCAGGTCGTGCCGGGGGTCCGCCCGCTGCACCAGGTGCTCGACGAGCCCGGCCGCCTGGAAGACGGGGGCACGGTCGATGATCGCGCCCTCCGTGCAGCCGGCGAGCAGACAGGTCTGGCCGGTGCCGACGTACCCGGAGTCGATGCCGCGCGCCCGGGCCTCCCGGTGCAGTTGGAGGGCGACGGTCCGCTTTCCGACCACGCAGTCGCTGCCCGCCACGTGGACGAGGGCGGCGCGCGAGCGCTTGAGGCGGCCCGAGTACTTCGGCAGTTCGTCGTACGGGCGCCGGACATCGACCAGTTGCTGCCCGTTCGCGGTCTTGTCGGCGAATTCCGTGTGCCGGAGCTGGAGGTGGAGACAGGAGATGACGTGCAGGCCGTTGCGTACGGCGGTGGCGATCTGCTCCCACCAGAACTCCGGCAGGTCGCCCGGCGGGCGCGGCGCGTGCCGTACCTCGCCGTCCACGACCGCCACGTGGTCGGACTCGGTCATCGCCACGACCAGCGCCTCCGGCCCGTACGGCAGGGCCTCCTCCAGCGAGGAGACGACCGGGACGCCGGTCCCGGGCACCATGGACTCCGTGGTGCCGGACGGGTGCAGGCGGTCCACGACCGCCACCGTGTCGAGGACGGTGCTGTGCCGCAGCACCCCTTGCGCGGTCTTGCCTTCGAGACGCGCGAACACCCCGTCGGCGAAGAGCACGGCGCGGAGCGGAAGCCGAGAAAACCCGGAAAAGACCATGTGCGGAACCCTACCCACCGGATCTTTCCCGTGGAACGCCGGAACCCGCCCCGGCCGCCGCTCCCCCGGCCCCGCCCGCGAAGGTCTTCGACTCCATCAGGAACTCGGCGAGCGAGCCGTCGTGCGGCAGCCCGGGGCGGGTCCAGTGGGTGGGGACGTCGCCCTGGTGGACGTTGCGGACGAGCGGGCTCGCGAGGCACGCGCGTACCAGGCCCGCGTCCTGGCTCAGCACCGTGAGGGACAGGGTCCGGCCGAACGCGGCCGGGCGCAGGTCCGGCCGCCAGGGCGCGACGGTCGCGTACGGGAAGGGCAGTTCGGTGCCGAAACGCGGGTCGCGCGGGCTGTCGAGGGCGACGACGACCGGCCGGAGGACGGCGCTGCCGTCGCCCAGGTCGGCGAGGAACCGTTCGGCGGGGTCCGTGCCCGGGGCGGCCGCCAGGTGCGTGCCGACGCTGTCGTGCACCTGTTGCGCGAGGCGCCGGGCCTCGGCCAGCGGCCGTACGGGCAGCGCCGCTTCGGGGTGGTCGGCGGGCAGCGGCGGCAGGCGCGCGAGCCGTTCGGCGAGGGCCTCGGCGAGGCCGTACGGGTCGTCCTCGCACAGGACGGCGCTGGCGTTGAGGCACTGCACGCCGGCGTCGGCGGCGATGGAGTCGGCGATGGTGTCCAGGTGGTCGCGCCAGGGCACGTCCCGGGTGATCAGGATCTTGGAGCGGCCGGGGCCCTGGGCGAGCACCCGCCGGCTGTCGGCGTAGCGGGCGACGACGCCGTCACCGCCGTAGACCAGACCGAGGTCGGCCTGCTCGACGAGGGCTTCCGCGTGCTCGTGGGTGGTCGGCAGCAGCGCCGTGTACGCGGGTGCCAGGCCGGCCTCGCGCAGGGCGCGGATCAGTCGCCGCGGGGTGAACGGGTCGCGCTGGGAGGGGCGTACGGCGACGCGGTGGCCGAGGGCGAGGGCACCCAACCACTCCACATGGGTGGCCGGGTGGTTGCCGGGCGCCAGGACGCCGAGGACGTCGCCCTTGCGGACCCATACCGCCGTCGCGCCGGTGGCCGGCAGGTCGTCGAGGAGCCGTGCGCCGGCCGGGCGTTGGGCGGCGAGGGTGTCGGCCGCGGCCCGGCCGGTCCGGGCCGCCCGGTCGAGGGTGCGGCGGGCGACGGACACCGGCAGCCCGGAGACCAGGGCCTGGCGGCGGCAGTACGCGTCCGGGGTCTCGCCGTCCAGGATCGCGGTGGCGAACAGCTCCCCCGCGCGGGCGAGGGCCGCGAGGCGTTCCCCGGCGGGCTGTTCCGGCGCGGCGCGCATCTCGTTGATCACCTGGCGGATCAGCAGGGGCGGCGCGAGGGAGAGTTCGCCCGCCGGGCTGCCGGTGGCGTCGGTGAAGGTGGCGCGACTGGCGGAGCGGTACGGGCCCGAGGGGCGTTCGACGGCGATGTCGGTGCCGGCGTCGGGGCCGGCGTCGGGGCCGGTGGCCGATTCCGGGTGGCCGGGCACGTCAGTACACCCCCTCGACGATCTTCGTGCCGCCGCCGTCGGTGAACGGCTGGATGTCGGCCACCCCGTCACCCGCGAAGCCCGGCACCGGCGCGACGCGGACCGCGGTGTCCCGTTCGAGTACGCGCGGCAGCAGCACCTCCGGGCTGAGCTGGCGCATGCACACCCGCCCGCGCTCGCCGTACGCCACCTCGCGGGACAGGTCGCCGGGGTCGAGCAGGGACAGGTGCACGTACGGGTGGAAGCTCTGGAAGACACAGGGTTCGGTGTCGTCGGGCACGGCCGGGCGCTGGGGTGCCGCGCCCATCATCGTGTTCCCGTACAGGCCGCTGAAGGCCGCTTCGGGGAAGACCTCGGAGGACAGCAGCCGGAGTGTCTCGGGGTCGATGGAGGTGCTGCCCCACAGGATGCCGCGCACCTTGTCGCGGACCAGTCCGGCGAGCCGCGGGCGTTCGGCGATCGCCTCCAGGAGGGGCGGGGTCGCGTACAGCAGGGAGATGTGCTGCGAGGTGAGCACCCACTCGGCCTGGTCGAGGATGTGGTCGACGTAGTGCCGGGCGATGTCGGACTGACCGTCCTGGAGGCACCGCCGTACCCAGCGCGGGTCGAGGTCGACCGGGAAGAACACCGCGTCGCGCAGCCGGGCGAGGCCGCGCAGCGCGTCGGCGACGACGTGCGGGCCGGTGGGGCCGAGGAAGAGGAGGTTGCCGTCGCCGGAGGGGAAGCCGTGCTCGTCGAGGACCTCGGACCACCAGCGGGTGTTGCGTTCCCACTGGCCGAGGTCGACGATCCGCTTGGGCGCGCCGGTGGTGCCGCCGCTCTCCCAGACGGAGGGCTGCCTGCCGAGGCCGCGCAGCCCCGCGGGCATCAGGTCCTCGACCGGTACGTCCCGCCACTCGGCGCTGACGTCGGGGAAGCGGTCGAGGTCGGCGAGGGTGGTGATGTCCTTGCGCGGGTCGAAGGGCAGCGACGCGGCGCGCTCCACCCAGAACCGGGAGCCGGTGGCGGGGTCGAAGTGCCATTCCATGGCCGCGGCCACGACGGCGTCGGCGGAGGGCAGTTCGTGCCAGGGCGTGCCGAGTACGGCATCCACGTCGCGCATCTGGTTCACCTCTCTGCTGGCTGGGTGCCTTCGGGCGGCGGGCGGTTCGGGGCGGGGGCCGCCCCGGACCGGGTCCGTCCGGTGAATCCACCGGATCATGGGATGTTTGATCGGGGCAATGCGGCCCCGGGCATTCCGGCTTGAAGCGGACGGGGGCTGGCCAAAACCGTATCCTCGCTGCTGATCGCTGGATGACCGGGCACGCCGGGCCCCGGCCCGGGGGTTCCGCTTTCTCCGCCCGCGGGGCCGGGACCGTCGTAGCTCCCTGCCCGCGGGGCCGGGACCCGTCGTACGGCTCAGGGGCTGGTGGCCCGCAGCGCGAACATCAGGGGGACGCGCGGTTCCTGCGGGGGCAGCCGCCACCAGCCGTTGTCCGCCTGCTCCATCGTCGCGAAGCGCTTCCAGGGCAGCAGGTCCGTCTCCCGCAGCAGGTCGACGGTCAGCCCGGCGCCGACGAGCGCGGTGACGGTCTCCCCGAGGCCGTGCCGCCACTCGTAACTGGTCGTCGCGCCCGCCACCGGCGGCCCGTCCGTGTACGTGTGCGGCGCGTCGCTGCGGATCGCGCCCCGGCCCTCCAGGTAGTCGTGGGCCAGCAGCAACCCCGCGCCCTCCGGGGCGCGGCCGGGATCGGGTGCGGCGCCCAGGGAGTTGAGCAGCGGGTGGAACTCGACCACGTACAGCATGCCGCCCGGCCGCAGCAGCCCGGCGACCACCTCGGCCCACCGGGGCAGGTCCGGCAGGTAGCAGAGCGCGCCCTTGCCCGTGTACACCACGTCGAAGCGGCGGCCGCCCAGCGCTTCGGCGGCCCGGTGCACATCGGCCTGGACGAACTCGATGTCCCGTCCGCCGTCGGCCGCCAGACGGCGCGCCTGGGCCAGGGCCGCGCCGGAGAAGTCCAGGCCGACGGTGTGCGCGGCGCCCCGCTCGGCGAACGCCTGTGTCTCGGTGCCGAGATGGCACTGGAGGTGCAGGACGTCGCGTCCCTCCAGGGGCCCGAGGTCCGCCCACTCGAAGGGGGCGAACCAGTCGTCGGCGGTCCGTGAGCCGTCCAGACCGTAGAAGGCGCTGGCCACGTGCACCGGGGTACGGGCGTCCCAGTTCTCCTGATTGGCCCGCAGCATGGCGTCGGTCGTGGGGGCACTGGCCCGGTCGGGCGGGCTGTCCTGGTCGGGCGTGCTGTCCTGTGTAGTCACGACGGCGTCCCTACCCGGCGGCCCGCGGGCGGATGCCACGGCGGGGCCGCCGGGGCGCAGGTGCACGGCCGGGCGCCCGGCCGGATGCCCGGCCGTGGCCGCCGCCGGTCAGGTGCGCGGCGGCGGCGTGCGTCCGTTCCGGTGAGGAGGTGGTGTGCGGTGTATCCACCGAAGAGTTTCGACATCGGCTGGCCGGATCTCGCGTACGCGATGGCGGCCTGCGGGCGGGGCGGGGACGCCGGACGGTGGGCGGCCACCGTGGAACGGCGGTTCGGGGACGGCGGTACGGACGGAAGCGCGCACGCGGCGCAGGACGGTACGGACGGGAGCACGCACGCGCCGTCAGGCGGCGCGGACCGGTGTCTGGCGACGCTGTCGGTGCGCAGCGCGCTGGATCTGGCGCTGAGCGCCGCCGCGCTGCCACGCGGCAGTGAGGTGCTGATGTCCGCCGTCACGATCCCCGACATGTGGCGGATCGTGACGGAACACGGGCTGGTGCCGGTCCCGGTGGATCTCGACGCGGGCACCCTGCTGCCCACCGCCGCGCAGTGGGAAGCCGCCGCCACCCCGCGGACGAAGGCCGTCGTCGTCGCCCACCTCCTGGGCACCCAGGCGCCGCTGGGCCCCCTGCCGGAACTCGCCGCGCGGCATGGCTGGCTGCTGGTCGAGGACTGCGCCCAGGCGTACAGCGGCCCGGACTTCCGGGGCAGCCCCGGCGCGGACATGTCCCTGTTCAGTTTCGGCCCGATCAAGACCGCCACCGCGCTGGGCGGCGCGGTGGCGGTCGTACGCGATCCCGGTCTGCTGGCGTCGATGCGCGCGCTGCACCGGGAGTGGCCGCTACAGGGTCAGGGCGACCAGGCCCGGCGGGTCGCCAAGTACGCCCTGCTGGCGCTGCTCACGACGCGGCCGGTGTACACCGGTGCGGTGGCCGCCGCCGGAGCGCTGGGTCGCGGCCGCACGAGCGGGCTCCAGGACGCGGTGGGCGCGTTCGCCGGCAAGGACCTTCTGCCCGCGATCCGGCACCGGCCCGGCTCCGCGCTGCTCGCCCTGCTGGACCGGCGGCTGCGCGCCGCGGGCACCGCGCGGGCGGTGGCGCGGCGGGCGGCGACGGCCCGGCGGCTGATGGCGCGGCTGCCCGATCCGGCGCCGGTGTACGGCGCGAGCGCGCCCGTGCACACGTACTGGCTGTGCGCCGTACCCACCCCGGACCCGGCCGCGACGACCGCCCGTCTACGGTCCGCCGGCTTCGACGCGGCACGGCCGACCACACTGGGCGCCGTACCGGCACCGCCCGGCCACCGGCAGGGCGCGCGAACCGCGGCGCACCTCGTACGGCATGCCGTATGCCTGCCACTGCGCCCCGGCATGCCGGAGCGCGCGCTGGACCGGATGGCGGCCGTACTCGATCCGGAGGACTGGGGCACGGCCCCGTGAGGTGCTTCACGGACGCCGCGCCAAGAACAGTGCGGGCCCACCGGCCCCTTCCGGCACGGACTCCCGACGCTCGGCGGCCGGCCCGGATGCGGTGATCCGCTGTCGGTGGGAGCGCTCACCGCCCCGGGTGAACCGTTTTTCGGTATACCGAGTAAAGCACCTGGGACTTGGCCGGGCCGCCCACCTGCCAGCGCAGGTGCCACTCCTCCGGCGAGACGACGGTGAATTCGGCGTCGTAGAGGTCGGCGGCGCAGGGGTGGCGGGCGGTCCAGTGGCCGGTGCGCAGGTCGAGGTCGTGGAAGGGACGGCCGTCGGCGAAGGTGACGACGGCGGTGCCGTCCGGGCGGGGGCACAGCCGCAGGGTGCGGGTGGCCGGGGTGGTGGTGCCGTTCCAGGTCAGTTCGCCCTCCTCGACGTGCAGCAGCACGCCGGGGGCGCCCTCGGAGCCCTCCCGGGTCTCGGGCCGGAAGTGCGCCGTACCGTGGAAGGTCCCTCGCGTACCGGTACGGGCGTCCAGCACCGTGCGGTCGATCGTCCAGCGGCCGGCCAGGTAGGCCGCGGTGTCCGGGACCGCGTACGGGCCGCCGGGAGCGGTCGCGGCGGCGGGCTCTGTGGGCATGGCGCCATTGTCGCCGGTGCCGGTGCGCCCGCGGCGGCCGGGCCGGTGCGCGGGGAAACGCGGTGCGTACGCGCGTCCCCGGTCAGTAGGGTGCCGTGGGGCCGGGAACGCCTCCCGACCGGGACGGCGAGGAACACGAGGAGACGGTGTGAGCGCAGTGGGCGGCGGATCCGGGACGCGCCGGGCGCGGCAGGTGCTGGTCTTCGATGCCGACGACACGTTGTGGGAGAACAACGTGATCTTCGAGCGGGTCATCGAGGAGTTCCTGACCTGGCTGGACCACCCGGAGCTGGGCCGGGACGGCGTACGGGCCCTGCTGGACGAGATCGAGGCCGCCAACGCCCTGGTGCACGGCTACGGCAGCAAGGTGTTCCTGCGCAGCCTCGGCGAGTGTGTGCGGCGGGTGCGGCTGCGGGAGGCCAGTGCGGCGGAGCTGGCGCGGATCGCGGGCTGGGCGCGGGCCTTCGAGGCGGACGAGGTGGAGCTGATCCCCGGGGTGGCCGAGACCCTGGCGGAGCTGGCCGGGCGGCACGAGCTGCTGATGCTGACGAAGGGCGACGCCCGGGAGCAGCGTGCGAAGGTGGCGGCGTCCCGGCTGGCCCACCACTTCCGCGGGGTGCACATCGTGCCGGAGAAGAACGCCGGCACGTACCAGGAGCTGGTCCGGACGTGTGCGCTGACGCCGGCGGACACCTGGATGGTCGGCAACTCCCCCAAGTCGGACATCCTGCCGGCCCGGGAGGCGGGCCTGAACGCGGTGTTCATCCCGAACGCCCACACCTGGGTGCTGGAGCACGGCGTGCTCGACCCGGCCGACGACCAGGTGCTCCACCTGGAGACGTTCGCCGAGCTGCTGCGGCACTTCTGAGCCGTGTGGACGGCCGACGGGGTCGGGGACGGCCCGGGCGGCGCGCGGCGTTGGGTGGTTCCGCGCGCCGCCCGGGGTGATCACATCGGGTCGGCCTCCTTCAGTTCGCCGTCCAGGGCGAGCCAGCGGGTGATGCCGATCTCGCGGAGGAACGTCACGTCGTGGCTGACCACGATCAGGGCGCCCCGGTAGGACTCCAGCGCCGTGACGAGCCGGCGTACCGAGGCCATGTCCAGGTTGTTCGTCGGCTCGTCCAGCATGAGGAGCTGGGGCGCCGGCTCGGCCAGCATCAGCGCCGCGAGGGTCGCGCGGAACCGCTCGCCGCCGGAGAGCGTGCCGGCCTGCTGGTCGGCGCGGGCGCCCTTGAACAGGAAGCGCGCCAGGCGGGCGCGGACCCGGTTGACGGTGGCGTCCGGGGCGAACCGGGCGACGTTCTCGGCGACGGTCAGCCCGTCGTCGAGGACGTCCAGCCGCTGCGGCAGGAAGCGGTGCGGCACATGGATCTCCGCCGTGCCCTCCTCGGGCGGGATCTCGCCCGCCAGCGTCCGCAGCAGGGTGGTCTTGCCGGAGCCGTTGCGGCCGGTCAGCGCCACCCGTTCCGGGCCGCGCAGCTCGATGTCCGCGGACGCGCCGTAGCGGACGCGCAGTCCCCGCAGGGTCAGCACGCCGCGGCCCGGCGGCACCTCGGTGTGCGGCAGGTCGACGCGGATCTCGTCGTCGTCCCGTACGGCTTCGGCGGCCTCGTCCAGCCGCTCCTTGGCCTCCTTGAGCTTCTCGGTGTGCATGATGCGGTGCTTGCCGGACGAGACCTCGGCGGCGGCCTTGCGGCCGTTCATGATGATCTTCGGCTCGCGCTTCTGGGCGTACATCTTCTTGGCGTACCGGTTCCGGCGCGCCAGTTTCACGTGCGCGTCGGCCAGTTCGCGTTTCTGGCGGGCCACATCGGCCTCGGCGACCCGCACCATGCGCTCGGCCGCCTCCTGCTCGGTGGCGAGGACGTGTTCGTACGCGGTGAAGTTGCCGCCGTACCAGTGGACCTCGCCGTCGCGCAGATCGGCGATCCGGTCCATGAGGTCGAGCAGTTCACGGTCGTGGCTGACCACGATCAGGACGCCGGGCCGGCCCGCCACCGCCGCGTACAGCCTGCGGCGGGCGTCCAGGTCGAGGTTGTTGGTCGGCTCGTCCAGCAGCAGCACGTCGGGGCGGCGCAGCAGCAGCGCGGCCAGCCGCAGCAGGACGGACTCGCCGCCGGACACCTCGCCGATGGTGCGGTCGAGGCCGATGGAGTGCAGGCCGAGCTGGTCGAGGGTGGCGCGGGCGCGCTCCTCCACGTCCCAGTCGTCGCCCACCGCGGCGAAGTTGGCCTCGTCGGCGTCTCCGTTCTCGATGGCGTGCAGGGCGGCGCGGGTCTCGGCGATGCCGAGGGCCGCGTCGACCCGCAGCCCGGTGTCCAGGGCGACGTTCTGCGGCAGGTAGCCGACCTCGCCGGCCACTTTGACGGTCCCCTCGGTCGGCTGGAGCCGGCCGGCGATGAGCTTCAACAGGGTGGACTTGCCCGTTCCGTTGAGACCGATCAGGCCGGTGCGCCCGGGTCCGACGGTCAACTGGAAGTCCTCCAGAACGGGGGTGCCGTCGGGCCAGGTGAAGCCGAGGCCGGAGCAGGTGACGGAGGCTGCGGCGGAGGGGGAAGAGGCGGTCATACGGGTCTCCTCGATGCGCGTGAAGGTACGGGTGACAGCGCGGGAGACACCACGGGAGGGTCCACGAGAGCCGGGGGGGGGCGGCACCGAGCGGTGAGCCGGGGCGGCGGGCGGGCCGGAGAAGCGGGTCGCCGAGGTCGTGGACAGGGGCGCACGGCGGGTGCCGGGCACGCTCTTCGCGTGCGGTCGCACCTCGCGCCGTGGGCGCGGTGTCTCAGAACCTCAGACGAGCAACGGCCTTCTCCTGTCGGGCGGCAATGGGACCGAGAAGAACGGTACGGGGGCGGCAGCGAAAACGCAAACGCTATTTTCGTTGCGTTTGGCGACGCTCCTGACGGCCCTCCCGTGCCGCTCGCTCCTGGCCCGGTCTCCAGACGCCCGCCCCGGCCCGGCCCGGCTCGTCCCCCGGTCCGGCTCGTCCCCCGGCCCGGCCCGGCTCGTCCCACGGTCCGGCTCGTCCCCCGGCCCGGCCCGGCTCGTCCTGCCCCCGGCCCCGTCCCGCCCCCGCTCAGCTCACGGCGCGCAGCCGCACCCGCGCCGGTCCCGCCGCCTGGAGGGTGATGCCCGCGGTGAGCGGCACCTCGTGGTCCACCGCCGTCAACTCGTACGTACGCAGCAGGACCGCCGCGGCCAGCACGGACTCCAGCATCGAGAAGTGCTGCCCGATGCACGCCCGGGGGCCGCCGCCGAAGGGGAACCACGCGTAGCGGTGGCGCGCGGCCTCGCGCTCCGGTGTGAACCGCAGCGGGTCGAAGCGCTCCGGGTCCTCCCACAGGTCCGGGTGCCGGTGGGTCACCCAGGGCGAGACGATCACGTCCGCGCCGGCCGGGATCCGGTGCCCGCCGATCCCGGTGGCGGCGACACCGCGCCGGCTGACCACCGGCGCCGCCGGGTACAGCCGCATGGCCTCCTTGAGGGCCCGCGTCAGCCGCGGCAGCCGTTCCAGGTCGGTGGCCTCCGGGGCACGCCCCGCCAGTACGGTGTCGATCTCCTCCCGTACCAGCGCCTGTTCCCCGGGGTGCCGGGCGAGCAGGTGAAGGGTGAAGGCCAGGGAGGTCGCGGTCGTCTCGTGGCCGGCCAGCAGGAAGACCAGCACCTGTTCGCGGATCTCGGTGGCGTCCAGCCCGCCGTCCTCCGCGGTGCCCGCGCGGGTCAGCAGCGAGAGGAGGTCCACGCCGTCACCGTCGTCGGGCGCCCCGCCGGCCCGCCGTCCGGCGGCGATGCGGTCGCACACCGCGTGCAGCTCGGCCGTCGCGGCGGCGGCCTTGCGGTTGGCGGGTGTGGGCCAGTGGCGCGGCGGGTTGCGGGGCGAGAAGCCGCGCCGCACCACGTACTTGTTGATCACCGGGAAGCAACGGTGCACGGTGGCGACCGCGGCCTCCACGTCCGTGCCGAACAGAATGCGGGACACCGTGCGCAGCGCGAGCCGGTTCATCTCGGCCACCAGGTCGACGGTGCCGCCGGGCGGGGTCCGCCAGCGGTCGGCGACGGCCTGCGCCTCGGACGCCACGGCCGCCGCGTAGCCGTCCACCCGGCGTTTGGTGAACAGCGGCTGCACGATCCGCCGTTGCCGCAGATAGTCGGCATCCTGGCTGGTCAGCAGGCCGTTGCCGAACGACTGCCGGACCTCTTCGTAGAACGGGTGGTCCTTGCGGAAGTTCGCGGCCCCGGACGCCAGGACCTGCTGGCTGCCCTCGGGCGAGAACACTCCGTAGAAGACGCTGCGCAGGCCGGGCGGGCCGGCCACGAAGCGGACCACGTCGCCGTGTTCGCGCCGGGCGCGCGCGAACGTGTCGAGCGTGGACCGCCGCAGGTCGAACAGCGAGCCCAGAAACGGGACGCCCTTGGGCCCCGGAATCGTCGGGCCGGTTCGTATGGTGAGGGTCATGAGGGCGATACCTACCCCGCGTAGCATGGGGCAAATGATCAATAAGCGTTCCGGCCGCGCGCCCGCCGAAACCCCCTGCCGCGTGACCGTCTGCCGCGGATGCTGCTGCGGCGACCCGCGCAAGGTCCCGGGCGTGGACCACGCGGCGCAGATACCGCGACTGCGGGCCGCGCTGGCGGGCGAAGCCGAGGTCCGCGCCTCCGAGTGCCTGGACGTCTGCGATCAGGCCAACGTCATCGTGGTCCAGCCGTCCCGCGCGGGCCGGGCGGCGGGCGGACGCCCGGTGTGGCTGGGCCTGGTCAACGACGACGCGGCACTGGACGATGTGGCCGCCTGGATACGCGCCGGCGGCCCCGGCCTGGCGGAGCCGCCGGGGGTGCTGGACCTGTACGCGTTCACCGTGTCGCGACGGGTGCGGGAGGCTCTGGAGGGCTGAGCGCGGGCGCCTGTTCCGGGGCCGGTCCGGGGCCGGACTCGGCCCGCGGGCTTCGTCCCTGCCGCCCTTGGGTAAACCCCCGCTGGGGGAACGAACGCGTTCGATTCGCCCCGTAGGCGCGCAGCCTGCCTCGGCCCCGATTCCGCCCGAGCGCTTCGCCCACCCCACCCCTGGGTAAACCCCCGCTGGGGGAACGACTGCGTTCGATTCGCCCCGTAAGCGCGCAGCCGCCCTCGGCCCACCACCGGCCCGAGGGCTTCGTCCCCGCCGCCCCTGGGTAAACCCCCGTCGGGGGGACGATCACGTTCGATTCGCCCTGTAGGGCCCCCGGATACGACCGTTGCCGGGCCGACCGCCCGGACACGGCGGAACACGGCGGCGCCCGGCCGGTGTCCTGCGGCATGATGGCGATCATGATGGAGGAACGCCTGCCCGATGCGGCAGAGGTGGCCCGGCTGGCCCAGGAGGTCGTGCCCGGCGTGGGCGCCGCGGACGTCCGGCCCATCGGTGAAGGCGGCGACCACGCGTCCTGGTGGGTGGGCCCGGAGCATGTGGCGCGGTGTGCGCTGGGCTCGGGTGGGTCGGAGCGGCTGCGCCGGGAGGTCGCGCTGCGCGAGCTGATCGGCGGGCGGACCGGCGTTCCGGTGCCCGTGAGCGTGGCGAGCGGGGACTGGGCCCGGGGGCGCGCGTTCACCCTCGACACCCGGCTGGACGGGGTGTCCGCCGAGCGGCGCCAGGTCCCGGCGGCGGGCGAAGCCGATCTCGCGCGGCTGCTCGTCCAGCTCGCGCAGGTGCCCGTGGCGGACGCCGAGGCGCTGGGCGTACCGCCGGAGGCCCCGCGCAACATGCCCGGTCTGCTGCGCCGGGCCTCGGCGGCGGCGGAAACCGTGGCGGCGCGCGGCGAGTTCGACGGCGCGTGGCTGCCACGGCTGCGCGTGCCAGGGGCGGAAGCCGCGACGGCTCCCGGCACCCTGGTGCACAACGACCTCAAGGGCGAGCACCTGCTCGTGACCGAGGACGGGTGGATCGGCGGCGTGCTGGACTGGACGGACGCGGTGACCGGCGACTCCGCCGAGGACGTCGCCGGGCTCGCGATCTCGGTCGGTGCCGTGGCCGCCGTACGGATCGCGACGGCCGCCGGATTCGGCCCCGGTGCGTGCGCCCGAGCGCTGCAACTGGCCCGCTGCGACACGCTGACGCTCCTCTCCGACCGGCTCCGCGGCCTGGACGACAGCCCCCTGCCGCTGCTGCGCACGCAGTTGCGGCGGGCCTGGGAGCCGACTGACCTGGACGGGCCGGGAGGCGCCTGATCCGCTTACGCCCCCTGGCCGTGGCAGTGCCCACCCCCGCCGCTCTCGCGCGGCAGGTCCAGCGTCGGGTTCCGGTCGAAGAACCCGGCCGGCCGCAGCGTGAAGCCGCAGCGGTCGACCGGCATGACCGGCCAGTCCTCCAGGCGCGGCAGGTGCGTCGGCCCGAAGCAGTGCCAGAGCGTGAGGGCGGTGTTCTCCAGGGACTCGCCGGGGCGTGACCACTCGGGGACACCCGCGCCGCCGGGGTGCTGGTTGGGGTGGTCGCCGTCCGGGTAGCGCCGGTCGGCCGCGCTGCGGGTGATCCACAGGTGCTTGGTGGCGTAGGCGACCCGCGCGGCGACCGGGGACCCGGGCTGGGCGAGCAGGGCGGGGCCGGACACCTGCGGGGTCAGGGTGTACGCGACCGGCTGCCCGGCCCGGTTGCGGGCGCGGGGGTTGGTGATCCGCCAGCGGCGCCCGGCGGCCGGGTCGGCCGACCGTCCGGCTTCGCCGGAGTCGGTGACGGGCGTGGCACGGGTGGTGAAGGCGTTGCCGTTGGGATTGTCCGGTCCCATGGGCAGCCGGACGATGTCGACCTCCTCGACCGTGTTCGCGTGGCCGTCCACCGCCGGGTCCAGCCGGGCACAGAACAGGTGCTGGTGGTACGGCGCCTGGAGGCCGGGGGCGACCTCGGTGGCGTACGGGGAGACCGTGCCCGGCTCGGACGCCGCGGTCTGCACCAGTCCGGTGGACTTGACCTCGAACTCGATGCCGCCGTCCTGGTACAGGTACCAGTAGAAGCCGTAGTCGTAGTTGCCGAGCGTGGCGATGTACGAGACGACTAGGCGGCGGGAGCGGCGGCTCTCGGCGGTGAAGCCGTCGAACATGTCGGTGTGCTTCCACAGGAGTCCGTGGTCCTCCTCGTGGACGCAGATGGCGTTGGGCAGCGTCTGCGGGGTGCCGTGGTCGTCGGGGACGACGGCGTCCACGTACACGATCTCGCCGAGGCAGTCGCAGCCCAGCCGCAGCGCGTTGGCGTTGCGGCCGAGGGTGTACTCGCCGACGTCCAGGTAGCAGATCCAGTTGCGGTCCGCGCCCGGGTCGGCGTACGGGACGGCCATCTCGGCGAGCGAGGCGCGGTGCAGTACGGGGCGTACGCGGTCGCCGTCGCGGTAGGACAGCTCGTGCAGGACCAGGCCCTCGCGGGCGTTGAAGTCCAGCCGCAGCGACCAGTTCTGCCAGGTGAGGCGGTGGCCGTCCAGGGCGAAGGAGGGGCCGTCGGGCTGGCTGATCTCCAGCGCCCTGAGATCGGTGCGCGCGGGGCCGTGGAACTCGGCCGCGTAGCGCCCGCATTCGGCGGGCACCGGCGGCGCCCCGGTGTCGACGAGCCGGACGACCCGCCGTTCGGTCAGGTCCACGTCGGCGACCAGGCCGCCGACGGGGTGTGCGAACGGGTTGTCGGCCGCGTCGCAGCGCAGGAACGTCAGTGAGCGCAGCATCCGGCGCCCGGTCTCCTCGGCCCGGCCGAAGTTGCCGGCGGCCAACGGCGCGCAGACGGCGAGCGAGGTGTCGGTGATGCCGCGCTCGGCCATCGCCTTGCGCCAGCCCGGGTCGGCCTTGACGATCGCGTCGCAGCGCTCGTACTCCTCGAAGAGGATGGGCGGTTGGCCGTCCGCCGCGGGGTCCAGCGGGCGGTGGGCGAGCAGGACGCGGGCGGTGACGTCGACGACCGCCTCGGCACCGGCGCCGGTCGCGGTGTCCAGGAGCGTCACCCGCACCCGGCGGACGACCGGGTCGCCGGGGCGGTGGGCTTCCACGGTGTGCCGGTCCGGTTCGTCCGGCAGCACCAGCGGGAAGCGGGTGGTGTCGCCCACCAGTCCCTCGCCGCACAGGACGTCACGGGCCGCGGTGATCTCGTCGGCGGTCAGTGGGTCCAGGGGGTGCGGGGCGGGCGGGTGCGGTTCCGTCGGGCTGTGTGCCATCGTCAGCTCTCCTCACGCGGGGTCGTCGACAGGGACGGCACGCTCGCCGCCTTCTCCAGTTGGAACGCCTCGTTGCCCAGGCCGATACGGGCGTGGACCCGCGGGCGCCGGGCCCGCAGGACGCGGCCGTACCCGAGCCCGACGAGGGCCGCCAGGCCGATGACGCCGGGCAGCACCCAGCTCGGTGCCGAGCCCTTCTCGGCGCCGACCAGGACGCCGAAGTCCTTGACCGCGTAGACCAGTACGGTCAGCAGCGCCAGCGCGGCCAGCCCGGCGGCCAGCAGCCGCCCGGCCTGCGCCCGGCCCGCTCCGCGCCGTAGGAAGAACGCGATGACCGCGACGGACGCGGTGGCCATCAGCACGATCACGCCGAGCGCGCCCACGTTGCCGCCCCAGGTGAACAGCTTCAGCACGGGGGTGGCGGGGTCGCCGTCCGGCGTGCGGTCGGTGAGCGCGAAGGCGCCCACGACGAGCAGCGAGATGACGGATTGGAGCAGCGAGCCGAGCGCGGGCGCGCCGCTGGTCCTGGCGGTACGGCCGAGCGCGGCGGGCAGCAGGCCCTCGCGGCCCATCGCGAAGGCGTAACGGGCCACCACGTTGTGGAAGCTGAGCATCGAGGCGAAGATGCCGGTCACGAAGAAGAGGTGCAGGAGGTCGGTGAAGGTACCGCCCAGCCGGGGGCCGGTGAGGGCGAAGAGCAGGCCGGGGCCCTCCTTCCCCGCGGTGGCCACGACGTGGTCCGGGCCGGTGGCGACGCCGATCAGCCAGGAGCTGAGCGCGAAGAAGACCGCGACGAAGCCGACGGCGAGGAACATCACCCGCGCCACGACCGTCTGCGGCCGGCTGGTCTCCTCGGCGTAGACGGGGGCCTGCTCGAAGCCGACGAACGCGGCGACGGCGAAGCACAGCGCGGTGCCCAGGCCCGCGCCGCCGAGGGTGGCCGGGTCGAAGGCGTGCAGCGACAGGCCCTGCGGGCCCGGGGCGGCGGCGAAGGCGATGTCGAGGACGGTGATCAGCACGACCTCGACGGCGAGCAGCACCCCCAGCACCTTGGCGTTCAGGTCGATCTTCAGCGCGCCGAGCACGCCGATGAGGACGACGCCGAGCAGCGCGGGCACCCACCAGGAGACGGTGATGCCCAGGTGCTTGCCGAGCAGTGCGGTCACCTCGAAGCCGAAGATCCCGTAGATGCCGAACTGCAGGGCGCTGTAGGCGGCGAGCGCGACGAAGGACGCTCCGGCGCCCGCCGTGCCGCCGAGGCCGCGCGCGATGTACGCGTAGAAGGCACCCGCGTTGTGCACATGCCGGCTCATCTCCGCGTAGCCGACGCTGAACAGCGCCATCACCACGCCCAGCACGACGAACAGCAGCGGCTGCCCGACGATGCCCATGACCTGGTACGTGGTGACCATGACACCGGCCACGACCATCAGGGGCGCGCTGGCGGCCAGGACGGACAGCAGCAGGCCGGGCGTTCCGATGCGGCCGGCGCGCAGGGCCCGCTCCTGGCCCTTGAAGGTACTGATCTCCCCGGAGCCGCCCGGTCTGCCCGTACGTCCCGGATTGCCCTTGTTTCCCGTACTGCTCGTCAGCATGGCGCGGAGGTGTCCTTTCCGTGGAGCGCGGAGGCGGGGGTGCGCGTCGTGCGGGGTGCGGGTGATGCGTGATGGTGCGTACGGCTGTGGCGCGTGGTGCGTGATGGTGCGTACGGCCGTCGTGCGTGGTGCCGCGTACGGTCGTGGTGCGTGGTGCCGGGTCGTGCTGCGTACGTGGTGCGGACGCCGGGCGGGGCCGGGCGCCGGGGTCAGGCGGTGCTGAAGGCCGTGGCGCGGGCCGCCTTGAAGACCTTGCGGGCGTCCCGGTCGGGGTAGGACCAGGGGGCGGCGGTGACGTGCGGGCCGATGCGGTGGAAGAGGGCGGCGGCCTCCGCCATCCGCCCCTCGTGGTACTTGGCGTGGGCGAGGAAGTTGAGGTCCACCTTGCGGCGCGGGTGGCCCTCGCCCTCCCACTCCAGCCACCAGTCGAAGGCCGCCTTCATGACCTGGCGGGCGCGGCGGGTGGACCAGTGGCCGGAAGCGGCCGGGTCCGCCGGTTCGAGGCCGGCGGCGGCCAGCGCGCGGTAGCGCTCCGCGTGCGCGACGACGGGCAGGATCGCCAGCGGCGAGTCGGCGGGGGCCTGTTCGGCGGCCCAGTACGCGAAGTCGTAGACCTGGTGCAGCGGGTCGTCGGCGCCGTTCTGCTGCTCGGCCAGGCAGGCGGCCATCAGGTGGTGGGCGTGGTGGTGGTCCGGGTGCCGGGCCCGCACCTGGTCGAAGGCGTACTCGCAGGCGTCGGGGGTGCCGCTGCGACGGGCGAGGATCAGCAGGCCCAGCCACGGCGTCGGGTCGCGGGGCGCCATCGCGGCGGCGAGCCGGCAGGCCTCGCGCGCGGCGTCCGCGCTGCTCCTGCCGCGCAGCGCCTGGAAGACGAGGGCGCAGGCCAGCAGGGTGGCGGCGTCGGCGCTGTCCGGTTCGGCGAGCCGCCAGTCGCCGGCCCAGGCCGCGCTGGCCGGGCCCTCGGCGAGCACCACCAGCCGGTGGCCCCGCAGATCCCAGTCCGTTCCGGTGTCGGCCAGCAGTGTCCGCACCCGGATCCAGCGGCCGTGCGCCAGGGCGTCGACGGAGGCGGCGAGCTGGACGTCGTCCAGGGCCGGGTCGAGGACCGGCGCGTCCTTGCGGCGGGACCGGCCCAGCGGTGGGGGTGGCGGCGGGGTCACGGGCAGGAACACTCCACGACGCGCTTCACCTCCGGACGCGCCGCGTCCCGGGCGCGTAGGTGCGGGATCGGTGCACTGATCGACACCGTATGGTCACGCACAGCAAAGCGGCAGGCGCAGCTTCACGTCAAGGCTGTACGGAGAATGGCCGGAATGCCAACTCCCTTGCTTCTCCTCCCACTTGCCGACCAGGGGGCGGGGCCGCCGCAGCCGGCCGCCGGGCGTCACCGGCGGGTGCGCGCCCGGCCGCCGCCGTCAGCCCACCGCCTCGGCCGCCGCCCGTCCCGCCGTACGCCCCGAGAAGATGCAGCCGCCCAGGAAGGTGCCCTCCAGGGACCGGTAGCCGTGCACGCCACCGCCCCCGAAGCCCGCCGCCTCCCCGGCCGCGTACACGCCCGGCAGGGGCTCGCCGCCCTCGGTCAGCACCCGCGAGGACAGGTCCGTCTCCAGGCCGCCGAGCGTCTTGCGGGTGAGGATGCTCAGCCGTACGGCGATCAGCGGGCCGGCCCCGGGGTCCAGCAGCCGGTGCGGGGACGCGGTGCGGATCAGCCGGTCGCCGAGGTACTTGCGCGCTCCGCGCAGGGCGGTGACCTGGAGGTCCTTGGTGAAGGAGTGGGTCATCTCGCGGTCGCGCGCGACGATCTCGCGGCGCAGTGCGGCCTCGTCGAGCAGGGGCTCCTTGGTGAGTTGGTTCATCCTCCGTACGAGGCCGCCGAGCGAGCGCTCGACGATGAAATCCGCCCCCCGGTCCATGAACGCCCGGACCGGGCCCGGGGCGCCGGGCAGCGCCCGTTGCAGCACGTCCCGTACGCTCCGGCCGGTCAGGTCGGGGTTCTGCTCGGAGCCGGAGAGGGTGAACTCCTTCTCGATGATCTTCCGGGTGAGCACGAACCACGTGTGGTCGTACCCGGTCCGCATGATGTGTTCGAGGGTGCCGAGCGTGTCGAAGCCGGGGAAGAGCGGCACCGGCAGCCGCTTGCCGCGCGCGTCCAGCCACAGCGGCGACGGGCCGGACAGGATGCGGATGCCGTGCCGGGGCCAGATCGGGTTCCAGTTGTCGATGCCTTCGGTGTAGTGCCACATGCGGTCCCGGTTGACGATCCGGCCGCCGGCCGCCTCGGTGACGCCCAGCATCAGGCCGTCCACATGGGCGGGCACCCCGGACAGCATCCGCTCCGGCGGCCTGCCCAGCCGCTCGGGCCAGTTGGCGCGCACCAGGTCGTGGTTGCCGCCGAGGCCGCCCGAGGTGACGATCACCGCCTGTGCCCGCAGCTCGAAGGCGCCGGCCACCGCACGGGTGCTGGGCGTGCCGCGCTCGGCGTCCGACGGTTCCAGCACCTCGCCGCTGACGGTGTCGACCACGCCCGCGCTGCGCGTCAGTGCGGTGACACGGTGCCGGAAGCGCAGCTCCACCAGGCCGCGCGCGACGCCGGCCCGCACCCGCCGCTCGAACGGCTCGACCAGGCCGGGCCCGGTGCCCCAGGTGATGTGGAAGCGGGGTACGGAGTTGCCGTGCCCGGTGGCCGCGTAGCCGCCGCGCTCGGCCCAGCCGACGACCGGGAAGAACCGTACGCCCTGCCGGTGCAGCCAGGGGCGCTTCTCCCCCGCCGCGAAGTCGACGTACGCCTCGGCCCACCTGCGCGGCCAGTGGTCCTCGGGGCGGTCGAAGGCCGCCGTGCCGAGCCAGTCCTGCCAGGCCAGCTCGTGGCTGTCGCGGATGCGCAGCCGCCGCTGCTCGGGCGAGCCGACGAGGAAGAGGCCGCCGAAGGACCAGTGCGCCTGGCCGCCGAGGCCGCTCGCCGGCTCCTGGTCCAGGAGGATCACCTTGCGCCCCGCCTCGGCCAGCTCGGCGGTGGCCGCGAGGCCCGCCAGACCCGCTCCGATCACGATCACATCAGCGTCGTAGGCGTCGTAGGCCATGTCTGCCCGTCTTTTCCCTCGCCGCGGCGCCGGAGGACCCGGCCGCCGTCGTGGCTACCGATCCTCAGCGCGGGCGCGCAGCACGTCAACCGCGGAATCCGGTGTCACGCGTACGGGCGCCTGGGCGCAGCCCTTGACCGGCATGCTCATGACCCGTGCATCCCGCGACCTGTGCAGATACCTTCTGACCAGGAGAAACAAGGCCCGGCACCCCTTCCTCTTCGCGGCCCCGCCGCGATACCTCTTCGTAAGGAACCCGCACGATCCACCGAAGAGCGAGGGATGCCATGAACCCCGCACACAGCACCGGCCCCGCACCCGCGCAGGACGCCGCGGCCGGGGCGCGCGAAGACGCCTGGTACGTCGACGACCGCTGCACGAACTGCGACGTCGCCCGGCAGCTCGCCCCCGATCTGATCGTCGAGTCCGGCGGCCGCTCCGAGATCGTCCGGCAGCCGCGCGACACCGCGGAGGAACAGCGGCTGCACGCCGCCGCGTTCGCGTGCCACACCCGCTCCATCCGCCACCCCACCCGCCGGCTCGACCCGGCCCTCGACCCCTATCCGCTCCGGCTCGGCACCACCGACGTCCTGCTGTGCGGACACAACTCCCAGCACACCGCCGGGGCCAACTCCTACCTCCTGCACCGCCCCGGCGGCACGCTGATGATGGTGGACACACCCCGCTGGAACGAGCCGCTGGCCGCCCGGTACGAGGCCCTCGGCCCCATCACCGACGTCCTGCTCACCCACCGGGACCACGTGGCGCACGGCCGCCGGTACGCGGACCGCTTCGGCGCACGGCTGTGGATCCACGAAGGCGACCTGGACTCCGTGCCCGACGCCGACCACGTCCTGCGCGGCACCCGGCCCACGGAGATCGCCGGGGGCGTGCTCGCCCACCCGCTGCCCGGCCACACCGAGGGCAGCGTGCTCTACGTCGCCGACGAGCGGTACTGCTTCAGCGGGGACAGCTTCTACTGGTCGCGCACGACCGGCGACATCGAGGTGGCGGACACCGTCACCTGGTACTCCATCGAGGAACTGGCCGCCTCCCTGGCCCGCACCGCCGCCGGGCTGCGCTTCGAGTGGCTGCTGCCCGGCCACGGCGGACGCAAGCGGCTGCCCGCCGACGAGATGGCCGCCCGGATGCGGGGGCTGACCGCCCGCACACGGGAGTTGCGGCCGCGGCCGGTCGATTTCACGGCGGTGCGGTGGTGAGGGGGGAGCCGGTGCCGGGATGAGGCGCGGCCGGGGAGCGCGGGAACGGTCCTGCGCCGTCTGGCGCTCCCACCGTTGACAATGCGCAGCATTACAGTGGCCGCATGGCAAGGACGTCAGGGGCCGGGACCCGGGGGAAGCCGCTGCGCGTGGCGGAGGAACTCTTCGCGGCGCAGGGCGTCGACGGCGCCCGGTCCCGGGACATCGCGCGGCTGGCCGGGCAGCGCAACCCCTCGGCCGTGCGGTACCGCTCCGGGTCATGGGCCGGGCCGCTGGACGCCGCGCCGGCCGGGCGCCTGGCCCGTACGGAGGCCCGGCGCTGACCCTGACCGGCGCGGCGCCGGCCGACCGGGCGCGGCAGTACCTGGACGGCGCCCGTCCGCCGACGTACGAGAAGGTGTTCCGCGCCGACCTCATGGGCACCACGGTGGCGTTCCTGCCGGCTCCCGTGGCCCCGTACCCGTGACCGGGGGCACGTACCCGTGACCGGGGGCACGTGCCCGGTGCCCGACCGCGCCCGTGACGGGGGCCGGAATCCGTAACCGGCCCCCGCGCCCGCACCAGTGACCGGCCCCCGCGCCCGTATCCGTGACCGCAACCACACCCCCCTAGGCAAGGAACCGAACATGCCCGACCTGCACGGCAAGAACATCATCATCACCGGTGGCGCACGCGGGCTGGGAGCCGCTGCCGCCGAGCAGGCGGTCGCGGCCGGCGCGCACGTCGTCCTCACCGACGTCCTGGAGGACGAGGGCCGGGCGACGGCCGAACGGCTCGGTGAGCGCGCCCGGTTCCTCGTGCACGACGTGACGTCACAGGACGACTGGCAGCGGGCCGCCGACTTCACGGCCGAGACGTTCGGCGGCATCGACGGCCTGGTCAACAACGCGGGCATAGCCACCGGGCAGCCGCTGGAGTCGATCTCCGTGGAGTTCTTCCGCGAGGTCCTCGACGTGAACCTCACGGGCGTCTTCATCGGCATGAAGACCGTGATCCCGGCGATGCGCGAGCGCGGTGCCGGGTCGATCGTGAACATCTCGTCGGCGGCGGGCCTCATGGGCCTGGCCCTGACCGGCGGTTACGGCGCCTCCAAGTGGGGCGTGCGCGGCCTGACGAAGATCGGCGCGGTGGAACTGGGCACGGAACGGATCCGGGTGAACTCCGTCCACCCCGGCATGACCCACACCCCCATGACCGCCCGGGCCGGCATCGAGAAGGGCGAGGGCAAGTACCCCAACACGCCGATGGGGCGGGTCGGCGAGGCCGAAGAGATCGCGGGCTCGGTGGTGTTCCTGCTGTCCGACGCGGCCTCCTACGTCACCGGGGCCGAGCTGGCGGTGGACGGCGGCTGGGCCGCCGGGCCGACCGTGCGCTACGTCATGGGGCAGTGACCCGCGCCGCCGGACCCGCGCCGTGCCGGCCCCGGCGGGCTGCTCGTATGGGGCGTGGACAGCCCACCGCGACGGAGCGCGGAAGGAGCGACGGTTGGCGGGCGGCAGGGAAGCACCTTCCCGGCAGACGGACGGCACGGAAGCACCGTCCCGGCAGGCGGGCAAGCGGCCGTCGGAGCGGCGCCGCGTAGGGTTCTGGCCATGATCCTCACCGACAGGCTGCGGTCGATCGGCGCGGGCGTACGGCTGTGGTTCGCGCCGGCGCGCGTCCGCGAGGAAGGCACCACGCCCGACTACCGCTTCTCCCTCGCCAACGAACGCACCTTCCTGGCCTGGCTGCGGACCGGGCTCGCGCTGGTGGGCGGCGGGTTCGCGGTGGACCAGTTCCTGCCCCGGCTGCACGACGCGCTGCGGGTGGCGTTCACGGTGGTCCTGCTGGTGGGCGGCGCGCTGTGCGCGGTGCGCGCGGTCAACCACTGGGTGCGCTGCGAACGGGCGATGCGCCGCGGCGAGGACCTGCCCGCGTCCCGCTTCCCGGCCGTGCTGGCGGTCGCCGTCGGCCTGCTCGCGGCGGCGATGGTCGTACTCGTCGCCGTCGGCTGGACGCGCTGACCGATGGCCGGTTCCCGGCGGCAGGAGGAGCCGCGCACGGACCGGGGCCCGGGAGCGCGACCGGCCCCGGAACCGGGCCCGCGGCCGGCCCGGGACCCCGGGCTCCAGCCCGAGCGCACCCGTCTCGCCTGGCGGCGCACCACCCTGTCCTGCACGCTGGTCGCGATCCTGGCGGGCCGTCAGGTGGTGCGCCACCACGGCCCCGGGCCGGTGGTGATCGTCGCGGGGGTGCTGGTGCCGCTGGTGTGGATCGCGTTCCTGGCCGCGGCCCACCTGCGGATGCGGGCGATGTGCGCCGGCCGGCCGCCGGTCCTGCCCGCCCGTACGGCGCTGGCGCTGGCGGGCTGCGTCTGCGCGCTGGCCGTTCTCGGCGCGGTGATCCTCGTCTGAGAGCCCGCGGCCGGTCGCCACGGATGCGCCCGCCTCGGCTTCCGCTCGCCGCCGGCCCCGGCCGCTCCTGCCGGCCGGGTGACCCACGCCCCACGCACGCCCCCTGGACGCCATACCGACTAGTCGGCATGATCGTAGCGGCCCGCCCGCTCCGGCCGGTCGGCGCACGGCGGCCGGGCGCCGGGCCGGCCCGGCCGTCCGACCGGGACGGCCGCCCCTTCCCCGTACGGAGGAGCACGATGAGCAAGGGCACCCCTCCCCCGCGGCCCCCGGCGCGGCCGGGCCCGCCGGGCCTCGACCTGGAGCGGCTGCGGGACCATCTGGACCGGGAACGCCCCGGATCGGTGCGGGGACCGCTGGAGGCCGAGCTGATCGAGGGCGGCCGGTCCAACCTCACCTACCGGGTCACCGACGGCACCGGCCAGTGGGTGGTCCGCCGCCCGCCGCTCGGCCACGTCCTGGCCACCGCGCACGACATGCGGCGCGAGTTCCGGGTGATCAGCGCGCTGCACCCGACGGCGGTGCCGGTCCCCGAGGCGCTGCTCCTGTGCGAGGACGAGGCGGTCCTCGGGGCGCCGTTCTACGTGATGGAGCTGGTGGCGGGCACGCCGTACCGTACGGCGGAGCAGCTCGCCGCGCTGGGCCCGGAGCGGACCCGTGGGGTGGTGCTCTCGCTCGTCGACACGCTGGTGGCGCTGCACGCCGTGGACCCGGCGGCGGTCGGCCTGGCCGACTTCGGCCGGCCGGACGGCTTCCTGGAGCGGCAGTTGCGCCGCTGGGGCAAGCAGCTCGCGGCGTCGCGCGACCGCGACCTGCCGGGCATCGACGCCCTGCACGAGGCGCTGGGCGCGGCGCTGCCCGCCTCCCCCGCGCCCGCCGTCGTGCACGGCGACTACCGGCTCGACAACGTCCTGGTCGGCGCCGACGACCGGATCACGGCGGTGCTGGACTGGGAGATGTCCACGCTGGGCGATCCGCTGACCGACCTCGGCCTGCTGGTGATGTACAGCGAGCAGGAGGACGTGCCCGGCTCGCCGATCGCCACGACGCGCGGCGCGCCCGGCCATCCGGCGGCGGCCGAGCTGATCGAGCGGTACGCGGCCGGGTCCGGGCGGGACGTGTCCGGCATCGCCTGGTACACGGCGTTCGCCTACTTCAAGCTCGCCGTGATCCTGGAGGGCATCCACTACCGCTTCACGCTCGGGCAGACCGTCGGCGCGGGTTTCGACCGGATCGGCGAGCTGGTGCCGGTCTTCATCGACCGCGGCCGGGCCACCCTCGACACCCTGACGACCGCCAAGGAAGGCTGAGGCACCCTGATGGACTTCGCATTCGACGCCCGCACCGAAGAGCTGCGGGGCAGGCTGCTGGCCTTCATGGACGAGCATGTGCACCCGGCCGAGGAGACGGCCCACGAGCAGCGGGCGGCCCTCGCGTCGCCGTGGGACACCCCGGCGGTGGTGGAGGACCTCAAGGCCGAGGCGCGCAAGCAGGGTCTGTGGAACCTGTTCCTGCCGGACGAGGAGTACGGGGCGGGGCTGACCAATCTCCAGTACGCGCCGCTGGCCGAGATCACCGGCCGCAGCCCGCAACTGGCGCCGACCGCGCTGAACTGCGCGGCGCCGGACACCGGCAACATGGAGGTGCTGGCGCAGTTCGGCTCGGAGGAGCAGAAGAAGCAGTGGCTGCGGCCGCTGCTGGCGGGCGACATCCGGTCGGCGTTCGCGATGACCGAGCCCGACGTGGCCTCCTCGGACGCCACGAACATCGAGACCCGCATCGACCGGGACGGCGACACGTACGTCATCAACGGCCGCAAGTGGTACATCTCCGGCGCCATGAACCCGCTGTGTCAGATCTTCATCGTGATGGGCAAGACCGACCCGGAGGGCGCCGACCCGCGCCGCCAGCAGTCGATGGTGCTGGTGCCCCGCGACACCCCGGGGCTCGAAGTCCGCCGCGCCATGCGGGTGTACGGCTACGAGGACCACTACCACGGCGGTCACGCCGAAGTGGCCTTCCACGACGTCCGCGTACCGGCCGGGAACCTGATCGGCGAGGAGGGCGGCGGCTTCGGCATCGCGCAGGCGCGCCTGGGCCCCGGCCGTATCCACCACTGCATGCGGCTGATCGGCATGGCCGAGCGCGCGATCGAGCTGATGTGCCGCCGCGCGGTGTCCCGTACGGCCTTCGGCAAGCCGCTGGCGCGCCAGGGCGTCGTGCAGCAGTGGATCGCGGACGCGCGGGTGGCCGTCGAGCAGTTGCGGCTGCTGGTGCTCAAGACCGCGTGGCTGATGGACACCGTCGGCAACAAGGGCGCACACACGGAGATCCAGGCCATCAAGATCGCCACGCCGCGTACGGTCGTGGACATCCTCGACCAGGCGGTGCAGTTGCATGGCGCGGGCGGCGTCAGCCAGGACTTTCCGCTGGCGGAGCTGTGGGCGGCGGCCCGCACGCTGCGGCTCGCGGACGGCCCGGACGAGGTGCACCAGCGCTCGCTCGCACGCCGGGAGCTGAAGCGCTACATGTGACGCGGCGCGGGCCGCCGGGCGCGCCGACCGCGACGACGTGCGGGCGCCCGGCCCCCGCTCATGGCCGCAGTGCCCGCAGCAGCAGGTCGGCGAGGTGGTCGGCGACCTGCTGCGGGGTGAGCGGGCCGTCCTCGCGGTACCAGGTGCCGAGGTGGTGCACCGACCCGAAGTGGTAGTCCACGACCAGGTCGGCCGGGGTGGCACCGCTGAACACCCCGGCCCGCTGGCCCTCTTCGACCAGCGCGCGGAACCGTTCGTGGTAGCGCCGCCGCTCGGCCCGTACCTGCTTGTCCTTCTCGGGCGACAGGTGGTGCATCGAGCGGAAGAAGATCTTCGTGTCGTCGAGGTTCTCGATGGTGGTGACCACGACGTCCGCCGCCGCGTCCCGCAGCCGCCGCTCCACGGGCGCGTCGGCGCAGGCGAAGTGGTCCAGCCGCTCCTGCTGGAGCCGCAGCACCCGCCCGTACACCTCGTGCAGCAGATCGTCCTTGGAGCCGAAGTAGTGGTACAGGGCGCCCTTGGTGACGCCGGCGGCCTCGACGATCTCCTGGACGGAGGTGCGGTCGTAGCCCCGCTCGGCGAAGAGCTTGGTGGCGGTGGCCAGCAGCCGCTGCGCCACGGGCTTGGAACTCCCGCCGTCCTTCGTGCCGGCCATCGCCCTCACCTGTCCCTCGTGCGTCGTGCGTTGTCGTGGCGTCATCGTGCGTTGTCGTGCTTCATGGTGCGTTGTCGTGGCGCCGTCGTGCGTTGCCGTGCGTCGTGTCGTCGCCCGGTGCCCGCCGCGGGCGCGGTCAGCCGCGCCCGCGCAGTTCCCGCCTGAGGATCTTGCCACTGGTCGTCTTCGGCAGCTCGGGCAGGATCTCCACCTGCCGGGGACATTTGTACGCGGCCAGCCGTTCCCTGCAATGACCGGCCAGCTCGGCCGGCTCGGCGTGCTGCCCGGGCCGCAGGCTCACATACGCTTTCACCGACTCGCCCCGGTAGGCGTCCGGCACGCCGACCACCGCCGCCTCGCGCACCGCGGGGTGGCCGTACAGGACGTCCTCGACCTCCCGTGGCCACACCTTGAAGCCGGACGCGTTGATCATGTCCTTCTTGCGGTCGACGACGTACAGCCAGCCGTCCCGGTCCATGAAGCCGATGTCGCCGGTGCGCAGTTCACCGTCCGGCAGGGTCTCGGCGGTGGCGTCCGGGCGGCGCCAGTAGCCGGGCACCACCTGGGGGCCGCGCACGGCGATCTCGCCCTGCTCGCCGAACGGCACGTCCCGCCCCTGGCCGTCGATGATCCGTACGACCGTGTCGGGGCCCGGCACGCCGACGGCGAGCGTCCCGGAGGCCGGGTCCACGGGCGCCTCGCGGCCGGGCGGGACGCTGGCGCACGGCGCGGTGCACTCGGTCAGCCCGTAGCCGTTGTGCAGATACGGGCCGAAGGCCGCCCGGAACTTCTCGACCAGCGCGGGCGGCAGCGGCGCGCCGCCCGAGGAGAGCGAGGAGAACGACGCGAAGTGCGCGCGGGAGACTCCGGGCCGGGCCATCAGCGCCATGTACGCGGTGGACGGGCCGACCGTGTAGGCGGGCCGGTGCTCCAGGAAGGCGTCGAGGACCACGCCCGGCTCGAAGCGGTGGGCGAGCGCCAGAGTGCCCGCGTTGGTGAAGCAGGCGGCCAGTTCGCAGACCATGCCGGTGATGTGGAACAGCGGCGCCAGCGCGAAGTACGTGGCGCCGTCGGGCAGCGCCAGGCCGGTGCGCTGCCGCTCGGCGTTGTAGGCGATGTTGCCGTGGGTGTTGGTGGCGCCCTTGGGGGTGCCGCTGGTGCCGGAGGTGTAGCTGATGAGGGCGGTGTCCTCGGCGGCGGGCGGTGTCACGCCGGGCGGCTTGCCCTCGTACGCGCGGGCCGCGGCCAGCAGATCGTCGGCGCCCTCCCGCGGCCCGAGCCGCTCGCCGCGCAGCACGCGTGCGTCGTCCCGCGTCTGGAGGTCCCGTTCACAGGCGGTCAGGGCGATCCGTACGGAGGGGACCGCGCCGGCGGTCGCCCGCAGGAAGGCGTCCCAGGTGTGATCGACGCAGACGAGCGCGGTGACCCCGGCGTCGGTGAGGAGGTGCGTCATCTCGGCCGACTTGTACATGGGGTTGGCGGGCACGACGATGCCGCCCGCCTTCCAGACGCCGAGCAGCGCGAGCGCGAAGTGCGGGGTGTTCTGCAACATGATCGCGGCCCGGTCGCCGGGCCGGAAGCCGTGGGCCGCCAGATGCCCGGCCACGCCGTCGCTGAGCGCGTCGGCCTCGGCGTACGACAGCCGCCCGTCGAAGTAGGCGAAGGCGGTACGGTCCGGGGCGCGGCGGGCGGCGTCCCGGAAGGCGTGCAGGGCGGAGGGGTGCGGGTGCACGGGGGCGCGCTGGGCGTCGGTGAGCTGCGCCAGCCAGGGCTTGTCGGCGTAGGTGGTCATCGGGCCGTCCCCTCGGCTTCCGGCATACGGCTCCCGGCCTGCTCCAGCTTCCGCTGGAGGTGGTTCATCCCGCCCAGCCAGCGCTCGGTGTCGGCCGCCCGCGAGGTGTAGTACCCGCCGACCTCCGGGTGCGGCAGGACCAGGAACCGCTCTTCCGCCATGGCCGCGAAGAGCGCGTCGGCGACGGCGGCGGGCTCGATCGCCGTCGGGGTCAGCACCAGTTCCCCGGCCGCGCCGGTGCACGCGAGCATGTCCGTGCGCACCCCCTGCGGGCAGATGGCGTGCACCGCTATCCCCCGGTGCCGGTACGTCAGCGACAGCCACTCCGCGAAGGCGTACGCGCCGTGCTTGGTGACGCTGTACGGGGCCGCGCCGACCATGGTGAGCAGGCCCGCCGCGGACACGGTGGACACGAAACGGCCCGCGCCGCGCTCCAGCCACTCGGGCAGCAGCGCGCGGGCGGCCCGGACGTGCGCCATGACGTTGACGTCCCAGGCCAGCTCCCAGTCGGCGTCCGGCGCCTCCGGCCCGCCGCCGGTGCCGACCCCGGCGTTGGCGCAGAAGATGTCGACGGTCCCGCCGAGTGCCTCACGGGCCGCCGGTACGACGGTGGAGGCGTCCCCGGGGACGGCGACCGCACCGATCTCCCGCGCGGTCCGCCCGGCCTTCGCCGCGTCCAGGTCG
This sequence comes from Streptomyces sp. NPDC018045, assembly GCF_044327445.1. Classification (NCBI taxonomy): domain Bacteria; kingdom Bacillati; phylum Actinomycetota; class Actinomycetes; order Kitasatosporales; family Streptomycetaceae; genus Streptomyces; species Streptomyces sp. NPDC018045. The sequence continues at coordinate 475,501 of NZ_JBIRFL010000004.1, forward strand.
TTGACCGCGACCCGCGCGCCCTCGGCGGCGAAGCGGCGGGCCAGCTCGGCCCCGATGCCACCGCCCGCCCCGGTCACCACGACTGTCCTGTCCCGTACGGCTTCCACCTGCGGTCTCCCTCGGTCGGCCCCTGACTCGACTGCCAGGCAGACTAACCAGTCGGTATGCCGGAGCGAAAGGGCGCGGACCCGCCCCTGAGCCGGACGCGGTGACGGCGCGCGGCACGCCGCCCGGCGCGTTCCCACGGAGGCCGCCGGGCGTTAGCGTGCGCACGACACTGGCCCGATGGCGGAGGTGGACGCATGACCCTGTCCAGACGGAACCTGCTGGCCGCGACGGCGGCCACGAGCGTGACGGGTGCGACGGCGATGACGGGTGAGGCGACCGCGGCGGACCTGGCGTACGACTCCCCGGCCACCCCCGCCACCGGGGCCCGCCCCCGGGTCCGCACCGGCTTCGACCGCCTCGCCGCCGACGGGTACGGCCTGCTGTCCGGCCGACGCGTCGGCATCGTCACCAATCCCACCGGCGTCACTCCGGACGTACGCCACATCGTGGACGTCCTGCACGCCGACGAACGGGTGGACCTGACCGCCGTCTTCGGCCCCGAGCACGGTTTCCGGGGCACGGCCCAGGCCGGCGGCTCGGAGGGCAGCTACAAGGACCCCGCCACCGGCCTGCCCGTCCACGACACGTACGGCAAGAGCGGCCGCGCGCTGGCGGGCGTCTTCACCCGGTCCGGCGTGGACACCGTCGTCTTCGACATCCAGGACGTCGGCGCGCGCTTCTACACCTACATCTGGACGCTGTACGACTGCATGGTCGCCGCCGTCCTCGCGGGCAAACGCTTCGTCGTCCTCGACCGTCCCAACCCGGTGACGGGCCGCGCCGCTTCCGGCCCCGTACTGGACCGGTCCCTGGCGTCCGGGGTCGGCCGCGAACCGATCGCGCTGGCCCACGGCATGACCGTGGCCGAGCTGGCCCTGCTCTTCAACACCGAGTTCGTGCCCCGCGCGGCGGGCCGGCCGGCCGAGCTGGAAACCGTCCTCATGAAGGGCTGGCGGCGCTCGGACTTCTTCGACGCGACCGGCCTCCCCTGGGTCCCGCCCAGCCCCAACATGCCCACCCCGGACACCGCCCTCGTCTACACGGGCACCTGCCTCTTCGAAGGCACCAACCTCTCCGAGGGCCGCGGCACCACCCGCCCCTTCGAGCTGCTGGGCGCGGACGGCATCGACCGCCACTGGTCCGCCGCCGCCACCGAACTGGCCGCCGCCATCGGCCTCACCGGCGTCCGCTTCCGGGAGGCGTACTTCGCCCCCACCTTCTCCAAGTTCCAGGGCAAGACCATCGGCGGCGTCCAGCTCCACGTCCACGACCGCGCGGCCTTCGACCCGGTCCGCACGGGCATCGCCCTTCTGATCACCGCCAAACAGACCTGGCCCGGCTTCACGTGGCGCCCCGACCACTGGATCGACAAACTGACCGGCACCCCACACGTCCGCACGATGATCGACGCGGGCGCGGGGGTGGACGAGGTGGCCGCGGCCTGGCAGGACGCCCTGGCGCGCTTCCGGAGGGTGCGGCGGGGGTATCTGCGGTACGGGTGACCGGGAGCGGCGGACTTCCCCTCCGTACGGCCGGAGGCGCGTGCCGCGACGGGCGCGATGTGCCCTGGTGGCGCCCGGGGCGTAAGGCCATGGTGGAAACCCGACCACCCGCTCGCGGAAGGACCGCGCCCCATGACCGCCCCCTCTCCATCCCCCTCCCCCGCCGTCCAGCTCACCGAACACGCCCTGGCCTACCTGCACTCCGCCGCACTGCGGGCGGCGGCCCTGCTCGGTGTCGCCGACCACCTGGCCGACGGCCCGCGCACCGCCGAGGAGCTGGCGGCCGCGACCGGCGCCGACGCCGGGCACCTGCGCCGCGCCCTGCGCCTCCTGGCGACACGCGAAGTCTTCCGCGAGGACGACGCGGGCGCCTTCCACCTCACCCCCGCGGCCGACCTCCTCCGCTCGGACGCCCCGTCCTCCATGCGGGACGCCGTCGTCATGCTCACCGACGATCCCTTCTGGCGGCCGGCCGGGCACCTCGCGGACACCGTCCGGTCCGGCCGCACCGTGTTCGACGAGATCTTCGGCGCGCCCTACTTCGGCCACCTGGAGCGTGTACCGGAAGCGGGCACCGTCTTCGACACCGGCATGGCCGGCCTGGCCGAGAGCGAGAACGACCCGATCGCCGCCGCGTACGACTTCCCCGCCACCGGCACGGTCGTGGACGTCGGCGGCGGACGCGGCGGGCTGCTGCGCCAGGTCCTGCTGCGCAACCCCGGCCTGACCGGCGTCCTCCACGACCAGGAGACGGTCCTCCGGCACCACACCCTGGACCTCCCCGACCTCACCGGCCGCTGGCAGACCCATGCAGGCGACTTCTTCGACGCCGTACCGCCCGGCGCCGACGTCTACCTCCTCAAGCGCATCCTGCACGACTGGAACGACGCCGACTGCGTCCGCGTCCTGCGCGCCTGCCGCACCGCCATGACCCGCCCCGGCAGCCGCCTTCTGGCCATCGACGCGGTGCTGCCCCCGGGCAACGAAACCCATCCCGCGAAATCCATGGACGTCCTGATGATGACCTCCCTCAACGGCCGCGAACGCGACGAGCCCGCCTTCCACCGGCTCCTCGCCGCCGCCGGGCTGCGAGTGACCCGGACGATCCCGACGGGCTCGACGCTGTCGATCGTGGAGGGGGTGGTGGGGTGAGAGCGGCGGCATCCCGGGGTGGCGCGGCGTTCACCGCCCGCGCCGGAACGGCGCGCCGCCCACGCCTGCCCGTCTCACTGTCCAAGACGCCCCATGCCATCCATTGACTGGTCCGGGATGACACGTGACAGTGCCGCTCGTGCACAGTGACGCGACTTCAGCAGCCGCCCCGGCGGAGCAGCCCCCGGCCGTGACGGTCCCCGCGCAGGACGAGCGGGCCGCCGCCGCGCCCGCCTCTGCGGAGCGCCTGCGCCGCGTGGCCGTGGCGTCGTTCATCGGGACGGCCATCGAGTTCTACGACTTCTACATCTACGGGACGGCCGCCGCGCTCGTCCTCAACCAGGCGTTCTTTCCCACGCTCGATCCGGTCAACGCCACCCTCGCGTCGTTCTCGACCTATGCGGTGGCGTTCGCGGCGCGGCCCATCGGGTCGGTGGTGTTCGGGCACTTCGGGGACCGGGTGGGGCGGAAGTCCGTGCTGGTGGCCTCGTTGCTGTTGATGGGGTTGTCGACAGCGATGGTGGGGCTGTTGCCCGGGTACGGAACGCTCGGGATCTGGGCGCCGTTGCTGCTGATCCTGTTGCGGTTCCTCCAGGGGATCGGGCTGGGCGGTGAGTGGGGCGGGGCCGCGCTGCTGGCGGTGGAGCACGCGCCGAAGAAGCGGCGCGGGCTGTATGCGGCGTTCCCGCAACTCGGGCCGTCGGTGGGGTTCTTCGCGGCGACGGGCGTGTTCTGGCTGCTGTCCGCCGTGCTGGACGACGGGGCATTCCGCTCGTGGGGCTGGCGAGTGCCGTTCCTGCTGTCGTTCCTGCTGGTCGGGGTGGGACTGTTCGTACGGCTGAAGATCAGTGAGACGCCGGTGTTCGCGAAGGTGATGGACGCGCGGGAGGCGAGCCGGGTGCCCGCGCTGGAGGTGCTGCGCCGGCATCCGCGTGAGCTGCTGCTCGGGGCGGGCGGCATGATCGTCGCGTATGGGCTCTTCTACACGGCGACGACGTACTGCCTGGCGTACGCCACCGGCACGCTCGGCGTCTCCCGCAACACCATGCTCGGCCTCTCCCTCGTCGCCTGCCTCTTCCTCGCGGCCGGCACCTGGCTCGCCGCCACCCGGTCGGACGGCGCGGGACGGCGCCGGCTGGTGCTGACCGGGACGGTGCTCGCGGGCGTCTGGGGGCTGATCCTCTTCCCCCTGCTGGACACCGGGCAGCCGGTGCTGATCGCGGTGGCGGTCGGCGGCGCGCTGTTCTGCATGGGGGTGGTGTACGGCCCGATGGGCGCGTACCTGCCGGAGCTGTTCGGCACGACGGTGCGGTACTCGGGCGCCTCGCTGGCGTACAACCTGGGCGGAGTGCTGGGCGGCGCGGTCTCGCCGCTGGTGGCGACCCGCTTGCAGGCGGCCTTCGGGTCCGGTTCGGTGGGCTGGTACGTGACGGCGATGGCGGTGGTGTCGCTGGTGTGCGTGCTGGCACTGCCGGAGACGCGGGAGCGCGACCTGGGCTGACGGCACCCACCGCACCCCGTGTCGGCGTCCGGCCGTCCGGCGTGGGCGCCGCCTGCCGCGAACGGGCCATGCGTGGCGTATGGCCGGATCCGCCCGCCCGCAGGACGATGCGCTGCACACCGCGGCGCGGCTCGAACTCCGGCCCGGCAGCGTGGTCCGGCGCGCCGCCCAGGGGGTCGTCATGACGGATACCGCAGACAGTTCCGGCGCGCGGGCGGCCGGGGGCATCGGCGTACAGCCGTACTGGGAGCTGACGTTCGACGCCGACGGCGATCCGGACGCCGGACAGCGTGACCGGCTGGTGGCCGGGGCGGCGCAGCAGCGCGTCACCGACCTGCTCGTGTTCGCGCACGGCTGGAACAACGACCGGTCGATGGCCACGCGCCTGTACGGGCGGTTCTTCGCGCCGTTCCCGGCCATGGCGGGCGCCGGGGTACGGCTCGGCTACACCGGCGTGATCTGGCCCGCGATGCGTTTCACGGACGAGCCGATCCCGGACTTCGACCCGGCGGCGGGCCCGCCACAGGCCGCGGCGCCGGCCGGGCCGCCGCTGCTGGACGACGCGTCGCTGCGCGCCCTGGCGCGGGTCTTCCCCGGCCGGGAGCTGACGCTGCGGCGCTTCCAGGAGCTGCTCGCGGAGCGGCCCGCGGCCCGTTCCGCCTTCGACGAGTTCGCGCGCCTCCTACGGGAGCTGGTGGCGGTGCGCGAGAACGACCCCGCGCGGCGGCTGGCCGAGGACGTGGGCACCGGTACGCCCGCGATGCTCACCGACGACCCGTTGGGAGTGTGTGAGATCTTCACGGCGGCGCTGGAGAAGTGCGGCCACCAGGAGCTGTTCGGCGACGGGCTCGGGCGGCTGTGGAACGGGGCCAAGGAGTTCCTGCGGCAGACCGCCTACTACGCGATGAAGCGGCGCGCGGGCGTGGTGGGCCGGCTCGGGCTGGGCCCGGCGCTCGGCAAGCTGGTGACGGGCGCGCCGGGTACGCGGATCCACCTGATCGGGCACAGTTTCGGGGCCCGCCTGGTGTCGTACGGGCTGCACGGGATGCCGCCCGGCGTGACCGGGGTGAAGTCCGTGACACTGCTGCAAGGGGCGTTCTCGCACTACGCGTTCGCCGCCCGGCTGCCGCACGACCCCGACCGCGGCGGGGCGCTGAAGGGGGTGCAGCAGCGGGTGGACGGCCCGGTGGTGGCCTGTTATTCGCGGCACGACTCGGCACTGAGCCACCTGTATCCGCTGGCCTCCAAGCTCTCCGGTGACTCGGCGGGCTTCCTGGGCCTGTTCGACCGGTGGGGCGCGATCGGCCACGACGGCATCCAGGCCGTGGACGGCGCCCGGCGCCTGAAGCTGGGCGCCGCGGTGCCCGGTGCGGGCTGTGTGAGCGTCGACGCGTCCTCGGTCGTCCGCGACGGCCCGCCGCCGGCCGGCGCGCACAGCGACGTCTGTCACGCGGAACTGGCGCGTGTGGTCCTCGCTGCCGGGCGGGTGGTCACCAGGTAGGCCGGGGAGCGCGCGGCACCGCCGTCCGGTTCCCTTCCGTATGGGACCGCACCGGACCGTATGGGACCGCGCCGGACCGTATCGGACCGCACCGGAACGTATCGGACCGCGCCGGGCCGGAAGGAGCCAAGTCGGCCGCCGTACGGATCGATCGGCCGCGGCGCGGGTACCAGCAGTCACCGGCGCATCTCTCACAAGGGCTGCCGGTAGCGCGCCGCGGCCGGAAGGCGGACGACCTTAACTTTCTCAAATCCCCACAGATGTACGGTGGATGATGCACACGAGGCGCGCTGGGCGCCGCGGGGGACACCGGGAGCGAGTGACGCGCCCGGTGCGGCGCGAGTGCCGCCACCACATATCCGCAAGACAGTTCGATGGATCCGGCGGGCGGTCCGCTACGTCCATTCCCTGTCCAGTCGGGTCCTCCCCACGGAGGTGGGATGAATTGGCCGGTTTCAGAGCTCTCGCAGAACAGGTGCGCAACCCCCGTCTCGTCGCCACGCAGCGACGCACGGCGTTGCGCAAGTGCCTGGAACGCTTCGCCCCGTACGGGCACCGCGCGACCTGGCACCATCTGTGCACCAGGGCGGGCATCGCGACCGAGGACCGCGAACCCGACCCGGCGCGGCTGATGGCCGCTCTGGAGGAACTGGAGGAGGCCCGCGCCGTCTGGCTCGGGTACGAGAAGGAGTTCGCGGCGCGCCGGCGCCGCGAGAAGCACGACGGCATCCGGCAGCCCAGCGCGCTCGACGACTGGCACCGGCGCACCTGGGGCGGCTGTGACATCGTGCCGTGCGAGGCGCCCCACCGGCATCCGGCGGCGCCGCTGGCCGCGGTGCTGCGCAGCATGATCCGGGCGATGGAGTCGGGCACGCCGCGGTCCGGCTGCCCGGTCTGCGGGGCGCAGCGCTTCGTGTGGCGCACGGACCTCGAACGTTTTCCGGTGGCCGGACCGGTGTGCCAGGAGTGCGGGGTCGTGGCGCCGCTCTCGGTGCTGACCCGGGAGGCGGTGGCGGGGGCGCGGGAGTCCTCGCGTGAACGGCGGCTGTCCGTGGCGGCCTGAGACACGGCCTCCGGGCGGCCGCGGGGCGGACGCCCCGCCGCCGGAGCCCGCCGCCAGGGCCCGTTGTCAGACCCTGGTGTCATGCTCGGGGGCATGGTGCAGGTATGCCTCAACGGCTCACGGAACGCCGCCGGTTCCGGGGTGGTGCCGATGACCCCGGCGGAGCTGGCCGATGCCGCGGGGAAGGCGGTCGCGGCCGGCGCCCGGGACATCCATGTCCACCCCAGGTCGCCGTGCGGCCGGGAGTCCCTCATGCCCGGCGTGCTGACCCCGGTGCTGGAGGCGATCCGGGCGGTGGTGGACGTGCCGGTGGGGGTCACCACCGGCGCCTGGGCCGAGCCGGACCCGGCGCGCAGGGTGGCCTGCGTACGGGCATGGCCGGTGCTGCCCGATCATGCCTCGGTGAACTGGCACGAGCCGGGCGCCGAGGCGGTCGCCGCCGCCCTGCTGGAGCGCGGGGTCGGCGTCGAGGCGGGCATCTGGTCGGGCACGGACGGCGCGGAGCGCTTCGCGGCCGCACCGCTGGGGCCGCGGGTGCTGCGGGTGCTGGCCGAGGTCATGGACCCGTGCACCGCTTCGGCGCGGCAGACGGCGCGCGGTCTGCTGCGCGCGCTGGACGCGTACGGCGCGCACGGCCGCCCGGTGCTGCTGCACGGCGAGGACGGCGGGGCCTGGCCGGTGCTGCGGCTCGCCGGCGAGCTGGGGCTGGCCACCCGCATCGGTGTCGAGGACACGTTGCTGCTGCCGGACGGTTCGCCCGCCGCCTCCAACGCGGAGCTGGTGCGCGCGGCGCTGCGGGAGCGGGAGGCGGGGGCACGGCCGCCGGGGCGGGAGCCAACTGCGCGGACGCCGGAGCGGGTGCCCGAGGCGCGCACTCCGGAGCGGGAGGCGGAGTCGCGGATACCGGAGCGGACTCCGGAGGCGCCGACACCGGCGGCGCGGCCTCCGGAGCGCGCGGCCAGGAGCGGGGCCGGTGAGGGCGGACCCGGCGCGGCCACCGGGCAGGACCGACCGCAGCCCGGAGACGCCGGCCTGCGCCCCGGAAGCGGCGGCGCCCTTCCCCGGGGTAGGTGAACGATGTACGTTCCGCGTCATGCGCGCGTCCGCCCTCTCCCGTACCGTCGCGCCACCCGGGTGGAGCCGCCGGCTCGTGCCGCCCGCGGCGCTGTCCATCCACCTCGCCATCGGACAGGCGTATGCCTGGAGCGTGTTCAAGTCGCCCTTGGAGTCCTCGCTCGGGCTGTCCGGCACGGCCTCCGCGCTGCCCTTCCAACTGGCCATCGTGATGCTGGGACTGTCCGCCGCCTTCGGCGGCACCCTCGTGGAGCGCAACGGTCCGCGCTGGGCGATGGCCGTCTCGGCCGTCTGCTTCTCCTCCGGTTTCCTGGTCGCGGCGCTCGGCGCGGCCACCCGGCAGTACTGGCTCGTCGTCCTGGGCTACGGCTTCATCGGCGGCATCGGCCTGGGGATCGGCTACATCTCCCCCGTATCGACGCTGCTGAAGTGGTTCCCCGACCGCCCCGGCACGGCCACCGGCATCGCCATCATGGGCTTCGGCGGCGGCGCCCTGATCGCCTCGCCGTGGTCCGCCGGGCTGCTGGCCGCCCTGGGCGCGGACGCCCCCGGCATCGCCCGTACGTTCCTGGTCATGGGGCTGGCGTACGCCGCCTTCATGACGCCCGGCGTGCTGCTCGTACGGGTGCCGCCCGCCGGGCCGGACGCCCCCGGTGCACGCCGGGCGGCGGCCGTGCCCCGCCCGCTGGTCACCACCGCGCAGGTCTCGGCCCGTAACGCGCTGCGCACGCCGCAGTTCTGGTGCCTGTGGGTGGTTCTGTGCACGAATGTCACGGCGGGTATCGGCATCCTGGAGAAGGCCGCGCCGATGGTCTCCGACTTCTTCGCCCGCGGCTCCGCGCCGGTGAGCGCGTCGGCCGCCGCGGGCTTCGTCGGCCTGCTCTCGCTCGCCAACATGCTCGGCCGGATCGTCTGGTCGGCCACCTCCGCCTTGGCGGGCCGCAAGCACGTGTACCGCCTCCATCTGGCGCCGGCGCGCTGATGTACCTGCTGATCGCGCTGGCCGGGGACTCCTCCAAGCCGCTGTTCATCGGGTGCGCGGCGGTCATCCTGTCCTTCTACGGCGGTGGGTTCGCCTCCGTACCGGCCTATCTGAAGGACCTGTTCGGCACGTACCAGGTGGGGCGATCCATGGCCGGCTGCTCACCGCCTGGTCCACCGCGGGCGTCCTGGGGCCGCTGATCGTCAACGCCGTCGCCGACGCGCGCCGCTCCTCCGGGCACACCGGCGCCGAGCTGTACACGACATCCTTCTTCGTCATGATCGGCCTGCTCGTCGTGGGGTTCGCCGCCAACGAGCTGGTGCGGCCCGTACACCCCCGGTACCACGAACCGCCGTCCGCCGGGTCCCGGCCGGCGCACCCCGCGCCGGCGGCCCCCTCGTCCACCGCCCCGAAGGGAGCAGCCCCGTGACCGCCCGGCGCACCGCCCTGCTCGTCCTGGCCTGGCTGTGGGTGGGCCTGCCGTTCGGGTACGGCCTTTACGAACTGGCCCTGAAACTGAGACAACTCTTCACGGGCTGAGTAAGGCAGGCCCCGCGCACCAGGCCCCCGGGCCCCGGGAACACCGGGATCCGGGCCCTCACCACCGGCACACGCGAAGGCGGACGTCCATGGCAGAGCTGCACGACCTGACCGCTCTGGAACAGGCCGCGGGGGTGCGGACCGGCGAGCTGTCCCCCGTCGAGATCACCGAGCACTACCTCGCCCGCGCCGAGCGACTGGACGCCACGCTCGGCGCGTTCCTCACCCGTACCCCCGACATCGCCCGCAAACAGGCGGCCGCCGCGGAGGACGAGGCCACCGCCGCGCGCCGCGAGGGCCGTGCGCTGCCGCCGCTGCACGGCGTGCCCGTACCGGTCAAGGACCTCAACCAGGTCGCCGGTGTGCGCTGCACGATGGGGTCGCGGACGCTGGCCGGCAACGTGGCGCGGATGGACGACCACGTCGTCACCAAGCTGCGCGAGGCAGGCACGATCCTGCTCGGCAAGACCAACACCCCCGAATTCGGCCTCCCCTGCTACACGGAGAACCTCCTCGCGCCGCCCGCCCGCACACCGTGGGACCTGGAGCGTTCGGCGGGCGGTTCGAGCGGCGGGGCGGCCGCCGCGGTGGCCGGCGGGCTGGCGCCCGTGGCGCACGGCAGCGACGGCGGCGGGTCCATCCGCATCCCCGCCTCGGTCTGCGGGCTGTACGGCATCAAGCCGAGTCGTGGTCTGATCAGTTCCGGCCCGCTGCTCCACGACGTGACGGGCCTGGGCACCTCGGGCCCGCTCGCCCGTACGGTCGCGGACGCCGCCGCGCTGCTGGACGCGATGGCCGGCCCGATGCCCGGCGCCCCGTACACGGCCCCCGCGCTGCCCCCGGGCGAGACGTACACCGCGTACGCCGGACGTGACCCGGGGCGGCTGCGCATCGGCTGGCTGGCCGGCGCGCCCTTCCCCGGCATCGAGGTGCACCCGGACTGCCGGGCCGCCGTCCTGGAGACGGCCGCGCTCCTCGCCGACCTCGGCCACGAGGTGGACGAGCTGACGCTGCCCGCCGACGACAGCTCCCGCCACGCCTTCACCCGCGTCTGGTCGGTGATCGCCGCCAACCGCCCGGTGCCGCCGGAGGACGAGGCGGACCTGATGCCGCTGACCCGCTACCTGCGGGAGCGCGGCGCTCAGGTCCCGGCGGTCGAGTACGCACGTGCCCTGTACGCGTTCCGGATGCTCGGGCAGCTCGTCGCCGACGGTGTGATGCCCCGGGACGGCGGCTTCGACGTGCTGCTGACCCCGACGGTCGCCCAGCCGCCGCCGCGCGTCGGCGAGCTGCGCGACGACGCCGACCCGCGGGCCGAGTTCGCCGCCGTCGGCGCCTTCACCCCGTACACGCCGCTGTACAACGCCACCGGCCAGCCCGCGGTGAGCCTCCCGCTGCACTGGAACGCGGCGGGCCTGCCGATCGGCGTCATGCTCGGCGGACGGTACGGGGACGACGCGACGCTCGTCGCGCTCTCCGCGCAGGTGGAGCGGGCCCGGCCGTGGGCGGACCGCAAGCCCGCCGTGTGGTGAGAGCCCGTGTCCCACCCCCGGCCGGGCGCCCGCCGCCCGGCCGCACGGCGGTCACCGCTCCGCCCGGCGGCGCTGCGGTCCGTCCCCCGCCCGCGATGCCGCGGTCCGCATTCCGCTCCGCGCCCCTTCGGTCCGCGCTCCGTCCGGCGGTACGGCGGTCACCGCTCCGCCCGGCGGCGGGGTCGTCGTCCCGGGCGCCGGGCGTCAGGGACCGGTCGTACAGCGCTCGTCCGTGACGGAGTCGGCCGCTCCGGGCACACAGCGGTCCTCCCCGGCCCGCGGCGCGGACGCGCCGTCACGGGCCCGGGAAGCACCGGCGCCGGCACCCGTCCCGGACGCACCGTCCTCCGCCTCGGAGGTGCCGCCGCGCCCCCGGGACGGCCCGCCGACCCGGTCCACGCGCAGCCGCCGGGCACCCGCGCCCTGCTCCCCGAGCTGGTCGTACGGGTTCGACAGGGCGCACTTCTGCAGGGACAGGCAGCCGCAGCCGATGCAGTCCGTCAACCGGTCCCGCAGCTCGACGAGCTGGTTGATGCGCTCCTCCAGCTCCTCGCGCCACACCTCGGAAAGCCGGGCCCAGTCGTCCCGGTTGGGGGTGCGTTCGTCGGGCAGCTCGGCGAGTGCGTCGCGGATGACGGCCAGCGGGATGCCGACCCGCTGGGCGGCGCGCACGAAGGCGACCCTGCGCAGCGCGTCACGGGTGTAACGGCGCTGGTTGCCCGCGGTCCTGGTGCTGCTGATCAGCCCCTTGGACTCGTAGAAGTGCAGGGCGGAGACCGCCGCGCCGCTCCGCGCGGAGAGCTGGCCGACCGTGAGCTCGTGGACCTTGTAAGGAAGCTGAGGCACGGGACAACCCTATCCGTGGGCACACCCGGTGGTCTGCGGGGATACGCCCGGCCCGGGCGGCCGGGCAGGCGCGTACGGTCGGGTGCGTCCGGGTCCTCGGGCGGGCGGACACACGCCTCGCCGCCCGTCCGCCGCACACCGGCGGTGTGCGCAGGGCGGCGGTCTGCCGGCTCCCGATCACGGGCCGGAGCGGACGGTACGCGATCGCGGACAGCACCAATGCGGACAGCGCGCGATCACGGACAGCACCGCAGCGAGCCGCACGCGGTCACGGGCAGAGCCGAAGCAGACAGTCCACGGTCACAGATAAAAGCGGCTGAGCGTCTCCGCGACACAGACCGGCTTCTCGCCGCCCTCCCGCTCGACGGTCACCGTCGTCGCGAGCTGCACGCCGCCGGACACCTCCGTCACCCCCGCGATCCGGGCCGTCGCCCGCAGCCGCGAGCCGACCGGGACGGGGGCCGGGAAACGGACCTTGTCCACGCCGTAGTTGATGCCCATCGTGACGTTGTCGACCCGCAGGAGCTGCGGTACGAGGGCGGGCAGCAGCGCCAGCGTCAGGTAGCCGTGCGCGATGGTGGTGCCGAACGGCCCGGACGCGGCCCGCTCCGGGTCGACGTGGATCCACTGGTGGTCGCCGGTGGCGTCGGCGAACAGATCGATCTGCTTCTGGTCTATCTCCAGCCAGTCACTGGTGCCGAGGTCCTCGCCGACCGCGGCCCGCAGTTCGTCGAGCGAGCCGAACACCCGGGGCTCTGCCATGTCCGTTTGCCTCCTCAGGCTCCGCGGAAGCGGACCTCACCGTCCGCCGACCAAGCGCTTGCTCAGAATGTGCGGCGGGCCCGCCCCTGTCAATGCCCTCCCGGCCCCGGCGCCGCCTCCGTCCCGGCGCCCGCCTCCGCATCGGTCCTGACTCCGCTCGGGCCCCGCCCCCTCCGCGTCCGGCTCACGGCCTCGCGCCGACCATGCGCAGCACGAGGCCCGCGTACAGGTCGCCCACCTCCTCGGGCGTACGGGCGCCCTCGGCCGAGAACCAACGGGCCACGTCCACGCAGAGCGACAGCACCGCGAGCGTGGTGCCCGACACGTCGCCGACCGTGAACTCCCCCGCGTCCACGCCGTCCTGGAGGATGCCGCGCAGTGAACGGTCGGTGCGCCGCCGCAGATCGGCGACGTGCCCGTAGTGCTCCTCGCTCAGCGCCTGGAGCTCGTACTGGATGACCCGTGCGGTGGTGTGGTGCCGGGCGTGCCAGCACGCGAAGGTGCGGACGGCGGCGGAGAGGCGCTCGGTGGGGCCGCCGTCGGTGGCGGCCGCCTCCTCCATGATCCGCAGGGCCTTCTCGTGGCCGACACCGCTGATGCTGAAGAGCAGCTCTTCCTTGGTCTTGTAGTGGATGTAGAGCGCGGCCGGGCTCATGCCGGCCCGGCCCGCGATGTCGCGGGTGGTGGTGGCGTGGTAGCCGCGCTCGGCGAACGCCTGGACGGCGGCACGGACCAGACGGCGGGCCGCTTCCGGGGTCACATCGGCCCAGTCCTCCGCCGAACCGTCCGCCTGCTCCGCCTCCGTGACCATCGCGCACCCCGATCCTCGGTCCGCCCCGGGCCATCCGCGACGGACCGAACACCTTACCCCGCCGGTGAGCAAGCGCTTAGAGCCGGCGGCACGGCACGGCCGCGTCAGAACGCCGAGACCCCGGTGAGCGCGCGCCCGATGACCAGCTTCTGGATCTGACTGGTGCCCTCGTACAGCGTCATCACCCGGGCGTCGCGCAGCAGCTTGCCGACCGGGTACTCGTCGATGTAGCCGTAGCCGCCGAAGACCTGGAGCGCGTTGTTGGCGGCGCGCACCGCCGCCTCGGAGGCGAACAGCTTCGCCTTGGAGGCCTCGGTGGCGAACGGCTCGCCACGGTCGATCAGATCGGCGACCCGCCAGGTCAGCAGGCGCGCGGCGTCCACGTCCACGGCGATGTCGGTGATCAGCTCCTGCACGAGCTGGTGGTGGGCGATGGTCCGGCCGAACTGCTCGCGCTCCGTGGCGTACCCGACGGCGGCGTCCAGTGCGGCCCGCGCGATGCCCACACAACCGGCGGCGACCGACATACGCCCCTTGGCCAGGGCCGACATCGCGACGGAGAAACCTTTCCCCTCCGGGGCCAGCATGGCGTCCGCGGGCACCCGTACGTCCCGCAGGACCAGCTCGGCGGTGGCCTGCCCGCGCAGCCCCAGCTTGCCGTGGATCTCCCGGCGCTCCAGGCCGGGGGTGTCCGTGGGAACGAGGAAGGCACTGATGCCCTGGTGGCCGGGGGCATCGTCGGTCCGCGCGAAGAGCAGCACCACGTCGGCCCAGGTGCCGTTGGTGATGAACATCTTGCCGCCGTTGACGACATACGCGTCGCCGTCCCGGACGGCGCGGGTGGCCAGGCTGCCCGCGTCCGAGCCGGTGCCCGGCTCGGTGAGGCCGAAGCAGCCGACGGCCTCGCCGGAGGTCAGCGGGGGCAGCCACCGCCGCTTCTGCTCCTCGTCGCCCCAGGCCGCGATGGTCTTGGCGACCAGGCCCAGGGACACGGAGACGATGCCGCGCACCGCGGAGTCGCCGCGGCCCAGTTCCTCGGTCACCAGCGCGTAAGCGAGGTGGTCGCCCCCGGAACCGCCGTACGCCTCCGGGATCGTCAGGCCGAGGAAGCCGACCTCGCCGAGTTTCCGCACGATGCCCCGGTCGACCTGTTCGGCCCGGTCCCAGGCGGCGGCGTGCGGGGTGATCTCGCGGTCGGCGAAGTCCTTGGCGAGCTGCCGGGCGGCAGCCTGCTCCTGACTCAACTCCAGGTTCATCACGGCCCCTTGCGAAGGGATGCGGCAGCCGGGCCGCCCGGGACAGCCGGACGAGCCTTTAACTACCACTGCTAGTTTTTGGCTGGCAGCCTCTACTATGTGCGGCATGGCCCGACCCCGCAAGCCCCTCCTGAGCCGGGAGCGCATCGTCACCACCGCGCTCGCGCTCATCGACGCGGAGGGCCTGGCCGCCCTGTCCACCCGGCGGCTGGCCGCCGAACTGGGCGTCAGCGGACCGTCCCTGTACAACCACTTCACGACCAAGGACGAGATCCTGGACGCGGTCGCCGACACGGTGATCGCCGAGGTGGACGTGTCGGCCCTCGGCGCGGGCGCGGACTGGCGCACCGGCCTGCTGGCCTGGGCCCGCTCCTACCGCGCGGCGCTGGCCGCACACCCGAACATCGTGCCGTTCCTCGCCCAGGGCCCCGGCCGCCGCCCGGCCGGCCTGAAGATGGCCGACGCGGCCTTCGGCGGCATGGTGGAGGCCGGCTGGCCACCGGCCCAGGCGACCCGGATCTGCGCCATGGTCCGCTACTTCGTCGCGGGCTCGGCCCTGGGCTCCTTCGCGCGCGGCTTCGTCGACGACCCGAGCGCCTACGACCCGGCCGACTATCCCCACCTGGGCCAGGCGCACCTGCTCGCGGAGCATCAGCAGCGAGTGGACGAAGGAGCCTTCGAGGCGGGCCTGCTGGCGCTGGTCGACGGGCTGGCGCTGCGGCACCCGGATTCCGCCCCGCCACCCCCCAGGTAGCTGTAAGGTACATCCGCCCGGGTGGTCCCGGTGCGGAGCGCGTACGGCCCGACGGCGCGCTCCGGCTGCCCGAGGGGAGACGCCGTGCGAGACCCGATCGCCACGCCACGGGACCGAACCACCCCCTGGACCCGGCACCGCCGGTACCGGCACCTCCGTCACGTCCTGCGCGGCCAGGCCCAGGTCGACTTCCTGCCGAGCGCGGTCACCGGCGCGGTCTTCTCGATCGCGCTGTCCGCCGCGGGCTGGGCGTACGGCCTGTACGGACTCCTCGGCACCGCGACGGGCACGGCCACGGCCCACCTGCTCGGCGTGGACCGCGCGCGGATCGCCGCGGGCCTGGAAGGCTTCAACGCCTGCCTGGTCGCCGTCGGATCGGCGGTCTTCCTCGGCCCCTGGCACCTGTCCACCGCCCTGCTCGCGGTCGGCGGCAGCGTGGTGGTCACGGTCGTCACCGCCGCCGTCGCACGCGTACTGGACACCTGGCGACTGCCGACCCTCACCCTCCCGTTCTGCCTGGTGGCGACCGCCCTGACGACCGGCGCGCCGGGCTTCGCCCACGTCTGGCACCACGCCGCGCCCCCCGCGGCCCTGCCCCGGCCCGCCGGACCGCCCGCCGCCCTGTCCTTCACCGACCTGTGGCACGCGCTCTTCGCCAACGTCGCCCAGATCTTCTTCATGCCCCAGTGGTACGTCGGCGCGCTCTTCCTCGCCGGTATCTTCGCCGCGGGCCGCACGGCGGGCGCGATGGCGGTCGTCGGCAGCCTCACCGGCACCGCCACCGCCTGGGCACTGGGCGCCCCGGCGGCGCAGATCGCCTCCGGCGCGGCGGGCTACAACGCGGTGCTGGTCGCGATGGCACTGTGCGGGGTCTTCCTGCCGGCCGGCCGCCGGACCGCGGCGTACGCGGTGGCCGGAGCAGCCGCCGCGACCGCCCTGACCCCGGCCCTGACCGCCCTCACCGCCCCTTCCGGAGGCCACACCTTCACCTGGCCGTTCGTCCTGACCACGCTCGTCTTCCTGGCGGCGGCGCCGGCGTTCCCGCGGCTACGGAAGACCGGCGAACCGACACCTGCCACCGAGCCGGCCCGGGAGAACCGCCCGGCCGACCCGCCCCTCACCGAAGGCCCCTGACGCGATCGCCCCCTGAACGGTGACCGGCTGGACCTCGTGTACGTCCGCTGTCACCGGTCTGTTCGCCGCGTTCGCTCCGACCGTGGGGAATGACGCGCCGCCGGGACAGTGGCAGTCGGTGGTGTGACCGTGGCCGCGTCGGTGGCGTTTGATCAGTTCTGACCGGGTGCCGTCCTCAAGTAGCGCCGCAGTCCGACGTACTCCAGAGCTGCGTACACCGCCACCACCACCGCTCCGATCAGCAGGAACGCGGTGCCCAGGGGGGTGAGGGGGAGGAGGTGGGAGAGGGTGAGGAGGAGTAGGGCTGCGGAGGAGAGGGTGTTGCCCGCTATGACGGCTGTGGTCGGGCCGATGGGGATGCGGGGGCAGCCGGCGATCAGGGCGAGGGCGGCGGCGCCGCCCGGCATGGCGAGGCCGATCGGGGTGGACCAGGCCGTCGGGATGCCGAGCGGGGCGCTGAGCGGTTTGCCGCCGGCGAGCATGAGGACGCCGAACGCGGCGGTGCTCCAACCGTCGATCCGCAGCACCTTGCGCAGCAGATCCGGGCCGGTCGCCGGGGCGGGCCGGGCCGCGGTGCCGGGCGTGGTGGTCGTGGTGGTCGTACGTGTCTCCTCATGGCGGGGGCCGGTGGCGGAGACGATGCCGTCACCGGGGCGGGGCCTCAATGACCTGCCAGGTCATGGCGGTGCCGACCGCCGCCCCGGTCCGGTGGGCGCGCCGGGTCAGAAGACGACGAGGGCGCGGCCTCCCCTGCCCTCCCGCATCGCCTGGAAGGCGGCGGGGATGTCGTCGAGGGCGATGTGGTCGGTGACCATGCCGGACAGGTCGAGCGCTCCGCTGCGGACGTGTTCGGCGATGCGCGGAAGGTCGGCCGCCGGGTCGCTGTTGCCGTAGACGCAGCCGGACAGCGTACGGCCGAAGTGGAAGAGTTCCAGGGCGGAGAAGGTGACCTGCTGGTCCTGGCCGCCGATCCCGACGACGGTGGTGCGTCCGCCGCGCCGGGTGGACGACCAGGCCGTACGGATGGTCTCCGCCCGTCCCACGCACTCGATCGCGACGTCCGCACCGTGTCCGCCGGTGAGGGCGCGGACACGCTTGGCGGTGGCGTCGGAGGCGACGAGGAACTCGGTGGCGCCCGCGGCGCGCGCCAGTTCCCCCTTCGCCGGGGACACGTCCACGGCCACGATCGGGCCCGCGCCCGCGATCCGCGCGGCCTGGAGGGTGGCCAGGCCCACGCCGCCCGCCCCGAACACCACCACCGACTCCCCCGCCCGTACCCGCGCGCTGTGGTGCACGGCGCCCCATCCGGTCAGCACGGCGCAGCCCAGCAGCGCCGCGTCGGTGAGCGGCACGCCGGCCGGCAGCGGGAGCGCCGCGTGGGCCGGGACGACCGTCTCCTCGGCGAAGACGGCGGTGCCCAGGCCGGGGTAGAGGTCGCTGCCGTCGGCGGCGAGAGTGGCGTACGGGGTGCCCGCCGCCTTCCCGGATTCGGCGCACAGCCAGGGCTCGGCCAGCCCGCAGAAGTGGCAGTCGCCGCAGGCGGGCGCCCAGTTCAGGACGGCCCGGTCGCCCGGGGCGAGGGTGCTGACGCCCTCGCCGACGGCGGTGACGGTGCCCGCCCCCTCGTGTCCGAGGACGGCGGGCGCGGGCTGCCGCAGTGTCCCGTCGGACAGCGACAGGTCGGAGTGGCAGACGCCGGCCGCCGCCAGACGAATCCGTACCTGGCCCGGCCCGGGCCCGGGCAGTTCGATCTCGGCGACCTCCAACGGGGCACCCACGGCGGTCAGTACGGCGGCACGGATGGTCATGGCGGGCGTGACTTCCTCGGTAGGGTCAGGAGGTGCGGCGGGGCCCGGGCGGTACGGCTGCGACGACGGGCCCCGGCCGGTGCGGCTGCGGTGGCCGGCGGTCGCTCAGAGCTGGAGGGACTTGGTCTGGAGGTATTCGCTCAGGCCGTGCGGGCCCAGTTCCCGGCCGATGCCGGACTGCTTGTAGCCGCCGAACGGCGCGAGCGGATTGAAGCGCCCGCCGTTGATGTCGACCTGTCCGGTGTCCAGGCGCCGCGCGAAGGCGACCGCCTCGTCCTCGTCGCCGGCCCAGACCGCGCCGGCCAGGCCGTAGACCGTGCCGTTGGCGATCCGGACGGCTTCGTCCTCGTCCGCGTACGGCAGGACCGCGACGACCGGGCCGAAGATCTCCTCCTGGGCGATGGTCATGCCGGGCGTGACGTCGGCGAAGAGCGTCGGGCGGACGTAGTAGCCCCGCTCGCGCCCCGCGGGGGCGTCCGGGCCGCCCGCGACGACGCGGGCGCCTTCCTCGATGCCGCGCTCGATGTAGCCGCGGACGCGGTCGCGCTGGGCGGCGCTGACGACCGGGCCGAGGCGGCTCGCCTCGTCCAGCGGGTCGCCCGGCACATACTTGGCGATGGCCGCGGCGGCCAGTTCCACGGCCTCGTCGTACCGGTCGGCGGGGACCAGCAGCCGGGTCCAGGCGCTGCACGTCTGGCCGGAGTTGGCCATGACGTTGGCGATGCCGACGCCGACGGCCTTGCCCAGGTCGGCGCTGGGCAGCACCACGTTGGCGGACTTGCCGCCGAGTTCGAGGGCGCAGCGCTTGACGGCGGCACCGGCGATGGCGCCGACCTTCTTGCCGACGGCGGTCGAGCCGGTGAAGGAGACCAGGTCCACGTCCGGGTGCTCGGCCAGCGCCTGTCCGGCGACCGGGCCGCGCCCGGTGACGAGGTTGAAGACACCGGCCGGCACGCCCGCCGCGGCCACGCACTCGGCGAAGAGCTGGGCGCTCAGCGGGGTGTCCTCGGCGGGCTTCAGGACGACCGTGCAGCCCGCGGCGAGCGCCGGGGCCACCTTGGCGACGATCTGGTGCAGGGGGTAGTTCCAGGGGGTGATGGCGCCGACCACGCCGACCGGCTCGTGCAGGACGGTGGAGGTGCCGATCTTCTCCTCGAAGGGGTGGGTGGCGGCCAGTGCGGCGTACGAGCCGGCCACCGCGACCGGGACGGCGGCCTGCACGGCCTTGCTGAACGCCAGCGGCGCGCCGAGTTCGGCGGTGATCGTCTCGGCGATCTCCGCCGCGCGCCCGGCGAGCTGGTCGCGCAGGGCGGTCAGCCGGGCGGCGCGCTCGGCGGGCGCGGTACGGGCCCAGGCGGGCAGCGCGGCGCGGGCGGCCCGTACCGCCACGTCCACGTCCTGCGCGGTGCCGGCGGGGACGGTGGCGATGACCCGTTCGTCGGCCGGGTTGACGACGTCGAGGGTGTCCGGCCCGGCGGCGGGCCGCCAGCTCCCGTCGATGTACATAGCGTCGTGCTGCTTCACGTCGTCGCCCTCCCACACCGGCTGCTGTCCGTGAGTCCCGAAGGTACTCGCCGGGCCAAACTAGCGGCGGTAGTTTTTCGGCGCCAGCCCCCCCTTACCGGCCGGGGGCCACCCTGCCGGGTACGCTCACGGAGCATTTCGGGTCACTTCAGGTTCGTTTGGGCTCGTTCGGGGCCGCTTCGATACCGCCCCCTCAGCACCGAGCCGTCAGCAACGGCTGGAAGTACCCGCCCTCCGCCGGCTCGTGCCACGTGAGCCGCTCGAAGCCCGCGGCCATGACGAAGCCGCTGATCTGGTCCCTGGTCAGGGCCCACGAGGTGGCCCGCCGGCTGCGTACCTCCCAGGTGCCGCCGCGGGGCAGCAGTTGGATGAGGTCGAAGTCGTAGTGTTCGCCGTCGTCGTGCCACTCCCACAGTTGCAGCGTGACGGCCCGGCCGCCGTCCGGTGTCCGGGTGACGCGGGGCGGCAGGACCTCCCGGCGCTCCCGGCGGGCCTCCTCGTACGCGCGCGTCCCGAGCAGGAGCAGCCCGCCGGGCCGCAGCACCCGCCGCATGGCGGCGAGGGCCGTGCGTACGTCGTCCGCGGTGGTCAGGTGGGCCAGCGAGTTGTCGGCGCACACCACCGCGTCGAACCAGGCGTCGCGGAAGGGCAGTCGGCGCATGTCGGCGGCGGCCGTCGGCAGCCGCAGGCCCCGGGCGGCGGCCTCGGTGCCCGCTCGGGCCGCCGCGACCGGGCTCAGGTCCGTCCCCGTGACGGCGTGCCCGGCCGCCGCCAGGCCGATGGCCTGCGTGCCGATGCCGCAGGCGCAGTCGAGGAGGGTGTGCGGCCGGTCGCCGAGCGCGTCCCGCACGTACGCGTCGAGGGCGCGGCCCTGCTGGGCCACCGCCGCGGACCAGTCCGGGTACAACAGGTCGTAGGTGGCGGCCAGTTGGTCGAAGAACCGGGCGAGCGACGGATCCGGCATGGGGTCACGATAGTGCGGCGGGCCGCGGGCTTCACCTGGTATCGCGGCTTCCGCCGTGCCGGGGTCGGCCGGGGGCGCTCGGCGGGGGTGGCGACGGGCGGCCGGCGGCGCCTTGCGAGGCGTCGCCGGCCTGGTCCGGTGGCGGCGGGGCAGCGGCCTGGTGTCCCGGCCGGGCCGCCACGGCCGCCGCGGCCAGCAGGAGGACGCCCAGCATCGCGAAGGGTGCCGCGGCGCCGGCCGGCCCGGCCAGCAGGCCCGCCGTCGCGGGGGCCGCGACCTGGCCGAGCCGGTTGCCGGTCAGGCGCAGGGCGAGCGCCGTGCTGCGGGCCGCCGCCGGAGCGGCCCGGACGACCGTGGTCATGGACAGCGGCTGGCCGACGCCGAGGCAGAAGCCTAGGGCGCCGAGTGTCACGGCCAGGGCCCAGACCGGTGTGGGCACGGCCGGTCCGGCGCAGAGCAGTCCCGCGAGCGCGCAGCTTCCGGCCAGCAGGGCGGTGCGTCCGAGCAGGCGGATCATGGGTGCCAGGACCAGCCGGCAGGCGACCGTGGCCGCCGCCCGCAGGCTGAGCAGCAGGCCGACGGTGGCGGGTGCGACGCCCCGGCCCTCGCCGATGACGGGCAGGTAGGCGGTGAGGATGTCGGTCGCGGAGAGCACCGCGAGGCTCGTGAAGATGCCGGCCGCGACGCCCCGGGTGCGCAGGATGGTCCGTACGGAGGTGCGGGCCGCCGCCGGCGTACGGTCCCGGGCGAGGCGCCCGGCTCCGGCGGCTCCGGCCTGCGCCGGGCGGTGTTCCAGGCGCCACAGGGAAAGGCAGGAGCAAGCGGCGAGGGCGCCCGCGGCCAGCAGCGCGGTGGCGCTGGTGGGGGCCATCGCGCCGTCCTGCCCGGAGACGACCAGCCCGGCGGCGGCCGGGCCGACGAGCTGGCCGAGGGAGGCGCCGATGGTGAAGTGGCCGAAGTCGCGGTCGCGTTCGTCGGGGGCGCTGCGGCGCGCGACGATGGACTGGGCGCCGATGACGAAGCACAGGTGGCCCAGGCCCATCACCCCGCTCCAGGCGGCCATCGCCGGCAGCGAGCCCGCCACGCCGCTCAGCGCGCAGCCGCCGGTGATCAGGGCGACGCCGACGACGAGCAGCGGGGCGCAGCGGCCGTGGTCGGTGCGGCGGCCGAGCGGTACGGCCACCAGCAGCGGCAGCAGCGCGTACACCGCCGTGAGCACGCCGATGGCCCGCTCGTCGGCGCCCAGGGCCAGGGCCCGGTAGGAGACGGCGGGCCGGGCCATGCTCACCGCCGACTGGGCGCAGGTGAAGGACAGGACCAGCCGCAGCAGCCAGCCCCGGCCGGGCGTCCCGGTGCCCATGGGTCAGATGATCCCGTACAGCAGGCCGGCGGCGAGGACGACCAGGGAGGTCAGCACCGCCCATTTCACGGTGAACCGGGTGTGGTCGCCGAACTCCACCTTCGCCATGCCGACGAGGACGTAGACGGCGGGCACGAGCGGGCTGGACATGTGCAGGGCCTGGCCGACGAGCGAGGCGCGGGCGATCTCCAGGGCGCCGACGCCGTGGGCGGCGCCCGCCTCGGCGAGGATCGGCACGATGCCGAAGTAGAAGCCGTCGTTGGACATGAAGTATGTGAGCGGGATGCTCAGGACGCCGGTGACGATGCCCATGTGCGGGCCGAGCGCGTCCGGGATGCCGTCGACGAGCCAGCGGGCCATGTGCTCGACCATGCCGGTGCCGGTGAGAACGCCGGTGAAGACGGCGGCGGCGAAGACCATGCCGGAGACGTTCAGGACGTTCTCGGAGTGGGCGGCGATCCGGGCCTTCTGGTCCGGCATGTGGGGGAAGTTGACGGTGAGCGCGGTGGCGGCGCCGAGCAGGAAGAGCACCGGGATGGGCAGCGTCTGGAGGACGAGGAGGACCAGCAGCGCGACGGTGAGGGCGGCGTTGAACCAGTAGAGCCCGGGGCGCAGGGTGGCGCGGTGCGGGTCGAGGCCCTGGAAGTCCTCGTCGGCACCGGGGGCCACGGCGCCGGTGCCGGTCTGCGGGCGGGCCGTACCGCTGTCGCCGCCGGTCGCCGCCGCGGGGCGGGCCTTGGCCGTACGCGGCGCTGCCGCACGGCGGACGGTCGTACGGACCCGGGCGCCGAAGCCCCCGGCCGCGGCGGCGAGCACCGGCTCGCCCGCCCGCTGCTCGGGCACCGCGCGCCCGGTCGCCGTGCCGGCGCCGTCGAGCGTGAGCAGGCCGAGCCGCCTGCGCTCGCGGCGCCCGAGGACGTACGCGAGCAGGAAGACCGCGACCAGGCCGGTGGCCAGCGCAGGGACCATGGGGACGAAGATGTCGCCGGCGTCCAGCTTGAGCGCGGTGGCGGCGCGGGCGGTCGGGCCGCCCCAGGGGACGGTGTTCATCACGCCGTTGGCAGTGGCGGCGACGCCCGTCATGACCACCAAACTCATCTTCAGGCGACGGTAGAGCGGGTAGAGCGCGGAGACCGTGATCATGAAGGTGGTGGAGCCGTCACCGTCGAGCGAGACGATCGCGGCGAGCAGCGCGGTGCCGACCACGACCCGGACCGGGTCCGCCTTGCAGAACCGCAGGATGCCCCGGACGACCGGGTCGAAGAGTCCGACGTCGATCATCACTCCGAAGTAGATGATGGCGAACATCAGCATCGCGGCGGTCGGCGCCAGGTCGCCCACGCCCTTGAGGACGTACTCGCCCAGGTGCGCCCCCTTGCCCACCAGGACGCAGAACAGCGCGGGGATCAGGATGAGCGCCGCCATCGGCGACATCTTCTTCGTCATGATCAGCACCAGGAAGGTGGCGATCATGACGAATCCGAGGATGGTCAGCATGGGTACCTCACGTTCGCCCTTGAACACCGCCGGGGACGGCGGTCGAGGCGACGGTAGGTGGCCGAAACTTTCGTTAACAAGGTCTTGACGCGCGAGCAATACGAGCAAAACACGAGGCCACCGGAGAGGGTGCGGACCGGTACGGCGGGGACCGGCGGCGGACACGCGCCCGGCCCGTCCGTGGCGCCCGCGCCGGGTGGCCGAGAGTTTCCGTTGACGGGCCGGGTCCGCAATCCTAATGTCCTCCACAGGATTGCTGAATCTCTCTGAGCGGCGGGAGCGCGCGATGACAGGCACGGGCAACGAGCGGGCGAGAAAGACGGCCGAGGGGCTCGCGTACTCCGCGGGCTTCGGCAACGAGCACAGCTCGGAGGCCGTCACCGGCGCCCTCCCGGTGGGCCGCAACTCCCCGCAGCGCGCGCCCCTCGGGCTGTACGCGGAGCAGCTCAGTGGTTCGGCCTTCACCGAGCCGCGCGCCCACAACCGCCGTACGTGGCTCTACCGCGTCCGCCCGTCCGCCGCACACCCCGCGTTCGCGCGGATGGACAACGGCGCGCTCCGCGGCGCCCCCTTCACCGGGACCGAGCCCGACCCCAACCGCCTGCGCTGGAACCCGCTGCCCGCCCCCGAGACCCCCACCGACTTCCTGGCCGGGCTGTGGACCCTGGGCGGCAACGGCGACGCCACCCAGCGCACCGGTATGGCGATCCACCTCTACCACGCCAACGCCGCCATGGAACGCCGGGTGTTCAGCGACGCGGACGGCGAACTGCTGATCGTGCCCGAGCACGGCGGCCTGCTGATCCGCACCGAACTGGGCCTGCTGCGCGCCGAACCGGGGCATGTCGCGCTGATCCCGCGCGGCGTCCGCTTCCGCGTCGAACTGCTCGACGCCACCGCGCGCGGCTACGTCTGCGAGAACTACGGGCAGCCCTTCCAGCTCCCCGACCTCGGTCCGATCGGCGCCAACGGCCTGGCCAACGCCCGGGACTTCCTCGCGCCGACCGCCGCGTACGAGGACGAGGAGGGCCCCTTCGAGGTCGTCAACAAGTTCTGCGGCAACCTCTGGAAGGCGACGTACGACCACTCGCCGCTGGACGTCGTCGCCTGGCACGGCAACCACGTCCCGTACGTCTACGACCTGCGCCGCTTCAACGTCATCGGCTCGATCAGCTACGACCACCCGGACCCCTCGATCTTCACCGTGCTGACCTCGCCTTCCGACACCCCGGGCCTGGCGGGCGTGGACTTCGTGGTCTTCGCGCCGCGCTGGCTGGTCGGCGAGGACACCTTCCGGCCGCCGTACTTCCACCGGAACGTGATGAGCGAGTACATGGGGCTCGTCGAGGGCGCCTACGACGCCAAGGCGGAGGGCTTCGTCCCGGGTGGCGGCTCGCTGCACAACATGATGTCCGCGCACGGCCCCGACCGGGAGACCTTCGACCGGGCGAGCGCGGCCGAGCTGAAGCCGCAGAAGGTCGACGACGGGCTGGCGTTCATGTTCGAGACCCGCTGGCCGGTCACGCTCACCCCGCAGGCCGCGGACGCCGACCACCTGCAGGGCGGCTACGACCGGGTGTGGCAGGGTCTTGAGCGCCACTTCCGCCCCTGAGACCGTGCCCGGGTCCCGGCCGGGGCCCCGGCACCGGCCCTGACCGGCACCCGTCCGGCCCCTGATACGGAGTCGTCGTGACCACCTTCGCCCCCGACTCGCTCGACCTGAACCGCAAGCTGCCGCTGTGGTACCAGGTCTCGCAGTCGCTGCGCGCGTCCATACTCGGCCGCTCCCCCGGCGCTCCGCTGCGCCTGCCGACCGAGGACGCGCTCGCCGCGCACTACGGCGTGAGCGTGCTGACCATGCGCCAGGCGCTCAAGGAGCTGGAGACGGAGGGGCTGATCAGCCGGCACCGCAGGCGCGGTACGTTCATCGAGCCGAGCGCGCGGCGCGGGGCGCCGGTGCGGCTGCTCGGTTCGGTGGACGCGATCGTGGCCCAGCAGTCCGGTATGCGCACCGAGCTGCTGGGGCACGGCCCGGCCACCGTGCCGCCCGAGCTGGCCGAGTACTTCCCCGGCCAGGTGGAGGTGGCCACGTACCGCAGGCTGCGCGGCGACGCGAAGACCGGTGAGCCGACGAACCACGCGGTCAACTTCCTGCACCCGGACGTCGCCGCCCGCCTGGACCCGGCGGACCTGGCGCGCTGGCCGATGACCAAGGTGCTGCGGGACGCGGTGGGCGTCGCCATCAGCCGCATCACGGACACGGTCGAGGCGCGGCTGGCGGACCCGGAGACCGCCCGGCTGCTCCAGGTGCCGCTGCTCAGCCCGATCCTGCACTACACGGGCATCACGTACGACCGGGACGGGCGGGTGGTGGACGTGGCCCGCATCCACTACCGGGGGGACCGGTTCTCCTTCACGGTGACGCTGGACGCGCACTGAGGCGCGCGCCCGACGTCAGCCGCGGACCCGACCGTTCACACGGTGCGGGAGAGCCGCCTGCCGGCCCCTGACGCTGTCACGTCTTTTCGCAGTGGTACCCCTGGACGGCCTTCGCCTTGAAGTCGTGCAAGCCGGAGAAGCTGCCCCCTGTCTTGCGCTTGCAGGCGTAGGTGTCCGCCGACGTCTTGATCTCGAAGGGCAGTTTGAGATATCCGCCCCGGTGGCCGAAGTTGTTCGAGCAGTTGCGCCCGATGACGCCCTCCCCGTCCGGTGTCGCCGAGAGGCAGTTGAACGTGTTGACGCCGTCCTGTGCGTGCGCGGGGGTGGGGGCGGAGAGGCCGAGTGCGAGGGCGGCCGCGGCAGCCGCGACAACCAGTTCTCGTCGCATGATCTTTCCTTTTCACCGGAATTCTGGCCGTTCCAGTGTGGAATGGGCGTATGGCCCGCCGCACTCGGCGACGGCTGTTGGAGTGATGCCGCCGGCTCCGCCGCGCAGTCCGCACGGCGCAGGGCGCCGGGGCCCGTGCGGGCGTCAGATCCGCTCCAGGCTCCGTCCCGTACTGCGCGGCCCCAACAGGGCCACGTCCAGGCACAGCAGCACCATCAGGGCGGCCGAGCCGGTGAAGACGGCGCCCGGGCCCAGGTCCGCCAGCACGGTCAGCGCGACGAACGGCAGGATCACCGAGGTGATCCGGGACAGCGAGTACGCGATGCCGATGGCGCTGCTGCGCAGACCGGTCGGGAAGATCTCGGTCTGGTAGACGTGGAAGGCGTTGGAGAAGACGTTGCTGCACACGGTCAGCGCGAAACCGGCGCCCACGATCAGCCGGCCCGCGTCGGCGAACCCGAAGGCCAGGCCGCACGCCGCCATGCCCAGTGCGGAAGCGATGATCAGCGTCTTGCGCTCGATCCGGTCGATGAGCGGCACGGACAGCGCCGAGCCGAGCGGATAGCCGCAGAAGCTGAGGGCGGCGTAGCTCAGCGACGCGGTGACGGTGTGGCCCTTGGCGGTCAGCACGACCGGCGCCAGCGATCCGAACCCGTAGTAGCCGACGGTCTGCAGGACCTGGAAAATCCACCACATGACCGTACGGCGCCGGTGTTCGCCGCGGAACATCTCGCCCAGCGGGACGCGGCGCTGCGGCACCTCCGCCGCCACCGCGACCGACGGGAGCGTCCCGCCGGTCTCCCGCGCGACGCGCTCCTCGATGTCCGAGACGATCCGCGCCGCCTCCTCGTGCCGGCCGTGCACGGCGAGCCAGCGCGGCGACTCGGGCAGCCGGGCGCGCATGAGCTGGATGAACGCCGCGCCCAGCGCGCCCGCCACCAGCAGCCAGCGCCAGCCCTCGACGCCGAACAGTTCCCGGCCGGCGACCAGGCGGGCGCCGACGAAGGCGGCCACCGGCACGCCGAGGAAGCCGAAGGTGTAGGCCCAGGCGATGTAGCGGCCCCGGACCGCGCGCGGCAGGAACTCGGCGAGGTAGGTGTCCACCAGCACCAGTTCGGCGCCGAGGCCGAGCCCGGCCAGGAAGCGCAGCGCGATCAGCCACGCCACGTCCGGCGCGAAGGCGCCCAGCAGCGAACACAGCGAGTACGCGCCCAGGTTGACCAGGAACATCCGGCGCCGCCCGAACCGGTCCGCGAGCACCGACAGCACATTGGCGCCCACGAACATGCCGAGGAACCCGGCGGCGATCACCCAGGACCTGGCCGTGTGGTCCAGATGCCAGCGCTCGGCGAGCACCGCGGCCAGCACCCCGCCGAGGAAGACCTCGTAGAGGTCGAAGAAGGCGCCGATGCCGACGGTGAGGGTCAGACGGCGGTGCCAGCGGGACGGCGGCAGCCGGTCCAGCCGGGCCCCCGCCCGCGCCCCGGCGAGCTGCGTGGCGGTCATGGCGCTCCTCCCGGCGGACGGCGGCGGCACGGTCGTGCGGTGGCGGCACGGCCGTACGGCCAGGACCGTACCCGTCGGTGATCACTCGCAAAAGACCGCGTCCGGCGGCCGCCGTTACGATGCCCCCAGCGAACCGAGCGCACCGAAGGTCCAGGGAGGGCGGCCGCGTGACGGTGACACAGGCCACGGGGAACGGCGGCGGCAGGCTCGCGGCGGCACCCCGGCTCGATGACCTGATGCCCTGGTCGGCGGCGCCGCTGCGGCTCGGCCGCAACTGGGTCATGGCCCCGGACGCCGCCTCGCTGCGGGCCCGCTGGGCGGCGCTGCACGAGGCGGCGGACGACGCCGCGCGCGAGCGGCTGTTCCGGCCCAGCCGCGCCCGTACGCTGCGGACGGCCGTCCCGCAGTTGCCCGGCCAGCCGACGCCCACCGGCCGGCTCGCGCACACCGGCGGGCCGTGCCCCGATCCGGTGCGCGTCCTGCACGGCCCGTACGACCAGCAGTGGCTGCTGCCCGACCACCGGCTGATCGACAGTGCCCGGCCGGAGGTCTGGCGGGTCGCGGACGGGCGGCAGGTCTTCGTGGTGGAACTGGGGCACGTACCGCAGACGGAAGGGCCGGCGCTGGTCGCCTCCGCGCTGCTGCCGGACGGCCGCTCCCCGGCCGGGCGCCCCGGCCGCATCCGGCCGCTCTACCGGCGGCCCGACGGCTGCGAACCCAATCTCGCTCCCGGCCTGACCGAGCTGCTCGCCCACCGCCTGGGCCGGCCGGTCGGTGCCGCGGAGGTGCTCGCCTGGACGGTGGCGAGCGCCCGGCCCACGCCGTCCGGTGCCGCCGTGCCGCTGACCGCCGACGCCGGGGTGTGGGAGGACGGGGTCGGGCTGGGCGAGCGGCTGCTGTGGCTCCAGACGAGAGGCGCGCGGGGTGACGGAACGGCGTACGGGGCGCGCGCCGGGGACCGCCCTCGGATGCCCGGCGGCCGGCGCCCCTACGTACGGGCCCCGCTGCCCGCCAGCGGGCTGCCCGACGCCCTTTCCTACCTGCCGGACGAGGAGGCGCTGCTCCTGGGGCCGGGCCGGGTCTCCCCCGTGCCGCAGGCCGCCTGGGAGGCCGAGGCGGGCGGTGTGCGCGTGCTGGAGGCGTGGTTCGGGCGCCGTACCGCCGCGGTGGCCGAGCCGGGGAGCCTGGAGGCGGTGCGGCCCGCCGCCTGGCCCCGGGAGTGGACCACCGAACTCCTGGAACTGATCACGGTGCTGGCGCTGGTGGCCGAGCTGCGTCCGGCGCTGGAGGACGTGCACCGGCGGACGGCGGACGGGCCGCGCGTCGAGGCGGCCGAGCTGCGCGCCGCGGGTGTGCTGCCGCCGCCCGCCGCCGCCCGCCGCCCGGCGTCCGTCCTGGACCACCACGAGGAGGGGCCCGAGGGCCAGTTCGCCCTGCTGTGACGCGGCCGTTCCGTGCCGGGCGTTGCCCGGCGCGCGGCGGCGGGTAGGTGCTCCGACCATGGACCACACTCCGCAGCCGCCGCCCCTGGAGGGCATCACCGTCGTCGCCGTCGAGCAGGCCGTGGCCGCGCCGTTCGCCACCCGGCAGCTCGCCGACCTCGGCGCCCGGGTGATCAAGGTCGAGCGGCCGGACGGCGGGGACTTCGCCCGCACCTACGACACCTCCGTACGCGGACTGGCCTCGCACTTCGTGTGGGCCAACCGCGGCAAGGAGTCCCTGGCGCTGGACCTGAAGGACCCGCGCGGCCGCGCGCTGCTGGAGCAACTGGTGGCCGGCGCGGACGTGTTCGTGCAGAACCTGGCACACGGCGCGGCCGCGCGGCTCGGGCTGGACGCGGCGGCGCTGTGCGCCCGGTACCCGCGGCTGGTCGCCGTCGACATCTCCGGCTACGGCCCCGACGGCCCGTACGCGCACAAGCGGGCCTACGACATGCTCGTGCAGTGCGAGGCCGGGCTCGTCTCGCTGACCGGGACGCCGGAGGAGCCGGCGAAGGCCGGGATACCGGCGGCGGACATCGCGGCGGCGATGTACGCCTTCTCCGGCGTGCTGGCCGCGCTGTTGCGCCGCGGCAGGACGGGGCGTGGCGGCCCGGTGGAGGTGGCGATGCTGGACGCGCTGGCCGAGTGGCTGGGGCATCCACTCTATTTCGGGATGTACGGGGGCACGGCACCCGCGCGCACGGGGGTCGCGCACGCCGTCATCGCGCCGTACAACGCCTATCCGACGGCGGACGGGCAGCCGGTGCTGCTGTCGGTGCAGAACGACCGGGAGTGGCAGCGGCTGGCGCGGCAGGTGCTGGAGCGGCCCGAACTGGCCGGGGATCCGGCGTTCGCGACGAATGTGGCGCGTACCCGCAACCGGGACAAGACGGACCGGGTGGTGGGTGAGGCGCTGGCCGGGATGGGGGTCGAGGAGGCCGTCCGGCGGCTGGAGGCGGCGGGGATCGCCTGTGCGCGGCTGAACGGGGTGGCGGAGCTGGCCGGGCATCCGCAGTTCACGGCGCGTGAGCGCTGGCGGGAGGTGGGGTCACCGGTCGGGCCGCTGCACGCGCTGCTCCCGCCGGTCACCCTGCCCGGGAGCGCCGGGCCGGTGATGGGGGATGTCCCGGCCCTCGGCGAACACACCGACGCGCTGCTGAGCGCTCTGGGTCTGACGAGCGAGCGGATCGCAGCGCTGCGCCGGGACGGTGTGGTCGCCTGAGGACCGGGAACGGCACGTCGTCCGGCCGTGCCTCAGCCGTGGCCGCCGAAGAGCGACCGGCGCAGCCGGCGCAGCGGGGCGAACAGCGACACCCTGGCGCCGCGGTTCGTCCTCGTGCGCCCGTGATCACGAGCGGTGAGCTCCTGCATCAACGATGTCGCGCCCTCCGTCTCCCGCTGCGGGACGGCGGGTCCGCCCAGCACCGCGAGATGGCGGTCGAGCCGCGCGCTGGACGCGCCGCTTCCGCAACTGATGGCAGGCACTCGTGGCCTGCTGCGCATTGTTATCTGTTCCATGACACTCCCCACCCGTACGAGGGCACCCGGCCCGGGCAGGGTAACCCTATCTCTCTCCCGCGACACACGCGCGGCCCGGGCAGCGGCATTCACCTCCCGCGCACCGACGTTGACGCCACCTTACGGATCACTGTCAACCCAGGGCGAGTTGGCCGGGTACCGAGGTCACGGGCCTGTCGGAGCCGTCGGCCGGTTCCCGGGCGGCCGCCGGCCGGGCCGCCCGCCCGGCGGCGCCGTGCCGAAGATCACGTACGCCGGCGGGTCCCGGGGCGCGGGTCCGCGGGCCGTACGGCGGCATCGCGGCCGGGCGGGCGGCGCCGGGGCCGGGATGCGGGGGCCGTCCGCAGCGCACCGACCGGCGCCCGGCGCCATCCGCCGCCGGCCTGCCGCCCGGCTGCGGATCCGCGCTCAAGGGGGCGGCAGCAACGCTGGGTTGAGGTACGTTTCCACCGAATCGCTCTCTTGCGAGGGGGGCTCGTCCATGAGCGAGGGTCCTGGCGGTGCGGGAACCGGCGGCCTGCGCGGCGGCGGGAACGGCGGGCGGCTGCTGGCGGGGCGCTACCGGCTGGCCGACAAGCTGGGCCGGGGCGGCATGGGGGTGGTCTGGCGGGCCCGGGACGAGCTGCTGGCCCGCGAGGTCGCCGTCAAGGAGGTACGGGCGCCACGCGAACTGTCGGGCCATGAGGAGCAGTCGCTGTACGCGCGGCTGGAGCGGGAGGGCCGGGCCGCGGCCCGCATCTCGCACCGCAACGTGGTGACCGTCTTCGACGTGGTGTCCGAGGGCGGGCGGCCGTGGATCGTCATGGAGCTGGTGCGCGGGCTGTCGCTGGCCGAGTCCCTGGACGCGGAGGGGCCGATGGCACCGGTCCGGGCCGCGGGCATCGGGGCGCAGGTGCTGGCCGCGCTGCGGGTCGCGCACACGGCGGGCGTGCTGCACCGGGACGTCAAGCCGGCCAACGTCCTGCTGTCCCATGACGGCCGGGTGGTGCTCACCGACTTCGGCATCGCGCGGGTGGCGGGCACCGCCGCGCTCACGCTGACGGGCGAGCTGGTCGGGTCGCCGGAGTTCCTGGCGCCGGAGCGGGTGCTGGACCGGCCGGCGGGTCCGGAGTCGGACCTGTGGTCGCTGGGCGTGACGCTGTACGCGGCGGTGGAGGGGCACTCGCCGTTCCGTCAGGACACTCCGCTGACGACGCTGCGCGCGGTGGTCGACGAGCCGTTGCCGCCGCCCCGCCGCGCGGGCCCGCTGACGCCCGTACTGGAAGGGCTGCTGCGCAAGGACCCGCGGGAGCGCCTGGACGCGGCCGAGGCGCAGGGGATGCTGGAGGCGGTCGCGGGCAGCGGCGCCACCCCCACGGTCGTGGTACCGCCCGGCATACCGCCGATGGTCTCCACCGACCGCACCTCCACCGCGAACGGGTACGGGCCCGCGGCACCGCTGCCCGTGCCGGGCCCGCCGGCCGGAGCGCCGGCCGCGGGCACCACGACGACGACCGCCGCCGGCCAGGAGGCCGAGCGGCGCAGGCGGCGCTCGGTCCGGCTGCTGCTGGTCGGCGTGCTGCTCGCCCTGCTGGCGGCGGGCGGGGTGGCGTACGCGCTGCTGGACGGCGGCGGCACGCCGGGCCGGACACCGGACAGTACGCCGGGCGGCGGCTCCGGGAAGAACACCGGCGACGGCGGACGGGGCACCACGGGCGGCGCCTCTCCGGGGCGGACGGCGTCCGACGGTACGGCGACCGCCACCACGGCCCCGGGCGCCACGACTCCCGGCCGTACGTATCCCGGCACCACCCCGCCCGGACAGACGTACCCCCGTACCACCCCGCCCCGCACCACCCCGGCACCGACGACCGGGCACCCCACCACCACCGGGCCGACCACGCCCGCGCCCACGACCTCGCCGGGCACGGCCACGGGCGGGGCCACGGACGGCGGACCGGGGTGACGGCGCGACGGCGCGACGGCGGCACGCGGGCCGGAGACGGGAAGAAGTCCCGCCCGGGGGCGGGACTTCTCGGCAGGCGTGAGCGGGACGGGTCAGGCGGCGGAGCGGAAGACGGGCAGGTAGCCCTTGGACTGTCCATTGGCGGTGGGGTGGTAGGAGTTCTCCACGGGGAGGGTCACGCTGTGCAGCCAGGGGGCCGAGGAGCAGATCTCGTGCCCGGCGAAGGTGGTGTTGACGTCCGCGAAGGCGAAGCCGTGGTCGGCGGCGCGCTTGGCGGTGACGGCGTTGATGTCGTCGGCGGCGGCGTTGATCGCCGCGCGGGACTTCTCGGAGAGGCCGACGGCGCAGCCGCCGCCGAGCCGGTAGAAGCGGGGGTAGCCCAGGACGACGACCTGGGCGGCGGGCGCCTTGCCGTCGATGGCGTCGTAGACCTGGTCCAGTTTCCCGGGCAGCGTCCGGTTGACGTAGTCGCGTGCCGTGGCGACGCGGCTCAGACAGGCCGCCTCGCCCTGGAGGGCGCAGGTGGTCATGGTGTCGGCGAAGCCCGCGTCGTTGCCGCCGATGGTGATGCTCACCAGGTCCGTGCCGGAGTTCAGCGGGGCGAGTTGCCGGGCCAGCACGTCACCCGTGCGGGCGCCGGAGCAGGCGGTGAAGTGGAAGGACGCGGGGGCGTGGGCGGCAGCCCAGAGGGCCGGGTACGCCTTGGTGCTGCGCTTGCAGGAGCCGCTGCCGCTGTCGTAGCCGCCCGCCCCCACACCCGAGGAGTAGGAGTCGCCGAGGGCCACGTAGTCGGTGGCCTTGGGGCGGGGAGCGGACGTGGCGGCGCTCGCGCCGGAGAGCGCGAGCGCCGAGGTGACGAGGAACGCGGACGCCGTCGCCGCGCATCGGGACAGTCTCATGGAACCTCCCTGAGCAGGATCTCTGCCACTCCTGATGTAGCAGGACCGATCCGTTACGGGAAGTGTTGACACCCATACTCACGATCACGAGTGATTCCGCCGGGTGAGTCGCGGCAGGGGTGTGACGCGTAGATGACATCCCGACAGGAGAGGTGCGGACGCCGGGCTTCCGCACCGCAACGATCAGGCCAGGCCGCCCCCGGCCCAAAGCGCCCCCTCCCGAGGGCCGGGCGGCACCCGCACCGGCCGCGGACCCGCCGCCGGCGCCCGGACCGTCCGGCAACCGCCCGAAGGCGGCCTTCGCCCCTCCCCCGGCACCTTCGCGAACGGGCCGCCCGCGTCGCCAACCACTCGCCGGACATGGCCCGTTCACGCCTTCTTCGCGTCTTGACGGCCGTACGCCCCCTGCGCGACATTGAAGCCCGGCATCAGGCGCTTATGGGGGGCAAAGCTGCCAATGCACATCAAGACCATCAACGGCAACGCGCCGGACGGCGGCAGAGCCGCCGGGGACGGGCCCCCGCAGGGCGGCCCGGAAGGTGACGGGCCGGGCGCCGCGGGGCCCGGCGCGGACGGCCGGCCCGGCGGGCGGCTGCGCGCGGACTCGGCACCCGTACTGGCCGGGGCGGCCGTGGCCGTGGGGGGCGTGGGCGCCTTCCTGGCGCTCGCCGACCTCGCCTCACCGCTGCGCGCGCCCTGCACCCTCTTCTTCCTGGTGCTGGCGCCCGCCACGGCCGTCGCCACCGCGCTGGGCCGGCTCGACCCGCTGAGCAGAGCCGTCGTCGCGGGGGCCGCGGCGGTCGCCGTGGACCTGCTCGTCGCGCAGGCCATGCTCGCGCTGCACCTCTGGTCGGCGCGCGGCGGAGTGGTCGCCGTCGCCGTGCTCAGCGGCATCGTATTCCTAGGGGTCAGCGTGCGGCGCCGGCGCACCGGCGCCCGTGGACGGGGAAGTCGGACGAACTGACGTGGACATCAGCGTGTACCGCCCGGGGGAACTCAACGGCACCGACCGGGCGGCCTGGAGCACCGTGCAGTCCCAGGCCCACCTGCTGGGGACGCCCCAGTTGGCGAATCCTTTCCTCGCACCCGAGTTCGCCCTCGCCGTCGGCCGCTGCCGGCGCGGGGTGCGGATCGCGGTGGTCCGGGAGGACGGCGAACCGGCCGCGTTCCTGCCCTTCCAGCGCTCGCCCCTGGGCGTCGGGCGGGCGATCGGACTGGGCGTCTCCGACGCCCAGGGGCTGGTGCACCGGCCCGGCTTCCAGTGGGACTCCCGGGAACTGCTCCAGGCCTGCGGGCTGTCGGTGCTGGAGTTCGACCACCTGGTGGAGGGCCAGAAGCCCTTCGAGACGGCCCCGATGCACAGCTTCGCCTCCCCCGTCGTCGACGTGGACCAGGGGTTCGAGGCGTACCTGGCGTGGCTGCTGAAGAACTCCCCGAAGTTCTCCCGGCGGACCCTGACCAAGGAACGCAAGCTGGGCCGGGACATCGGCCCGGTACGGTACGTGCACGACGAGCGGGACCCGGCCGTACTGCGCCGGCTGATCGAGTGGAAGTCGGCGCAGTACCGCCGCACGGGCCGCAGCGACCGCTTCGCGCACCCCTGGATCCTCCAGCTCGTGGACCAGCTCTTCCACACCCGCACGCCGTCCTTCGCCGGTCTGCTGTCGGTGCTCTACGCGGGCGAGCAGCCGGTCGCCGCGCACTTCGGCATCCGTTCCGAGCGGGTGCTCTCCTGCTGGTTCCCGGCCTACGACCCGGCGTACGCGAAGTTCTCACCCGGCCTGGTGCTGCATCTGCGGATGGCCGGTGGAGCCGCGGCGGACGGGCTGTCCTATATCGATCTGGGACGCGGCGAAAAAGAATACAAGGACTGCCTGAAGACCCGGGAACTATCGGTGTCCGAAGGGTGGGTGTCCCGGCGTCATCCGGTCGCGCTGTGCCATCGGGCACACCGGGCCCCGGTACGGGCATTGCGCAACACGGTGGTGTCCCGGCCGGAATTGTTCGGGCCGGCTGATCGCCTCCTCAAACGGATGGGCCGAATCCGGTCGGGACGTTGAGGAAGACACCGCTCCATATCCGCCATTGACGCGAAACGGGATGCGAGGTCGAGGTATTGCCATAGAGTCCCAGTCATCAATACCGTCGTCCACCACCCGCACCGGCCTGTCATGCAAGGCGGCTCCAGGGGAGGGGTCAAGCGCCGCGACAGGGCCCGGGGCGGGGCGCGGTAGGGGGGTGCCGTGTCCGATCTTCACATGACGAGAACCACGTCGATCATCGGTACACGAGCCGCGCGGCCGGAAACACGCAAGCCAGCTCGCCCTGTTCGCACGGCGCAAGGATTCATGCCGTCCTGAGCGGGGTGTGAACCCCCCTTTCGAACCGGATACCCATCCGGGCCGCCCGGGGGTGGGCGGCCCACCGGACGAGAGGGAAACACACTCATGAGTTCATTCCTCCGCTCCGCGGAAACGGATCAGCAGCCGTTGTCGCCGGTGCGTGCCGAGGCGCAATACCGTCCTGTTTCCTCACACCTGGCCATAGCTCCGCCGGTCAGCGTGGTGATACCCGCGATGAACGAGGCGGAGAACCTTCCGTACGTCTTCAAGACACTTCCGGAGTGGATACACGAAGTGGTCCTGGTGGACGGGAATTCCACCGACGACACGGTGGCGGTGGCCCGCGGGCTGTGGCCGGACGTCAAGGTCGTCGAACAGCGCGGCAAGGGCAAGGGGGACGCCCTGATCAGCGGGTTCGCCGCCTGCTCCGGGGACATCATCGTGATGGTCGACGCGGACGGTTCGGCGGACGGCGCCGAGATCGTCAGCTATGTCTCCGCGCTGGTGGGGGGCGCGGACTTCGCCAAGGGCTCGCGGTTCGCCAACGGCGGCGGCACCGACGACATGACGCCGGTGCGCAAGCTGGGCAACCGGGTGCTGACCACCGTGGTCAACGCCAAGTTCGGCGCCCGCTACACGGACCTGTGCTACGGCTACAACGCCTTCTGGCGGCACTGCCTGGACCAGATCGCCCTGGACTGCGCCGGCTTCGAGGTCGAGACGCTGATGAACATCCGGGTGGTCAAGGCCGGTCTGAAGGTCCAGGAGATCCCGAGCCACGAGTACAACCGCATCCACGGCGTGAGCAACCTGCGCGCCGTGCGGGACGGGTTCCGGGTGCTGAAGGTGATACTGCGCGAGCGCAGCACCCGCCACCGGCGTCCCGCCCGCCCGGCCATGATCACGGGAGAGGCGTCTTGAGCGTCCGTGTCTCCGTGGTGATCTGCGCGTACACCGAGGACCGCTGGGGCGACATCCTCGCCGCGGCGGCCTCGGTGCACGGCCAGTCCCTGTCGGCCCACGAGACCCTGCTCGTGGTCGACCACAATCCGGCCCTGCGGGAGCGGCTGACCGCTCATTTCTCGTCACCCGGCCGCAGCGGCCCGGTACGTGTCCTGGCCAACGCCGGGCCGCGCGGCCTGTCCGCCGGGCGCAACACCGGCATCGCCGAGTCCACCGGCGAGGTGATCGCCTTCCTCGACGACGACGCGGTGGCCGAGCGCGACTGGCTGCTGCACTTCGCCGAGGGCTACGCCGACCCGCGTGTGCTGGCGGTCGGCGGCCGTACCGAGCCGGTGTGGGCCTCGGGGCGCCGGCCCGCCTGGTTCCCCGAGGAGTTCGACTGGGTGGTGGGCTGCGCGTACCGGGGCCTGTTCCCCGAGAACGGCGGCACCGCGGGCGCGCACACCGTCCGCGTGCGCAACGTCCTGGGTGGCAACGCCTCCTTCCGGCGGGAGGCGTTCGAGGCCGTCGGCGGGTTCGCCACCGGCATCGGCCGGGACGCCGGGAAACGGCCGCTGGGCTGCGAGGAGACCGAACTGTGCATCCGGCTGGCCCGCGCCGTGCCGGACGCGGTGCTGCTGGTCGACGACCGGTCGGTGATCCACCACCGGGTGCCCCGGGGCCGGGAGCGCTTCGCGTACTTCCGGACCCGTACGTACGCGGAAGGGCTGTCCAAGGCGCTGGTGACGCGCAGCGTGGGCGCGCGGGACGGGCTGTCGGCGGAGCGCCGCTACACGACCCGGGTGCTCCCGGCGGGCGTGGCGCGTGGTGTCCGGGACGCGCTGCTACGGCGGCCGGGCGGCGCGGGCCGGGCCGGCGCGATCGTGGCGGGGGCGGCCTCCACCGCGTACGGCTACGCGCTCGGGAGCGTACGGGCGCGGCGCGACCGGCGGACGGTGGGCGCCAGCGGCTTCGTGGTGGTGCCCGTGCCGGACGGGGCGGGCACGGCGGGCGGGGCTTCCGCGGTGAACGGGCCGGGCGGTACGGGCCGGGAGCCCGCGTCCCCGCACGGACCGGCCGAGGCGCCGGCCCCCGCGACGCCCCCGGCGGGCGGCGGGCCCACGCCCCCGGGGAGCGGGAGGGCGGTGGCATGACCGGGCCGTGCGCCGTACCGATCCTGATGTACCACGCGGTGGCGCACGCGCCCGCGCGTGCCACGCTGGACCTGTCCGTCACACCGGAGGCGTTCGCCGAGCAGATGGCGGTGCTGGACGACGGCGGCTTCACCCCGCTGACGACCGCGGGGCTGGCGGCGGCGTGGCGGCGCGGCGGCCCCCTGCCCGAACGGCCGGTGCTGATCACCTTCGACGACGGTTACGAGGGCGTGCACCGGCACGCCCTGCCCGCCCTGGTCCGGTACGGTTTCGCGGCCACCTGCTTCGTCTCCACGGGCTGGCTGCGCGGCCCGTACGACACCGGAGGCGGCCTGGACACCATGCTCGACTGGGACCAGGTGCGCCGACTGGCCGCCGCCGGTGTGGAGATCGGCGGGCACAGCCACACCCACCCGCAGCTCGACCAGCTCTCCGACGACCGCCTGTGGTTCGAGGTCACCCGCTGCAAGCAGCTCGTCGCCGACGAACTGGGCGCGCCGCCGGTCTCGTTCGCCTACCCGTACGGTTACTCCAGCCACCGGGTGCGGCGGGCGGTGCGCGGCGCCGGCTTCCGGCAGTCGCTGGCGGTGGGCAACACCCTGGCAGGACGCTGCCAGGGCCCGTACGCGCTGGCGCGGCTGACGGTGCGGCGCAGCACCGGCACCGAGGAGTTCGCACGGATGGTGGCGGGCCGGGGCGTCGGTCGGCTCTTCGCCCGGGACCGGGTGGCCACCAAGGGGTACGCCGTGATCCGCAGGACCCGTCAGGCCGTCAAGGCAGTGGGGAAGGTGCGCGAAAGCCGTGTCTGACACGACCACCCGGACCGAGGAGCGCACGGATCCGGACTCCGCCGGGGGCGTGCGCCGGCGGCTGTTCGGCGGCCGGATCGCCGGCGGCGGGGGCAGCCCGCTGTTCCGCAACGCCTACGCGCTGATGCTGAACACCGGCATCTCCGGGCTGCTCGGTCTGGGGTTCTGGCTGGTCGCGGCCCGGTAC
Source organism: Streptomyces sp. NPDC018045 (assembly GCF_044327445.1). Taxonomy (NCBI): domain Bacteria; kingdom Bacillati; phylum Actinomycetota; class Actinomycetes; order Kitasatosporales; family Streptomycetaceae; genus Streptomyces; species Streptomyces sp. NPDC018045. The sequence continues at coordinate 514,782 of NZ_JBIRFL010000004.1, forward strand.
TACACCGAGTCCGCGGTCGGCCAGGGCTCGGCGGCCATCGCCGCGATGAAGCTGCTGGCGGGGCTGACCTCGCTGACGCTGACCGGCGCGCTGGCGCGCTACATCCCGGTCGCCGGCCGCGCCACCGGCCGCCTCGTCTTCCGTACGTACCTGGGCGGTTCGCTGGTCGTCGCGCTCGCCGCCACGGTCTTCCTGCTCACCCTGGACTTCTGGGGGCCGTCGTACCGGTTCCTGCACGGGCCGGTCCACGGGCTGGGGTTCGTCGTCGCGGTCGCCGCCTGGTCGCTGCTCACCCTCCAGGACGGTGTGCTGACCGGGCTGCGCAGCGCGCTGTGGGTGCCGGTCGGCAACCTGGTCTTCTCGGCGGTCAAACTGGCGCTGCTGATCGCGTTCGCCGCCGCGATCCCGCTGGCGGGGGTCTTCGTCTCCTGGGTCGCCGCCATCGGGGTGTCCGTCCTGCCGCTGGGCTGGCTGGTCTTCCGGCGGCTGGTGCCCCGGCACGTGAAGGCCACCGAGCGGACCGCCCGGCCGCCGTCGCTGCGCGAGATGGGCCGCTTCCTGGCCGGCGACTACACCGGATCGCTGTTCTCGCTGGCCGTCGTCTACCTGGTGCCGGTGCTGGTGGCCTCCCAGGTCAGCTCCGCCGACAACGCGTACTTCTACATCACCACCACCATCGGTGGCACGGTCAACCTGCTCGCCATCAACATGGGCGCCTCGCTGACCGTCGAGGGCTCGCACGACCCGGCGCGGCTGGCCGAGAACACCCGGGCCGCGCTGCGCCGGATGGCCCGGATCATGATCCCGGTCTGCCTCTTCCTCTTCGTCTGCGCGCCGTACATCCTCGCCGTCTTCGGCCAGGGGTACGCGGACGCCGCCACTCCGCTGCTGCGCTGGTTCGCGGTGGGCGCCGCGCTGCGCGTCGTGATGGAGGTCTACTTCGCGGTCCTGCGCGCGCAGAGCCGCACCTCCGGACTGGCGTACATGCAGGGCCTGCTGTGCGTCCTGGTTCTCGGCCTGACGGTACTGCTGCTGCCGCGGATGGGGCTGACCGGCGCGGGCGTCGCGGAGATCTCCAGCCTGGCGGTGATCGTCTCGATCGCCTCCGTCAAGCTGTTCCGCATCCTCAAGGGGCATCCCTCCGCCCCGCTGACGCGGGCGCCCGCCGAGGGCCTGGCGCCGGACGGGGACCTGGCGGACCTGGCCGTCAACGGCGACCTGGGGGACGCGCGGGCGCCCGGCGCGGACGCCGCCCTGCCGCCGTCACCGGATCGCGCGCGCGAGGCGGCCGGTGGCCCGTCCGGTACGGCGCCGCACCGGCCCGGCTGGGCGCAGCGGGCGCTGGGGGACGTCGACACGATGCCGCTCGGGCTGCACGTCGGCTTCGAGCACATGGAACGCAGGCCGGACGTCCGGCCGCCGGCGCCGTCCTGGGCGCGGGGCGACGGGGACGGGGACGGCGGCGCGGAGCGGCCGACGGCGCCGGCGCCCGCCGCGCCCGCCGCGCCCACCGCGCCCGCCAAGGTGTTCCGGGCGGAGCCCGCCGGCGGGGCGACGACCGACGAGCCGCGCCCCGCCCCGTCCGGCGCCGGCTCACGCCCCGCACCCCCCGCCTCCGCCACCCCGGCCGGGGCGCGGCCCGCGGCGTCCGTGCCGCTCGGCGACCGGCTCACGGCCCGGCTGAGCGGACGCCCCGACATCGGCGTCTGGGCGCTGCTGGTCGCCGCCCTCGCGCTGTTCTGGCTGCCGCTGCGCGGCATGGGCGACGCCGACCTGGACCGGATGGGCGGTCTCGGCCTGATCAGCGTGCTGCCCGCGGCGACGCTGCTGGGGGCCGTGCTGCTCGTCCTGGCCTTCGCGTCGGCCCTGTGGCTGTCCCGGCCGCGGCGCGCCCTGCTGGCGGCCGTCCTGGTCCTGACCGTGGTGGCCCTGCACGCGCTGCCCGCCGTCCTGGAGGCCGAACCGCGCTTCCCGACGGCCTGGCAGCACCTGGGCTTCCTGGACTACATCGGCCGGACCGGCTCCGCGGTGCCGGACCTGGACGCGCGCTGGAGCTGGCCGGGCTTCTTCGCGGCGGCCCGGTTCCTCGCCGAGGCGTGCGGCGTCACGGACTTCACCGAGGTGCTGCGCTGGTGGCCGCTGACCATCCAGCTCCTGTACCTGGCCCCGGTGCTCCTGCTGCTGAAGTCCGTACGGGCGGGCTGGCGGGCGAAGTGGAGCGCGACGTGGCTGTTCGCGCTGTGCGGCTGGGTCGGCCAGGACTACTTCTCGCCCCAGGGCTTCACGTACCTGCTCTACCTGGTCTTCGTGGCGATCCTGCTGGTGTGGTTCCGCGATCCCCGGGTGCTGGGCGGCAGACGCCGGCCCGGCGAGGCCGAGGTGCTGCCGGCCGGGCGCGGGCAGCGGGTGGCGCTGCTGGCCGTACTGGCCCTGCTGTTCCTGGCGTCCGTGGCGGGCCACCAGCTCACGCCGTTCGTGATGCTGGGCGTGCTGACCTTCCTGGTGCTGGTGCGCCGTACGTCGCTGTACGGGCTGCCGCTGCTGTTCGGCGTCATGGTCGTGGTCTGGGTCGGCTTCCTCGCCGAGCCGTACTGGTCCGGGCACTTCGACGAACTGTTCGGCGGGGTGGGCGGCATCGGCGGCAACGTCTCCTCGTCCGTCACCGGCCGGATCGGCGGCGGCGACAGCACCCACAAGCTGGTGCTGTACGCGCGGGTGGCGCTGGCCGGCGGGGTGCTGGCACTGGCCTGCTGGGGCGTGCTGCGGCGGCGGGCCGCCGGGTTCTCCGAGCGGTCGCTGCTGGTGCTGACCTTCGTGCCGTTCCTCGCCTTCGGCATGCAGTCCTATGGCGGCGAGATGGCGCTGCGGGTGTTCATGTTCGCGCTGCCCGGCGCCTGCGTCCTCGGCGCGCTCGCGCTGTTCCCGCGCGCCGCCGGCACCCGCCGCGGCCTGGGCCCGCTCGCCGCCCTGCTGACGGGCGTGGTGCTGGTGACCGGCTTCCTGGTGGCCCGCTGGGGCAACGAGCCGTTCGAGCGGGTCCGGCCGGGCGAGGTGGCCGCGATGGACTACGTGCACGCGCACGACCGGCCCACCGTACGGGTGCTGTGGCCGACCAACGACACGGTCAACGATGTCACCCCGGCCATGCCGTGGGGCGCGAAGGACATGGAGCGGGTGCAGTACGTCCCCGTCCTGGCCCCGCGCGACCCGGTCCTGACCGACGCGGTCGTCGACGCGCTGCGGGACGCCGGACCGCACTCCTACTTCATGCTCAACCGCGGTCAGGCGGAGTCGCTGCGCCTGGGCTCGGGCTACGCCGCCACGTGGGAGCAGCGGCTGCGCACCGCCCTGGACCAGCGCCCGGAACTGCGCCGCGTGATGAGCAACGAGCACGCGGCGCTGTACGAACTCAGGCAGCAGCCGGCGGGCCCGGTGGCCGAGCCGGACCCCGGCCCGGTGGGCCCGCGCATCACGTGGACGCCGTGGTCGGTCATCGGCGCGCTGGCGGCCGGGGCCCTGATACTGCTGCTGGCGGCCCGCGAGGTGGTGCGGGTGGCGCTGCCGCCGAGTGTGCGCAGGCTCCGGTGGATGCAGGGGTCCTTCTGGTTCACGCTGCCCCTGCTGCTGGTCTTCCTGGTGGCGCTCGTCCAGCGGTTCGTGACGATGTCGTGAGCCGCCGGGCGGCGGGCTCTCAGGAGCGCTTCAGCCACTGGATGCCGTACGCGCCCAGGGTGACGCGCTGCCCGTCCACCGTCGTCCGGACGGGACGGTCCAGGGTGTTGACGACCAGGACGGCCTCGTCGTCGGCGAGGACCCGGAGCGCCGGCCGGGCGGCCGCGGCCACGTCGACGTGCTCGTAGGACGTACCGGGCGGGAACGCGCGGGAGAAGCGGGACAGCAGGTCCATCATGGGCAGCCGGCCGCCGCCGTCGCGCAGCTCGGTGCTGCGCCACAGGCAGCCGGGGCAGTCGGCGCCCTCGTTCTGCGGGTTCCAGTAGAAGCCGCTGGTGGCGCCGCCCTCGGCCATGGAGATCAGCGCGCTCGCCTGGGTGGCGGTGCGGCGCGGCTCGCTCCAGCCGCGCCGGTCGTCGTTGCGGTCGGCGACCTCGACGTACCACTCCGCCCACCACAACGGCAGGCCGGTCGTCTTCCGCAGCCAGCGCCCGACGTCGGCGAACTTGCGGGTGGCGGCGAACGCGTCCGGCACGTACCGGCCGTCCTTGGTGTAACTGGAGCCGTCCACGACGACGAAGTCCGCGCCCGCCTTGTGCGCGTTCCAGTACTCGACGGCGTCGACGGTGCGCTGGTCCAGGCTGCCCCAGGGGCCCTTCACGTCGGAGGGGTGGGCGTCGTCACCGGGCGGGTGGCTGTCCATGACCACGTACGGGCCGCCCACCTGGTTGTCCTTGTCGGCCTTCTTCAGCTCCCGGTAGACCATGTTGTACAGGCGGGTGTAGCCCTCGTGGTCCCAGCGGTTCCTGGCCTCGTCGAAGAAGCCCTTGAGTTCGTTCCAGACGATGAAGTGCCGGATGTCCGGGTAGCGGCGGGCGACCGTGCCGGCCAGCTCGGCGAAGTCCGCGTAGTGCTCCGGGCTCGGCGCCTTCTCCAGCTCGCTCCAGTCCGTCTCGCCCGCCTTGCCGCCCTTCATCCAGTCGGGGGCGCAGCACAGCGTCAGGACGGGCGTGCCGCCGGTGCGGCGGATCAGGTCGACGCGGCTGTCCAGCTCCGTGAAGTCGTAGCTGCCGGGGCTCGGTTCGGGGTTCTGCGCGCCCCAGCCCATGATGTGCTGGTTCTGCGGCATCGGGTCGGCGGACAGCAGCCGGCCGGCGCTGTGCGTGGCGGCCTTGTCGCCGCGGTCCGCGCTGTACTCGGTGTGGGTGAAGCCCCAGCCGACCTGCGCGGCGGGCGGGCCGGCGGCCCGTCCGCCGTTGCCGCCGTCCTCCGGCGGGAAGCCGCACATCGCCAGTGCCATGGCGAGCACCGCCACGCCCAGCGCGAGCAGGGCGGCGGCCCGGGGCCGGTTGCGGATCCCGCGCCCCGCCCCGGTCACTCCGGCACCTCGCGTGTCCGCCGGGCGCGGCGGCCGCGCCGTTTCCGTACCACTGTGCCGGTCCCCACTGTGACGGCCCCCACCGCGACGCTCCCCATGACGTCCCACGACGGGCCAGCCTAGCCAGCTTCAGGGGCCGGACGGCCGGTTTCCCGGTAAGTGCGGGGGCCGGTCCGCCTGCTGGTGGGGTTCCGGGAGGAAGACTCGTTGACAAGGGAAATTCCGTGTACGCGGCGGCCGGTGTTGCCGGATCATGGTGGTCATGTGTGCCGACCGCGTCCAGCCGACCCCCGCCGAGGAGTCCCTCCCGATCCGTCTGAACATGGACGACAGCGATTCGCCGTCCGATGTCGTCGACGCCCTGTTCCTGGGGCGGTTCGCCAGCGGCGAGCAGCCGTACGCGCGCAGCCGCTCGGTCGACCGGGTCAAATCCGGCCTGACGCTGCTGCCGCCCGGCGCCAAGGTGCTGCGCTCGGCCCGCGACGAGGACCGCAGCGCCACCCTCGCCGAGGGCGACGGCTTCACCCTCCTGGTGTCGCGGTGGAACCGCGGCGCGGACGTGACCGTCACGGCCACCACCGACGAACTGGCCCAGAAGGTGCTGGGCCAGTCCGCCGACGGCGCGGAGGACGAGCCGGAACCCCAGCCGGAGAACGTCTCGATGGGGTTCTGGTACCTCTCCCCCCGGCGCGGCCCGCACCGAACGACCCGGCAGATCTCCGCCGGGACGTGGGACGAGATCCGCCCCAACTACACCGCGCCGGTGGCCGAGGCCCTGGAGCGGCTGATGAAGGTGGCACCGGAGGAGATCTCCGGGCGGCTGCTGTTGCTGCACGGCCCGCCCGGTACGGGCAAGACCTCCGCGCTGCGCACCCTGGCCCGCTCCTGGCGCGACTGGTGCCAGGTCGACTGCGTCCTGGACCCGGAGCGCCTCTTCAACGACATCGGCTATCTGATGGACATCGCCATCGGCGAGGACGACGCGGCGGGCAAGGGACGCTGGCGGCTGCTCCTGCTGGAGGACTGCGACGAACTGATCCGCGGCGAGGCCAAGCACACGGCGGGGCAGGCGCTGTCCCGGCTGCTGAACCTGACGGACGGGCTGCTGGGCCAAGGCCGCAACGTGCTGGTCGGCGTGACGACCAACGAGGACCTGGAGCGGATGCACCCCGCGGTGGTACGGCCCGGCCGCTGCCTGGCCCGTATCGAGGTGGGCCCGCTGAACCGGACGGAAGCGGTGCGGTGGCTCGGCAGGGAGGACGGCGTCGGCCGGGAGGGGGCCACCCTGGCGGAGCTGTACGCGCTGCGCCGTGGCACCGGCCCCGCCTCGGTCCCCGCACAGGACTCGGGGGCGGACGCGGGGCTGTACCTGTAGCGGCCCGACCGCGACGGTGGGGCGGGCGGTCGCGGCGGCGGGGCGGTGACGTGGGCGGTCGCGGCGGCGGGCGGCGGGCGCGGCGATACGGGCGGCCCGCGCCCCGGGGCCATGCGGTCGGCTCACGCCCCGAAGACACCCGCGTACGGCTCACGCCCCGGGATCACCCGTACAGCTCGCGCAGCCGTACCGACAGGCACGTCACGCAGCCCTCCAGCTTCTCGAACTCCCCGATCTCCACCGGCACCGGCTCGTAGCCGAGGTCGGCGAACAGGTCGGCGCTGTGGGGCGCGCTCGCGCTCATCAGCAGGCGCCCGCCGCCGAGCAGGACCACATGGGCCCCGGCCTCCTCCGGCACCGCGCGGAAGCGGGGGAAGACGGCGGGGTCGTCGACCAGCGGCGGGTGGCCGATGACGGTGCCGTCCGGCAGTGCGGTGACCGCGGACTTCAGGTGCAGCACCTTGCCGACCGGCACGGGGACCACCCGCGCGCCCAACGGCTCGAACACGGCACGGAGTTGGCGTACGCCTTCGCCGTTGGTGCGGCCGCCGCGTCCCACGTACATCGTGTCGCCCACCTTCAGGACGTCGCCGCCGTCCAGTGTGCCCGGTGCGCGTACGCGGTTGAGCGAGCAGCCCAGCGCGGCGGCCGCCGCCTCGGCCGCGGCCACCTCCGGGCGCCGGGCGCCGGCGCCCGGCCGGGCCAGCAGCGCCACGTTGCGGAAGACGACCATGGTGTCCTCGACGAACACCGCGTCGGGGCAGTCGTCGGCGGGCGCCACCTCCGTGGTCCGCCAGCCGTGCGCCCGCAGCGTACGGACGTACTCCTCCCATTGCAGCAGCGCGCGGTCCGGGTCCGCCGGGCGGCGCTCGATGTGCGTCGTCAGCCCTTCGGCCAGGCGCGGGCCAGGGCGGCGGATGAGCGCCTCCTTGCTGCTCACCCGGAGCCCTTCGGGTACTCCCGCCGGTTCTCCGGGAGTTCCCGCACGAGGCAGAAGGGGTGACCGGCGGGGTCGGCGTAGACGCGAAAGCCCTGCGGGGTCGCGTCGTGGGCGGAGTCGAGCAGGGTGGCGCCCGCGTCGAGCACTTGGCGGTGTGCGGCTTCCAGGTCGTCGACGCCGAGATCCAGGTGGGACTGCTGGGGGTGCGCCGGGTCCGGCCAGCGGGGCGGGCGGTGGTCGGGGGCGCGCTGGAAGGCGAGGACCGTGCCGTCACCGGTGTGCAGGGTGACCCAGTCGTCCTCCGGGGTCCAGCGGGAGTCGGGGCGGTTGATCTCGCCGCCGAGCAGCTCCGCGTAGAAACGGGCGAGCCGCTGGGGGTCGGGGCAGTCCAGGGCGGTGCACTGGACGCGGGCGATGGCGGTCATGCGTCGTCTCCGTAGGTGGCGCGCAGGGCATCCGTGACGGCTGCGAGGGCGGCGGCGTGGTCCAGTCCGAGCCGACGGGCCCGCCGTGCGTAGGAGGCGGCGGCCGCCGCCGCTTCCTTGTCGGCCGCCTCGCCGGCCGCCGCGATGAAGGTGCCGTTGCGTCCCCGTGTCTCGATCACGCCGTCCGTCTCCAGGGCGCGGTAGGCCTTGGCGACGGTGTTGGCGGCCAGCCCGAGCTGTTCGGCGAGGCCGCGTACGGTGGGCAGTTTGCGGCCGACGGGCAGGCCGCCGGCCCGGGCCTGTCCGGCGATCTGGGCGCGGACCTGCTCGAACGGCGCGTCCGCCGCCTCCGGGTCGATGGTCAGCCGCAGGGGCGGCGCTTGCTGGACGGCCACGGTGGCGCTCCTGGTACGGGGGCTGCGAGGGACGCAGGGGGTGGGTCGCCCCCATTGTGCGCCAGCGGCGCCCGCCGTGTCCGCAGGGCCGCCCATGTCGCGGCGCGGCACCGCACCGGCCGCCGCACCGGCCGGAGCGCACGCCGCACCGCCCGCCCCCTGACGCGCCGTTCGCTCCGCCTCCCCCTCGGACCGGTCGTGACCGGCCACCCGTCGCCCTTGGGGAATCACCCCGGCGCATCGTCCTCCCGTCGTCCCCGCCCGCCGCGATATTCGGAGGCGGCGGGCGGGCGGCGGGCGTACCGTCCCGCTGATGACTATCACCGTGCGGCCGTTCCGCCGCTCCGACGCCCGGGACGTCTGCGACGTACGGCGTCGGGTGCTGCCCCAGGAAATCTCGACTCCGCAGTCCATCGCCTGGGACGTCGCCCAGGCGCCCGCCGCCCGGCGGTTGCGGGTGTTCGTCGCCGAAGCCGGCGGCCGGGTCGTCGGCATGGCGAAGGCGAGCGTCCGGCACGACAGCAGCACACCCGGGCAGGGCGTCGCCACGGCGCTGGTGGACCCCGGCTTCCGTGGGCGGGGCGCGGGCAGCGCCCTGCTCGACGCGGCGGAGGACCACCTGGCCGGTGTCGGCACCCGCCACCTCCACGCCTACGCGCACGACGACCCCCGCTCGCTGGCCTTCGCCCAACGCCGCGGCTACCGCCGCCTGCGCCCGGCCCGTTACCTCCGCCTCGACCTCGCCCACGCCGTCCTGCCGCCGCTGTCGGCGCGCCTGCCGCCCGGCACGGAGCTGCGCACCGCCGCCGACCTCGGCGCCGACCCCCGCCCGCTGTTCGAGGCGGACGCCGAGGTCACGGCGGACGAGCCGGACGACCTGACGGTGGACGCGATGACCTACGAGGACTGGCTCGTCCACACCTGGGAGCACCCGGTCATCGACCTGGACCTGACGACGGTGGTGACGGTCGGCGGTGAGATCGCGGCGTTCAGTCTGGCCGGCACGGACGGGCGGGGCCGCTACTCCTCGCAGATGACCGGCAGCCGCCGCGCCCACCGGGGGCGAGGGCTGGCCAAGCTGGCCAAGACCGCCTCCCTGCTCCGGGCCCGCGACGCCGGCTGCACGGAGGCGTTCACGTCCAACGACGCCGAGAACGCCCCCATGCTCGCCATCAACGCCACGCTGGGCTACCGCCCGTTCACCACCGAGTGGCACTGCGTCCGCGCACTGCCGGGCGCCTGACGCTCTTCCGGTGCCCTGCCCGGTGTCAGGCGCCGCCGGGTATGACACCGCCTCCGCCCGGCCCGGCACCGGGGCCGGTCCGGCCGCGCCGCAGGCGGAGGCGGTCGTCCGCCACTTCGGTGTGCCGGCGGGGGGCCGGGTGGTACGGCCCGTCGTCCCCCGGTCGGCCCGGTGCGTCCTGGTTCATGTGCCGAGCATGGCAGGTACCACTGACAACGGCCGGCCGTGGCGCCACCACACCCCCGTGACCAGCCGTTTCGCGCTCGGACGCTACGCCGGGAACCGGGCGCCCGCCGCACGCCGCCCGCGTCCCTCCGGTGCGGTCGCCAGGCCGTCGGTGCCCACGTAGTGGAAGGCCGGCGGCGGGTGCATCAGGAAGTCGTGGTGGGAGATGTTCCAGGCGTAGGCACCGGCCAGCCCGAAGGCGACCCGGTCGCCGACGCGCAGATGGGCCACCGGGGCCCGGCGTGCCAGTACGTCCTTGGGGGTGCACAACTGCCCGGCGAGTGTGACCTCCTGGCCGTGGGCGCCCGGCCGTGGCCAGGGACGGGTCCACTCCTCGACGGGCAGGACGACGAAGGGGTGGTCGTGGCCCTTGGCCACCGGGGTGCGCAGGTGGTGGGTGCCGCCGCGCAGGACGGCGAACGCCTCGCCGTGGCTGTGCTTGACGTCCAGGACCTCGGTCACGTACCAGCCGCAGTACGCGGTCAGCGCCCGGCCCGGCTCGATGCGCAGGGTGAACTCGGGGTAGCGGTCGGCCAGTCCGGCGAGCCCGGCGCCGTACTCCGCCCAGTCGAAGCGGGTGTCGGGGCGGGCGTAGTCGACCGCCATGCCGCCGCCGAGGCCGACCTCGCACAGGGAGTGGCCGTGCCGGGCGGCGAAGTGCCGGGCCCATTCGGTGATCCGGGCGGCAAGGGCGAGTTGGGCGGGCGCTTCCAGGCCGCTGGCCAGGTGGGCGTGGATGCCGCGCAACCGCAGCGGGCCGTCGCAGAGCAACGGCAGGCAGTGTTCCGCGCGCGCCGGGTCGAGGCCGAAGGGCGTGGCCCGGCCGCCCATCGCGAGCGCGGCGCCCGCGGTGGCCCCGGCGCCGAGCGGCAGATTGACGCGCAGGAGCACGTCGGCGGGCCGGCCGGTCTCCCCGGCGAGGGCGGAGAGCATCCGCAGTTCGTGCTCGCTCTCCAGGTGGAAACGCTCGACGCCCAGATCCAGGGCGGCACGCAGTTCCGCCTCGGTCTTCCCCGGCCCGCCGAACGCCAGCGGCAGCGCGGGCACGGCCGCGCGCACATGGGCGGCCTCGCCGGCGGAGGAGACCTCGCAGCCGTCGGTGTACGGGGCCAGGGTTTGCAGCAGGCGCGGGTCCGGGTTGGCCTTGGCCGCGTAGTACAGCTCGACGCCGGGCGGCAGCGCGTCCCGTACGGAGGCGGCGTGGGCGTCGAGGTCGGCCAGGTCGTAGACGTAGGCGGGCAGCGGGCCGTCGAGGGTGCTGCCGGGGCCCGGCCGGCCGGCCACGAGGGTGTCCACCTGGCGCGCGGCCAGTTCGGTGATCATGAGGTGCTCCGGGGGCGGGGGAAGGCGGCCCGGGATCCGGTGCGGGGCGCGGCCGGGCCGCCGGACACCGTACCGTTCGCCGTGCCGGGGCCGACGGGCGAGGTGACACGGAGGTAGCCGGCCTCCCGGTCCGCCGCGCGTCCCCACCGCGTCAGCAGGTTGGCCTTGGCGGGCAGGGGCTCGCCGGCCAGCAGGGCGCGCAGTTCGGCCGGTTCGCCGTGTGCGGCGCTCCGCTCGCGCAGCACTCCGCGTACGGCGCGCCACAGTTCGCCCTCCAGCGCCGGGTGCCGGTCGGCGACGGCGGCGGCCATCTCGGCGAGGTGGTTGACCAGCAGGCAGTACACGACCCGGTCCCAGCCGCGCTGCCGCTCGTACACGAGGGGGCGGGCCACGTCCCGCGGCAGACCGTCGAGGAACGCGGTGTGCGGGCCGGGCAGCAGCTTGGTGCCCTCCAGGTCGCGGAAGAGGACCTGGACGGGCGTGCCGAGGGCGTCGACGCCGAGGACGACGTTCTGGAGGTGGGGTTCGAGGACCACGCCGTGGTCGAAGTAGGCGGCCAGCACGGGCGGTACGAGCAGGGAGAGGTACGTGTCCCACCAGCCCAGTGCCGCCACCGGGCCGGCGCCCCGCAGCAGCTCGCCGAACTGGGCGTCGCTGCACGGGTGCTCGTCGGCGACGGCGGCGGCGAGCAGCGGGGTGGCGCCGGGCCGCAGCCGCGCGTCCAGGCCCTCCCGCACGATGACGCCGAAGCCTTCGGCCAGTTCGCGGTCGCCCACGTCCAGGGTGCGGTAGCCGGGTTCCCGCAGCAGCTCGCAGCCGGGGAAGCGGGCGGTCAGGGCGGTGGCGACGGGCTCCAGGTGGCGGGTGAGGGCGACGGCGCCCCGCAGTTCGTAGTCGGCGTTCTTGCGTACGCAGTTGGTGATGCGGGTGTTGAGGCTGAACTTGAGGAAGTTCCGGCCGTCGTAGAGCGTGCGGACGGATGCGGTGGGCGCGAAGATGTCGCCGCGCTCCCCCAGGTCGTACACGTCACCGCGCCGTACCGCCGCGCGCAGGGCGGGGTGCGCGCGGAGCATGGCGTACTGCCAGGGGTGCGCGGGCAGCAGCCGGTATCCGTCGGGCACCTCGCCCTGCCGGTCCAGGGCCGGCAGCGCGTCGGGCGCGGCGGCCTCCTCACGTACGCGGTCGGCGCGTACGGCCAGGTGGCGCAGCGGGAAGCGGGCCCCGGCCTCGGGCGCGTAGCGGGCCCAGTCGGCGGCGCTGCCGGTACGGGACTTGGGCGTCGGGTGGAAGCGGTGGCCGAACAGCAGCGACTGTTCGGAGCGCAGGTAGCGGGCGTGCGGGTCGGTGGCCCGGCCGGCCGCCCCTCCGGAGGCGGCGGCGTGGCGCAGGGCTGCGGCGACACCCGCGTGGCTGGCCGCGACCTGCGCGCGGAATTCCTCGTTCCGCACGCCCGTGCGCAGCTCCAGCTCACGCTGCGCGCACCCGGCCAGCTCCGCCCAGCCCAGTTCGCGCCAGCCGCCGTCGCACCAGCGCCCGGCCGGGCCGGTGAAGCGGTGCGCGCCGGTCAGCGAGGTGCGGCGCAGGCCGACCCGCAGCAGTTCACCGCAGCGCGGCAGCCGGAGCAGCAGGTGCGCACCGGCCACGGCGGTCTGCCGTTCGGGGCCGCAGATCTCACGCAGCAGACAGTTCAGGAGGGTGTGGGCCACGGGTTCGTCGGCGGTGCGCGGGACGGTGGGAACCGTACCGGCCGTACAGGAGGGGGCGTGGGGCATTGCGGAGGCTCCAACGAGGGGGTGGGGAGAAGGGGGCCCGGAGCGGCGGCGGGCCGGTCACGGCGCGGGGGTGGTGTTCACCGGCCCGGTGCCAGGTAGTTCGGCCCGGTGACGTAGTACTTGTTGATGTCCGACGCCCCGGACCGGCGTTTCGTGAGCAGGCTGCCGGCCGTGACCATGGCTTTGACGGGCAGCCGGTCGGCGTCCAGGACGCGGTGGCGCAGGACGGCCGCGGCGGCCCCGGGCGCGGCCTCCAGCCGGTCGACGGCCTCCGTCAGCCGCGCTCTGAGCTGCCCGAGCAGCACCGGCAGCGGCGCGCGGCCGAGCCGGGCCAGTTCGAAGGCGAGGGCTCCGGCGCACAGGTGGACGGTGATCGTGGCGAAGACGTCCGCGACCGGCGCGTCGCCGCCCACCAGGATGCGCCGGTCGTCGAAGCCGCACAGGTCGGCCGCGTCCCCGCCCAGGACGGCGGCCAGCCGCACGGTGTTCACCCGCGGCCCGTCGTTGTCCTTCAGCAGCAGACGCAGGCGCGGGCGCCCGGCCACCTCGTCCAGGACGAGGGAGGTGTTCTGCTGGTGCGACTCCAGCGCGATGCCGTACGCGAAGAGGGTGGTGTGCCAGTCCAGGAGCAGCGTCAGGTAGGCGTCGAGGAGGGCGTGCAGGTCGCCGCCGTAGAAGCGGCGGGCGAGGTCGTCGGCGACGAGGGAGCCGTCCGGCATCCGGGCGGCGAGTGCGGCCAGCGGCACCACCCGGGCGCCGCGCAGCCCGCTGGACCCGCGCAGGCCGCGCAGACTCCGCGCCCCCTTGAGCCCGTCGGCGCCGCCGCACACCGCCGCCGTGCCGCCGCTGCCTTTCGGGAAGCGGCGCACCAGAGTGGCCAGCAGCTCGTGCCCGGCGTCCAGATGGGTGGTCTCGTCGGCGAGGAGCACGGTCTCGGCGAAGCGCGGGTGCCGGTCGACGACGGTCTCCAGCAGCCGCTGGCCCACCGCTCCGTCCACGAGCGTGCCGGGTTTCATGCCGCGCCGGTTGAGGCGGCCCAGGGTGGCGGTGGCGAGCGGGAGTTTGAGGTGGGTGTACGGGTCGTCGGTGACGGCGACGGTCCGCATGGACAGGGTGGGCCGCACCCGCAGCCAGGCGCGGTCGGCGAGCCGCGCGTCGTCCGCCAGGCCGCGGGCGCGCAGCGCCGCGGCCAGCGGGCCGTCCGCGGTGAGCGGGTGCACGGGCAGGGCGAGGTGGCTGCCGCCCAGCCGGGGCAGCCCCAGGTCTTCAGGGGCGGGCCACCAGGCGGGCAGCGCCGCCGGGTCGCCGTGGACGGCCTCGCGCGGGAGGGCCAGCCAGCGCAGCGCGAAGCCGGGGGCGAACTCCGGCGCGTAGGCGCGGATCTGGGCCTCGTCCAGGCCGATGCGGGCCCGGCCGGTGGGGTAGACGGGGTGGTCGCGGTACGCGGCGAGGGTGTCGTAGTCGAGTGCGCCGCCGGGGCCGCACCAGGCGCGGTCGCCGTCGTACGCACCGGCCGCCGCGCCGGGTCCCGCGCCGTACGCGTGGGCCGTCGCGCCCCGGGCGGCGCCGGCCGCCGCTCCGCCGTTCCCGCCGTACGCGCCGCCGTCCGCGTGCGGGCCGAGCCGGGCGATGACCGTCGCGCGCTCGGCGGCCTGCGTCCGGGCGGTGGCCAGCGCCTGGTGGCACTCGGCGGTGAAGGCGTCGAAGCCCGGCCGGTCCTCGGGCGCCACGGCGGTACGCAGCAGGCCCATGACGCCGTCCACCCCGGCCGCCCGGGTGCCGTCGGCGCGCTCCAGCTCTCCCCTGCGGGCGGCGATCTCGCACTGGAAGCCGTCGGCCTCGACGGGGACCAGGGCCGGCCCGCCCGGGAGGAGCAGCCGCAGCCAGTCCCCGTCCGCGCGGCGTACCGTCCCGGCGCGGCGGCGCAGCCCGTACGCGTCCTCGCGCAGCAGCGCGCTGACCACGCGCCGCATCAGGTCCTCCTCCGCCCCGCCCGCCGGGGCCGCGCCCCGCAGTGTGTCCGGTACGCCGTCTCCCGTCACCGCCGTCACGGCACGATCTCCCAACAGTGGGCGGCCAGGAACTCCCGTACGGCCGCATCGATACGCCCCTCGTCACGGCCGGTCGCCCGCAGCACCCCGAGGAAGTCACGGTTGGTGCGGTACAGCGGGTGCCGCTCGCCCGTCCCGCGTAAGGGCCGGTAGTCGAGGTGGACGCCGTCCGCTTCCCGTACGTGCGCCCCGGGCGCGGCCTTCAGCGTCCCGGCCCGGTCGGCGCACACGTACTCCATGCGCACCCGCGTGCCGCGCCGCACGGCCAGGCCGGCCGGCAGCGGCTCCCCCAGGTGCGTACGGAGGATCAGCTCGAAGAGCGGCAGGTCCAGGGCTTCGGCGAGGGCGAGGTCGCACCGGTCGCCGATGGCCCGGTAGTTGACCTCGACGATCCGGGCCCGGCCGCCCTGGTCCACGTATTCGGTGTGGCAGGCGCCGAAACCGACGCCGAGCGCGCGCAGTTGTGCCAGGACCTGACCGGTGCAGGGGTCGGGCGGTCCGGGGAGCAGGCGCAGCCGCTCCTCGATGAAGTGCGGCGGCGAGACGTCCGTGCGGAACGAGGCCAGGGGGTGCAGTACGCGTCCGTCGCCGAGGGTCTCCAGGGTGTGCAGCGGGCCGTCCAGGTACTCCTCCAGGACCAGCGCGGCGCCGGGCCGTCGCGTCCGGATCTCGTGGCACCGCGCGGCCAGTTCCGCGTCGTCCGCCACCAGGAAGACGTCCTCGCCGGCGACCCCTTCGCGCGGTTTGAGCACGCAGGGGTACGGGACACCGTGCCCGGCCGGGTCGTCGTCCGGTGCCAGTTCGGCGGATCCGACGGTGTCCAGTCCGGCGGCGGCCAGGCCGCGCCGCAGTTCGGCCTTGTTCTTCGTGCGGAGGGCGGCGCGCCAGTCCTTGCCGGGCAGCCCGAAGTAGTCGGCGGCCAGGGCGGCCTGGGCCTGGAGGTGGTCACTGTTGGTGAAGACCGCGGCGGGCGCACCGGCCCGGGCCTTCCGTACGGCGGTTCGCGCGATCACCGCGCGGAAGTCCCGCACGTCGCACGGTACGATCTCCGGCCGGCCGGGCAGCGCGCCCGCCGACGTCCCGCCCCCGCGCCGTACGCGCGCGTACCGCTCGTACGCCTCCTGGTGGGCGTCCGGCTGGTCGGTCAGCAGCGTCACGGCGAGGCCGAGGCGGGCCGCGGCCGGCAGGAAGCCTTCCGTGACGGAGTCGGTGGGGTTGCGGGCGAGGAGGATCAGGCCCGCGCAGGCGTCGTTCGGGGTTGCGGCCTCGTTCACATGCGGAACATTAGGTTAGGCATACCTAACCTTGTCAACTCACGCTGTCCCACCGCCGCATCACCCCTTCCCGCCCCCTCACCAGCGCCTCCCCGCCCCCGTGTTCCGCTCCGGCGCCCCCGCTCCGAGCCCCCGGAGCCCTCGGGGCTTAATCCCCCCTCAGGTCTCCCTTAAGAGGGCCATAAAGATCGCCGCGAACCGGCTTTCGGCCCGAAACCCGCTGCTCAGCGGGGCTAGCGTGCTGATCGCACCGCCCGGGCCGAGCGCCCTGGCCGGTGCCGCTCCCCCTGATCCGACGAAGGAGACCCCCACGATGACCGCTCGCCGCAAGGCAGCCGGGATCGCGCTGACCGGCATCGCCCCGCTCGCGCTCACCGCGCTCACCGCGACCCCGGCCGTCGCCCACGGCTCGATGACCGACCCGGTCAGCCGGATCTCCGCCTGCTTCGCCGAGGGCCCCGAGCACCCGAAGTCCGCGGCCTGCAAGGCGATGGTCGCGGCCGGCGGCACCCAGGCCCTGTACGACTGGAACGGCGTACGGGACGGCAACGCGGGCGGCCGGTCCAAGGAGCGCATCCCGGACGGCAAGCTGTGCAGCGCCAACAGCCCCGAATACAAGGGCCTGGACCTGGCGCGGGCCGACTGGCCGTCCACGAGGCTGAAGGCGGGCGACCACACGTTCCGTTACAAGGCGACCGCCCCGCACCGCGGCTCCTTCGAGCTGTACCTCACCAAGGACGGCTACGACCCCGCCGAGCCGCTCAAGTGGTCCGACCTGGAGGCCAAGCCGTTCGTCAAGGTCACCGACCCGAAGCTGACGGGTGGCGACTACGTCTTCGGCGGCAAGGTGCCCGCCAGGTCCGGCCGCCACCTGATCTACAGCGTCTGGCAGCGCTCGGACAGCCCCGAGGCGTTCTACACGTGTTCCGACGTCGTCTTCGGCAAGGGCGGCGGTACGGGCAAGGGCGCGGCGTCGGCCCCGTCGGCCGCCGCGCCGAGCGACCAGCGGATCGCCGCGGACGCGGACAAGTCGTCCATGGACCACCCGCACCACGGCGCCCACGGCGGCGGCACGGCGGCCGGTGACGACGCCAAGGCGCCGGGCGACGGCGCCGCGGGCAACGCGGCGCGCCCCAACGGCGGCACGGCCGAGGAGGTGGACACCAAGAAGGCGGGCGCCGGACAGGCCGGTGCCCGGCAGGCAGCCGGCAGCCACCTCGCGGAGACCGGCGGCGACAGCTCGACCGCACCGATCGCCGTCGGCGGCGCGGCCGTCCTGGCGCTGGGGGCCTCGGTGCTGTTCGCGAGTACGCGCCGCAAGGCGGCCCGGCAGCGCGGCTGACCCCTCCGCCCCGCCCCCCACAGACCGCCCGCGGGGTCATCTCCCACTGGCCCCGCGGGGCACCCCCGCACAATCCCCGCACGCCCCCCACACACACCGGCGCCGCCGCTCCCTTTCCTTCACCTCAGGGAGCGGCGGCGTCACGCGCGCCCCGCTGCCGCGCCGCACTCCCCTGTGGTGCGGCGTGGCAGCACGGCAGGCGCGCCGGGACGCGGGGTGACCCACGTCGTGTCATCTCTCAGCGACCGGCGGCACCGCGGAGCTTCCCGTTCCGGCGGAGGAATCCCGGAAATCTTCGGCCGGGCCCCGCGGCAGGTGTACGGGGGCCGCCCCGCGGCGGTCCGTTGTCAGTGGGGTCCCGTACAGTCACAGGAAGTTGACCTTGCCGAACGAGGGGGAGCACCGTGACGACCAGGGAGTGGGCCGAGGGCGTGGAGGCCCGGCAGGTCGCGGAGGTCGCGTCCGAGCGCGAGCTGCGGGAGCTGATCGGCGAGCCGAGCGACCACGCGCTGTACAAGGTGCGCGATCGGCTGCACGACCTGGACCGGCAGTGGCTGGCGAGTTCGCCGTTCTGTTATGTCGCCACGTCGGACGCCGAAGGCCGGTGCGACGTCTCGCCCAAGGGCGACCCGGCCGGGTTCACGACGGTGCTGGACGACACGACGATCGCGATACCGGACCGCCCGGGCAACAAGCGCGTGGACGGCTTTCGCAACATCCTCGCCAACCCGCAGGTCGGGCTGAACTACATCCTCCCGGGCCGCGGTGACACCCTGCGCATCAACGGCCGCGCCCGGATCCTGCGCGACGCCCCGTTCTTCGACACCATGGTCGTCAAGGGCAACCGCCCGCGGCTGGTGCTGCTCGTCGAGATCGACGAGGTCTTCTACCACTGCTCCAAGGCCTTCCTGCGCTCCCGGCTCTGGCAGCCGGAGAGCTGGCGGCCCGACGCGCTGCCCTCACGGGCCCGCATGGTCAAGGGGGTCGAGGTCCCCGGCATCCCGCTGGAGCACCTGGAGGAGCACTACGGCCCGCGGTACGCGGAGCGGCTGTACGGCTGAGCGAGCTTCGCCGCGGGCCGGGCCGCCGCCTCGCCGAAGCGCTCCCGCGCCCGGTCCACGGCGGCCTCGATGCGACGCGCCTTGTCCTCGGCCGGGTCGAACGTGAGCTGCCGGGTGGCGAGTTCGGCGCGGCACAGATCCTCCGCCCGCAGCGCGACGGACCGTACGCGGGCCCGTTGCAGCCCGAGCGCCGCGTGCAGCGCGTACGCCGCCTCCGTCAGCGCGGGCCCGTGCGCGGTCGGTTCGGGCAGCCGCCGGGTGCGCGTCGTCGTGGAGCGGTCGGCGTAGCGCACGGTGAGGGTGAGCGCGCGGGCCGCCCGGCCGCTGCCGCGCAGCCGGGCACCGAGGTCGTCCGCGAGCGAGAGCAGCGCGCGCCGCCGCCGGTCCGGGTCCAGCTCGTCGTGCGCGAAGCGGTGTTCGGCGCCGGCCGAGCGCGCGGCGGCGTTCGGGGTGACCGGGCTCGGGTCGATCCCGCGGGCCTTGTCGTACACCGCCCGGCCGGCCTTCGCGCCGAGGATGCGCTGCAGGGTGGCGGGCGGCGCGGCGGCGATCCGGCCGACGCTGTCCAGCCCGTACGCGCACAGGGCGCGCGCGGTCGACGGCCCGACACCGTGCAGCGCGGCGGCCGGTTTGCGGTCGAGGAAATCCGCGACGGCGTCCCCGGGGACCCGGCGCACCTCACCGGGCGCGGCGCCCTGCGCCGCCATCCGAGCCAGCAGCGGGTTGCCGGCGATACCGATCGTGCACCGCACGCCGTACCAGGCCAGCGCCCGCAGCCGGATCAGCTCGGCGATGCCCGCGGCGTCCCGTTCGAAGTAGCGCAGCGCGCCGCGTACGTCGGCCAGCGCGGCGTCCGGCGGCAGCGCCTCGATCACCGGCGTGAACTGGCCGAGCAGCCGCAGGAGGCGGCCGTACGTCGCCTCGTCGAGCGGAGCGCCCGCGCCTTCGCCGGCCGCGCCCCCGCCCCCTGTGCCGCCGCCGTCCCCGCTCCCGTCCCCGGCGGCGCGGAACCGTACGTACAGCATCTCGGGCGGGGCCCCGGCCCCGGCGGCCGCCCCGCCCCGGCCGGTCATCCCGCGCTCCCCGGGCTGGCGTGCCACAGCTTGCGCCCGGTGCCGGCGCCTTCGCCCGCCGGGCGGAGGTCGGCCCAGGGGTGCAGCTCGTAGCCGGTCTCCAGCCGGATGGTACGGCCGGCGGCGGCCGGTTCCGCGCCCGGCCGTGGTTCCGCGCCCGGGCCCGCCCAGGTCGCCTCGGCGGCGGCCGAGCCCGCGCGGCCCGGCTCGCTGTGCACCCGGCGCGGCACCGGCTGCGGCACCGCCTGCGGGCCGGGCCCGCCGTCCGCCGCCCCGGCCGGGTCCGCCACCGCCCGGCCGTCTTCCGCGAGGCGCGCGGTGACCGCCTCCAGGCCGCCCTGGCGGCGCAGTTCGGCCAGCTCGGCCAGGTTCCAGGCGGCGGCGCCGACCACGCTGAAGCTGCGCGGCCCGCGCCGCTGGACCGTGCCGCGTACGAGCAGCAGCCAGGAGTGGAAGACCGTGTGGGCGCAGGCCTCGTGGGAATCGTCGAAGAAGGCGCAGTCGACCAGGCCCGTGCTGTCGTCGAGGGTGGTGAAGATGACCCGGCGGCCGGAGCGGATCGGCGGGGTCTGGGTGGCCGCCTTGGCCCCGGCGACCAGCACCGTCTCCCCGTTCTCGGCGTTCTCGGCGTCCCGCAGCCGCTTGGCCGGCAGCACCCCCAGCTCCGCGAGGAACTCCCGGTGGTCGCTCATCAGGTGCCGGGTGGTGTCCATGCCGAGGACGCCCAGCTCGGCGCTGAGCCGTTCGACGTCGCTCAGGTCGGGCAGCCCGGCCGGTTCGACCGCCTCGACGGGTGCGCCGGCGTCGTCCCCGGCGTCCAGGGGCAACTGGCCCGCGGCCACGCCCCGCTGTCCGCCGTGCAGTTCGGCCAGGTGCAGCAGCAGGTCGCGCCGGTTGGCGCCGAAGGCGTCCAGCGCGCCCACGCGGGCGAGGCGTTCGGCCACCGGGCGGCTGGGGCGGGCCCGCTGCCACAGGTCGGGGAGCGAGGAGTAGGGCTGCCCCTCCTCGATGCGCCGGGCCTCGGCCTCGCTCATGCCGTGCACGTCGGCCAGGGCGAGCCGCAGCCCCCAGACCGCCCGGCCGGTCCCGGCCTGCGGCTCCGGGCCGTGGTCCCCCGGCCGCCCCGGGCCGGGCGTGCCGGACACACCCTCCGCACTGGACACCAGTTCGATTCGATGGGTGACCGCCGACCGGTTCACATCCAACGGCAGCACCGGCACCCCGCGCCGCCGCGCGTCGGCCAGCAGCAGCCGCTTCGGGTACATCCCCGGGTCGTGGGTGAGCAGCCCGGCGTAGAAGGCCGCCGGATGGTGGGCCTTGAGCCAGGCGGACTGGTACGTCGGCACCGCGAAGGCGACCGCGTGCGCCTTGCAGAAGCCGTACGAACCGAACGCCTCCACGATCTCCCAGGTACGTTCGACCACCTCGGGCGTGTACCCCCGGCGGCCGGCCCGCTCCGCGAACCAGACTCGCACCTGCCCCTG
Source organism: Streptomyces sp. NPDC018045 (assembly GCF_044327445.1). Classification (NCBI taxonomy): domain Bacteria; kingdom Bacillati; phylum Actinomycetota; class Actinomycetes; order Kitasatosporales; family Streptomycetaceae; genus Streptomyces; species Streptomyces sp. NPDC018045. Next base: position 535,815 of record NZ_JBIRFL010000004.1, read on the forward strand.
GACCTCCGGCTTCGACAGCGCGCGCCGCTTCTCGTCGGCCTCGCCCCGGCCGCAGCCGGTCATGATCCGCAGGATCTCGATGATCTGCTCGTGGAAGACGACCACGCCGTAGGTCTCGCGCAGCGGCTCCACCAGGTCCGGGTGCGGGTAGCGGGCGGGTCTGCGGCCGTGCCGGGCCTCGATGAAGGGCCGCACCATGTCGGCCGAGACCGGCCCCGGGCGGAACAGCGAGATGTCGACCACCAGGTCGTGGAAGGTGGCGGGCTGGAGCCGGCCGACCAGGTCGCGCTGGCCCGGCGACTCGATCTGGAAGCAGCCGAGCGTCTCGGTGGAGCGGATCAGGCTGTACGTGGCGGGGTCGCCCGGCGGCACCTGCGCCGGGTCGTCGAGGTCGACGGTGCGGCCGGTGGCCCGCCCGATCTCGGCGGTCGCGTGGGCCATCGCGGACTGCATCCGTACGCCCAGCACGTCCAGCTTGAGCAACCCCATCTCCTCCACGTCCTCCTTGTCGAACTGCGACATCGGCAGCGGGGAGCCGCCCTCGCCGTCGCGGTGGGGGATCTCGCCGCGGGTCGGCACGACGGGGGTGCGGTCCAGCAGCGAGGCGTCCGAGAGCAGCACTCCGCACGGGTGCATGGCGATACCGCGCGGCAGCGCGTCCAGCGCCTCGACCAGGTCCCACATCGGCCCGTACCGGTCCGCGTCCACGCCGCGCAGCTCCGGCAGCTCGGCGAGGGCGGCGCGGGCGTCGCGCGCCCGGATGTGCGGGAAGGCCTTGGCCAGCCGGTCCACCTCGGCCGGAGCCATGCCCAGCGCGGCGCCCACGTCCCGTACGGCGTGCCGGACCCGGTAGGTCTCGGGCATGGCGACGGTGGCGACCCGCTCGGTGCCGAACCGGTCGAAGATCGCGCGGTAGACCTCCAGCCGGCGCGCGGACTCCACGTCGATGTCGATGTCGGGCAGCACCGCGCGGCGCTTGGACAGGAAGCGCTCCATCAGCAGTCGCTGTGCGACCGGGTCGGCGTGCGCGATGCCCAGCAGGTGGTTGACCAGCGAGCCCGCGCCCGAGCCGCGCGCGGTGACCCGGATGCCCAGGTCCCGGGTGTCCTCGACGACCTGGGCGACGGTCAGGAAGTACGAGGCGAAGCCGTGGTGTTCGATGATGTCCAGTTCGTGGTCCATCCGCTCCCAGTAGGCGCGGCGGCGGTCGTAGCCGCGCAGCACCATCCCGGCGGCGCAGCGGGAGCGCAGCACCCGTCCGGCCGTGCGGCGCGCGGCGCCGACCAGGCGGGGTTCGGGGAAGTGGACGGTGCCCAGCCCGATGTCGTCCTCGGGGTCGACCCGGCACCGCGCGGCCGTCTCCTCGGTCATCTCCAGCAGCCGTCGCGCGGTGTCGCGCCCGAGGCCGGCCGCCTCGGCGATCCGCCCGGCGGCGCGGGCCATCGCGCCCGCGTCCTTGAGCCAGCGCTCGCCGCTGTCCCGGGCCTCGGGGCGGTGCCGGTCCACCGGAACCAGGCGGCGGGCGGAGTCCAGGACGTCGGCGACCGGGCCCTGGCCGGGGTCGGCGTAGCGGACGGCGTTGGTCAGTACGGCCCGGATGCCGTGTTCGACGGCGAAGCCGAGGGTACGGGCGGCGAGCCGCAGCGAGCCGGGGCCGGTGCCGGTACGGCCGTGGTCGACGACCTCCAGGCGCAGCGCGTCACCGAACAGTTCGCGCCAGGGGGCGAGGAGCCGGGCGGCGCGGTCGGGGCGCCCGGCGGCCAGCGCGCGGCCGGCGTCGGAGTCCGGGCCGAGCAGCACGGTGACCGCGTCCGGCGCCCCGGCGCGCACCGCTTCGGTGAGGGCGGCCCAGGTCAGTACGGGCCGTGCGGGGTCGCCCGGCAGGGTGGCGGCGTGCGCGGCCGAGACCAGGCGGCACAGCATGGCCCACCCGGCCGCGCCGTCCCGGGCGAGGAAGACGGCGCGGGCCGCCGACTCGTCGATGAAGGCGCCGCCGCGCACCGGGCCGCGCCGCCGGGCCGTCCCCGGGGCGGCGCCCGGCGCCGGGCGGCCGTTCTCGGGCGCGGCCACCGCCAGTTCGGTGCCGAACAGCGGGCGGACGCCGGCCGAGGCCGCGGCCTTGGCGAAGCGGACGGCTCCGGCGAGGCCGTCCCGGTCGGTGAGCGCGAGGGCGTCCATGCCGCGTTCGGCGGCGCGCTCGGCGAGCCGCTCCGGGTGGGCGGCGCCGTACCGCAGGGAGAAACCCGAGGCGGTGTGCAGATGCGTGAACCGTGGCATCCGCGCCTCCTACCGCTCGTGCACCCCCTGACCGTTTCCGCGATCCCCCGTCGCGGTTCCACCATAACGCTTTTCTCGAACAACCGTACGAAAATCGAACAGCGCCCACCCCTGGCACTCCTCGCCCCGATCAGCCCGCCCGGCCTGCGAAGATCCGTAATGGGCCGGAAGATATGGGGCAAAAGGTCTGAGAACGAAAGACCTACTCGGCACGACAGGGTGAGGGAGTGGCACATGGCCACGGCGGACGACGGCACCCGCGGGACCCGCGGGACCCGGGACGAAGACACCCGGGACACCAGCTTCCTCGGGGAGGTGAAAGACGCGATCTCGGCCCGGGCCGCCCTGCTGATGATCGGCGTACTGGCCCTGACGGCCCTGTTCATCGCGTCGTACGCGGGCGCCTTCCACTCCCCCAAGCCGAAGGACGTACCGCTCGCGGTCGTCGCGCCCCAGCAGATGAGCGGACAGCTCGTCGAACGGCTCGACAAGCTGCCGGGCTCCCCCCTCGACCCGCGCGCGGCCTCCTCCGAGGCGGACGCCGCGCGGCAGATCAAGGAGCGGGACATCGACGGCGCGCTGATCGTCGACCCGCGCGGCAGCACCGACAAGCTGCTGGTGGCCAGTGGCTCCGGGGCCTCGCTCTCCCAGGCCGTCGAACAGGTGGTCACCCAGGCCGAGAAGGCCCAGAAGCGCACCGTACAGGTCCAGGACATCGCCCCCGCCGACCAGGACGACACCCGCGGCCTGTCCTCGTTCTACCTGGTGGTCGGCTGGTGCGTGGGCGGCTACCTGTGCGCCGCGATCCTCGCGATCAGCTTCGGCGCCCGCCCCACCAACCCCAAGCGGGCGGTCATCCGGCTGGGCGCGCTCGCCGTCTACTCGGTCCTCACCGGCCTGGCCGGAGCCGTCGTCATCGGCCCCATCCTGGGGGCGATGCCGGGCAGCCTGTTCGGACTGTGGGGCCTGGGCGCGCTGATCGTGTTCGCGGTGGGCGCCACCACCTTCGCCTTCCAGGCGATCGCCGGAATCATCGGCATCGGCCTGACCATCCTCGTGGTGGTGATCGCCGGCAACCCCAGTGCGGGCGGCGCCTACCCCTACCCCCTGCTGCCCGGCTTCTGGCGCGCCATCGGCCCCGCGCTGCCGCCGGGCGCGGGCACCTGGGTGGCCCGCTCCATCGCGTACTTCCACGGCAACGCGGTGACCGGCCCGCTGCTGGTGCTGGCCGCCTGGGCCGTCGCCGGCACCGTGCTGACACTCGCCTTCGCCGCCCGCGCCAAGGGCCGGGCGGCGATCAACCGCAGCGAGGTACGGCAGTGAGAGCCTGACCACGACGGCGGCGCCCGTCCCGGCACGGGTGGTGCCGGGCGGGCGCCGCCGCGCGTCTCACATGTGCGTACCGCCGTCGATGCGTATCTCCGTGCCGGTGACGAACGCGCCGTCCTCGGAGGCGAGCATCGCGATGACGCCCGCGACCGTCTCCGGTGGCGCGAAGCCCTCGCCGATGGCCGGCATCAGCTTCCCGAACAGGCTCATGTCGGCGTCCGCCGGCAGGCCCGGGTCGTCGGTCATGCCGGAGCGCACCGACCCCGGCGCCACGCACACCGCGCGCAGCCCCTGCTTGGCGTACTCGCTCGCGATGGCGTGCGTCATGGACTGGATGCCGCCCTTGCTGGCCGCGTACGCCGCCATGTAGGGGTGCGCGAACGCGGCGGAGGTGGAGGAGAAGTTGACCACCACCGGCGCCCGGCCGCGCAGCAGCGCGGGCAGCGCCTCGCGGATCATCAGGAAGGTGCCGGTCAGGTTGACCGCGATGATCCGGTTGAAGGCGTCCAGGCTGGTCTCGTGGGTGTGCGAGGCACGCAGGATGCCCGCGGCGTTGACCAGGACGTCCAGCCCGCCGAGTTCCGCGACGGCGGCGGCGACGCCCGCGCGCGCCGCGGCCTCGTCCGCGATGTCCAGGACCGCGGTGCTCAGCCGGCCGCCGCGGCCGTCCGCCGCGGCCCGCTCCGCGGTGGCCTTCAGCCCCGCTTCGCTGATGTCGGCGGCCACCACCCGGCCGCCTTCGGCCAGGACCCGGTGGACGGTGGCCTGCCCGATGCCCGATCCGGCCCCGGTGATCAGGACGCGGCGTCCGTCGAAGCGTTCCATGTGGCGTACTCCTGCCCTCGGTGTCCGCGTCCGCCGCGGACGACACCGGGCACCGTACGCCTGGGTGGCACGATGTGCCACTCCAGCGTGATGTGCCGCTACGTCGTACGGAGACGTAAGCTCGCCCCATGCCCACCGCACCGCGCCCCACCGCACCGGCACCCGCGCCGCCCGCCGCTCCCTCCCTCACCGAGCGGCGCAAGGCCGAGACCCAACTGGAGATCGCCCGCGCCGCGGCGGCCCTGTTCGCCGAGCGCGGCCGCGCCGTCACCGCCGACGACATCGCCCGCGCCGCCGGCGTCGCCCCGCGCACCTTCTACCGCTACTTCCGCACCAAGGAGGACGCGGTCGCGCCGCTGCTCGCCGTCGGCGTACGGCAGTGGCTCGCGGACCTGCGCCGGCTGGCCGCGGAGGCGGACGACCGGCCCGTCCGCGACGTACTGGAGCAGGCGGCGCGGCAGGCGCTGACGCCGTCCGACGAGCGGGCCGCCGAGGCGCTGCGCTGGACGCGCGGGCTGCTGCGGGTGATGCGGGACGACCCGGCGCTGCGCGCGGTCTGGCACCGGGTGCACCATGACTCCGAGGAGGGGCTGATCCCCGTCCTCGCCGGGATGACGGACGGCGGCCCGGCGGAGGTGCGGCTCGCGGCGGCGGCCGCGAACACGGCGATGCGGGTCGCGGTGGAGACCTGGGCGGCGGACGACGCGTCCGAAGCGCGCGCGGACGATCCGGCCGAGTTGGTGGTGCGGGGGATGCGCGCGCTGACGGCCGGCCTGCCCGGGCTGGACCGGCGCCGGACATGACACCGCCCGCCCGACCGGTCCCGGACGCGCCGCCGCCCGCCCGCCGGCGCCGGACATGACACCGCCGGGCCCATGACGGACCCGGCGGCAGTCGTACGGGGCGGGCCTGTCACCCGCCCCCGTCAGGGCACTTACAGCGCGCGCTCCAGGCGCTCCGCCACCAGCTTGGTGAAGCGCGCCGGGTCGCTCAGCTCGCCGCCCTCGGCGAGCAACGCCATGCCGTGCAGCAGCTCGGCCGTACCGGCGAGGTCCGCGTCGTCGGGACGCTCCGCGTGCGCCTTGCGCAGCCCCTCGACCAGCGGGTGACCGGGGTTGAGCTCCAGGATGCGCTTGGCCTCGGGCAGTTCCTGGCCCATGGCGCGGTACATGTTCCGCAGCGCCGGGGTCACGTCGTCGGTGTCCGAGACGACACAGGCCGGGGAGACGGTCAGCCGGGAGGACAGTCGTACCTCCTTGACCTCCTCGCCGAGCCGCTCCGTCATCCAGGACAGCAGCCCCGCGAAGTCCTCCTGCCGCTTGACCCGCTCGGCCTTGTCCTCCTCGGACTCCTCCTTCGCGAGGTCCGCCTCGCCCTTGGCGATCGACCGCAGTTCCTTGCCCTCGAACTCGGGGACGGTCTCGACCCACACCTCGTCGACCGGGTCGGTCAGCAGCAGCACCTCATAGCCCTTGTCCCGGAAGGCCTCCATGTGCGGCGAGTTCTCGATGGCGGTACGGGACTCGCCGGTCATGAAGTAGATGTGCTCCTGACCCTCCTTCATGCGCTCGACGTACTGCTGGAGGGTGGCCGGCTGCTCCGCGTCGTGGGTGGTGGCGAACGAGGCGATACGCAGGATGGCGTCGCGGTTCTCGTGGTCGCTGAGCAGGCCCTCCTTGACGACCCGGCCGAACTCGCCCCAGAAGGTGGCGTAGTTCTCCGGGCGCTGCGTCATCATCTCCTTGACGGTGGACAGCACCTTCTTCACCAGCCTGCGGTGCATGAGCTGGATCTGGCGGTCCTGCTGGAGGATCTCGCGGGAGACGTTGAGCGAGAGGTCCTGGGCGTCCACGACACCCTTGACGAAGCGCAGGTACTCCGGCAGCAGCGCTTCGCAGTGGTCCATGATGAAGACGCGCTTGACGTAGAGCTGCACACCGCGCCGGTGCTCGCGCGCGAACAGGTCCTGGGGCGCGCGGGAGGGCAGGAACAGCAGCGCCTGGTACTCGAACGTGCCTTCCGCCTGCATCCGGAGGGTTTCCAGCGGGTCGGACCAGTCGTGGCTGATGTGCTTGTACAGCTCGTGGTACTCCTCGTCGCTCACCTCGTCCCGGGAGCGCGCCCACAGCGCCTTCATCGAGTTGAGCGTCTCGGGCTCGGCGGCCTTGGCGCCCTCGCCCTCGGCGTCCTCCTCCTGCTGCTCGGCCGGGGCCTCGGGGGCCATCCGGACCGGCCAGGTGATGAAGTCGGAGTACCGCTTGACGATCTCCCTGATCTTCCAGCGGGAGGTGTAGTCGAAGAGCTGGTCCTCCTGGTCCACCGGCTTGAGCCGCAGGGTGACCGCGGTGCCCTGCGGCGCGTCCTCGACCGGCTCGACGGTGTACGTGCCCTCGCCGGTCGACGACCAGCGGGTGCCCTCGCTCTGCCCCGCGCGACGGGTGACCAGCGTGACCTCGTCGGCCACCATGAACGCGGCGTAGAAGCCGACGCCGAACTGGCCGATGAGCCCCTCCGCGGTGGCCGCGTCCTTGGCCTGCTTCAGCTCCTTGAGGAACGTGGCGGTGCCGGAGTTGGCGATCGTCCCGATGAGCTGGACCACCTCGTCGTGCGACATGCCGATGCCGTTGTCGCGGACGGTCAGCGTCCGGGCCTCGCCATCGGTCTCGATCGCGATGTGGAGGTCGGAGACATCGGCGTCGAGCGACTCGTCGCGCAGTGCTTCGAGGCGCAGCTTGTCCAGCGCGTCGGAGGCGTTGGAGATCAGCTCGCGCAGAAAAACGTCCTTGTTCGAGTAGATCGAGTGGATCATCATCTGCAGGAGCTGGCGTGCTTCTACCTGGAACTCGAACGTCTCGGTCGGCATATGTGTCAATTCCTTCTCGTGTCACCAGGTGACGGGCTTCCCCAGAACTGTAGATGAGCCGGTCAGGCCGTATGCGCGCTTCCGCGCACGACCGTACGGACCGACCGCACGGACGACCGTACGGGCGGCGGCGCGGACGACGACCGCCGCCCCCTCCCGCCCCGCCGCGCCCCCCTCTCCGCGCACCGTCGGCAGCCGCACTTCGGCCATTAGCGGCGAACCCCCACGAGTCTCCTGAACCCCCGCACACAACGGGAGTTGGCCGCTTTTCGCCGCACCCACGGCCCGGCCGGAACCCCGCGCCCCGGTTGTTCCCGCTGACCGCGCGGCATAGCACACATCACGTACCGAAACGCCCGTCGCATCACTTCGCGCCACCACACAGCGTTTTCAACCAACGACTGGAAGTCACCGATCGATGTGCTTTCCTGATGCGCCTCGGTCAGACTCCTCGTGTCCGGCATTCGAGACGACAACCGAAGGAGAGTTCGAAAATGCGGTACATCACTGGGGGGATCGCGCTCGGCGCGGCGCTCGTGCTCGGCGGCCTGGCCACCACGGCCCAGGCGCAGCCCGCGACGCCGAAGAGCCTGTACGCACCCTCGGAGTTGGTCCTCACCGTGGGGTACGGGGACAACGCCGCTACGGCCTCCATCCAGCGCGCGGTGTCGCTGAGCTGTAGCTCGTCCGGAACCGGTACGCACCCGATGGCGCGTGCCGCATGCACCCAGCTCCGCACCGCGAACGGGAACTTCGACGCGATCACCAAGTCCGCGTCGGACCGTATGTGCACCAAGGAGTGGAACCCCGTCACAGTCACCGCCAACGGTGTCTGGCAGGGCCGCCGCGTCGCCTACGAGCACACCTTCGCCAACCCCTGCACCATGGAGGGCGGCAAGGGCCTGGTCTTCGAGTTCTGACCGGGCGGTGACCCGCTGAACGGCGCGGCCGTCGGCACCTCGCGGCCGCACCACCGGCCGGCCCCCGGGCATCCGCAGGGATGCCCGGGGGCCGCTGCCGTTCCGGTACGGGGCCCCGACGGACCGCCGGCGCGCCGCGGGCGGCCATCCGGCCCGCGCCCGGCGGACGCCCGCCGCCCCCGCACCCCCACGGCCCGCGCTGCCGCCCCGCCCCCTCCACGGGACGGCAGCGCGTGGGCCCTCGCGCCGCTCCGCCGGAACGGCACGGCGCGCGCTCCCCGGCACTCGCCGGATTCTTTTCGGCCACGGGGCTGATGCATCATTAGAGCCAGCCGCACCGGGCTTGGCAAATCCGTTCCGGCGGGTGAACGGGAAAAGCCGGGAGGGGAATTCGGGAAGGGGCTCCCGACTTCCTGAAGTCGTCGCGACCCACCCCGGTGAAACGGCCCCATACCGGACATTTGGCGGCCACTTTCCCGAAAAGCGGCACGCCTGAGAGGTGTCTCACACCTCCTTCGATTGGGCTGGTCACATGACATTCTCGTCAACCTTTCAACGGCGCGTGGCCCTTCGTGAAAACGATTCCCTGGGGGCCCGGACCCTCACCCGGAGGGGAGCCACCACCAGCCCACCGCACTCCGCCCGCCCGGCATCCACCGGCCCGGCGGTATTTACACAGGCTCCTTTCCTAATTCTTTTGCGTGCCGTCTCCACGCGGAAAACGGCAAACGGCCCCCGGCGGCAATTGCGTCCGGGGGCCGTTCCACTACGGAATGACCGTGCTCAGGGCGTCGGTGTGGGCGCCGGCCTGGATCAGCCGATCTCCGCGCCGACCGCCTTCAGGGCAGCCGGGACCGGCTGGAAGTAGGTCTCGCCGCCCGAGGAGCAGTTGCCGCTGCCGCCCGAGGTCAGGCCGAGGGCCGACTCACCGTCGTAGAGCGCGCCACCGCTGTCACCGGGCTCGGCGCAGACATCGGTCTGGATCAGCCCTTCGACCGTGCCCTCCTGGTAGTTGACGCTCGCGTTGAGCGCCTTGACCGTGCCGTCGTGCACCTGAGTGGTGCTGCCGCTGCGCGTGACCTTCTGGCCGACGGTCGCCTCGGCGGCCTTGGTGATCTTCTGCGGGCTGCCGCTGTAGGTGTTCACCTCGCTCGGGTGCGCGGTGTCCGCGGTGTACTTGGCGATCGCGTAGTCACTGCCCGGGAACTTGGAGTCCTCGGTGGCGGCGATCTCCTGGCCGCCCTGCTTGTCCGACCACGACTTCACGGCGTTGCCGCAGTGCCCGGCGGTCAGGAAGTAGGGCTGGCCGCCCTTGACGACGTTGAAGCCGAGCGAGCAGCGCGAACTGCTCCCCCAGATCGCGTCACCGCCGGCGATGAACGGGGTGAACTCGCCCTTGCTGTGCCGCAGCGTGGCCTTGCTGCCGAGGCCCTTGACGACCTTGCTCAGTTTGTCGAGCTTCGCGCCCGAGACCGTACGGTCGGCGGTGACGACGATCTTGTTGCTGCGCGGGTCCATCGCCCAGGCCGTGCCGGGGATGGTGGCCTGCCGCTTGAGCGTCAGCCGGGCCGCGTCGAGCTGGGCGAGGCTGTGCCGGACCATTCTGGCCTCGGCACCCTTGGCCCGTACGGCGGCGGCCGCCTTCCGGTCGACGACGTTGACGACCAGCTTCTTGGCCGCCGCGTCGTAGTACGAACCGGCCGCGTGGCCGTTGAGCTGGGACGCGAGTGCGGTGGCCGCGGCGGGCGTCAACTGCTTCGCGGCCGGGCCGTCCGCCGCGTTGGCGTTGGCCAGGGTGAGCGTCGCGGTGGTCGCGAGGGCCAGCGCGCCCGCGCCGGCCAGCACTGCGCGCCGCTGAGAATTCCGTCGGTGCTTCAACTCACAGCCTTCCGTGGGGGGATGGGCCGCGGTGTGTGGGGGGCCGCGGGCCCGAAGGGTGTTGAGGAACAGACACGGAACGGGAAATACCTGCGCAGCCTGCCGCAGGAAGTCGCGTCCATGCCAATGCGCGATTTCGAGTATTCCGATTAACGCTGCTCGCGCACAAGACCGAGATCCGGTCTGGCGAACGGGGCGCGGCCGACCGGCCGTTCGCCTCGCGTTCCGATATCCGCGCACGTCGTTTCCCTGTGCGGACACCAAACGAACACTTTGGAGTGGCCGGGAACGGGCCTCAGGTACGGTCTATACCTGTCCGAAAACCGATGCTCCAGGCCGGACTTCACCCACCGGAGCCGGTCCGCCCCGCGGAAGATTCAGCCCGGCGAGGGACGTCTTTCGCACACCAGGACAGTCTTTCCGCCTCCGGGAATCACCGCTCCCGTGTCAGGGAAGCTGCTCAGCCTCCGGCAACTCCTCCAGCACGGCAGCCGCTTCGGCACCCGGCGCGGTTCCGGTCAGCGGGCGGGGCTCCGGTGCGGACGCCGGCCCGGACTCCGGTGCCGCTTCCCGCGCCGCCCCGGCTCCGGGCGCGGTACCCGCCGTCCCGGCTCCGGGCGCGGTCTCCGGCCGGGCTTCCGGCGCGGCGGCGGGCCCCCGCCGCTCGTACGCCTCCGTCTGCGCCTGCGCCTGGAGGCCGGAGCGTTCCAGGAAGCGCAGCAGCTCCACCGGGAACGGCAGCACGAGCGTCGAGTTCTTCTCGGCGGCGACCGCCACCACCGTCTGCAGGAGCCGCAGTTGCAACGCGGCGGGCTGGTCGGACATCGCCTGGGCCGCCTCGGCCAGCTTCTTGGACGCCTGGAGTTCGGCGTCGGCGTTGATGACCCGGGCCCGCCGGTCGCGGGTGGCCTCCGCCTGGCGCGCCATCGACCGCTTCATGGTCTCCGGCAGCGACACGTCCTTGATCTCCACCCGGTCGATCTGCACGCCCCAGCCCAGCGCCGGACTGTCGATCATCACTTCCAGTCCCTGGTTGAGCTTCTCCCGGTTGGAGAGCAGGTCGTCGAGGTCGCTCTTGCCGATGATGGAGCGCAGCGAGGTCTGGGCGACCTGGGACACCGCGAAACGGTAGTCCTCGACCTTGACCACCGCGTCGGCGGCGTCCACCACCTTGAAGTAGACCACCGCGTCCACCCGGACCGTCACGTTGTCGTGCGTGATGCCCTCCTGCGCGGGCACCGGCATCGTGACGATCTGCATGTTGACCTTCCGCATCCGGTCGACCAACGGGACGATCATGGTGAAGCCCGGCTGTCGCGCGGCCGACGTCAGTTTGCCCAGCCGCAGCACGACCCCGCGTTCGTACTGCTTGACCACCCGCGCCGCCGCCGCCACGTACACCGCGCCCACCGAGACCAGCGCGACCCCGGCCGTCACCAGTTCCTCGACCATCACGGCCCCCTGCCGTATGCGCCTTTGTCCGAGTCCGTGCGTCCGCACCACGGTATGACCGGTCCCGGCAGTGGTCGAGGGTGCGCGTCGGCCTCGCCCGGAGGCCGCGGACGGGCCCCCGCCCGCGGGTGCGGACGAGGGCCCGGGTGCTGCCGGCTGCGTGGTGGGGCGAGCGGGGCCGTCCGGGCGCGGTACGCCGGGACCGGACGGCCTCGGGTGTCAGTAGATGCTGACCCCGTACGCGCTGATCGCTTCGGTGACCGGCTGGAAGTACGTGGTGCCGCCGGAGGAGCAGTTGCCGCTGCCGCCGGAGGTCAGGCCGAGCGCGGTGCTGCCGGCGTACAGGGGGCCGCCGCTGTCGCCGGGCTCGGCGCACACGGTGGTCTTGATCATGCCGTAGACGACGTCGCCGTTGCCGTAGTTGACGGTGGCGTTCAGACCGGTGACCTTGCCGCTGTGGGTGCCGGTGGTCGAGCCGCGGCGGGTGACCGTCTGGCCGACGGTCGCGTTGCCGGCCCGGGAGATGTCCTGGCCGCCGACCGTGCCCTCGTGCGGGACACTGGTGTTGCTGTACCGGACCAGGCCGTAGTCGTTGACGGGGAAGCTGGAGCCGGCGGTCGGGCCGATGCTCGTGCTGTGCGAGGAGTTGGTGTACCAGGGCGGATTGCCCTCGGTGCAGTGGCCCGCCGTGAGCAGGTAGTACGTACTGCCCTTCTTGACGTTGAAGCCGAGGGAGCAGCGCCAGCTCGTCGCGTAGATGGCGTCGCCGCCGGAGATCAGCTTGCGCAGCACGCCGGGTATGCGTTCCACCTTCAGCGCACCGGCGTTGGTGCCCGCGGCCTGCTTGATCCTGTCGAGCTGGGCCGGGGTCACCCGGCTGTCGGCCTGGACGACGACCTTGCCGGTCCTGTGGTCGACGACCCAGGCGGTGCCCGCGACGTCCGCGGCGCGTACGGCGTCGCTCACGGCGGCGAGCTGGGACGCGCTGAACGTGGTGGGCGGGGCGGGCGTGGTGGGCGGGGCGGGTTCGCCCGCGTGGGCGGTCGGCAGGGCCATGGCGCCGATCGCGGCCAGACCGGACGCGACGGCGATCAGCCGGCTGCGTCTCGCGATGCCGCTGCGGGGGGTAGTGCGCTCGTACCTCACTGCTACCTCCGAGGGGATCGGTGGACCCGCCTGTGGGCAGGTCCGTGTGACGCCGCCCGGTGGGTACGCGGGACTCCGCACGTCCCTTCGACGCGTACCCCGGACAGCGCTGCTCGGGAGTTTCGGGGGCCCGGCCCGCCCGCGCAAGGGTGCCTTTCGGACGCGCGGTCGGCACCCGTACACACAGCCGCCCCGGCAGCACCAACGGGCGCTGCCGGGGCGGCTGTCGACCCCCTCGGTCAGGCTGGGGCGGCTCAGCGCGTGATGCGGTTCCGCTCGCCCGCGCGCAGCGCGATGGGCAGCGTGTTGCCGGGCGGCGGGAAGGGGCAGACGAAGTGGTCGGCGAAGGCGCAGGGCGGCAGCAGGGTGCGGTTGAGGTCCACCGGCACGGTGCCGTCGTCCGCCGGGGCCGGCGTCCGCAGGAAGCGGAAGCGGTAACTGTCCGTGCCGCTGGTGGCGTCGGCGAGGACGGCCCACAGCGTGCCGTCGGCCTCGACGGCGACCTGGAGGGTGTGCTCGTCGCCGTCGAGGGTGAAGGCCAGTTCACCGGCGAGGCCGAGGCCACGCTCCCGCCCGTCGGCGTTGGGGACCCGTACCGTGCGCGCCGCGCCGTAGGGCCGGAACAGCCCGGGCCGCACCCAGCGCCCGTCGTAGGGGAAGACGTCGATCCCGCCGAAGGTGCGCCGGGCCTCGGAGGCGGGGTCGAAGACCCGTACGGCCCACTCCCCCTCGCGGCGCAGCACCGGCAGTCGCCGGCCGTCGTGCGCCACCCGGGCCGTCGCGGGGGCGCCGTCCGCGCCGAGCCGTACGGTGCCGTCCAGTGGGGCCCCGTCGACGGTCAGCCCGTCGGCGGCGGCCGCGCGCAGGAGCACCGCGTCGCCGTCCGCGCTCCAGTGGCCCGGTACGCCGTCGAGGTGGCCGTCGGGGAAGCCGGCGAGCCAGTGTGTGGCGGTCAGCGCGAGCGGGCCGTACGGCAGGGCGATCTCGGCGGCGCGCTGTTCGTGCCAGGCCTGCCACTGCTGCTCGGCCTGGCTGCTGGTGCTGGTGGTGCTCATGCGGTCAGTCCTTCCCTACGGTACGTACCGGATCCGGCGGCCCCCGATGAGAGCGCGACCTCGTGCCCGCGTATTCCGTCCGCAGGACGCCGTGCCCTTGGAGCAGCGGCCCCGCCCGGTCAGCGAACGCGCACCGCCGCACGGCCCCGGCGGTGCAGATTGTCGACAAAGCGCGGTACGCGTACTGCCGGGCCGGCGGCCGTCCCGGTCAACGCCGCGCCTCGCCCCTGCGGCCGGCCGGGTTCACCTGACCCCCCGTACGGGGCGGAACGGGACGCTGCCCGCACACGGGCGGTTCACATTCCGTCCGGTTTGGATGCAAGGACGATCGGGTACCGGTCGGCCACTGGACGTTCCGACACTCGATGTGACAGCCTTCACACGGTCAGTTCCCGCGACTCTCCCCAGTTCTGACGCCATGCCACCCTCTTTGCACCAGATGTGTCACGAACCCCCCGTGCGGCGGCTATCCACTTGGCAGAGCATCCGCATCATGGACGACGATAGAGGTGCGGACACACAGACCGCGGGTGAGAGGAGGCGTCAATGGGATCGGTACGCAAGGCAAGCGCCTGGCTGGGCCTCGTCGACGACAACGATGACGAGCGCTACTACGACGACGACTACGCCGAGGGGTCCGAGCCCGGCAGCACCGGGAACAACAACCCCTGGGTGACCGACCCGCGCGTCCAGGTCGCCGATGAGAACGCCCAGGACCAGGGCACCCGCATCGCCACCGTCACCCCGGAGGGCTTCGGGGACGCCCGCGGCATCGGGGAACTCTTCCGGGACGGCATCCCCGTCATCGTCAACCTGACCGCGATGGAGTCCTCCGACGCCAAGCGGGTGGTGGACTTCGCGGCCGGGCTGACCTTCGGGCTGCGCGGCTCCATCGAGCGGGTCGCCACGCGCGTCTTCCTGCTCACCCCGGCCGACTACCGGATCCTCAACGGTGAGCCCGGCCGGCGCCGCGTCGAGGGCGGCTTCTTCAACCAGAGCTGACGTACGGGCCGACGCGTCGTTCCGGCCGGGGCCGGGGCGGCCGACGCCCCCGGCCCCGGCCGGTACCGCTCACCGGAACGCGTCGAGGCCGGTGAGCGCCTTGCCCAGCACGAGCTGGTGCATCTCGACGGTGCCCTCGTAGGTGAGCACCGATTCCAGGTTCGTCGCGTGCCGCATGACCGGATACTCCAGCGAGATCCCGTTCGCACCGAGAATCGTGCGCGATGTACGGCAGATCTCGATCGCTTCCCGAACGTTGTTGAGCTTGCCGAAACTGATCTGTTCCGGCCGCAGCCGTCCCGCGTCGAAGCGCCGCCCCAGATGATGGGCGAGCAGCACGCCCTTGTGCAGTTCCACGGCCATGTCGGCCAGCTTCGCCTGGGTGATCTGGAAGCCACCGATGGGCCTGCCGAACTGTTCACGGGTACGGGAGTAGTCCAGCGCCGCCTCGAAACTGGCCCGCGCCGCGCCCATCGCGCCCCAGACGATGCCGTACCGGGCGTGGCCCAGGCAGCGCAGCGGGCCGCCCAGCCCCTTGGCCCCGGGGAGCATCGCGTCGGCGGGCAGCCGCACCTCGTCCAGGACCAGTTCGCTGGTGACCGAGGCCCGCAGCGACCACTTGTGCCGGATCTCGGGCGCGGAGAAGCCGGGGGTGCCGGCCGGCACGAGGAAGCCGCGGATGCCCTCGTCGGTCTGCGCCCAGACCACGGCGACGCCGGCCACCGATCCGTTGGTGATCCACATCTTGCGGCCGGTCAGCACCCAGTCGCCGCCGTCCCGCCTGGCGTGGGTGCGCATGTCGCCCGGGTCGGAGCCGTGGTCCGGCTCGGTCAGGCCGAAGCAGCCGATGATCTCGCCGGACGCCATGTCCGGCAGCCAGCGCTGCTTCTGCTCCTCGGAGCCGAAGCGCCGGATCGCGTACATGGCGAGCGAACCCTGGACGGAGACCAGGGAGCGGATGCCGGAGTCGGCCGCCTCCAGCTCCAGGCAGGCCAGGCCGTACTGGACGTGTGAGGCGCCCGCGCAGCCGTAGCCGGTCAGCGCCATGCCGAGGGCGCCGAGGGAGCCCAGTTCGCGGGCCAGATCCCGGATGCCGGGCAGCTCGCCGCGCTCGTACCAGTCGGCGATGTGCGGCAGGATCCGGTCGCCGGCCCACCGGCGGACGGTGGCGCGTACCGCCCGGTCCTCGTCGGAGAGCAGGTCGTCGAGGCCCAGCGGGTCGGCCGCGTCGAAGGGCGGGAGCTGCGGGGACGGGGGTGCGGACATGGCGGGGCCTCCGGTAGCTGCGCGCGCACAAAAACTAGCGGTGTTAGTTATCCGGGTCCGACGTTACGACCGGCCGTGGCGCGGCGGCAAGAGCCTCCGCCGTGGCCGGCGCCCCCGGCCCCATCCGGGACGCGAGACCCCACGCGGCAGCCCGTCTCCTCCGCGAAGCCCCCGCTCGGCCCCGTACTCCCTCGGCCCCCACCTGTGCCCCGCTCCCCCGCTCCGCTACCGGCCGGAGTTCGCGTGCGCCGGGTCCTGGCCGCAGTGCGCGCCGTCCCCGTCGGCCCGGTCCCCCGCGTCCGCGGCCCGCCGCGGCAGCCGCAGTGCGATCGCCGCGCCGACCAGCAGCAGCGCGGCGCTGGAGACGAGCGTGACGTGCAGTCCATGGACGAAGGAGCCCTGCGCGGCGTCGCGCAGCACCGACTTCGCCGTGTCGCCGAGCGAGGAGGCGACCTTGTACGCCTCGCCCAGCGAGTGCGCGGCCGAGGCGGACGCCCGCTCCGGGACCCCGTCCACGTGGGCCAGCCCCGGCGCGTAGGCGGCGTTCATGACGCTGCCGAGCAGGGCCACGCCGATGCCGGCGCCGAGCTGGTAGGAGGTCTCGCCGATGGCCGCCGCGCCGCCCGCCTGGTCGGCGGGCGCCTCGCTGAGCATCGACTCGTAGGCGCCGAAGAGCGTGCTCTGGAAGCCGAAGCCGAGCAGGACGAAGCCCAGGACGAGCAGCCAGGGGCGGTCCGTCTCGTCCATCGCGGTCAGACAGAGCACGGCCGCCGCGGTGAGCACGAAGCCCAGCGAGACCATCACCTTGGGCCCGACGGCCTGGAGGACCTTCGAGCCGGTCAGCCCGGCGGCCATCGCGGCGAAGACCAGGGGCAGCATCCGCAGCCCGGTCTCCAGGGGGCTCAGGCCGAGGACGAGCTGGAGGTACTGCACTGCTATGAGCTGCAGCCCGACGAGGGCGAGCATCGCCAGCACGATGCAGCCCACGGAGGTGCCGAAGGCCGGGCGGGCGAACAGCCGCATGTCGATGAGCGGGTGCTCGCGCTTGCGCTGGCGCCGTACGAAGACGATGAGCAGCAGGGCGCCGACGAGGAGGGAGCCCAGGGTGGTCGGGCCCACCAGGGCCTCGCCGCTGCCGATGCGCTTGACGCCGAGGACGACGCCGAGCACGCCGAGCGCCGCGACGACGGCGCCGACGGTGTCCCAGGGCCCGTTGCGCTCGCCCCGGGACTCCGGCAGCAGCCAGCGTCCTATCAGGGCCATGACCGCCATCATCGGGATGTTGATGAGGAAGACCGAACCCCACCAGAAGTTCTCGACGAGGAAGCCGCCGAGGACCGGTCCGACGGCGGCGCCGACTGCGGCCACCGCGCTCCACACACCGATGGCGACCGCCCGCTCGCGCCGGTCGGGGAAGACCTGGCGCAGGATCGACAGCGTCGCCGGCATGATCATCGCGCCGCCGATGCCGAGCAGTGCACGGGCGATCATCAGCGTCTGCGGGTTGGGGGCCAGGGCGGCGGCGGCCGAGGCCGCGCCGAACAGGCCGTATCCCAGGAGCAGGATGCGGCGGCGGCCCACCTTGTCGCCGAGCGTGCCGAAGAGGATGAGCAGGGACGCCGCGATCAGCGGATAGATGTCCACGATCCACAGCAGTTCCACCGGCCCGGGGCGCAGGTCCTCGGTGACCGACGGCACCGCCACGTACAGGATGGTGGTGTCCAGCGCGACGAACAGCAGGCTGACGCAGAGCACGACCAGAACGGTCCAGCGGCCCGCGCCGCTGCCTCCATGCCGGGGAACACCCGCCGTCCGCTCGCTGCCGGACGTGGTCGTCCCGGACATTCGCGTACCTCCTGTCATGCTCTCGCTGCCGCGTGCCGGGGCGCGGGAAGCGCTCCGGCGGAACCGGCGGGCGGGCGAGTTGAGACGTCAGACTACGCGAGTCGCGTGACGTGACGCGTGGCTCACCCCACGATGAGACGCTCATCGCAGGGTCCGGCGGTTCCCATACCCGCTGACGGACGACGGACTCCGGCCACGGGATAATCCACCGGATGAACGATCTTGCGCCCTTCCGTGTTCCGGAGCGGACCGGCACCGGCCGGGGAGGCCGGGTGCGCTCCGCGCTGCGCCGGGCCGCCCCCGCCCTGCTGGTGTACGCCGCGATCCGGGCGCTGGGGCTCGGCACGCTGGCCGTCTGGTCCGCCGCCCACGGCAAGAGCTGGCACACCCTGCTCACCGCCCGCTGGGACGCGCTCTGGTACACCCGGGTCGCCGAGCAGGGGTACGGCTACAGCGTCCGGCTTGCCGACGGGGACGTGCACTCCAATCTGGCGTTCTTCCCGCTGCTGCCGTGGCTGGAGCGGGGGCTGTCCGCGGTGCTGCCGCTGTCCGCCGCCGACGCCGGTCTGGTGGTGTCCTGGCTCGCGTCGCTCGCCGCCGCCTGGGCGCTGTACCTGACCGGTGAACGGCTGCACGGTCCGCGGGCCGGGGTGGCGCTGGCCGCGCTGTGGGCGGCGCTGCCGGTGGGGATCGTGCAGTCGATGGCGTACTCGGAGTCGCTGTTCACCGCGCTCGCGGCGTGGGGGGTGTACTGCGTGCTGACCGGCCGGTGGGTGGCCGCCGGGGTGCTGGCCTCGCTGGCGGGGCTGACCCGGCCGGTGGGGGCCGCGGTGGTCGCGGCCGTGTGGATCACCGCGGCGGTGACGCTGTGGCGGGACCGACCGCCGGGCGGCGGCCCGCGCTGGGGCCGGCACCGGCGGATGCTGCTGGGCGTGCTGCTGGCGCCGCTGGGCTGGTGCGGCTATTTCCTCTGGGTGGGCGCCCGGGAGGGCGGGCTCACCGCTTACCTGGACGTCCAGGGCGGCTGGGGCAACGGGTTCGACGGCGGCGTGGCCTTCGCCTCGTTCCTGTGGGACCTCGGATTTCCGGCGGGCCTCGGACTGCTGGCCGGTGTCGCGCTGGTCGGGTGGCTCTACGTGCTGGGCGCGCGCCGGGGACAGCCGCTGCCGCTGCTCGTCTACGGCGGCGTCGTCCTGCTGCTGGCCCTGACGGCCAAGGGGTACTTCGGGTCCAAGCCCCGGCTGATGATGCCGGCCTATCCGCTGCTGCTGCCGCTCGCCGCCGGGCTGGCGCGGTGGCGTCCGGCGCCGGCCTGGACGGTGACGGCCCTGGTCAGCGCGGGGTCGGCGGTGTACGGAGCGTTCTGGCTGAACGGATCGGGCCCGCCGTGAACGGAGGATTCCCCTCCGTGAGTGCCTCTCCGGGGAAACGGACCGCGACGCCTGCACGAATCGGCGATAAAATCCGCCGACGAATTGGAAAGGGCCCTCTCGGTACGGCCTCCGGCACCCCTCCCGGAGCTAATCCGGCGGCCGCTGAATTCCCCCCGAAAACCCATGGCCAAAGTCGCGTTTGAGACAGATTGCACATCACATCGTCATTACAAAGCTCACAGTTTGACCAAGCGCCGACATCACACGCGGTAACGTCGATTGAGTGCGTACCGATGACAAGCTCGACCAGATGGAGGAGCACCCGCCCGACCGCCCGCCGTCACGCATGACCCGGACCCGCTGGTGGCTGTTCGGGGGCACGCTCGCGGTGTACGTGGCGATCGTGGCCGGTGTGCTCGCCACCTCATGGCTGGTCACCTTCGACTGGCAGGCCATGCTGTTCCGGCCGTACAAGCAGTGGCCGGAGATCCATGCCTTCCTCGACTACTTCGTGGTCCTGGGCCAG
The DNA here is from genome assembly GCF_044327445.1 of Streptomyces sp. NPDC018045. Lineage (NCBI taxonomy): Bacteria > Bacillati > Actinomycetota > Actinomycetes > Kitasatosporales > Streptomycetaceae > Streptomyces > Streptomyces sp. NPDC018045. Next base: position 555,572 of record NZ_JBIRFL010000004.1, read on the forward strand.
CGCGGCCCCACCGCGGTCGCCGTGGCGGCCTGGCTGGGCTGGCGCTGCTGGCGGACGAAGAACCTCCACCCGCTGCTGGTGCTGGGCACCTCCCTGCTGCTGCTCAACATCACCGCGGGCGCCGCCAAGCTGGGCATGGGCCGGCTCGGCCCCCACTACGCGACCACCATCGGCGCCAACGAGATGTGGCTGGGCGGCGATATATTTCCTTCGGGTCACACCGCGAACGCCGTCGTCACCTGGGGCGTCCTGGCCTATCTGGCGACCACGCCGCTGCGCCGCCGCGCACTGTCGGTGATCGCCGCGCTCGGCGCCCTGGGCGTCGGCATGACCACCGTCTACCTCGGTACCCACTGGGTCAGCGATGTGCTGCTCGGCTGGGCCGCCGGGCTGCTGGTGCTGCTCGCGCTGCCCTGGTTCGAGCCCGCGGTGGAGTGGGCCGAGGCCCGGCTGACGACGCTGTGGCTGCGGCTGCGCACTCGCCGGCTGCCGGCGCCCGCGCCGCTCGCCCCGGCGCCCGCCCACTCCGCGCTGTCCGCGCCGCGCCCCGCGCCCGAGGAAGAGGTGCTGGTCCGGGACGCGCTGGGCACCGCGCGCACCGGCACCGCCACCCGTACCGCGGACGCCCGTCCGTTCCACCCGCCGCGGCCGCACACGGCCCGCTCGGAGCGCACCCCGGTCACCCCGACCGGGAGCCGGCGCCCGCCGCACGCCGACCGGGCGCCGCGCACCGCGCCGCTGGCCCCGGCCCCGGTCCGCGGCCGCACCGGCGGCACCTGACCGCCACCACACCCGCGGGGACGGTACGCACAGCCTCTCCCCCGCGCGGCCGACGGCCCCGGCCGCTCCTCCTGGAGCGCCGGGGCCGTCGCCTTGTCACGGGGGCGTCGCCTCAGCCCTTCCAGCTCCGGGTCACGGCGCCGTCCTCGACCTCGAAGTTCAGGCGGCCCCCCAGGTACTCCATGGTGATGATCGAGCCCGGCGCCAGGGACCGGACCGTGGTCCAGCCGCGTTCGCGCGCGCGTTCCTCGGCGGCCTCCCGCGCCAGCCCGACATAGGTCTCGGGGTCGTCGTCGGGTTCGCGGGGGAGCTTCGGTACGGGTGCCATGGCAGCCACCGTAGGCGTACCGCGGGGCAGGCGGAAGGGCCGGGGTGCCACACGCGCGTACCCGCCCGGTCCCCCCTTGGTCACACTTCTGTCACAGCATGACGGCGTGTGTTTGCCGCCGATTCCCTCACCCGTACGAGCCGGGCACTGCACCAACCGGGTGGGAATCGAAGACGACCTGATTTCAGCCTTGATCGCCGGTGTGCGGCCACCGCCGGACGCTCCGGGAGCGACCGGAATTAATTCCCCGTCAGCAGCCGTCCATTCCTTCTTTTTTCCGTTGTCCGACACCCGCGAAATGGGCCGACGGCACGCTGCCACAGCATATTTCGCACGCATCGGTGCCGGTGGACGGGTTTGGGTCCACCGCCCCGCGGTACTCGCTGATGCCGAGGAGCCCATGGGAGACAACACAGCGAACACACCGGACAAGAGCAACAACCACCGAGCGGCGTCCGCCCGCCCCAGCGCACCGGAACTCCTGCGGTCGGCCCGGGAACAGCTCTCCGAGCTGACGGGACTGACCCCCGAGACGGTGTCCCGGTTCGAGAGGACCGAGGAGGGCTGGGTGCTGGAGACCGAGGTGCTGGAGCTCGCCCGGGTACCCGAGACGATGAGCCTCATGGCGTTGTACGAGGTCACTCTCGACCCGGACGGAATGCTCACCGGCTATCGGCGCGTCAGCCGCTACGAGCGTGCGAGAGGAAAACCGCGATCATGACCGTTGTCCCGGCACAACAGCAGTCCGGGGGCGGGGGCGGCACCAGTGGCCTCTACGACGTACTGGAGCTGATCCTCGACCGCGGCCTGGTGATCGACGCGTTCGTCCGCGTCTCACTGGTCGGTATCGAGATTCTCAAGATCGATGTCCGTGTGGTGGTGGCCAGCGTCGACACCTACCTGCGTTTCGCCGAGGCCTGCAACCGCCTCGACCTGGAGACCGGCGCCAACAAGAGCCCCGGCCTGCCCGACGTCGTCGGCCAGGTCACCGAGTCCGGCGCCAAGGGCAAGTCCAAGGGCGCGCTCTCCGGCGCGGCCGAGACCTTCGCCGACGCGATCGGCCAGGGGCGGGACAAGGCCGAGAGCGACGGCGAACCGCAGCGCAGGACGCGGCGCACCACCTCCCGTAAGAAGGAGGAGAGCGAGTGAGCACGTACGTCTACGGGATCGCCCGCGCCGACCACCCGACGCCCGAGAAGGAGATCCTGGGCATCGGCGACCCGCCGCGGCCGGTCCGCGTCGTCCGCCAGGGCGAGCTGGCGGCGATCGTCAGCGACTGCCCCGACAAGCTGCGGCCCAAGCGCCGCGACCTCCTCGCCCACCAGCACGTCCTGACCGAGGCCGGGGCGGACGGAGCGGTGCTGCCGCTGCGCTTCGGCTCGCTCTCCGACAACGACGAAGCGGTCCAGAGCGTCCTGGCCGAGCACGCCGAGCACTACCAGGCGCAGCTCGACGACCTCAACGGACGGGTCGAGTACAACCTCAAGGCCGCCCACCGCGAAGAGGACGTGCTGCGGCGGGTGCTGACGGAGGAGCCCGAGATCCGCGCCCTCAACGAGGCCAACCAGGCCGCCGGCGGCGGCGCGTACCAGGAGAAGCTGCGCCTCGGCGAACTGGTCGCCAACGCCGTACGGGCCCGCGAGGTCGCCGACGCGCACACCGTGGAAGCGGCGCTCACGCCGAAGGCGGAGCAGTCCTGCCCCGGGCCCGAGGGCTCCGGCTGGCTGGTGAACCTGTCGTTCCTGATGCGGCGCGAGGACGCGGCCGCGTTCCTGGACGCCGCCGACCAGCTCGGCGCCGACCACCCGCACCTGGAGCTGCTGGTCAACGGGCCGCTGCCGCCGTACAGCTTCGTCCGCCCGCTAGAGTCCGCCGCCGCGGAGTGACCGATGGGCCTGATCAAGGAACTGCTGCTGCTCCCGGCCGCTCCCGTACGCGGGACCGGCTGGGTGCTGCGGCAGGTCCTCACCGAGGCCGAGCGGCAGTACTACGACCCGGCCGTGGTCCAGCGCGAACTGCGCGAACTGGCGGAGCAACTGGACAACGGGCAGATCGACGAGGCCGAGTTCGACCGGCGCGAGGACGCGCTGCTGGACCGGCTGGAGGAGCTGCGGCAGCGGCAGGCCGGGGCGTAGCGGCCCCCGCGCCGCTCCGCACGGGGCGGCACCCCACGGCGCCCCCGCGGCGCTCTCCACGACGCGAGGACACCCGGACAGTACGAGATCCCCGGAAGCACCGCGCACGACGCCCTAGCCGGGAACGGGACGGCGGACGAGCGCGACCCGACACGGAGGAGATCCCCGACATGAAGAACCGGCCGGCACTGGTGCTGGCCGTCGCCGGAGGCTATCTGCTCGGCCGCACCAAGAAGGCCAAGCTCGCCATCGGTATCGGCAGCATGGTCCTGGGCAAGCGCCTGAATCTGAGCCCGCAGCAACTGGTCTCCCTGGTCAACGACCAGATAGCCGCCAACCCGCAGCTCAAGGAGTTGCGCGAACAGCTACGCGGCGACCTCAAGGGTGTGGGCAAGGCGGCGACCGGCGCGCTGGTCACCAAGCGCCTCGACTCCCTGGCGGACAGCCTGCACGAGCGGACCCTGAACGTACGCGACCAGCTCGACGCGGGCGCGGCCGGCGGCAAGGCCGCGGACACCGTACGCGGCGTGGCCGGCGGCGGACGGGACGACGAGGAAGCCTCCGACGACGGCGAGGAAGAGACGTCGGGAAGCCGCGGCAGCGGCTCGCGGAAGTCCGGGGGCGAGGGACGCGGCGCCACCAAGAAGCAGAGCGCGCGCTCCTCCAAGTCCCCGGCGTCCCCGGCCAAGTCCGGCGCCGCATCCGGTGCCAAGTCCGCGCCCGGCAAGCGCAAGCGGCCCGCGAAGCAGGCGGCCGCCGCACCGAAGAAGACCGCCTCGGCCGCGAAGAAGACGGCCCGCTCCACCACCCGGCGGAGCGGAGGTGAGGACCGTGGCTGAGACGAGGTCCGGCGGCCCGATGGCCGCCGTCAAGGACACCGTGGCCGGCAACCCGGCCGTCGACCGCCTCAAGGAGGAAGCCGTCTCGTTCGCCGCCGCGCAGGCCCAGCGCCTGCTGGTGGCCACCGGGAAGCGGCTCGGCGAGGCCACCACCCGGCTCACGGACGTGGCCGAGGGGCGCAGCGACAGCCTGGTCGGCCCGGTGCTCAAGGACACCCTCAAGGGCGCGGTCAAGGACACCGCCAAGAACTCCGTCAAGGGCGCCTTCAAGAAGCTCACCGGCGGGCGCAAGGGCGGTGGCGGCAAGGGCAAGTACGTGACGATCAGCGAGGACGTCGACGTCGGCGTGCCGGTCCGCGAGGCGTACAACCAGTGGACGCAGTTCCAGGAGTTCAGCACCTTCGCCAAGGGGGTGCAGGGGGTGGAGTCCGCGGACGCCACCGACTCCAACTGGCGCGCCAAGATCTTCTGGTCGACCCGGAGCTGGCAGGCGCACACCACCGAGCAGGTCCCGGACGAGCGCATCAGTTGGACCGCCGAGGGCGCCAAGGGCACGCTCAAGGGCGTCGTCACCTTCCACGAGCTGGCCGCCAGCCTGACCCGGGTGCTGCTGGTCATCGAGTACCACCCGAAGGGCCTGTTCGAGAAGACCGGCAACATCTGGCGGGCGCAGGGCCGCCGCGCACGGCTCGACCTCAAGAACTTCCGCCGCTTCGTGATGATGCGGGGCGAGGCGACCGGCGAGTGGCGCGGCGAGATCCGGGACGGCGAGGTCGTGGTCGGCCACGACGAGGCCCTGGAGCGCGAGGAGGAGGGCCGCGGGGAGCGGGACACCGAGGGCGCGGCCAAGCCGTCCGAGGACGCGTACGAGGAGGAGTCCGGCGACTCCTCGGACTCCCACGGCGAGGAGCCGGAAACCGAGGACGCGTACGAGGACGACGAGGCGGACACCGAGGCGGACGACGAGGACGCGGACGGCGCCGACGCCGGGTACGAGGACGAGCCGGAGGACGAGCCCGAGGACGCCTACGACGACGAGGACACCGGCGACGCCGAGGACGACACCGACGAGGAGGACGCCGAGGACACGTACGACGACGAGGAACCGGTGGACGAGGACGACGCCGAGGACGCCGAGGACGCCGAGGACGCCGAGGACGAGCGCGAACCGGAGCCGGCCCGATGAGTTCCCAGGTCCCGTCCCCCTACGGATCCAACGGCGGCGCCAACCTCGCCGACATCCTCGAACGCGTCCTGGACAAGGGCGTGGTCATCGCCGGGGACATCCGCATCAACCTGCTCGACATCGAACTGCTCACGATCAAGCTGCGGCTGATCGTGGCCTCGGTCGAGCGGGCGGAGGAGATGGGCATCGACTGGTGGCGCGACGACCCGTCGCTGTCCTCCGGTGCCCGGCGCCGCGAACTCGCCCGGGAGAACGAGCGGCTGCGCGAGCGGATCGCCGCCCTGGAGGAGCAGGAGACGCGAGAGGAGATCACTTGAGTACGCACGGCGCCGAGCTGATGTACACCTACGCCGTGGCCCGGGCCGGCTGCCGACCGCCGGACGGCCTGCTCGGCGTCGCGGACGCACCCGTGGAGACCGTCACGGAGGGCGCGCTGGCCGCCCTGGTCTCCCGGGTGCCGGCCGCCGACTTCGAGGAGGAGGCGCTCCGCGCCCACCTGGAGGACATGGCGTGGCTGGAACGGACCGCCCGGGCACATCGCAGCGTGGTGGACACCGCGGCCGCGGAGTTCTGTGTGCTGCCGCTGCGCCTGGTGACGGTCCACCGCGACACGCGCGGGGTCCGGCAGGTGCTCGCGCAGCGCGCCGAGGAGTTCCTGAGCGCGCTGGTGAGCCTGGACGGCCGGATGGAGTGGGGCGTCAAGGCGTACGTCGAGGACGCCGGGACCGCCAAGCCGGCCGTGCCCGCGGGCGGTTCGGCCCGCCAGGCGCCCGCGGACAGCTCGGGCCGGGACTTCCTGCGCCGGCGGCTCGCCCACCGGCAGGCCCAGGAGCAGAACCAGCGGCGCGCCGACGAGCTGGCCCGCGCCGCCCACGAGGCGCTGGACAAGTTCGCCGAGCGCAGCCGGCTGCACCGTCCGCAGGACGCCCGGCTCTCCGGGGTCAGCGGCCGCAACGTGCTCAACGGCGCCTATCTGATCCCCCGCGAGCAGGCCGGGGCGTTCGCGGGCCTGGTCGGTGAGCTGGCGGACCGCAGCCCGGGCGTGCGGATCGAGCTGACCGGGCCGTGGGCACCGTACTCCTTCGCCCAGCCGCCGCAGGCCCCGGAGGCGGGCCGGGCCACCGGGGCCGGTGCCCCATGACATCGCCCGTGGCCGGCCCGCAGCCGGACAACCCGCTGGCCGAACGGCAGATCGCCCTGGTCGACCTGCTGGACCGGCTGCTGGCGGGCGGCGCGGTGATCGCGGGGGACCTCACCCTGCGCATCGCCGAGGTGGATCTCGTCCGGATCGACCTGCGGGCCCTGATCAGCTCGGTCAACGCCAACATTCCCTCGCCGTTCGAGGAGTTGGAGTCATGAGGTCCGAGGCAGCCGAGGAGGAGGTGGCGCCGTGAGCCGGCGTGTCGAACTGGACGAGGACACCGTGGAGCGCGACCTGGTGCGGCTCGTGCTGACGGTGGTGGAACTGCTGCACCAGCTCATGGAGCGGCAGGCGTTGCGCCGCGTGGACCAGGGCGATCTGTCGGAGGATCAGGAGGAGCGGATCGGCCTGACACTGATGCTGCTGGAGCGGCGGATGGGTGAGCTGTGCGAGCGGTACGGCATCGGGAAGGACGAACTCAACCTCGACCTCGGGCCGTTGGGCCCGCTGCTGCCCCGGGAGTGAGCGCCGTGCCGCCCCGCGCGGCCCGCCGCAATGATCCGGCCGGGCTGCGCACGCCCCCTCGCGCGACCGGGCCCGGACGGCCATCATGGCTGAGCCTGAGCACGTCCCCCAACGACTTCCGGTATGCACCGGCGCCTCCGGCTGCTTCCGGTGCTTCTTGGCGAACGAGGTGGCGCAGATGGGTACGGACACCCTGGAGGCCGGCCCGCAACCGGTGCGGGCGCGGCGGCCCGGCGCGGTGGTGGTGGACTGGCTGACCACCACCGACCACAAGAAGATCGGCCATCTCTATCTGATCACCGCGTTCGGCTTCTTCCTGGTCGGCGGGTTGCTGGCGCTGCTGATGCGGGCCGAACTGGCCCGGCCCGGGCTCCAGATCCTGACGAACGAGGAGTTCAACCAGGCGTTCACGCTGCACGGCACGATCATGCTGCTGCTGTTCGCCACCCCGGCCTTCGCGGGCTTCGCCAACGAGATCATGCCGTTGCAGATCGGCTCGCCCGACGTGGCCTTCCCGCGGCTGAACATGCTCTCGTACTGGCTGTTCCTCTTCGGCGGGCTGATCGTGCTGGGCAGCCTGCTGACGCCGACGGGCGGCGCGAACTTCGGCTGGACCGCCTACGCCCCGCTCAGCTCGATGGTCCGCTCCCCCGGTATCGGCGCCGACATGTGGATCATGGGGCTGGCGCTGTCCGGCTTCGGCACCATCCTCGGCTCGGTCAACTTCATCACCACCATCATCGGGATGCGCGCGCCGGGCATGACGATGTTCCGGATGCCGGTCTTCACCTGGAACGTGCTGTTCACCTCGATCCTGGTGCTGATCGCCTTCCCGGTGCTGGCGGCCTCGCTGCTGGTGCTGGAGGCGGACCGGCGCTTCGGCTCGATGGTCTTCGACGCCGAGTGGGGCGGCGCACTGCTGTGGCAGCACCTGTTCTGGTTTTTCGGGCATCCCGAGGTCTACATCATCGCGCTGCCGTTCTTCGGCATCATCACCGAGATCATTCCGGTCTTCTCGCGGAAGCCCATCTTCGGCTACGTGATGCTGATCGGCGCGACGATGGCGATCACCGGGCTGTCGGTCGTGGTGTGGGCGCACCACATGTTCGCGACGGGCGCGGTGCTGCTGCCGTTCTTCTCGTTCATGTCATTCCTGATCGCCGTGCCGACGGGCGTGAAGTTCTTCAACTGGATCGGCACGATGTGGCGCGGCTCGCTGTCCTTCGAGACGCCGATGCTGTGGGCCGTCGGATTCCTGGTGAGCTTCCTGTTCGGCGGGCTGACCGGGGTCATCCTGGCGTCGCCGCCACTGGACTTCCACGTCACCGACACGTACTTCGTCGTGGCCCACTTCCACTACGTCGTCTTCGGCACGGTCGTGTTCGCGATGTTCGCCGGCTTCTACTTCTGGTGGCCGAAGTTCACCGGGAAGCTGCTCGACGAGCGGCTGGGCAAGGTGCACTTCTGGACACTGTTCACCGGCTTCCACACCACCTTCCTCGTCCAGCACTGGCTGGGTGTGGAGGGGATGCCGCGCCGGATCGCCGACTACCTGGCGGCCGACGGCTTCACCGCGCTCAACACCCTCTCGACCGTCGGCGCCTTCCTGCTCGGCCTGTCCACCCTGCCGTTCCTCTACAACGTCTGGAAAACGACGAAGTACGGCACGAAGGTGGCGACGGACGACCCGTGGGGCTACGGCCGCTCCCTGGAGTGGGCGACCTCCTGTCCCCCGCCCCGCCACAACTTCCTGACCATTCCGCGCATCCGCTCGGAGTCGCCCGCCTTCGACCTGCACCACCCGGACATCGCGCGGCTCAGCCCGCCGGACGCCCCGGGGCCGCGGGAGGATCCGGAGGAGCCGGGGCGGCCTTCGAAGGAGCCGGATGCAGCGCCCGGGTCAGCCGGTCCCTGATCTCCCGGATCCGGTCCGTCAGCTCCGGCGGCTCGCGCACCTCGAAGTCGAAGCCCATCAGGACGACGTGGATCACCAGGACGTCCAGGCGGTGCGCGCCGGTGTGCAGCAGGCAGCGGTGCGCGTCGAGCGGTTCCAGGACACCGTCGGACGGGGTGATCTGCTGGGCGGCCTCCTCGGCGGAGGCGTGCAGCACCAGGGTGGCCCGCTCGGCGTACGCGTGCGTGGACACGCCCCGCGAGACGTACGCGGCGAGGTCGTCGGCCGGGGCCGGGCGCGGGGTGAAGCGCGGGCCGTGCGGCGGGGCGGGGGTGATGCGGTCGGCGCGGAACGTCCGCCAGTCCCCGCGGTCCACGTCCCAGGCGACGAGGTACCAGCGGCGCTGCGCGGACACCAGGCGGTGCGGCTCGACGGTGCGGCGGCCGGTCGTGCCGTCGTGGCCGACGTAGTCGAAGCGCAGCCGTTCGCTGTCCCGGCAGGCATGGGCCAGTTCGGTGAGGACGGCGGCGTCGACCCGGGGCCCCGGGCGGCCGAGCATGGGGACGGTGAAGGCGTTGAGGGCGCCGACGCGGCGCCGCAGCCGGTGGGGCAGTACCTGTTCCAGCTTGGCCAGGGCCCGTACGGAGGTCTCCTCGATGCCTTCGACGCCGCCGGCCGCGGCGGTGCGCAGCCCGACGGCGACTGCCACCGCCTCCTCGTCGTCGAGGAGCAGCGGTGGCAGTTCGGCGCCCGCGCCCAGTCGATAGCCCCCGGCGGTGCCGGGGGCCGAGTGGACGGGGTAACCCAGTTCGCGCAGGCGGTCGATGTCGCGGCGGACGGTGCGCGGAGTCACGCCGAGCCGGTCGGCGAGATCCGCGCCCGTCCACTCGCGGTGCGCCTGCAGAAGCGAGAGCAGGCGCAGAAGTCGTGCCGAGGTCTCCAACATGCCGGGCAGTCTGGCAGGGCATGCGGACGGCTACGGACCGGATCTATCGGGTCACCACCGGTACCAGCGTGTGCGACCACCGCCCGCACTCGTCGAACGGAACAGGAAGCCGAGCAGCCATACGACGAGAACCGCGATGGCCACCCACCACAGGGCCTTGAGCGCGAAACCCGCGCCGAACAGGATCACGGCCAGAAGCAGTACCAGAAGAACAGGAACCATGTGTATCGCACCTCCGCTGCTCCGAGTGCCCCAGGTGTGCGGTGTTATGCGTCCTGCCTGACGGGGTCCGGTCAAGTTCGGACCGGGGCCGTCCCGTCCGCTCCGCCGCCCGTGACCCGGACCGTCAGGTCGTTGTCCCGGGTGTAGGACGGGCCGATGCTCAGCCGGCCCGACGGGCAGCCGACGGCCAGCGCCGGGTGGGTGACGACTTCCTTCTTCTCCGGTACGTCGTCGAGCAGCCGGGCGATCCGGACCGGCTCGGCCTCCTCGTCCGCGCGCAGCCACAGGTCCCAGCGCTCGCTGCCCCCCTCCCAGCGCTCGGCGAGCTGGGCGTAGGGCAGGGTGAAGGCGAATTCGGGGCCGTCGCCGGTGAGCGGGACGGTGATGCGGCAGACCGCGCCGTCCGCCCCCGGAGCGCCGCGGCGGGTCGTGGCCTCGGCGCGGGCGCCCGGTCCGAGGGCGGCACCGTAGAGGCGGCCCGCCACCGTCACGCCGCCGGCGTCGACGAGGACGCCCCCGACCTCGGCGTGCGGTCCGCGCAGCCAGCTCCGCAGCGCGAGGCTGCCGGATCTGGTCGTGTACGGGATGCGTACGCCGAGCCGGCCGACCCCGGCGAGCGGGCGGCGGTCCACCAGCGAGCGCAGGTCGTTGACGCCGGGCAGCAGCCGCTGCGGGCCGCGGCCGTCGCCGAGGTCGGCGTAGGCGTTCCAGCGGCCCTCGGGGAGCGCGACGGTGCTGGGCAGGACGGCGCGCAGCCGGCCGGAACCGTTCGGGCCGAGCGGCAGCCGCAGCTCCTCGTCGGCGGTGCCGTCGCGCGGGCTGAGGACGAGCGCCGCGCTCCAGACCGGCCTGGTGCCCTGCGGGGCCGTGATGTCGAAGGTCAGGCCGCCGGCGGAGTCGGCGATGCAGTCCGCGCGCAGCGGCTGCGCGGCTCCGTACGGCGTGCGGACACCGCGGCCGGCGGCCATGGCGTCCGGGCCGGCGGGGGCCGTGGTGGTGGCTTCGGCCCGCACGGGAGCGACCGCTTCGGGACCGGCCGTCCCGGCGCCCGTCACGGGCAGTTGCGTCGACGCGTTCATACCCTCCGCACCCCTCTCACAGCGGCCTGCGCCGCGTCCTTGGTTGCGTACGCCCCGTGCTCCGGGCGGGAACGCGCCGGCCGGGCGCCGGTCCGGACGGTCCCGCCGGTGCCGTGGGCGTGGTGAATCAGGAATGAGCTGTGCATCCGTCCCCGTATTCCGTCCCCGTATCCCTTGGTCACCGCGGACGAGTACCGTCGTCCACCCCGTCGAACGGTTGGACCGTGTTCCCGGGTTCCGGGTTGGGGCGTTTGGCCAACTTGTTCCGAAAGAGTTAGGACATCGGTAGCGGCGTCTGGGAACTTTCCCGAACCGTTGATCGTCGGTTCTGTGCCGTGCTGTGCTGTGCTGTGCTGTATCGCCACAAGCTATGCCGTCCCGGGGCGTCCCGTCACCAGGTATGCGGCCACCGGCTCGGCCCGGCGGCACCGGCCGGGGCGGACTGCCGGGCGCGACGGCCTGCCGGCCCGGTGGCGGCGGCCGGGCTCCGGGCACCGTCGCTCAGGGCCGGTACGGAAGCTGGGGGACGGTGAAGCAGGTGGTGTCCATGTCGCCCTGGGTGATCCAGCCGCCCCGGCCGCCGTGTGCCGAGTCGCGCCAGCGGGCGACCGACAGGCAGGTGCGGTCGGTGGCCGGGGGCTCGGGCCGGGGCCGGAACGCGGCGGGGAGCAGCAGCCCCCGGGCGGTGTAGGGCGCGCCCTGCCCGACGAAGCGCGCCACGCACGCGCGGGTGAGCCGGTCCCCGCAGGAGCGTGCCGCGTCGGCGAACCACATCGCCGCCGCCCACCCCTCCAGTTGCCACTGCGACAGCGGCTTCCCCTTGGCGTACCGGGCCATCCCGGCGCGGAAGTCCCGAACCGCCGCGCCGCCCGGCCCGCTCCCCGGATCGTCGTAGTTGCGGCTGGCGCCGGTGGCCCAGAGGGCATTGCGGCAGCCCGGGGAGTCCTTGTAGTCCTTGGCGACCGCGTCCGACCAGTTCTGTACGTTCGTGACCTTCGCGGTCGGCCGGACACCTGCCGCGTCCATCGCCTCGCACAGTTGCGCATTGCCGTGCGTGTCCATCGCGTCGAAGACCAGATCGGCGCCCCGGTCGCGCAGCCCGGCGGCGACCGCGGGGAAGTTGGGCAGCGCGAAGTCCACCTGCTCGCTGGTCACGTCGTACCCCTCGGCCTCCAGACCGCGCACGATCAGCCGGGCGTACGCGGCCGACGCCGCCTGGTTGTAGGAGACCACGGCGGCGGTGCGGGCCCGCTGGACGCGCTTGAAGTAGCGGTAGACCTCCGTGCCGCCGTACAGCGTCCCGCCCCAGCCCGCCGCCCGGCCGTCCCGCGGCGCCTGGCTGCCGTAGATCCCGTACAGGTGGGGGTACGTGTCGTACGCGGCGCCGACCGGCTGCCCCCCGATGTCGGGGACGCCCGCGGCGGAGACCCGGGGCGCGCCCGCGTAGTCCAGCGCGGTGGTCGCGACCAGGGCGAACACCTTGTCCTCGGTGAGAAGCTTCCGCACGCACTCGTTGTTGCCGACCCCGCTGCCGCCGTCGTCGCAGGTGACGGCGCGCACCGGCCGGCCGTTGACGCCGCCCCGGGCGTTGAGCGCCTCGAAGTGGGCGAGCGCGCCGTCCCGGGGGCCGGTGAACGCCTCGCCGCCCACCGGGCTCGTCGTGCTGGTGATGATCCCGACGACGATCGGCTCCGGTGCCCGGCCGGTGGCGGGCGCGGTGCCGCGGTGTTCGAAGTCGCTCTCGGGCAGTCTGCTGCCGCAGGCCGACGTCAGCGCGAGCAGCAGCGCCGCGGCGGCGGCCCCGGCCGCCTCAGCAGCCCGGCGCGTCCGCATTGCCGCTCATGCCCACCAGCGCGCACAGCGTCTTGAGCGACACCTTCCACACCTTGTCCTGCTGGACGGCGGCGCCCTTGGCGTTCGGCAGCGCGGTGGCGCCCTTGAGGGTGAGGCTGTACGTCACGTCGGCCGCGGTCGCCGAGGTGAACCGTACGGCGGACACCCGCGCCGCGACCTGCTGCCCCCGCTGGTCGCCGTTGAACGCTTCCAGCAGCAATTGGAGGTCCTCGCCGTCCTGGAGGTACTTCGCCTTCTCGGCGTTGGACAGCTTCGGGTCGAAGAACTTCCGCCAGTTCTCCTTGATCTGCCGCTCGGCGGCGGCCGGATCGGCCGGTTCGCCACCCGTGGACGACGGCGAACCGGCGGTCGCCGCCCCCGTGCGGGAGCCCTCCGGGCCGGAGGACGCCCCGCTGGGCGCGCGCTGCCCGCTGTCCTCGGCGTCACCGCAACCCGCCGCTCCGGCCGTCATCAGCAGCACCGCTGCCGCCAGCGCCGGGGCCCGCCGCGCACGCCCCCCACGGACCGTCATGTACACCACCGCCTGTCGTCGCGACCGCCCGGAGCCGGTCTGGCACAAGCCTTCTAGGTGCTGTCTCCACAGGGCATAGTGCAGGCATTCACCGAAAGCCGCGAGGGGGCGTGATGCGCGACGCGCGAACACGGTTCGGGGCGCGGCCGGCCCTGTGGGGCGGCTGGGCGGCGCTGGCGGGCGGGGCGGTGCTGTGCGCGGTCGGCTGGTACGGCGTCTCGGGCGAGCGGTTCGCCGAGCGTCAGATCCCGTTCCTGGCGTCCTGCTCGATCCCGGGCGCCGCCCTGATCATCGCGGGTGCCGTGCTGGTGGCGCGGGGTGACCAGGGCCTGGCGGCGGCGCGCGTCGAGGAGTTGTACGGGCTGCTGGTGACGTACGGGGACGACGGGACACCGCCGGACGCCTCCGGGGCGCCTGTCGCGCGGCAGGCCGGGGCGGACGCCGCCGGGCCGCTCCTCACCGTCCCCGGCGGAACGCTCCTGCACCGGCCCGACTGCCCCCTCGTGACCGGGCGTCCGGACGCCCGGCCCGCCGACGACGGGGCCCCGGCAGCGGACGGCCCACCGCCCGCGCCGTGCCCCGTCTGCGAGCCGGACGCCCCGCGCACCGGCGCCCGGCGGTGAGCTCGCTCTCGTACGACCTCACCCTGGCGGGGCTCGCGGTGGGCAGCGCCGCCGCGCTCACCGGCATCGGACTGATCGTCACCTACCGGGCCACCGGCGTGCTGAACTTCGCGCACGGCGCCGTCGCCATGGTGTGCGCCCACGTCCTGCGGCAACTGGCGGTCGGCTGGAACTGGCCGCTGCCGCTCGCCGCCGCCGTCACCCTCCTCGTCGTCGCCCCGGGCATCGGGCTCGTCCTGGACCGCGCCGTCTTCCGCCCGCTGTCCGTGCGGGGCGCCGGCCCGGCCCGCACCCTGGTCGCCTCCCTCGGCGTCTTCGTCCTCCTGGTCGGCGGCGCGGGACTGGCGTGGGGCCCGGGGGCGCGCGCGGACGCGCCCGCGCTGCTGCCCGACGACCCCTGGGTGCAGCTCGGCACGGCCGTCGCCCTGGCCGCCGGGGTCGCCGCCGTCACCCGCTGGACCCGCTTCGGACGCGCACTGCGCGCCGTCGTCGACAACCGCCCGCTCGCCGTCCTCGGCGGCATCGACGCCGACCGGGTCGCCGCCGCGGGCTGGGCCTTCGGGTCCTGCACCGCCGGGCTGACGGGCGTGCTGCTGGCCCCGCTGCTGCGGCTGGACCCGTACGGGCTGCCGCTGCTCGTCATGGAGGTGATGGCGGTCGCGGTGGCGGCCGGGCTGCGCAGCCTGCCGGTGGCGGTGGCGGTGGCCCTGGCGATCGGTGTCGCGCAGAGCCAGCTCACCCGGCTGCACCCGGGCGGCAGCCTGGAACCGCTCGTCCAGGCCGTCGGCGCCAACCTGTTCGTCGTGGCCCTGCTCGCCGCCGCCCCGGCCCTGCGCGGCCTCGGCGTCCCCCGCGCCCCGGACGCGCCCCACGGCACCACGCCGGCCCTGCGCACCGGCCGGCTGCCGGACCACGACGGCCGCGCCTGGCTGGTCTGCGGCATCCTCTTCCTGCTGCCCCTGGGCTTCGCGGGCGGCGATCTGCGCACCGCCGTCCAGGTACCGGCGCTCGCCGTGGTGCTGCTCTCCTTGGTCGTCGTCACCGGGCGCGGCGGCCAGATCTCCCTCGGCCAGGCCGCGTACGCCGGGCTGGGCGCCCTGTTCACCGCGCTGCTCGCGGCCGGCCGCTTCCCCGGCCTGCCGGCCGTCCCCGGGCTCCCCGCCCTGCTGCTGGCCGTCCTGCTGACCGCGCCGCTCGGCCTGCTCACCGGCCGGCCCGCGCTGCGGCGGCACGGCCTCGCGACGGCCCTGGCCACCCTCGCCTTCGGCGTCGCCGTCAGCCGGTTCGTCTTCGCCCAGCCGTACGCCACCGCCGGGCTCGCCCTCGACCGCCCCGCCGGTTTCGCCGACGACCGCGCGTACTACGTCCTCGAACTGGCCCTGCTCGGCCTCGCACTGCTCGCCGTGGCGGCGCTGCGCCGCGGCCGTACCGGGCGCGCGCTGGCCGCGATGCGCGACCACGAGCCGGGGGCGGCCGCCGCCGGGGTCCCCGTACCGGCCCTGAAACTGGCGGCCTTCGCGGCGGGCGCCGCCCTGGCCGCGCTGGGCGGCGGCATGCTCGGCATGGCGCTGCGCGCCTTCGATCCGGCGTCCTACGACCCGGTGCGCGGCCTGTTGTGGTTCGCGGCCGCCCTCGTCCTGGGCGCCGACAGCCTGCTGGGGGCGCCCGCCGCGGCGGTGCTGCTGGTCGGCCTGGACTCGGGGGCCGAAGGCGGCGCGGCGGCCGCGGTGATCGGCGTACTCGCCGTGCTCGCCGGACGGCTCCCGGACGGCCCGTACGCCGCCGCCCGCGCCGCCGCCGCCCGCCTGACCGGCACCGTCGAGCCACGGCTGACTCCTCTGGGCGAGCGGATACGGGGGCGGCTGGCGCCGGTGCGCACGCCGGCGGACCGTATGGCCGAAGGGCGCGTCCCCGAATCCCGCGCCCCGGCCCCGCCCCCGCGCTCACCCGGGCCCGCCCTCCGCAAGCCGCTGCCCCCTCCCCCGCCTGCCGCTCCCGTACCCCCCGTTTCCCACCGCCCCGCCGGCCGTCTCACCGCCCGTGCCCTCCAGGCCCGATACGACGGCTTCACCGTCCTGGACGGTGTCGACCTGGCCGTGGCGCCGGGCCGGATCACCGCGCTCATCGGGCCCAACGGCGCGGGCAAGAGCACCCTGTTCCACTGTCTGTGCGGCACCCTGCGCCCCGCCGCGGGCCGGGTGCTGCTCGACGGGGCCGACATCACCCACCGCCCCGCGCACGTCCGGGCCCGCCTCGGACTGGCCCGGACCTTCCAGCAGCTCGCCGTGTTCGAGGGGATGACAGTGGCCGAGAACGTCCGGGTCGGCGCCGAGCGGAGCGGCGTCGCGGACCCGGCCGCCGCCACCGGCCGGGCGCTGGAGCTGCTCTCCCTCGGCGGGCCGCTGCGCGCCACGCCCGTCGCCGGGCTGGACACCGGCACCCTGCGCCGCGTCGAGCTGGCCCGCGCCCTCGCCGGCCGCCCGCGCACCCTCCTGCTGGACGAGCCCGCCGCGGGCCTGGACGGCGCCGAGGTGGCCGCGCTGGCCGCCGTGCTGCGCGCCGTGGCGGCCGACGGCACGGCCCTGCTCGTCGTCGAGCACGACCTCGACCTGGTCGCCGGGCTGGCCGACACGGTCTACGCGATGGCGGCGGGCCGGATCGTGACCCGGGGCCCCGCCCGGCGCGTCCTGGCGGAGCCGCGGCCGTGACCGGGCGGCGGCGTACGGGGCGCGGGGCGCGGCGGAGCGGGACGGCGACCACGACGGCGACGGCGGCGGTGGCATGAGCGTCGAGACGGCCCTGTGCGCGGCCCGCGTCCGGTACGGCTCCCTGGAGGCCCTGCACGGCGTCGACCTGGCCGTGCCCCGCGCCCGCGTCACCGTGCTCCTGGGCCGCAACGGTTCCGGCCGCACCACGGTCCTGCGCGCCCTCGCGGGAACCGTGCCGCTCACCGCCGGACGCGTGCTGTGGCGCGGAACGGACGTCACCCGGCTGCCCGCGCACGCCCGCGCGCGCCGCGGGCTGACCCTGGTGCCCGACCGCGGCGCCGTGTTCGGCACGCTCACCGTCGGCGAGCAGCTCGAACTCGCCGCGCCGGACGGTGCCGCCGGACCGGCCCTGGCGGCCTACCCGGAGCTGCGCGCGCTGCTCGGCCGCCGCGCGGGCACCCTCTCCGGCGGCGAGCAGCGGATGCTCGCCGTGGCCCGCGCGCTGGCCGGGGCCGCCCGGCTGCTCCTCCTCGACGAGCCGACCCAGGGCATGTCACCGGCCGCCACGGCACGGACGCACGCGCTGCTCGGCGACCTCGCGGCCGCCGGGCGCACCGTCCTCGTCGCCGAGCAGGCGCTGCCGCCCGCCCTGCGCCGCGCCGCCACGGTCGCGTACGTCCTGCGGCGCGGCACCGTCGCCTTCGCCGGCGAACCGGCCGAGGCGGCCGCGGCGGCCCGCCTCACCGGGCTCACCAGCCCGGGCCCACCGCCCAGCCGGTGAGCCCGGACAGCGCCCGGTCCCGCTTGCCGAGCCCGTACCGCTTGGCGCAGTACGGCCAGGCCGACCAGCCCTGCGTGCGCCGCACCCGTTCGGCGACGGCGATCTGCTCCTTACGGGTGGCGAGGTCGGCACGCGGCGCGTAGGCCAGACCGCCGTACTGCTTCCAGGTCGACTGCCGGAACTGCAGTCCGCCGTAGAACGCGTTGCCGGTGTTCTTGCGCCAGTCACCGCCGCTCTCGCACTCGGCGATGCAGTTCCACGGACCCTTGCTGAGCGAGCAGCCCGCCGGGGACGGCAGGGTGCGTGCCGCATCCCGCGCCTGCGCGCCGCCGGGCACGCACAGCAGGACGACAGCCGGGACGAGGGACAGGACGACCGCTCTGCGACGGCCGGTGTTCGCGAGACGCTTGGGCATCAGCGCCCGAAAAGAATGGGACATCGGGTCACGCTAAACAGGGGCGGGCGGGTACCGGCGCCGCCGCGCCGGGCAGCGCGACGCCCCACCCGGTCGGTGGACGGCCGGGTGGGGCGTTCGGCGGACGGGCGCCGGGGCGGGGCCGTCCGGCCGGCCCGCGCGTGCCGCGCGGCGGCCCCGTGGCTCAGACCGTGAGCCGCTGCCCCGGGATGATCAGGTTCGGGTTGCCGCCGACGACGGCCCGGTTGGCGACGTAGAGCTGACGCCAGCTCACGTGGTGCGCGGCGGCGATCCGGCTGAGCGTGTCGCCCTGCCGCACCGTGTATCCGCCGCCGGCCCGCGCCCTGCCGCGGTCGGCGTGTGTGCCGCGTGCCTTCTTGCCGGCCTTGGCGCCCACATCCCGGCGTACGTCCTTCTGCACGTACCGCTTGCCGCCGCTCTGGCCGGAGCGGAACGCCTTCGGCGCCTTGGGCGCGCTCCCGTACGCACCGGCACGGGCGGCGCAGGTCGGCCAGGCGCCCCAGCCCTGCGACGCCTGGACCCGGGAGGCCACGGCGATCTGCTGGGCCCGGCTGGCCCCGGCGGCCGTCGGCGCGTAGGCCGTGCCGCCGTGCGCGCGCCAGGTGCTGTTGGTGAACTGCAGACCGCCCGAGAAGCCGTTGCCGGTGTTGATGTGCCAGTTGCCGCCGCTCTCGCAGCGGGCGATGCGGTCCCACACTCCGCCGTCCGCCGCCTGCGCCGGTCCGGCGGTGGCGGCCACCAGCGCGAGCGGGGCCACCAGGGCCGCCCCGGCGAGCGCGGCGATGTCACGGCGTATGACGCCCTTCGAAAAAGGCATGGAATCCCTCTCCACGACCCCGGGAGTCCCCCTGGTGACGCGGCGCGGACGCGTCTTGCGTCCCCGGACCGCGGCACCCCGCCCGCCGCGGGGTGGTGCCGGTCGTGCTCGGTGGTGCTGCGTACGGTGCATCCGGTGCCACCCGGCTCGGCTGGTGTGCCGGGTCCGGTGTGGCGGGCCGGCCGTGGTGCGGGCCGGCGGACGGTGCGGACGGCGGGCGTCCCCGGGTGGTGCTCGGTGCACACGGCCGGTGAATGTAGGGAGGCTCACGCGCTGTTATCAACCGCGCTGCCGTCCTGCCTGGCCAGTCGGGCGTTACCGGAGGTATCAGCCAAAACAGGCCACCCACTTGATTCCTCGATTTCCGCATTTGTCACCCCGGCGACCAAATGATCTGTGACCCACCTCACCACCCCAACTTCCTTGTCCGCTGCACGAGTTGACATGGAGTGAGGGCTTCCGGCGGATATCTCACACTCCGCTTCGAACGGTTCGATTCCGTACCCGGCCGCGCGTGACTCCTGCCACAGATCGCCCGTTGTCCTGGTACGAGCCGGGGACCCCCCGGCAGCCCGCGCAACGATCGAGGAGCCATCCGTGCCGCGCATGCTCGACGTCAGTGACGACGTTCGCGCCGAGATCGGTGACGAAGAAGCCGACCGCCTGCTGGCCGGTGGCAACGCCCCCGGCAACTACGACTGCACCTCCTGCCGCACCCCCGGCGACAGCGAGCAGGAGCGGACCAGCACCGTCCTGTTCGTGGGCGAGGAGACCGCGGTGCTCGCCTTCGCCCACGCGTCGTGCATCCCCTCGCAGGTCGTGCCGGTCTCCGAGGAGCAGCTCCAGGGCGCCGTGCGCTCCATCACCGGCGAGGACGGCCACGCCGAGCCGCCCGCGGGGCCGCCGCCCGCCACCCCGTTCGCCGCCCTCCCCGGCGAGCACCGGCAGGCGACACTCGGTGTCACCTGCGGCCTGGTCCTGGTCGAGGACGACCTGCGGCCGGCGCTGGTCGTCGAGCCCGCCGGTCCCATCGCCCGCCCCGGCTCCACCGAGCCGGGCGACATGTTCCTCCCGCTGCTCCTGGAGCACGGCTTCGCCCCGGTGGCGGACATGGCCGTCCTGCCCGCCCCCAACCCGGGCTGGTCGGTGCTGCTGGCCGCCGGGCAACTGCACGCCATCCTCCAGCCGGGCGGCGACGGCGGCCAGACCAGTTCCTGGTGGCAGGCGCACCAGCCGCTGCCCGTCTCGGACGGCTGGCGCTCCGCCGCCGCCAAGGCGCAGACCGTCCTGGTGTACGCGGCCCCGGTGGGCGCCGTCGGTCACCAGCCGCGGGAGGACCTGATGCGCGAGGCCATGGAGAAGGCCGCCGCCGAGGGCAAGCTGGTGGCCGCCTCGATGCCCCTGGCGGGCACCTGACCCCCGCGCAGCCGGTGCCCGGCCCCCGCCGGGCCCCTCTCCCCACCACCTCCCGGCCGCTTCGCGCCCCGCTCACTCCGGGCGGCGCGGGGCGGCCTACCCGTACCGGGCGGGGCCGGGGCGGTGCAGCGGACAGCCCCGGGGAGCCGGTTCCGCGGGCGGGTCGTGAGCCGGTCGCACTCCCCTCCGATCAGCCGATTCTTCGCAGAGCCCGCATCCCGGGAGCATCCGGGTCGTTGGCACAGACGTGCACCCATACGACCCCTCCTCCCGCGTCCCGTATCCCTACCAGATCCCCGGCATGCGCCCGTCGCACGACGCGACCACGGCGACCATGGCGGCCCCCCACGCCGCCCCCGCCTCGGCCACGCCGATCTACGACGCGCTGTACGCCGAGTACCGCCGTTCCTTCCGGGCGCTCCCGGGGGACCGGAGCGGCGAGGAAGGGCTGAGCGCCGAGGCGATGCGGAGCATCTGGGGCCGTACGACCAGCGCGACCGGCCACCTCCCGTCGGCCGGCCACTGGGAGCCGGTCTCCCGCCAGCCGTACCACGGCCACCCGCACCACGCGGGCGGCCACCACCGGGGCCACTTCCCCCCGGCGCTGCCGCCGGCGCCCCGCGAGTACCGACCGCACGGCCACTGACCGGCCCCTACGCCCGCGCGTACGCGAACGGTGGCGGGGCGGACCCTCAAGGGCCGCCCCGCCACCGTCATCCGTCGCCGAAGCGGCGGCTACTTCTTCTTGCTGCGCTTCTCGCGCACCCGTACGGAGATGTGGATCGGCGTCCCCTCGAAGCCGAACTCCTCACGCAGCCGGCGCTCGACGAAGCGGCGGTAGCCGGCCTCCAGGAAGCCGGAGGCGAAGAGCACGAAGCGCGGCGGCTTGGTGCCCGCCTGGGTGCCGAAGAGGATGCGCGGCTGCTTGCCGCCCCGGATCGGGTGCGGGTGGGCGGCGACGATCTCCCCGAGGAAGGCGTTCAGCCGGCCGGTGGGCACGCGGGTCTCCCAGCCCTCCAGCGCGGTCTCGATCGCCGGGACGAGCTTGTCCATGTGCCGACCGGTGCGCGCCGAGACATTGACCCGCATCGCCCACGGGATCTGCACGAGGTCCCGCTCGATCTCCCGCTCCAGGTAGAAGCGGCGCTCCTCGTCGAGCTGGTCCCACTTGTTGTACGCGATGACCAGCGCGCGGCCCGCCTCCACGGCCATGGTGATGATCCGCTGGTCCTGGACGCTGATGGACTCGCTCGCGTCGATCAGGACGACCGCGACCTCGGCCTTCTCCACGGCGGCCGCGGTACGCAGCGAGGCGTAGTAGTCCGCGCCCTCCTGGAGGTGGACGCGCTTGCGGATGCCCGCGGTGTCCACGAACTTCCAGGTCTTGCCGCCCAGCTCGATCAGCTCGTCGACCGGGTCGCGGGTGGTGCCCGCGACCTCGTTGACGACCACCCGCTCCTCGCCGGCGACCTTGTTCAGCAGGGAGGACTTGCCGACGTTCGGGCGGCCGATCAGCGCGATCCGGCGCGGCCCGCCGAGCGGGGCGCCGAAGGTCTGCTCGGGCGCCTCGGGCAGCGCGTCGAGGGCGGCGTCCAGCATGTCGCCGGTGCCGCGGCCGTGCAGCGCGGAGACCGGGTGCGGCTCACCGAGGCCCAGCGACCACAGCATGGCCGCGTCCGCCTCGCCGGACGGCCCGTCCACCTTGTTGGCGACCAGCACGACGGGCTTGCCGGCCCGGCGCAGCAGCTTGACGACGGCCTCGTCGGTGTCGGTGGCGCCGACCTTGGCGTCCACGACGAAGACCACCGCGTCGGCGGCCTCGATCGCGAACTCGGCCTGCATCGCCACGGAGGCGTCGATGCCCAGTACGTCCTGCTCCCAGCCGCCGGTGTCGACGACCTTGAAGCGGCGGCCGTTCCAGTCGGCCTCGTAGGTGACCCGGTCCCGGGTGACGCCGGGCTTGTCCTCGACGACCGCCTCGCGGCGGCCGATCATGCGGTTCACCAGGGTCGACTTGCCGACATTGGGGCGGCCGACGACGGCGAGGACGGGCAGCGGGCCGTGCCCGGCCGCGGCGATGTCGCCCTCGACCTCCTCCGGGTCGAAGCCCTCCTGCGCGGCGAGCTCCATGAACTCCGTGTACTCGGCGTCACCAAGCGCACCGTGCTCGTCGCCGGTGGGGGTCTGGTCGTTCATGAAGTCCGTTCCTCGTTCTCCGTCATCGGTGCCCGCTCGTCCGCGGGCCGCCGTTCAAGTCTCGTTCAGTGCCCGGTCAGGCGCCTGGCCTGGGCAAGGTGAGCGGTCAGCCGCTCCTGTATGCGCGTCGTCGCCGCGTCCAGCGCCGTACGGGTACGCCGTCCGCTGCCGTCACCCGCCGCGAACGCCGCGCCGAAGACGACGTCCACGCGGCTGCGCAGCGGCGGCACCGCCTTTATCGCCCGGCTGCGGCGCTCCGCGCTGCCCAGCACGGCCACCGGCACCACGGGCGCGCCGGAGCGCACCGCGAAGTACGCCAGGCCCGCGCGCAGCGAGGCGAAGTCGCCCTCGCCCCGGGTGCCCTCGGGGAAGATCCCCAGCACACCGTCGTTCGCCAGCACGGCCAGCGCGTCGGTGACGGCCTTGCGGTCGGTGCCCGAGCGGTCCACCTTGACCTGGCCGATGCCGCGCAGGAACGGGTCCAGCGGGCCGACGAACGCTTCCTTCTTGATCAGGAAGTGCACCGGCCGCGGCGCGGTGCCCATCAGCATCGGGCCGTCCAGGCCGTGTGCGTGGTTGACCGCGAGGATCACCGGCCCGGTGGTCGGCACCCGCCAGGCGCCCAGCACCCGCGGCTTCCACAGCCCGTACATCAGGCCGATGCCGATCCGCCGCCCGACCGCCGCGCCGGCCGCGCTGGGCAGCCGGTCGCCGGCCGCGGCCCGTCCGCCGCGCGTCACCGCGCCGCCTTCGCGGCCATCGCCGCCTCGGTCAGGGTGACCACGCACTCGATGACCTGCTCCAGCGTGAGGTCGGTGGTGTCGACCTCGACCGCGTCGGCCGCCTTGGCCAGCGGCGAGGTCTTGCGGCTGGAGTCGGCCGCGTCCCGCTTGACCAGGGCCTCGCGGGTGGCCGCCAGGTCGGCGGCCTCCTTGCCGGTCAGCTCACCGCTGCGGCGGGCCGCGCGGGCCTCCGGCGACGCGGTGAGGAAGATCTTCAGGTCGGCGTCGGGCAGCACTGTGCTGCCGATGTCCCGGCCCTCGACGACGATGCCCGCCGGGGCCCCGGCGGCGATCTCGCGCTGCAACTCGGTGATCCGGGTCCGTACCTCGGGGACGGCGCTGACGGCGCTGACGGCCGAGGTGACCTCCTGGGTGCGGATCGGACCGGCGGCGTCCAGGCCGTCCACGGTGATCGTCGGTGCGGCCGGGTCGGTGCCGGAGACGATCGTGGGCTTGGCCGAGGCGTCCGCCACGGCCACGGCGTCGTGCACGTCGAGGCCGTTGCTCAGCATCCACCACGTGATCGCGCGGTACTGGGCACCGGTGTCCAGGTAGCCGAGCCCCAGCTTGGCGGCGACGGCCTTGGAGGTGCTGGACTTGCCCGTGCCTGCGGGGCCGTCGATGGCGACAATCACTGCAGCCGGGGCGGTCCGGGCGGGGGTTTCCACGGTGTCGGGCACCTTCCTCGATCACGGGGCGGGACGGGGGCCGCTGCTCGGGGCCCCGCACAAGGTTACTGGCTGGCAGCGGCGCCCCGTGCAGCCCGTCGCCCCGGCCGCCGGAGCCCGGCCCCCACCCCGGGCCCCGGACCCGGCTACTGGCGGATCGACCAGCCCCGCTCGCGCAGCTCCGCCGCCAGTATCGGCGCCGCCTGCGGTTCGACCATGAGCTGGATGAAGCCCGCCTGCTGACCGGTGGCGTGCTCGATGCGTACGTCCTCGATGTTGACCGCGGCCCGGCCGGCGTCCGAGAAGACGCGGGCCAGCTCGCCGGGCTGGTCACCGATGTGCACCGCGACGATCTCGTACGCGGCCGGGGCGGCGCCGTGCTTGCCCGGCACCCGCTCGCGGCCCGCGTTGCCGCGCAGCAGCACGTCCTCGACGCCGCGCGCGCCCTCGGCCCGCTCGTCCTCGTCGGCCGCCTCCAGCGCGCGCAGCGCCCGTACGGTCTGCTCCAGGTCGGCCGAGACCTCGCTGAGCACATCGGCGACCGGCCCCGGGTTGGCGGAGAGGATGTCCATCCACATCCGGGGCGCGGACGCGGCGATCCGCGTCACGTCCCTGATCCCCTGGCCGCACAGCCGTACGGCGGTCTCGTCCGCGCCCTGGAGGCGGGCGGCGACCAGGCTGGAGACGAGCTGCGGCGTGTGCGAGACCAGGGCCACGGCCCGGTCGTGGGCGTCCGCCTCCATGACCACGGGCACCGCGCGGCACAGCGCGACCAGCTCCAGCGCCAGGTTGAGCACCTCGGTGTCGCCGCCCTCGGACGGGGTCAGGACCCAGGGCCGCCCCTCGAAGAGGTCGGCGGTCGCGGCGAGCGGTCCGGAGCGCTCCTTGCCCGCCATCGGGTGGGTGCCGAGGTACGCCGACAGGTCGCAGCCCATCGCCTCCAGATCACGGCGCGGGCCGCCCTTGACGCTGGCGACGTCGAGGTAGGCACGGGCGGCGCCGCGCCGGATCGCCGCGGCCAGCGTCGGCGCGACATGGGCGGGCGGTACGGCCACCACGGCCAGGTCGACCGGGCCCGGCGGCTCCTCGGCGGTGCCCGCGCCGAGCGCGGCGGCGGTCTCGGCCTGCGCCGGGTCGTGGTCGGCCAGGTACACCTGGACGCCGCGGGCGTGCAGCGCGAGAGCGACGGAGGTACCGATCAGGCCGGTGCCGACGACGAGCGCGGTCCTCACTGGGCGATGTCCTTCCGCAGGGCCCCGGCGGCACCGAGGTAGACGTGCGCGACCTCGGCCTTGGTGCGGTCGGTCTCGACGTGCGCGAGGACGCGCACCACGCGCGGCATGGCGCCGGCGACGTCCAGTTCCTGCGCGCAGATCAGCGGGACGTCGGTGATGCCGAGCCTGCGGGCGGCGGCCGCGGGAAAGTCGCTGTGCAGATCGGGGGTGGCGGTGAACCACACACTGATCAGGTCGTCCGGGACCAGGCCGTTGCGCTCCAGGACGGCCGTCAGCAGCGCGGACACCTGCTCGTGCAGATGCCCGGCTTCGTCCCGCTCCAGTTGCACGGCCCCGCGTACCGCTCGTACCGCCACGTCACCGCTCCCCAGAAATCCGTGTACGGCGCCCGGCACGCGCCCCGCGCCGGCCGCCGTCTTCCTCCCCGTCAGCCTAGCCAGGTCCGGGGCCGCGGCACGACGCCGGCCGGTCCGCGAGACACGGACCGGCCGGGTACGAGACACGTGACCGCGTTTCGTGCGGTACCGCAGAACCTCTCTAGCGCCGTCCGGCGATCCGGTGGCGGCGGGCGACGAGGTCCTGGAGGGCGGGGTCCTGCGGTATCCGGCCGTCGGGGGTCAGCCGGTCCACGGCCTGCGGCAGGGTGTGCGCGAGCTGCTGTGCCGCCTCCTGGGCGCTGACACCGTGCTCCTCGGCGATCCGCTCCAGCGTCTCGCCGGGCAGCGCCTGGGCGACCTGCTCGGGGGTGACCGGTTCGTTGGCGCCGCGCCCCACCCAGGAGTGCGCCTGCCGTCCCAGCTCCCCCTGGAGGAGCTTGCCGAGCACGAGCTGTATGCCACCGCCCTGGCCTCCGGGGCCGCCGCCGTGTCCATGGGGCCCGGTGCCGCCGAGCGCCCCCAGCAGCGATCCGACGAGGTTTCCTGCCGCGCCGCCCCGGCTGCCACCGGGCAGCCCGCCCATCAGTCTCCCGAGGTCTGGTGATCCCGTCATGTCCGTGCCCTTCCGCGAATTGCCGGCAATGTCGATGAGGCCCGCGCGACGAGTGACTTCTTTCCAACGTACCGATGCGCGGGGTTTCCGCCACCCGAAACCGGCTGGCGCCGACCGCTCCCACCAGCCACAATGCCGCTCATGCCGTCCTCAGCCGCAGGCCACGCCCTGGTCACCGGTCACACCGTCTACGCCTGCGTGACGGGCTCGCGCGCCTTCGGCCTGGCCACCGACGCCAGCGACACCGACCGGCGCGGGGTCTACCTCGCGCCCACCCCGCTGTTCTGGCGTTTCGACAAGCCGCCCACGCATGTGGAGGGGCCGCGCGAGGAGGAGTTCTCCTGGGAGCTGGAGCGCTTCTGCGACCTGGCGCTGCGCGCCAACCCGAACATCCTGGAGTGCCTGCACTCCCCCCTCGTCGAGCACGCCGACGCCACCGGCCGCGAACTGCTCGCGCTGCGCGGCGCGTTCCTCTCCCGCCAGGTGCACCGCACCTTCGTCGGCTACGCGGCCGGCCAGCTCAAGAAGCTGGAGGCGGACGTACGGCAGTACGGGGCGCCCCGCTGGAAACACGCGATGCACCTGCTGCGGCTGCTGCGCACCGCCCGTGACCTGCTGCGTACGGGCGTCCTGACGCCGGACGTCGGCGCGGCGCGCGAGGAACTGCTCGCGGTCAAGCGCGGCGAGGTCCCCTGGAGCGAGGTCGAGCGCCGGACGGCCGTACTGGCCGAGCAGGCCACGGCCGCCGAGCCGGGCTCCCCGCTGCCGCCGGAGCCCGACCGCCGCCGCGTCGAGGACTTCCTCCACCGCACCCGACGCGCGTCAGCGCTCCGCTGTGCGGAGCCGGGCGCGTACGACGAGGTCGTGTAGCGCGTCGTGGCCGCCGGGGCGTCCGGCAGCGCGGAGGCCGACTGCGCCGCGTCCAGCCGGCCGTGCAGCTCCGCCCCGTCCGCCCGCAGCCGCGCCGCGTCCACCAGCTCGGCGACGGGCCCGTGCTCCGCCTCGGCCTTCTCGAAGAGGCGCCACCGGGTGTTCGCGAAACCCCGGTAGGGGTGGGCGTGGTGACGGGTGAGGACGGCGGGCGCCGGCGCCACCGGTTCCTCGTGCACCGCGCTCGTGCGCACCACCAGGGGCGAGAGGAGCTGCTCCGGTACGCAACCGTTGCGCCGCAGCATCAGCCGCGCGCACTTGCGCAGGTCGTGGGTGACGAGGTCCAGCTCGACGCCGTCCCGGTCCGCCGTCCAGGAGCGGGTCTCGTCCGGCTCCCGCAGCCCGACCAGGGCCGCGGTGGGCAGCAGGTGCGCCCCGCGCAGGCCCACGTCGGAGTCGCGGGCCGGGAAGCCGTACAGATGCGCGCCGGAGACCGCCGCGAAGACCAGCGGGTCGCCTTCGCCGTCGGTCACCGCGCCGAGGCCGAGATCCGGCAGCCCGGCCGCCCGCAGCGCCGCGCCGTCCGGCATGCCGTCAGCCGTCCCACTCCGTCCCCCGTGCCAGGAGCTGGTCGCGGTACTCGATCCGGCCCGCCCACTCCGCGGGCCACGCCCCGGCGCCCAGGTGGGCGCCCGCGAACGCGCCGGCCAGGCAGGCGATCGAGTCGGAGTCGCCGGAGGAGCAGGCGGCCCGGCGCAGCGCGGTCAGCGGCTCGTCCGGGAAGAGCAGGAAGCACAACAGGCCGGTGGCGAGCGCCTCTTCGGCGATCCAGCCGGCGCCGGTGGCCCGGCACGGATCGGCATCGGGGGCGGGCGCGCGCAGCGCCGCGTCCAGCCGGTCCAGCGCGCCGAGGCAGTCGTCCCAGCCGCGGGTGGCGAAGTGCTCCGGGGACGGGTCCTGGGCGTGCCGCCACAGGTCGCCGAGCCAGTCGGCGCGGTAGACGGTGCGGCTCCCGACCGCGCGCAGCAGGCCGGTCAGCTCGTCCGGCCGGGCACCCTCCGCGAGCAGACGCACGGCGTACGCCGTCAGGTCGCCGGCGGCGAGGGCGGTCGGGTGCCCGTGCGTGAGCGCGGACTGGAGCTGCGCGGCGCCGGAGCGCTGCTCGCGGCTCGGTCCCGGCGCCGGCCCCACGGGCGCCACCCGCATGTTCGCGCCGCGGCCCTTGGAGCCGGTGCGGCCGGCCTCGGTCCACGGGCGGGTCTCGTCGCCGAGCAGGCGGCAGGCGGTGCGGCGGTGTTGCCGGACGCCCGGTCATGGTCCGGGGAGCGCCACCACGCGACGAAGGTGCGCCGTACGGGCGGGAGCAGGTGCGCGGCGTCCAGCCCGCCGGTGCCGCCCGCGGCCGCGACGGCCGTGCGCAGACCGTGCCCGATGAGCGGTCCGGTCGCGGCGGACGCCATGAAAGAACCACCCCTCAATCGTCATGGTGACGATTGAGGGGTGGTTCCGCCGCCCCGCAAGATCGGAGCGCGCTGCCGGGGCCTAGAGATCGACCTCGCGCATCAACATGCCGACCTCGGTGTTCGTCATCCGCCGCAGCCAGCCGGACTTCTGGTCGCCCAGCGAGATCGGCCCGAAAGCCGTCCGCACCAGCTTGTCCACCGGGAAGCCCGCCTCGGCCAGCATCCGGCGCACGATGTGCTTGCGGCCCTCGTGGAGGGTCACCTCGACCAGGTAGTTCTTGCCGGTGTTCTCCACGACCCGGAAGTGGTCGGCGCGCGCGTAGCCGTCCTCTAGCTGGATGCCGTCCTTGAGCTGCTTGCCCAGGTCACGCGGCAGCGGACCCTGGATCGCGGCCAGGTAGGTCTTCTTCACGCCGTACCGGGGGTGGGTCAGCCGGTGGGCCAGCTCGCCGTGGTTGGTGAGCAGGATGATGCCCTCGGTCTCCGTGTCCAGCCGGCCCACGTGGAACAGCCGCGTCTCGCGGTTGGTCACGTAGTCGCCCAGGCACTGCCGCCCGTCCGGGTCCTCCATCGTCGAGACGACACCGGCCGGCTTGTTCAGCGCGAAGAAGAGGTACGACTGCGTGGCGACCGTCAGGCCGTCCACCTTGACCTCGTCCTTCTCCGGGTCGACCCGCACACCCTGCTCGGTGACGATCTGCCCGTTGACCTCGACCCGCGCCTGGTCGATCAGCTCCTCGCACGCCCGGCGCGAGCCCATGCCCGCACGGGCCAGCACCTTCTGCAGACGCTCGCCCTCCTGGTCACCGAACGTCTTCGGCGTCTTGATCGGCGGCTTGCTGTGGCGGGCGCGGTTGCGCTCCTCCACCTGCGCGTCGTACTCGCGGGGGCGGGCGGGGGCCTGGCCGCGGCCACGCTGCTGCTGGCCCTTGGCGCCGGGCTTGCCGCCGCTCTTCGGGCTCGTACGGGGGCCGCCCTTGGCGCCGCCGCGGGCGGCCGCGCCGCGGCCCCTGCGCTCGTCACCGCGGTCCGGGGCACCGCCACGGCCGCCGGAGCCGCCCTGGCCCCCACGGCCGCCGGAACCACCCCGGCCCGCGCCGTCGCCGCGGCCCTGTCCGCCGTCGCCCACGTCGTAGCGGCGCTCCTCGGGACGGGGCCGGCCGGCGCGCTGCTGCTTCTCGTCCTTCTTGTTGCCCGCACCCCGGTAGTTGCCCCTACCGGTGTCCCTGTTGTTCCTGCCGCTGCTTCGCATCAATGATCCGTCTGAGAGTCGCCGCTGTCGTCTACGTCGAACGACGGAACACCTTCCCGGGAATCGCCCTCGACCGCCTCCGCCTCCGGGAGGAAGGGAGCGAGCTCCGGAAGCTCGTCCAGGCCGCGCAGGCCCATCCGCTCCAGAAAGTAGTTCGTCGTCCTGTACAGGATCGCACCTGTTTCAGGTTCCGTCCCCGTCTCCTCCACCAGACCGCGCTGGAGAAGGGTGCGCATCACACCGTCACAGTTCACACCGCGTACGGCCGAGACCCGGGAACGGCTGACCGGCTGACGGTACGCGACCACGGCCAGAGTCTCCAATGCGGCCTGCGTCAGCCGGGCCTGTCGGCCGTCCAGCACGAAGCTCTCCACGGCGTCCGCGTACGCGGGCCGGGTGTAGAAACGCCAGCCCCCGGCCACCAGCCGCAGGTCGAAACCGCGCCCCTGCCGGGTGTAGTCCTCCGCCAGCTCCCGCAGCGCCAGCGCCACCTCCCGGCGGGGCCGCTCCAGCACCCTGGCCAGGTGCTCCTCGGTCGCGGGCTCGTCCACGACCATCAGTACCGCCTCCAGCGCGGGCCGCAACTCCAGGTCCGCGACGCCGAGCGCCCCGGCCGGGGCGCCCTCGTCCGCGTCCCCGTACGCCTCCGCCTCGCTCACAGCGTGTCCCTCTCCGCCTCGTCCGCCCGGGCCCGCGGCCCCGGCTCCCGGTCGAACTCGTCCGTCACGACCGGCTCGGTCTCCGCCCCGCCCGTCCACCGGACCGTCAGCGCCCCCAGAGCCTGGTCCTGGTCCAGCTCCACCACCCGCTCCCGGTACAGCTCCAGCAGCGCGAGGAAGCGGGCGACGACGGTGAGCGTGTCCGGCGCGTCCCCGGCCAGCTCGGCGAACCCGGCCGTACCGGCCACCCGCAACCGCGCCACCAGCACCTCCGCCTGCTCCCTGACGCTGACCAGCGGCGCGTGGACGTGATCGACGTACACCTGCGGCCGGGCCCTGGGCTGCATCGCCTTCACCGCGAGCCGCGCGAACCCCTCGGCGCCGATGCTGAGGGCGACCTCGGGCAGCAGCTCCGCGTGGTGCGGCTCCAGGCCGACCGTACGGGGGTAGCGGCGCCCCTCGTCCGCCAGGCGCTCGCCGAAGATACCGGCGATGCGCTTGTACGCGCGGTACTGGAGCAGCCGCGCGAACAACAGGTCACGCGCCTCCAGCAGCGCGAGGTCCGCCTCGTCCTCCACCTCGGCCGCGGGCAGCAGCCGCGCCGCCTTCAGATCGAGCAGCGTCGCCGCGACGACCAGGAACTCCGTCGTCTGGTCCAGGTCCCAGTCCGGCCCCATGGCCCGGATGTACGCCATGAACTCGTCCGTCACCCGGGACAGGGCGACCTCGGTGACGTCCATCTTGTGCTTGGAGATCAACTGGAGCAGCAGGTCGAACGGCCCCTCGAAGTTCTCCAGCCGAACGGTGAACGTACCGTCACCGGCCTCACCGTCCTCGACGGACGGGGCGTGGTCTTCGGTGGTGGGCATCGTGGTCCAGATCGGGGGTGGCGGGTCCCCAAAGCGTAGCCGCCACGGGGGCGGCCGAATTTCTGTACGCGCCCCCGGGGGCGCGTTTTGCGCTTACGGTCCGGTGGTGGAGGGCTCGGGGCCCCGCAGGGATCACTCTCCCCCGGCCGAAGGCTGGGGAGAGTTGGCCCCCTGCGCGCCCCCGCCCCACGACGAAACCAATGGCGATCCGCACGACAGCGCAAACCCTCGCGCGAAGCGCGAAACGCCCACCCACACGGGGGCGCACCCGCGACGAGAGGCCCAGCCCCCTGAGGCCATCGTTTCGGCCCCCACCGGGAACGCGTCAGCGCCCCCGCAACCGCCGAACCAAAATGCTCGCGTCACCACGCGACTCCAGGTCCGCCAGGACCACCGCCACCGCTTCGCGGACGATCCGGCCGCGGTCGACCGCGAGGCCGTGCTCGCCGCGCAGGACGAGACGGGCGTGTTCGAGGTCCATCAGCTCCTCGGCGGAGACATAGACCGTGATCTTCTCGTCGTGCCGTTCGCGGCCGCTGGGCCGCCGGTTCGCACCGCGGCCGCGGCGGCGGGAGGACGCGGCCTGCCGGTCCGCGGCCGGCTGCGCCTCCGTGTCCTGCCGGCGGCGCCCCTTCGGGGCATCCGCCTCCGTGCCACGGCCGCCGTGCTCGGCCGGCGCCGAGCCGTCGGTGCCGGTCTCCGGTGCGGGCCCGGGCCCGGACTCGGACCGCCGCTGCCGCGGGGTCGTTTCCTCGCCGGCCACCGGCTCGGACTCGCCGCCGGGCGCGGGCACACGCGGCGTCTCCCCGTTGCCCGGCGGGACCCCATTGGCCTTGCGGGGCGCCGGGGACTGCAGCCCCGACCCCCCGGTCGTGCGGAACAATTCGTCGGCTCCGGGCAGACTCACTCGGCGTGACACCGGGCGAGCACCTCCCTGGCGAGCTGACGGTAGGCGGCGGCACCGACGGAGTTGGACGCGTACGTGGTGATCGGCTCACCCGCGACGGTGGTCTCGGGGAAGCGCACCGTACGGCCGATGACGGTGTGGTAGACGTGGTCGTCGAAGGCTTCCACGACGCGCGCGAGGACCTCGCGGCTGTGCACGGTCCGCGAGTCGTACATCGTCGCCAGGATGCCGTCGAGTTCCAGGTCGGGGTTGAGCCGTTCCTGGACCTTCTCGATCGTCTCGGTGAGCAGCGCCACACCGCGCAGCGCGAAGAACTCGCACTCCAGCGGGACGATGACCTTGTGAGCGGCGGTCAGCGCGTTGACGGTGAGCAGGCCGAGGGAGGGCTGGCAGTCGATGACGATGTAGTCGTAGTCGGCCATCAGCGGCTTCAGCGCGCGCTGCAGTGTCGACTCGCGCGCGACCTCGCTGACGAGCTGGACCTCGGCGGCTGACAAATCGATATTGCTGGGCAGCAGGTCCATGTTCGGGACCGCGGTCTTCAGCAGCACCTCGTCGGCCGACATGCCCCGCTCCATGAGCAGGTTGTAGACCGTCAGGTCCAGTTCCATCGGGTTGACCCCGAGCCCGACGGACAGCGCGCCCTGCGGGTCGAAGTCGACGAGCAGCACCCGTCGGCCGTATTCGGCGAGCGCGGCACCCAGGTTGATGGTCGAGGTGGTCTTTCCCACCCCGCCTTTCTGGTTGCACATCGCGATGATTTTGGCGGGGCCGTGGTCCGTCAACGGTCCTGGAATCGGGAAGTAGGGAAGGGGGCGCCCGGTCGGGCCGACGCGTTCGCGGCGCTGACGGGCGGCGTCCGGCGCGAGCGTGGCCGCGTATTCGGGGTCCGGTTCGTACTCCGCGTCCGGGTCGTAGAAGTGCCCCTCGGGCAGGTCGTCGTAGTCGGCGAGCCGGGCGGGATCTGAGCCGCCCCGGTCGCCGGCCATGGCGTTCACGTGATGGCCGTCCATGCTCTGGTGGGCTGTCGTCGTGGTGCTCTGTTGGGTCGCGAAGGTGTGGACAGCGACGGAGCCGACAGCCTGGAGCCCCGAGGGACCCTGGCCCCGTGCAACCGCTCCTGGTCGACCACCTCCGGGAGTAAATGTCGACTCATTCACAAGTCGTCTTACCTCCTTGGATGTGACCAGGAAACTTATC
Source organism: Streptomyces sp. NPDC018045 (assembly GCF_044327445.1). Classification (NCBI taxonomy): domain Bacteria; kingdom Bacillati; phylum Actinomycetota; class Actinomycetes; order Kitasatosporales; family Streptomycetaceae; genus Streptomyces; species Streptomyces sp. NPDC018045. The sequence continues at coordinate 588,884 of NZ_JBIRFL010000004.1, forward strand.
GATAGGTCAGCGTGGCACTATGCCGACGGTTGGCGACTCTATGGCGTGTCGGGCGTTCGCAGCAACACAATCCGCCGGACCCGGCCCGATGTGTCGGCAATCGAACATGCTGATGTCAAGGGTGCAAGCCGCACAAGCCCAAGGTTTCGAGGGTGTGCGAATCGGTTAAAGGGTTACGTTCTCGGCGAGTTGGGGTCCACCCGTGCGCATCGGGACGTGCGGCGTGTCGGTGAACGGCCGCGGCCGGGCCTTGTGGACAAGGCCCGGCCGGCAGTACGTCATTGACGCGCGCTATTGACGCCTCAGCCGAGCAGCGCCGCCAGGTCGGTGGCCTCCAGGCCGTGCGCCTCGGCGACGGGGCCGTAGACGACCTTGCCGTCGTGGGTGTTCAGACCCTTGGCGAGGGCGGCGTCGCGGCGCAGCGCCTCGACCCAGCCGTTGTTCGCCAGCGACACGATGTACGGCAGCGTGGCGTTGGTCAGCGCGTACGTGGAGGTGCTGGGCACCGCGCCCGGCATGTTGGCCACGCAGTAGAAGACCGAGTCGTGGACCTGGAAGGTCGGCTCGGCGTGGGTGGTGGGCCGGGAGTCCTCGAAGCAGCCGCCCTGGTCGATGGCGATGTCGACAAGGACACTTCCGGGCTTCATCTTGGCGACCAGCTCGTTGGTGACCAGCTTCGGGGCCTTGGCGCCCGGGATGAGGACCGCGCCGACGACGAGGTCGGCCTCGACGACGGCCTTCTCCAGCTCGTAGGCGTTGGAGACGATCGTCTGCACCTTGGTGCCGAAGATCCGGTCGGCCTCGCGCAGCTTGTTGATGTCCTTGTCGAGCAGGGTGACGTGGAAGCCGAGGCCCACGGCGATCTGCACGGCGTTCCAGCCGGAGACGCCGCCGCCGATGACGACCGCCTTGCCCGCGGCCACGCCCGGCACGCCGCCCGGCAGCACGCCGCGGCCGCCGGCCTGGCGCATCAGGTGGTAGGCGCCGACCTGCGGGGCGATGCGGCCCGCGACCTCGGACATCGGGGCGAGCAGCGGGAGCTGGCGGCCCGCGGTCTCCACCGTCTCGTAGGCGATGGCGGTGGTGCCGGACTCCAGGAGGGCGTCGGTGCACTCGCGGGAGGCGGCCAGGTGCAGGTAGGTGAAGAGGGTCTGGTCCTTGCGGAGGCGGTGGTACTCCTCCGCGATCGGCTCCTTGACCTTCAGCAGCAGGTCCGCGGCGGCCCAGACCTCGTCGGCGGTGTCGAGCAGCTCGGCGCCGGCCGAGACGTACTCCTCGTTCGGGATGGCGGAGCCGAGGCCGGCGTCCTTCTCGATGACGACCTGGTGGCCGTGGCGGACCAGCTCGTGCACACCGGCGGGCGTGATCGCCACCCGGAACTCGTTGTTCTTGACCTCGCGGGGGATGCCGACCTTCACGTCGATCACGGTCCTTGTAAGAGAGCTTGCAGGGGAAAAATCCATGCATGGGAAACATGCCGGGACTGACCGCGGCGTCCGCGGCCTGGCCAGTCTATTTAAGGATTCTGAGTTGTCTAGCCTTGCAAAGCATCAATTACTGAGAGGAGCACCACCGATTTCGTAGGTCACTGTGGGTGATCTGAGAGGAGTCGTTCCCCCAGACCCCGGTGCAGCCTTGCGGCCGCTGGGTCGCCGAGCCGATCGAGGGTGTCCGCGATCCGCAGTTGCAGCGCCGCCTCCAGCCGTCCGTCCCGGGCCTCGGCGGCCAGGGAGAGGGCCGCGGTGCAGGTCCGCAGCGACTCCTCGGGCCGCCCCGCGTACTCCTGCACCCGCGCCGCCTCGCCGAGCGCGCGGGCCTGACCCGCCACGTCCCCCAGCCTGCGATACGCCCCGTAGGCGGCCCGCCACTCCTTGAGCGCCTCGCCCCAGCGCGCCGCATAGGTGTGCACCGCGCCGATCCGGCCGTGCAGCCGCGCACCGTCCGCGTTCTCGCCCCGGGTCAGGCGCAGCTCCAGCGCCCGCCCGTACCAGTCGGCGGCCCGCTGCCAGTCCCCCAGCTCCGTGTACGTGCCTCCCAGCGACTCCAGCGCCCGTACCGTCGCGATCGGGTCCCTGACCTCGCGCGCCGCGGTCAGCGCGCCCCGGTAGCGGGCCATCGCGTCCGCGGTCCGCCCGGCCTGCGCGTCCAGGTCGCCGAGGTTGAGCAACGCCGCCGCCCGCTCCCGCGAGAGGCCGCGCCGTTCGGCGACCTCCAGGACCAGACCGTGCAGGCCGTAGAGGTCGGGGGCGGCGGCCTCGGCGCCCTGGTGGGCGATCAGGGTGCGTACGATCGCGGCCATCAGCCGCCGGTCCAGGGTGTCCAGCTCGCCCTCCTCGACGGCGATGCGGGCCGCCTCCAGAAGGGCGGGCCGCCGGCTGCGCAGCCAGGCGGCGGCCGAGGCGGCGGAGGCGAAGCGCAGCGAGCGCGGCAGACCGGCCACCTTCTGGCGGGCCGGTGACCCGGAGGGTTCGCCGAGCGCCCGGCAGGACTGGAGCAGCCGTACGGTGCGTTCCAGCATCCGGGCCCTGGCGAGCTGGATCTCGGCGGGCCGCTCCTTCTCGTGCAGCGCGGCGCGGACGAGCCGGACCAGGCAGCCGGGCATCCGGTACTGCGCCTGGAGACCGGCGCTCCCGGCGGCCGGGACCCCGGGGCCCGGCAAAGGCGGCTCCGCGCCCTCCACCGGCCTCAGCAGCCCCCGGGCGGCGAAGTCCTGGAGAGCCGACTCGGCCGCGGCGACCGAACAGCCCGCGAGGGCGGAGGCGATGTGCGCGTCCACCAGTCCGGCCGGGGCGAGGGTGATCAGCCGCAGGGTGCGGGCGGCGACCGGCGGCAGGGTGTCGTAGACGAGGCGGAAGGCGCGGGCCAGGGGGCGGCCGCCGGCCGGTTCGCCGGCCGGCTCCGGTACGTCCCGCAGCGCCTGGAGGAGGTCGGCGACGGAGTTCTTGGGGTGCCCGGCGAGCCAGCCGCCCACCAGGACGAGCGCGGCGGGACGGCCGCCGCACTCCTCGGCGACGGCGTCGGCGGAGCGCGGGTCGACGGTGATGCGGATGGGGCCCGCGTACCGGCTGAGCAGTTCGACGGCGGACGCGTTGTCCAGGCCGCCCAGGGTGCAGGGCCGTACGTCCGTGATGCCGGTCAGCGGGCCCTCGGAGACCGCGACGACGAGGCAGCCGGCGGCGTCCGGCAGCAGCGGCTCGACCTGCTCGGCGCCGGCCGCGTCGTCCAGCAGGAGCAGGGTGCGGCGCTCGGCGAGGGCGGCGCGCAGCGCCTCGGTCAGCTCGTCCTCGGCGGCACCGGGCTTGACCGGGGCGCCGAGTGCGGTGAGCAGGTCGCGGGCGACGAGGTCGAGGGGTACGGGGCCGCCGCCCGGGGTGGTCAGGGTGGCGCGCAGTACTCCGTCGGGGTAGTCGTCGGCGAGTTGCCGGGCCAGTTCGGCGGCGAGGGCACTACGGCCGGAGCCGGGGCGCCCGGCGATCAGCAGGACGCGGCTGCGGGCGCCCCGGCGGCCGGAGAGGGTGTCCAGGCCGGTGCGGGCGATGTCGGCACGCAGCGCCTTCAGCTCGCGGCGACGGCCGATGAAGCCGCCGGCCGCGGTGGCGGCGGGCGGAACGGTCCGGCGGGCGGCGGGCCCGCGGCCGCCGGAGCCGACCGCGGCGGTGTGCCGCGCCGGATCCCGGCCCGGGGCGGCGCGGCCGGTGGCGGATTCCGTGGTCGTGCCGTCCGGGTCCGGTCCCGGCCGCTGCCGTGCCGCCGTCGCGGGTCCGCCCGCCTTCCCCGGCGGGACGTGTCCCCCGCCCACCGCCTGATCCGCCACGGGTCACGCTCCCGTCCACCTGCGCTTACGAGCCCGCCGCGGTCGCGTACGGGCACGCCGTCGAGCGTAGTTCACGACCCGTCACACGCCTGGTGGAGCGCGACGGTTGAGTCACTCGTCCGGATCAGCACATCATCGGACCGGCGGGCCGTGGGGGCGGCGTGGGGATCGGCGCGGCGGCGCTCAGGCCTCGAACGGGCGGGCCGGCCACGGCGCGTCGGCCGGGCGCAGTGCGTCCAGGCCCTCCCCCGCGCGGGCGGCGGCCAGCGCGAGCACGCCGACCACCAGGCAGTTGTTGTGCAGGTCGCCGGCGAGCGCGCCGTGTACCAGCTCGGCGACCGGCACCCGCGCCAGCTCCATGTCGGCCTCCTCCTCGGAGACCTCGAAGCGCTCGCCCTCCGCCTCGGACAGGTCGCGGGCCAGGAAGATCCGTACGGCTTCGTCGCAGCCGCCGGGGGTGGTGTAGACGTCCGTGAGCACCCGCCAGTCCTCGGCCTTGACGTGCGCTTCCTCGTACAGCTCGCGCTGGACGGCGCTCAGCGGATTCTCGCCGGGGACGTCGAGCAGTCCGGCCGGGATCTCCCAGAGCTTGTGCCGCACCGGGTGGCGGTACTGGCGCAGGACCAGCACCCGGTCCTCCTCGTCGAGCGCGAGGACGGCCACCGAGCCGGGGTGGACCTGGTAGTCGCGGGTGGCCGTGGAGCCGTCCGGCATGACGACCTCGTCCGTACGCATGCTGGTCTTCTTGCCGGTGAACGGCGTCGCGGTCGCGGTGACCCGCCACGCTTCCGGGCTGTCCTGGATGGCCATGTACGTCCTTCCGCAAAGCAGTCGACCGGGGCACCCGGCCGTGAAAGGCCAGGTACCCCGGTCAACCGTACCCAACGGCGGCCGGTCCCCCGCGCGCGCTGCGAGGGGGACCGGCCGCCCGCGGATCAGCCCTTGGCGCCCTTCTTGGCGCCGGCCGCCGCGCCGGTCTTGCGCTCGACGGCCGCCTTCACCAGGCCCGCGAAGAGCGGGTGCGGGCGGGTCGGACGGGAGCGCAGCTCCGGGTGCGCCTGGGTGGCGACCAGGTAGGGGTGCACCTCGCGCGGGTACTCGACGTACTCCACCAGCTTGTTGTCCGGGGAGGTGCCGGAGAAGAGCAGGCCGGCCTTCTTCTCCAGCTCGCCGCGGTAGGCGTTGTTGACCTCGTAGCGGTGGCGGTGGCGCTCCTCGACGTACGGCTGGTCGTCGTAGACCTCGCGCACGATCGAGCCCTCGGCCAGCTTGGCCGGGTACATGCCCAGCCGCATGGTGCCGCCCATGTCGCCCTCGCCGGCGACGATGTCCATCTGCTCGGCCATGGTGGAGATGACCGGGTCGGCGGCGGCCGGGTCGAACTCGGTGGAGTTCGCGCCCTCGATGCCGGCCAGGTTGCGGGCCGCCTCGATGACCACGCACTGCAGGCCCAGGCACAGGCCCAGCAGCGGCAGCTTGTTCTCGCGGGCGTAGGTGATGGCACCGACCTTGCCGTCCACACCGCGGTCGCCGAAGCCACCGGGGACGCAGACCGCGTCGCAGTCGGCGAGCTGCTGCTTGGCCCCGGCCGGGGTCTTGCAGTCGTCGGAGGTGACCCACTTGATCTTGACGCGGGCCTTGTTGGCGAAGCCGCCGGCGCGCAGCGCCTCGGTGACCGACAGGTAGGCGTCCGGCAGGTCGATGTACTTGCCGACCAGCGCGACCTTCACCTCGTGGTCGGGGTTGTGCACCCGGTCCAGCAGGTCGGCCCAGACGGTCCAGTCCACGTCGCGGAAGGGCAGGTCCAGCTTGCGCACGACGTACGCGTCCAGGCCCTCGGCGTGCACGACCTTGGGGATGTCGTAGATGGACGGGGCGTCCGGGCAGGCGATGACGGCGGCCTCGTCCACGTCGCACATCAGCGAGATCTTGCGCTTGATGGCGGTGGGCACCTCGCGGTCGGCGCGCAGCACGATGGCGTCCGGCTGGATGCCGATGTTGCGCAGCGCCGCGACCGAGTGCTGGGTCGGCTTGGTCTTCAGCTCGCCGGAGGGGCCGATGTAGGGCAGCAGCGAGATGTGCACGACGAAGACGTTGTCCCGGCCGACCTCGTGGCGGACCTGGCGGACGGTCTCCAGGAACGGCAGCGACTCGATGTCGCCGACGGTGCCGCCGACCTCGGTGATGACGACGTCGACGTCGTCGTGCGCCAGCCGGCGGATGCGGTGCTTGATCTCGTTGGTGATGTGCGGGATGACCTGCACGGTGTCGCCCAGGTACTCACCGCGTCGCTCCTTGGCGATCACGGTGTTGTAGACCTGGCCGGTGGTGACGTTCGCGGAGCCGTCGAGGTCGACGTCCAGGAAGCGCTCGTAGTGGCCGATGTCCAGGTCGGTCTCGGCTCCGTCGTTGGTGACGAAGACCTCACCGTGCTGGAACGGGTTCATCGTGCCGGGGTCGACGTTCAGGTACGGGTCGAGCTTTTGCATCGTGACCCGCAGGCCCCGCGCCTTGAGCAGCGCGCCCAGGCTGGAGGCGGTGAGGCCCTTGCCGAGCGAGGAGGCGACGCCCCCGGTGACGAAGAGGTGCTTGGTCGTCGAGGATTTGGGCGGCATGGCCAAGAGGGGGCTCCCGTGGTCGCGTGGTGAAGAGGTGCGAATCAGCCACGCCCTGCGGTTGTCAGGGGTGCCGTCGCTGCGGTCGGGGGTGCCATGTGACTTGCGCCGGGCCCACCGGTCCACGGGGTACCAGGCTATCAGCGACCGGGCATGGTCGCGCCCGGCGACGCTCGCGGCGCACACATACGGCCGTCTCCCGCGGGGCGCGCGGCACCGCGCGTGACCCAGGCCACCCGTTCGGCGCAGTGCCGTCTTCCCGCAGCGGCGAGCGGATCACTGCCGTGCGTCGTATCCTGCTCGGACACTCGCCAGGAGCCGTCCGGCAAGGCACCACCCCCGCCCGATTTCCGGACTCGCCGCTCGGCAGAGTTTCATGGGCAGGACGGACAAGATCACACGTCCCATGGGGGGCGTCACTCCAGTTCGACGGGAGATGCACGTGGCCGGGCGCATCGAGGACTACGCACTCATCGGCGATATGCAGACCGCCGCTCTTGTGTGCCGGGACGGCACGGTGGATTGGCTGTGCCTGCCCCGCTTCGACTCACCCGCGGTCTTCGCAGGACTGCTGGGCACGGAAGAGAACGGTTTCTGGCGGCTGGGGCCCGCGCACAGCCCCGAAGGCGGGCCGCTGCCCGCCGACCGCCGCCGCTACCGGGGCGACTCGCTCGTCCTGGAGTCCGAGTGGGACACCCCGCGCGGCACCGTTCGGGTCATCGACTTCATGCCGCCGCGCGAGGACGCGACACCGCAGCTCATCCGTATCGTGGAGGGCGTCAGCGGGCGGGTGCCGATGCGCTCGGCGCTGCGCATGCGGTTCTCGTACGGCTGGGTCGTGCCGTGGGTCCACAAGGTCGACGAGCGCACCGTCGCCGTCGCCGGGCCCGACTCGGTGTGGCTGGACACGGAGGCCGAGACCTACGGCCGGGACCTGACGACGTACGCGGACTTCACGGTCGGCCCGGGCGAGCGGATCGCCTTCACCATCAGTTGGCAGCCCTCGCACAGCCGCCCGCCGGGCGTGCCGGAGCCGGAGGCGGCGCTGGAGGCGACCGAGGACTTCTGGCGGGAGTGGGTCGACCACTGCACGTACCACGGCCCGTACCGGGACGCGGTGGTCCGCTCGCTGATCACGCTCAAGGCCCTCACCTACGCGCCGACCGGCGGGATCGTCGCGGCGCCCACCACCTCGCTGCCCGAGGACATCGGCGGCTCGCGCAACTGGGACTACCGCTTCACCTGGCTGCGCGACGCGGCGATCACCCTGTCCTCGCTGCTGCGCACCGGCTACCGGGAGGAGGCCCGCGCCTGGCGCGAGTGGCTGCTGCGCGCGGTGGCCGGCGACCCGGAGAACCTCCAGATCATGTACGGGATCGCGGGCGAGCGGGAGCTGGGCGAGAACGAGCTGACCTGGCTGACCGGGTACGAGAACTCGCAGCCGGTGCGGGTCGGCAACGGCGCCGCCGGGCAGCTCCAGCTCGACGTGTACGGCGAGGTCACCGAGGCGCTGCACCTGGCGCACAACACCGGCCTGGCCCGCAACGACTACGCCTCGCTGCTCCAGCTCAAGCTGATCCAGTGGGTGGAGAAGCACTGGGACGAGCCGGACGAGGGCATCTGGGAGGTGCGCGGCCCGCGCCGGCACTTCGTGCACTCCAAGGTGATGACCTGGGTCGCGGTGGACCGCACGATCAAGCTGATCGAGTCGGGTGACGTGGACGGCCCGCTGGACCGCTGGCGGCAACTGCGCGAGACGATCCACCGGGAGGTGTGCGAGAAGGGGTACGACAAGGAGCGCAACACCTTCACGCAGTCCTACGGCTCCAAGGAGCTGGACGCCTCGCTGCTGCTGATCCCGCAGATGGGCTTCCTGCCGCCGGACGACAAGCGGGTGATCGGCACCATCGAGGCCATCCAGCGGGAGCTGGGCACCGAGGACGGCTTCATCCTGCGCTACCCGACCTCGGGCGACGACGCGGGCGTGGACGGTCTGGAGGGCGACGAGGGCGCGTTCCTGGCGTGCTCGTTCTGGCTGGCCGACGACCTGGCGATGATCGGGCGGGTCGAGGAGGCCCGGATCCTGTTCGAGAAGCTGCTCGCGCTCCGCAACGACCTGGGCCTGCTGGCCGAGGAGTGGGACTCCCGGCTCCAGCGGCAGGTGGGCAATTTCCCGCAGGCGTTCAGCCACGTTCCGCTGATCGACACGGCACTGCGGCTGACGGCCAGCGGGGCGTACGGCGGGTAGGCGGTCAACGGCGGGCGAGGGGTCACGGCACGGGCCGTGACCCCTCGTTCGCGTTGTCCGCGTGGGGCTAGAAGGGCGTCAGCGTGAGGGTCATCTCACGGGGCGCGCCGTCCTCGATGTACGGGGCGAAGTTGCCCACGTCGTCGAAGGCGAAGCCGTACGCCTTGCCGTCGGCGGACTCGGCGTGCAGGACGCGTGCGTAGTGGTTGGCGAGCTGGCCCTTGTAGAAGGTGCCCGGGTCGGTGGTGGGCTGGGCCGCGTGGTCGGCGAGGGTGGCGCGGTTGAGGGCGGCGCCGAGCACCGCGGCGACCGGGCCGCGCAGTCCGTCGTTGGGGGCCTGCAGAGCGCCGTGGCAGAAGAGGACGTCGCGGGTGGAGGGCTTGGCGATGGAGAACTGGGCGGGCCCCCGGAACGTGAACTGGCCGCCGCCGACCCGGCCGGTGAAGGTGCCCGCGTTGGTGGTGACCTTCAAATCCTTGGACGTGTACGCGTTCCAGGCGCGGTCGATGTAGGGCGCGAGGTAGTTCCGGTCGAACAGCCCACCGTCCAGGCCGTGGCTGGGGGCGATGACGCGCTTGTCGCCGACGACGAGCTTGCCGAAGCCCGGGGTGCGGCCGATCTCGGAGAAGACGCGGGCGCGGCCGCCGGCCTTGAGCGTCCCGGTCGTCTGGTCCCTGGCGCCGGCGAGGCGGATGGCCATCGGGACGCTGAACATGTCGACCATCGTGGTGTTGCAGTGCATGCCCGCCTGGTCGTACGTGAACTCCGCGCAGTCGTGCACGATCGGGTAGTTGGGGTCGCCGGACACCCAGCCCGCGGGGTAGGCCAGCGCGGGCCTGCCGTTGCCGTCCCGTACGGCCTTGAGCTTGAGTTTGCTGCCGAGCGCCGCGTAGATGCGGCCGGACATCCGCGGGATCCGCAGGGTGGTGGTGCCGTTCGCGGCGAGCGGCATGGCGTAGTCGGTGAAGCCGTCCGGCCGGTTGTCGCCGAGGGCTATGGGCTTGAGTTCACCTTGTGGAGTGACGCGTACCTGCTGACCGCCGGCGTTGCCGACGATGTAGATCCAGACGGCCGAGTTGGCGTAGCGGCCGGTGCGGTTGACGATGTGCAGCGGCAGTCCGGCCGCGGCGGCACCGGCCGGCGCGGCACCGGCGGTACGGGCGAGCACGCCCGCGCCGGCTCCGGCGGCGGCGGTCGCGGCGAGGCCGCCGATCAGGGTGCGTCGGGAGATCATGCGGTGGCTCCTTGCTGTACGGAGACGGACACGTGGTCCACCAGGAGGGATGCTCCGGGGCGGGTCGCGGCGGTGGGGGTGGCGCGGCCCGCGACGGCGTCCGGGAAGGCACCGCCCATCGCGAGGTTGAGCAGGATGAAGTGGCCGTGGTGGGTGGCCCGGGCCCAGGTGCCGGCGTCCATCTCGGCGGAGCTGACGGTGTGGAAGCGCTGGCCGTCGACGGACCAGTGCAGGTATTCGGTGGGGCGGCTGCGGTCCAGTTCCAGGGCGTAGGTGTGGAATCCGGCCTGGCAGGTGGCACCGGGGCAGACGCGGGAATTGCCCTTGCCCTGCGACTCGTTGCAGGGGCCGCCGGGGTTGACGCCGCAGTGCAGCACGCCCCAGACGCGGTTGGCGCCGTTGACGTTCTCCATGATGTCGAACTCGCCGATGCCGGGCCAGTTCCAGTAGTTGCCGCGGAACTGGGCGCCGAGCGTCCAGAACGCCGGCCAGTAGCCGAGGGCCGCGTCGCCGGAGATGTCGGGCATTCTGACGCGCGCCTCGATCCGCAGCTTGCCGCCCGCCGGGGCGGCGAAGTCGGTGCGGCGGGTCTCGATGCGGCCGGAGGTCCAGGTGGCGCCGTTCTTGCGGGCAGTGATCTTCAGGTGGCCGGCGCCGTCGAGTTGCAGGTTCTCGGGACGGTCGGTGTAGGTCTGGTGTTCGCCGGTGCCCCAGTTGGCGGGGCCGCCCGGGTAGCTCGTACCGGTGTCGGTGATCCAGTCGGCGGCGGACGGGCGGGAGCCCGCCGGGCCGTTGAAGTCGGTGCGCCAGACCTCCGCGAACGCGGCCGCCGGTTCGCCGGCCGAAGCGGCGGGCAGGGCGGGTGGCCAGGCGAGGACGAGGGCGAAGGCGGCGCCGAGCGTGCCGAGCAGTACCGCGGTTCTGGCCCGGTTCCGCTTCCGTACGGGTATTTTCGCGTTCATGACATGCGCTCCTCGGGCAACGTGAGGGCAGTGAGGAGTTCCGTGTGCACACGCGGCCTGAGAAGATTGAGAGCGCTCTCATGCCGTGTAGGGGCACACAGTGCCGAGTTCCCGCCGGGCCGTCAAGGCTTGGCGTGGACCAATGAGTTGGCCCATTTTCGACTCCGGGGGTTGAATGGTGCGTACATCGAGTGCTGGGCGTCCGACGCTGGAGGAGGTCGCCGTACGGGCCGGCGTCTCGCGCGCCACGGTCTCCCGCGTGGTCAACGGCGGCGCCGGGGTCCGCGGCGAGGTGCGGGAACGGGTCCGACGCGCGGTCGCCGACCTGGGCTACGTACCGAACAGCGCGGCCCGCTCCCTGGTGACCCGCCGCACCGGCGCGGTCGCCGTGGTGATCGCCGAGCCGGAGTCCCGGGTCTTCGCCGACCCGTTCTTCGGCCGCCAACTGCGCGGCATCAGCCGCGAGTTGTCGGCCGCCGACCTCCAGTTGCTGCTCCTCCTCCAGGAGACCCGCGCCGACTGCGACCGCGTCGGCCGCTACCTGTCCGCCGGGCACGCCGACGGCGTACTGATGTTCTCGCTGCACCGCGACGACCCGCTGCCCGCGATGGCCGAGGCGTCCGGCCTGCCCACGGTCTACGGCGGCCGCCCCGGCTGGGCGGGCGCCGGTCACGCGCCGCGCCCGCTGTACGTCGACACCGACAACCGCGACGGCGCCCGGCAGGCCGTACGCCACCTCCGGGACCGCGGCCGCCGCCGGATCGCCGTGATCACCGGACCGCTCGACCAGACCTCCGCCCAGGACCGCCTGGACGGCTACCACGACGCGCTGGCCCCCGACCCGCCCGACCCCCGGCTGATCGCCGACGGCGGCTTCACCGCCCGGGGCGGCGAACGCGCCATGGCGGAGCTGCTGGCCGCCGCACCGGACCTGGACGGCGTCTTCGTCTGTTCCGACCTGATGGCCTCCGGCGCGCTGCGGACCCTGCGGGCGCACGGCCGCCGGGTGCCCGAGGACGTGGGCGTGGTGGGGTACGACGACCTGGACCCCGCGGCGTGGACGGACCCGCCGCTGACCACGGTCCGCCAGGACGTGGAGGAGATGGGCCGCCTGATGGCACGGCTGCTGCTGCGGCGGCTGGCGCCGGCCCCGAGGGCTGCCGGGGACGGGCCGGCTCCCGTCGTCACACCGGCGAGGCTGGTGGTCAGGGAATCGGGGTGAGGGCCCGACCGACACGGCGGCCCGGCCCGCCAGGGAGGCGCCCCCGTCCCGGTACGTCCGGATAGCGGACTGCGGGTAGCGTTCCACGCCATGGGGCCGGAAGCGAAGATCGAAGCGGTGATCACGGTACGCCGGGCACTGGAGCTGCCCGCGCTACGGCGCGGACTGCCCGAGGTGCTGGCCGGCGAGGACCGTCTCGACCGCGCCGTCCGCTGGGTGCACGCGGGCGAGGTGCCGCACATCGCCTCACTGCTCAAGGGCGGCGAGCTGCTGCTGACCACCGGCCTCGGCCTGGGCACCCGCCCCTCCGAGCAGCGCGCCTTCGTCCGCGAGCTGGCCGACCGGGAGATCGCCGCCCTCGTGGTGGAGCTGGGCTCCCGCTTCGAGGCGCTGCCGTCCGCCGTCGTCGACAGCGCACGGGCCTGCGGACTGCCGCTGGTGCAGTTGCACCGCGAGGTCCCGTACGTCGCCGTCACCGAGGAGATCCACACCGAGCTGGTCAACAGCCACTACCTGCTGCTGCGGCAGGCCGACGAACTCCTGCGGAGCTGTACGGACGTCCTGCTGCGCGGCGGTGGCGCCCCCGAGGTGCTGCGGCGGCTGGCCGCCTTCACCGGCAACCCGCTCTGCCTGGAGGCCCCCGACGGCAGCCCCCTGTACGCCGCGGGCCCGGACGACGGCGGCGCCGCGGACGCCGACCCCCTCCAGGCGTGGGAGGGGCTGCGGGCGACCGGCCTGCGGGTGGACGTGCCCGGCGGCGGACCCGGCCCCGACGCCGTCCGCGCCCGCCTGGTCCTGCTGCCCGTCAACGCGCCCGTCGCCCCGGTGCACCGGATCGCCGCCGAGCGCGCCGCCGACCTGCTCGCCGTCGTACTGCTCCAGTCCCGGCAGGAAGAAGTGCTGGCCGCGCGCGGGCGCGGTGACTTCCTGGCCGACCTGGCGGAGGGCCGGATCACCGCGGGCGAGGCCCCGGCGCAGGCCCGTCTGCTGGGGTTCCGGCCGGCCGGCGAACCGATCCTTCCCGTGGTCATGCGGCTGCCCTCCCACCTGCCCACGCCGGGCAGTTGGGCGGTGCTGGCCCGCGCCCTGCGCGAGGAACTGGCCGCACTGGGCGTGCCCGTCCTGCTCGGCGTACGGCCCGTCGAGGGCCGGGTACCGCTGCTCGTGGCGCTGCGCACGGGCCAGGACCGGACGGCCGTCGCCGGCCGGGTCGCCGAGGCGCTCCGCGCGGGGGTCGTACGGGCCGGGGCGGACTCCCCGACGGCGCGGCGCCCGGTGGTCGTGGTCGGCGCGGCGGGCGACTGGCCGGCCGCCGGCCCCGGGCTGCGGCACGCCACGGAGGCGGCCGCCGCCGCACAGGGCCTGCCCGAACAGCCCTGGCACGACGCGCGCCGGCTGGACATCGAACTGCTGCTGTGGCGGATGCGCGAACACGGCGAACAGGGCGTCCTGACGGACTTCGTGGACCGGGCCATCGGTCCGCTGCTCGTCCACGACCGGTCCGCCCGCCAGCCCCTGCTGCCGACGCTGGAGGCGTACCTGGCCAGTGCGGGCCGCAAGGCGGAGACGGCCCGCGACCTGAACGTCAACCGGCAGACGCTGTACGACCGGCTGGCCCGCATCGCCCACCTGCTGGGCACGGACCTGGACGACCCGCAGACCGTCCTCGGCCTGCGACTGGCCCTACGGGCCAGGAGGCATACGGACCGGGGGTGAGGGGTGTCCGGGGCGGGGAAGAGGGGGGTCCGGGGGCGGGAGAGAGGTTGGTCTGTACCGGGGGGGGAGAGGGTTCGCTCCGTGGTGGGCGTGAGGGGCCGTTCCGTATGGGCGCGGTCAGGCCCTTAGCCGCCCCTGTCCGGTCCTGGCCCCGGTGTCCGTCCGGTCCTGACCCTGGTGTCTGACCGGTCCTGGCCCCGGTCCCGGTCTGGTCCTGTTCCGGGTCCCGGCCCCTGTCCGGTCCTGGCCGGGCCGGTTCGGGGTGCTCAGCGCTCCCGTCGCAGCATCAGCTCGTCGTAGACGCTGAGCACCTGCGCGACCGTGGCGTCCTCGGTCGGCCAGCCCGCGGCCTGCGCACGGCCGGCGGCGGCGAGGGCGTCCCGGCGGGCGGGATCGGCCAGCAGGTCCAGGACGGTACGGGCGAGAGCCGCTGCATCGCCGCTCGGCACCAGTTCGGCCGCGTGCCCCACCAGTTCGCGGGTGCCGCCGACGTCGGTGGCGACCAGCGGGACGCCGGCCCGCAGCGCCTCCTGGGCGATCAGCGAACGGGCCTCCCATCGGCTGGGCAGCACCAGCAGGTCGGCGGCGGCGAGGAGTTCGGGCACGTCCTCACGGCGGCCGAGCAGGCGTACCGGCAGGTTCTCGGCGTCGATACGCCGCTGGAGCGCCTCGCGCTGCCCGCCCTCCCCCGCCACCGCGACCATCGGCTGCGGGTCCAGGGCGCACCAGGCGTGCGCCGCGTCCAACAGGAGGTCGTGGCCCTGGTGCGCCTCCAGGCGGCCGACGACGAGGATCAAGGGGCGGTCCACCGCGCCCAGTTCGGCACGCTGCTTGTGGGCGGGGCGGTCCTCCGCCGTGAGTGGTTGGCCGCCCGGCCGGGGGGCCGGGATCGCGACGGGGGCCAGCCGCGCGTCACGGGCGCCGCGTTCGCGTGCCCGGTCCACCAGGTCCGAGCACGCGCCCAGGACAACCGCGGCGGCCCGCGCCACCCGCCGTTCCAGCAGGCGGACCAAGCGGGCCCGCGCCCCGTCCGTATGCGCTTTGGTGTGCCAGGTGACCACGAGGGGCACACCGCGGCTCCGCGGGCCCTGTAGGGCCAACGCGGCGCGCAGGCCCGCCCGCAGGCCGTGCGCGTGCACAAGGTCGGCGTCCCCGCAGGCGGCCCGCAGGGACGTCACACTCGCCGGGTCGGCCCGCGGGTGCACCGGCACGAACCGCGCGCCCGCGTCCGTGTAGTCGTACGTGTCCTCGGCGGCGGGCGGGGCGCACACGGTCACCCGGACCCCGCGCGCCACCAGCCCGGCGGCCAGCGAACGGACGTGGGCGGCACTGCCCGCGCTGCCCCGGCCCAGCACCTGGACCGTGCGCAGCGGCGACTGCCCGTGCGACGGGGCCGGGGTGCTGGTCACGTGGCAGGTGCTCCTGGGGTCGGTGGCGGGACCGGGCGGCGCGCCACGGGTCCGGCTCCGCCCGGGACAGGCGCCGGTACGGTGGCGCGATCGCGCGGCTGTACGCGCTGCGTCCCCAGGATGCCAGCCCGCGCTGTGAATCCGGGACCGCCGACGAGCCGTTCCAAAGGCACACATCGCCCATACACTCACCTGACCACCCATATGGGCGACAATCCGGCCACTCCTGTGGCCCAGTGGCAGTGACCTGGCGCGCGGTCCGGCCGTTACGCGCCGACGGTCGCGGCCGCCCGGCTGATCCGGTCACCGGCCGTCGCGACCGCGACCAGAGCGGCGGCGTGCGCGGCCAGCCCCGCGCGGCCGTACCCGGCGGCGATGGCGAGGCCGACGCCGGCGCCCAGAGCGTGCGCGCCCGCGTCGCCGAGCATGGTGCGCTCCCCCAGGTCGTCCGCGAGGACGGCCGCCGCGGCACCCATCGGCGCGGCGGCCAGGGCCCCGGCCGGGCCGCGCCGCAGCAGCCCCGGCGCCGACGCGGCGAGCGTGGCCACCGCCGCCCGGCCCGGCCGTACATCCACCAGGTTCACGGCGTGCGCGGCGCCCGCGATCACCACCCCCGTGAGCACCTTGTCCAGCGGCCGGTCCTTGAGCAGCGCACCGGCGGCCAGCCCGGCCGCGCCGATCCCGAACAGCTTCACCGCGCCACTGGTCACCTCCCCGTCGCGCAGGGCCGACAGGTGGGCACGGAAGCCGCGCCGGGGGTCGCCCGCCCCGGCGAGGTCGTCGTACGTACCGCAGGCACCGGCCGCCAGGACGGCCAGCGCCGCCGCCGTGCGGGTACGGGCGGGCAGCCCCGGCGCGGTCGCGGCCGCGAGCGCGGTGCCCACCGCGGTGGCGGGCCCGCTGTACAGGTCGACCGTGCGGCCGGCGTGATTCGTCCGCTCCCAGTGCCCGCGCCCGCCGGGCGGCCGGCACCGGAACCGCCCGTACACGAGTCGGGTGACGCCTGCCGCGGCAGCGAACGGCAGACCCTTGCGCAACGTTCCGATCATGATCAGCAGCGTAGAGCCGGGCGGGTGCGCGCCGTACCGGGGCCCGACGCCTCCGTACGGCTGCCGGTTTTCCCGGCACCGGCTGCCGGTTCCCCGGCCGCGCTACGGTTCCGGCTTCCGGCTTCCGGCTTCCGGCTTCCGGCTTCCGGCTTCCGGCTTCCGGCTTCCGGCTTCCGGCTTCCGGCTTCCGGCGCCAGGATTCCGGCTTCCGGCGCCAGGATTCCGGCGCCAGGATTCCGGGGCCTGGGGCCATGGGCCGGGGGTCTGAGGTCAGGGGCCCGAGGTCGGGAGTGTGGGGCCCGGCTGTAGGCCCTTGGCTCAGCGTCCCGCGCGGGCGGTTGCCAGGAGTTCCTCCGCATGGGCCCGCGCCGTCTCGGAGTCCTCCTGGCCGGCGAGCATCCGGGAGAGTTCGCGTACCCGGTCCTCGCCCTCCAGGACCGTGACACCGCTACGGGTCACCGAGCCGTCGTGGGTCTTCTCCACCAGCAGTTGCCGGTCGGCGAAGGCCGCGACCTGCGGGAGGTGGGTGACGACCACGACCTGGGCCGACCGGGCCAGGCGGGCCAGCCGGCGGCCGACCTCCACGGCCGCCTTGCCGCCGACCCCCGCGTCCACCTCGTCGAACAAATAGGTCGGTACGGGGTCGGAACCAGCGAAGACCACCTCGACCGCGAGCATCACCCGGGAGAGTTCACCGCCCGAGGCGCCCTTGGCGATGGGGCGGGGCGGCGTGCCGGGGTGCGGGGCGAGCAGAAGCTCCACCTCGTCGGCGCCGGTGGGCCCGTAGGCCACCGTACGGCCGCCGACCTCGACGCCGTCGTTCTCGTCGGCGGTCTCGGTCTGGCTGATCTGAACGCTCACCCTGGCGTGCGGCATGGCCAGCTCGGCGAGTTCGGCCGTCACCGCGTCGGCGAATCGCTTCGCCGACGCCTCCCGGGCGTCGGTCAACGCCTGCGCCAGCTC
This sequence comes from Streptomyces sp. NPDC018045, assembly GCF_044327445.1. Classification (NCBI taxonomy): domain Bacteria; kingdom Bacillati; phylum Actinomycetota; class Actinomycetes; order Kitasatosporales; family Streptomycetaceae; genus Streptomyces; species Streptomyces sp. NPDC018045. The sequence goes on from NZ_JBIRFL010000004.1 coordinate 606,116, forward strand.
GCCCAGTTCCGCGCGCAGCGCGTCGCGCTCCGCCGTCAGTTCGCCGATCCGGTCGTCGTCGCCGTCCAGTTCGGCGAGACGGGCCGCGCCCTCCTCCGCCCAGGCCAGCACGGTGCCGATGTCCTCGCCGTACTTGCGCGTCAGGTGCGTGAGCGCGGCCCGGCGCTCCTCCACGGCGGCCAGCCGCAGCGGGTCGGCGTCCAGACCGTCCGCATAGCTGGCCAATTCGCCCGCCACGTCCGCCAGCAGGATGCCGATCTCGCCCACCCGCTCGGTGAGCGCGGACAGCGCGGGGTCATGGCTGCGTACGACGTCCAGCGCCCGGTGCGCGCCCGCGACCAGGGTGGTGGCGTCGACGGCCTCCAGGTCCTCGGGGTTGCCGGCGAGCGCGGCGTGCGCGGCCGCGGCGGCGGAGGCCAGCGCCTCGGCGTGGCCGAGCCGTTCGGCCTCGGCGGCCAGTTCGGTGTCCTCGTCCGGCTGCGGTTCGGCCGCGGCGATCTCCTCCAGACCGAAGCGCAGCAGGTCGGCCTCCTGCGCACGTTCGCGGGCGCGGGTGGTCAGCTCGCCCAGTTCGGCGGCGACGGCGCGCAGCCGCCGGTACGCGGCGGTGTACTTGGCGAGCGGTACGGACACCGCGTCGCCCGCGTAGCGGTCCAGTGCCTGCCGCTGCCGGGCCGGGCGCAGCAGCCCCTGCTGGTCGGTCTGACCGTGCACGGCGACCAGGTCGTCCGCCAACTCCCCCAGCAGCCCGACCGGGACGGAACGTCCGCCGACGTGGGCGCGCGAGCGGCCCTCGGCCGAGATCGTGCGGCTGATCAGCAGCGTCCCGTCGTCCAGCTCGGCGCCCGCCTCCTCGGCGCGCACCGCGGCCGGTGCCGCTGGACCCACCGCTATGCGGCCCTCCACGACCGCGGACTTGGCTCCGATCCGCACCAGGGCGGGGTCGGCGCGCCCGCCGAGCAGCAGCCCGAGGCTGGTGACGACCATGGTCTTGCCCGCGCCCGTCTCGCCGGTCACCGCCGTGAAACCCGGCGACAGCTCGACGACGGCATCGTCAATGACGCCCAGGGACCTGATCCGCATCTCCTCCAACACGGGTACGACCTTACGAGGTCCCGGGCCCGCCCCGCGACGGCCTCCCCTCGTCCTGCCGCTCCACCCTGCGGAAAACCCCACCCCGGAAACGGTTGGTTTCCTCATGGCGGCACCCCCGCCCCGGCCGTCACGCTGAAGCGAGAACACGATCGGAAGGTGCGCAACATGGCCGGCGGAGCGACAGCGGGAGACGGGGCGGGGCCTGGGGCCCCTGCCCCGGGCGGCCCTGCGGGCGGGACCCTCACGAGCGGCAGCCGGGCTGTCGCGGGACATCCTGCCGCGGGGAGCGCTGCCATGGGGCGTGCCGCCACGGAACGTACTGCTGCGGGCCGGATGGACGGGGGTCCCACGGACGAAAGCCGGAACGGCGCGGGCCGAATGGGCGGGGGCTGGATTGCTGCGGGCCGGACGGGCGAGGGCCCGACGGACGGGGACCCGACGGACGGGGACCCGGCAGGCGGGCGCTGGACCGACGCAGGTCGAATGGGCAAGAACCGGACTGCTGCGGACCGGACAGGCGACGGCTGGAACAGTGGGGGTCGAGCGGGCGTGAGCCGGACAGGCGCGGGTCGGACAGGTGCCGGCCCGGCGGGCGCGGGCCGGGCGCCTGGAGGGCGCGCGACCAGCGGGCTGGCGCGTGCGGCGCTGCGTGGCCACCGGGCTTCCTTCGCCGGGACGGCCGTCGCGGCGCTGTTCGCGGCCACGGTGGTCAGCGCCTCGACGATGCTGCTGGCCGCGACGGGCGCGGCAGCCGCCCCCGCCGCCGCGCGGCGCGCCCTGGCGGCTTCCGACGTCGGCCTCATGGCCACCGGCCTCCTGATCGTCTCGATCTACCTGTCGGTGTTCGTCCTCGCCTCGACGATGGGTACGGCCGTCACCCAGCAGCACCGCGAGTTCGCGATGCTCCGCGCGATCGGCGCCCGGCCGTGGCAGATCCGACGGGCGGTCGCCGCGCAGGCCGTGGCGGCGGCGGTGCCTTCGGCGGTCGCCGGGTTCGCGCTCGGCGGGGTCGTCGCGCGCTGGTGGTTCGCGGGCATGGCGGATCATGGCCTGATTCCGCCCGGCGTCGGCTTCACGTTCGGCTGGGTGGCGCTGCCCGTGTGCCTCGCGGTGGCGACCGTCACCTCGGCGCTCGCGGGGGTGCTCGCCGCGAGCCGGTTCGCCGCGCTGCGTCCCGCGCGCGCCCTGGAGGAGGCCGCCGCGGGCCGCCGCGAGCTGGGGCTGCTGCGGCTGCCGCTGGGGCTGGCCGCGGTCGTGGGCGGGGTGCTCGTCTCCCGGATCCTGGCCGATCGGCCGGAGAAGGCGGGCAGCGGCGCGTTCGTCGTCCTGCTCCTGTTCTGCTTCGGCGTGGGCCTGCTCGGGCCCCGCATCGTCGGACCGGTGGCCTGGCTGGTCGCCCGGTCGGCGGGCCGCCTCGGCAGCGCCGCCGAGCTGGCCATGCTGAATGTGACGACGCAGTCGCGCCGCTTCTCCGCCGCCGTCGTCCCGCTGATCCTGGTCGTCGCGTTCGGCACGACGAAGATCGCGATGCACACCACGGCCTTGCACGAGACGGGTTCGGCCGGTCCGGCGACGTCGGTCTGGATGGACTACGTCGGCACCGGTCTGTACGCGGGCTTCGCCGCCATCGCCGCCGCCAACACCCTCGCCATGATCACGGCCGAACGCCGCCGTGACCTGGCCCTGCTGCGGCTGATCGGCACCCACCCGCGCCGGGTGCGGTCCATGGCCGCCTGGGAGGCGGCCGTCGTGGCGGCCACGGCCCTGCTCCTGGGCGGCGCCATCGCGCTCTGCACGCTCGCCCCGATGCTGCGGGCCGCGTACGGGAACCCGCTGCCGTATCTGCCCTGGACGACTGCCCTCGGGATATCCGGCGGCGTGCTCCTGCTGGCGCTGCTCGCCACCGGCCTGCCGGTCCACGCGGCCCTGCGCCGCCGCGCCACGGAGACCCTCGCGGCGGCGTGACGGAGCCCCGGCCCGGCCCCGGAACGGCAGCCTCCGCAACGTCGACAGCGCCCACCCGGACACCCTCACCCTCACCCATAAGCACCTGAACCACGCCACACAGCGCAACGGGGGACACATCCATGACCGAGCAATCGGCCGACCGATCGGCCGAACAATCATCGGAGCAGCCGACCAAGCAGCCAGCCCAACGGTCAGCCCAGCAGCCGACCGAGCACTCAGCCGAGCAGCCGACCGCCCCGACGCCCCCACCACACCCCACCCCGGTCCCGCCCCCAGCCCCATCACCCCCCTACGCCACCACCGACGCTCCCCGCCACCGCCCCGCCCGGCGGACCGCCCTCCTGCTGGCCGCCACCGCCCTGGCCACCGCCTGGACGCCGCCCACCGGCTCGCGAGCGGCCGGTACGTCCGCCGACACCACAGCGCGGCCCGGGGCAGGGCACGCGGCTTCCGTGGAGGGCGTGTGGCGGATGGAGGGGTACGGCACCCTCGTCACCATCGACGAGCGGCGGCTGCGCACGTACGAGACCACGACCGTGAGCTGCCTCCCCGGTTCCGTCGACGGCGTCCGTACGGGCCCGCCGGGCGCCGGGGGCCGGGTGGAGTTCGCGGTACCGGGCGCCGCACACGTCACGATCGCGCCGCAGGGCGCCGGCGTGGCCCGCCTGAGCATCCAGGACAACGTCGGATACCGCACCCTCCACCGCATCGCCGGACTGCCCGCCCACTGCCGCCGGCACCCGGCGAAGGACCCCCGTACGGTCTTCGACGTCTTCTGGCACACCTACGCCGAGAACTACCCGTTCTTCGCCGCCAGGGGTATCGACTGGGCCGCTGTCCGCGACCGGTACCGCCCGCGCGTCACCGCCCGGACCACCGACGACGAACTCTTCGCCGTGCTGCGCGAGATGATCGAGCCGCTGCACGACGGGCACACCTACCTGACCGCAGGCCCCGGCCGGGTGTACGCGGGATCGCGGCCCGGGACGACCGCCCCCACCCCGGCGTTCCTGAAGCAGGTGGACGCGGCGATCACCGCCGGCCTCGGCCGGGACGCCACCCTGCACCGGTGGGCCGGCGGCGCGCTCTCCTACGCCGACCTCCCGCACCGCCTCGGCTACCTCCGCATCACGTCCTTCACCGGCTACACGAGCCAGGACGCCTATCGGAGCGATGTCACGGAGCTGGACCGCGCGTTGGACGCGGTGTTCACCAGGGCTCGCACGTCCGGCCCGGAGGCCCTGCGCGGCCTCGTCATCGATGTGCGGCTGAACGGCGGCGGCTCGGACCCGCTCGGGCTGCGCGTCGCCTCCCGCCTCACCGGCCACCCGTACCTCGCGTACCGCAAACACACCCGCAACGACCCGGCCGACCCGCGGAAGTTCACCCCTGACCAGCGCATAGGGGTACGCCCGCACGACGGCCCGCGTTACCCGGGCCCGCTCGTGCTGCTGACCGGACGGCTCACGATCAGCGCGGGCGAGACCTTCACGCAGGCGCTGCTCGGCCGTGCACCCGCGCCGGTCCGCATCGGCGAGGACACCCAGGGTGTCTTCTCCGACGTCCTGGACCGCACCCTCCCGAACAACTGGAAGTTCGGCCTCCCCAACGAGGAGTTCCTGACCGCGGGCGGCCGCACATTCGACGGCACGGGCATCCCCCCGACCCTCCGCACCCCGGTCTTCACCCCCGACGACCTGGCGTCCCGGCGCGACCCGGCCCTGTCCCGCGCCCGCACTCTCCTGGCCACCGGCCACCCGACATCATGACGCCGGTCGCAGCGGGCCGCGGGCCGCCCTTCACGTACAGCGCGTTACGGGCCGCCCGCTCCGTCCTGTTCCGGTTGGCCGGTGCGGTCTTCGGCCGGTCCAGGTCGTTGCCCATGGGCATGCTGGCGAGTGCGTTCCGGTGCGTCCTGCCGGTGACAGTGGGCTCACTCCTCCTCGTCCGCGAAGAGGGCGGACGGATGCCGGGGGGGGGCGACAACGCTGCGGCGGACCTGCTCGGTACGCGGTCCGGCGCGCCCGCCCTCGTCCATGGCACGATTCGCGCCGCTCACCGCCATGGCCGCGGCCCTCCGACGGGGCCCGGAGCCGTGTGCCCGCGCCGGGCCCGGGGGAAACCGGCGGCCGGGAGCGCCACTTCGGGCAGACGGCCAGGAGCGCTCGGCAGTCGGCCGGGAGCACCGCTCCCCCGGGCCTTCCGAGGCCGTACGTTTCCGGGAGAACCGGCACACCGTACGGCCCCGACGGCCCGTCGCTACTGCGGTGCCCCCCGCCACCCCGCGACCGGCAGGGCGAACTTGGCCACCAGGCGGTCGGTGAAGGAAGCGTGGTGCAGACGGGCGAGGCGTACCGGCGTCGCGCCGCGGCGGACCTCCACCCGCGCACCCGCGGGCAGTTCGACGCTGCGGCGGCCGTCGCACCACAGCACGCCGTGCGGTGTCTTGGGCTGCACCTCGACGGCCAGCACCGAGTCCGGCGAGGTGACCAGCGGCTTGGCGAACAGCGCATGCGCGCTGATCGGCACCATCAGCAGGGCCTCGACCTCGGGCCAGACCACCGGGCCGCCCGCCGAGAAGGCGTAGGCGGTGGAGCCGGTCGGTGTGGCGCACACCACGCCGTCGCCGCCGAAGCGCGAGACGGGCCGCCCGTCGACCTCCGTGACGACCTCCAGCATCCGCTCCCGCGCCGCCTTCTCCACCGAGGCTTCGTTCAGGGCCCAGTCGGTGTGCGCGACGCTGCCGTTGTTGCGGACCAGGACATCGATGGTCATCCGCTCCTCGACCTCGTAGGAGCGGGTCACGACCCGGTCGACGACCTTGTCCAGGTCGTCCCGTTCGGCCTCCGCCAGGAAGCCGACCCGGCCGAGGTTGACGCCGAGCATCGGCACCCCGGACGTCCGGGCGAAGTCCGCGCCGCGCAGCAGCGTGCCGTCCCCGCCGAGGACCACCAGCAGTTCGCAGCCCTCGGCCGCGCACTGCTCCGACTCGACGCGCACCACGGACGCCGGCAGCGGCAGGTCCGCGGCCTCCTCGGCCAGGACCCGTACGCCGATGCCGCTGCGCAGCAGTCCCTGCACGACGAGTTCGGCGCTGCGGACGGCCGCGGGGCGGCCGGTGTGCGCGAGCAGGAAGACCGTACGCTGCCCGGACGGCTCCGGGCCGGCCGCGGACGGTGCGGTACAGGTGGTGCGCGAGCCGGCTGTCTCAGCCGCTCCGGATGCTTCAGAACTGGTCAACGGGGCCCCTCCGCCACTGCTCGGTCGACGTCCGCCGGGTCGAGTGCGTCCGCCCCGGCGCGCAGCCACAGAAAGTACTCGACATTGCCGGAAGGGCCGGGCAGCGGGCTCGCGGTCACCCCGGCCACGCCCAGCCCCAGCCCGGCGGCCCGCTCGGCGACGCCGCGCACCGCCTCGGCCCGCAGTTCGGCGCTGCGCACCACCCCGCCGCTGCCGAGGCGCTCCTTGCCGACCTCGAACTGCGGCTTGACCATCAGCACCAGGTCGGCGTCGGGCGCCGCGCAGCGGACGAGGGCGGGCAGCACCAAACCCAGCGGGATGAAGGACAGGTCGCCCACGACGAGGTCGACGGGCTCGCCGTCGATCTGCTCCAGCGTCAGTTCGCGCACGTTGGTGCGGTCCTTGACGGTGACCCGGTCGTCGCTCTGCAACGACCAGGCGAGCTGTCCGTATCCGACGTCCGCGGCGACGACATGACCGGCGCCGGCCCGCAGCAGGACGTCCGTGAAACCGCCGGTGGAGGCGCCCGCGTCCAGCGCGCGGCGGCCCGCCACCTTCAGGCCGAGGGGTTCGAACGCGGCGAGGGCCCCGGCCAGCTTGTGGCCGCCCCGCGAGACGTAGTCCGGGTCGTCGGCGTCCTCGCGCACGACCAGGGCCGCGCTGGTCTCCACCTGGGTGGCGGACTTGGTCGCGGTCGTCCCGCCGACGGTCACCCGCCCCGCGGCGATGAGCTGGCCGGCGTGCTCACGGGACCGGGCCAGCTTGCGGCGCACCAGCTCCGCGTCGAGTCGGCGTCGTGCCACTCCTGCCACCTGAGGTTCAGCTCCTGTTGTCGTACGTTGCGGACGGCTGTGGGGACGGGGTCGCGCCGGACGGGCCGGCGGGCCCGGGGCGCCGGTCGAGCGCGGCCAGCGCGTCCCGCAGTCCCCGGTGGACATCCTCGTACACTTCGAGGTGCCCGCTCGCGGCGAGGTGGTCGGCGTCGGCCAGCCGCCGCAGTTGGGTGTCGACGGCGGCGTCCCCGGTGGGCGTGACCACGACACCGAGCGGCCGCGGCCCGGCGGGCTCGGCGCCGTCCCGCTCCGGTCCGTCCGGCCCGGCACCGCCCCGCTCGGATCCGTCCCGGCCGTCCGGGCCACCGGAACCAGGCCCGTCCGGCACCCGCTCGTCCGGTACCTCGCCGGCCGCCGGCTCCTTCGGCTCTTCCATGCCTTGACGCTACCTCGAACCACCCGCCGACCGGGCCACCGCCCACCCGCCCCGTACCGGCGTATCGTCGATCTCGATGGCAACCCTCGAAGACTGCCGCGCCGCCCTCGGCCGGCTCGCCCAGAACCTCTCCGCCGCGGACGGCGACGTCCGCAGCGCGGCCGCGCTCGACCGCTCGCTGAGCTGCTGGATCACCGACCTGGACGTCACCTTCACCGGCCGGCTCGCGCACGGCACCCTGGAAGGCGTCACCAGCGTGCCCGGGCCGCCGCCCGAACGCGCCCAGATCCGCCTGACCATGCGCGGCGACGACCTGGTGGCGATGGTCGACGGCGAGCTGCACTTCGCCAAGGCGTGGGGCAGCGGCCGGATCAAGCTGGAGGCGGGCTTCCGCGACCTGCTGCGCCTGCGGTCGCTGCTCTGACCGTGGCCGCGGACCGGCCCCGCGCGCGTACGCCTCTCAGACCCCGGCCCCGGCGCCCGCTCCGGCCACCGCCCCCGCGGCCGTCCGTACCTTGCGCGCCGCCGGGACCACCAGCGGCGTGCCCGTCTCCGGGTCGTCGATGACCTGGCACTTCAGGCCGAAGACCCGCTCGACGAGGTCGGCCGTGACGACCTCCTCCGGCGCCCCCTCGGCGACGATCTCGCCGCCCCGCATCGCGATCAGGTGGGTGGCGTAGCGCGCGGCGTGGTTGAGGTCGTGCAGGACGGCGACAAGGGTGCGGCCCTGTTCCTCGTGCAGTTCGGCGCAGAGGTCCAGCACCTCGATCTGGTGCTGGATGTCGAGGTAGGTGGTCGGCTCGTCCAGCAGGAGCAGCGGCGTCTGCTGGGCGAGCGCCATCGCGATCCATACGCGCTGTCGCTGTCCGCCGGAGAGTTCGTCGACGTAGCGTTCGGCCAGTTCGCCGACGCCGGTCGCGTCCATCGACTCCCGTACGACCCGCTCGTCCTCGCCCGACCACTGGCGCAGCAGTCCCTGGTGCGGGTAGCGGCCGCGGGCCACCAGGTCCCCGACGGTGATCCCGTCGGGCGCGATGGAGGACTGCGGCAGCAGCCCGAGGGTGCGGGCGACCTTCTTGGCGGGCAGCGAGGAGATGGCCGCGCCGTCCAGCAGCACCGAGCCGGCGGCCGGCTTGAGCATCCGGGACAGCGCGCGCAGCAGCGTGGACTTGCCGCAGGCGTTCGGTCCGACGATGACCGTGAAGGACTGGTCGGGTATGGCCACCGAGAGGTCCTCGGCGATGACCCGCTGATCGTAGGCGAGGGTCACGTTCTCGGCCGTGAGACGGCTCACTGCGTTGCTCCTTGTGGCGGTGTGCGCCGTGGCGGCCTGGGGCGGCCCGGCCGTCGGCGCGGGGGCGGGGGACGGTACGGGCCGCCGCGCGGCGTCCCGCGTGCTCATATCCGGCCCGCCTTGCGCTCGGAGGCCAGCAGCCACAGCAGGTAGCCGCCGCCGAGCACCCCGGTGAGCACGCCCACCGGGAGCTGGTCGGCGCCGAAGACCTGCTGGGAGAGCCAGTCGGCGGTGACCAGGAGGGCGGCCCCCATGAGGGCGGCGGGCAGCAGGTTGGGGCCGGGCGAGCGGGTGAGCCGGCGGGCGAGCTGCGGCGCGGTCAGGGCGAGGAAGGCGATCGGCCCGGCCGCCGCGGTCGCCGCGGCGACCAGCAGCACGGCCGCCGTCAGCAGGACGACACGTACCCGGGTGACGCGGACGCCCAGCGCGTACGCGGCGTCGTCGCCCATCTCCAGCATCCGCAGCGGCCGTCCGTACAGCAGGGCCAGCGGGATGAGGACGGCGCAGGCGACGGCCAGCGGCCGGACCTGGTCCCAGTCCCGGCCGCTGAGGGTGCCGGTCATCCAGGTGACGGCCTGCGTCGCCTCGACGATGTTGGCCTTGGTCATCAGGTACAGGACCATCGCGTAGAGCATCGCGGCGGCGCCGATGCCCACGAGCACGAAGCGGTAGCCGTGGATGCCGCCCTTCCAGGCCAGCAGGAAGATCGCCAGTCCGGTGACGATGCCGCCGACGACCGAGCCGGCGGCCACCGCGAAGGTGCCGCCCTGGAAGAAGACGATGACGAGCAGCGCGCCGACCGTCGAGCCCTGGGAGAAGCCGAGTACGTCGGGGCTGCCGAGCGGGTTGCGGGAGACGGCCTGGAAGACCGCGCCGGCGACCCCGAAGGCGGCGCCGACCAGCAGCCCGACCAGGACCCGCGGCAGCCGCAGGTCGTTGACGATGAACTCCTGCGCGGTGGTGCCGGAACCGGTGAGGGTGGCGAGGACGTCCGCCGGGCTCATCGGGAAGTCTCCGGTGCCGATCAGCAGCACGCTCGCGAACAGGGCCACGGCCGCCAGCAGTACGGCGACGACGAGGGTCCGTACGTCCAGCCGCACGGACAGCCCGCCGGCGGTGCGCACCGCCCGTACGGCCCGGCCGTTCCGCGCGGCTTCGGCCTGGCCGGGGGCGGTCTTGACGGTGGAACTCACAGTTGGGCCATCCTCCGACGCCGTACGAGATAGATGAAGACCGGGCCGCCGACGACGGCCGTCACGATGCCGACCTGAATTTCGCCGGGCCGCGCCACGACGCGCCCCAGGACGTCGGCGCCGAGCAGCAGGACCGGCGAGAGGATCGCGGAGTACGGCAAAATCCACCGCAGGTCGGGGCCGGTGACGGCGCGGACGACGTGCGGGACCATCAGGCCGACGTAGACGATCGGGCCGCAGGCGGCGGTCGCGCCGCCGCACAGCAGGGTGACGGCGATCATCGCCAGCACCCGGGTGCGGGTCAGCCTGGCGCCCAGGGCGCGCGCCTGGTCGTCGCCGAGCGCGATGGCGTTCAGGGGGCGTCCGACGGCGAGTGCCAGCACGGCGCCGGCCAGGAGGAACGGCGCGACCTCCTGAACGGTGGTCGTGGTGGCGGAGGCCAGCGAGCCGACGGTCCAGAAGCGCATGCGTTCCAGCGCCGCGGTGTCCAGGAGGTTGACCGCGTTGATGTAGCCGATCAGTACGGCGGACAGGGCGGTGCCGGCCAGGGCGAGCCGTACGGGGGTGGCGCTGCGGGTGCCGCCGAGCACGTACACGGCGACCGAGACGACCGCGGCGCCGAGGAAGGCGAACCACACGTATCCGGTCAGTGAGGTGATGCCCAGGAAGCTGATGGCGGAGACGACGGCGGCCGAGGCGCCGGCGTTGATGCCGAGCACGCCCGGGTCGGCGAGGGGGTTGCGGGTCAGGGCCTGCATCACCGTGCCGGCCAGCCCCAGGGCCGCGCCGGCCAGCAGGCCGAGGAGGGTGCGCGGCAGGCGTACGTCCCGTACGACCACGTCGGTGTCGTCCCCCGTGTAGTGGAAGAGGGCGTGCCACACCTGGTCGAGGGGTACCTGTTTCGCGCCTACGGCGATTCCCAGGGCGGTGACGACCACCAGCGCTCCGACGGAGGCGACGAGCCCCGCCGAGCGAGTGATCTGCCGCCGCCGCGGCGCCGCGGGGGCGTTTGCTGCTTCGGGGGGACTGTCAACCAACACGGGAGTTAGGTTAGCCTACCCTCACGATCAGACATCAAGTCGTTCCGCAGGGCCTTTTACCGGCCCTTTGCCGTACGCCCTGAAGTCCGACCGAAAACGTACCGAAGACCGTGAACGACCGGCTGAAGTCCCGTCAAGCCCGCCGGCCGTGCCGAGGCCCAGCCCAGAGAGAAGCACATCAGTCATGAGCACCCCCCGCAGCGTATCCCTGTCCCGACGCGGCGTCCTCGCCGCCGGTGGCGCCATCGGCATCGGCGCCCTGCTGGCCGCCTGCGGAGGCGGCAAGGACTCGGGCTCCAAGGGGAACGTCAAGGGCGGTGCCTGGTCCTTCACCGACGACCGCAAGAAGAAGGTCTCCCTGGACCACACGCCGCAGCGCATCGTCGCCTTCACCGGCACCGCGGCCGCGCTGTACGACTTCGGCATCGACCAGCAGGTCGTCGGCGTCTTCGGCCCGACCAAGCTCAAGAACGGCAAGCCCGACCCGCAGGCCGGCGGCATCGACGTGGACCGCGTCACCATCATCGGCAACGCCTACAACCAGTTCGCGGTCGAGAAGTACGCGGGCCTCGACCCCGACCTGCTGATCACCAACATGTACGAGCCGGACGCCCTGTGGTTCGTGCCGGAGGAGAGCAAGGACAAGATCACCAAGCTGGCCGAGTCGGTGGCCATCACCTCGGCCCGGGTCCCGCTGGTGAAGATCATCGAGCGGTACGCCGAGCTGGCGCAGTCCCTCGGTGCCGACCTGAAGGCCAAAAAGGTCACCGACGCCAAGGCCCGCTTCGAGAAGGCCGCGGCCGAGCTGCGCAAGGCCGCCAAGTCCAACCCGGTCCGGGTGCTCGCCTGCTCCGGCAGCGCCGACCTCTTCTACGCCTCCAACCCCGGCATCAACTCCGACATCATGTACTTCAAGTCGCTGGGCGTGGACGTCATCGTCCCCGACAACCTGGACAAGGGCGGCTACTTCGAGAGCCTGAGCTGGGAGAACGCCGACAAGTACCCGGCCGACGTGCTCATGCTCGACAACCGCACCTCCGCCCTCCAGCCCAAGGACCTGGCCACCAAGCCCGCCTGGAACAAGCTGCCCGCCGTCAAGGCCGGCCAGGTCACGGGCTGGTCCAGCGAGCCGCGCTTCTCCTACGCGGGCGCCGCCCCGCTCATCGAAGAACTCACCAAGGCCATCCAGAACGCCAAGAAGGTCGCCTGACACCCGCCGGCCGCCGCACCGGCCGGTGACGGCACCCGTCCCGGCCGGTAACGGCACCCCGCCCCGTCCCCACCGCAGTCACCGAGTCACGGTTCCGGGAGGTTCCTCCGCATGACCACGACCGCCGCACCCGCCACCACCCCGTTCCGCTTCTTCGACGTGCACGTCGTACGCACCCGCCGGCTCGGACCCTCCATGGTCCGGATCACCTTCGGCGGCGAACGGCTCGGCGAACTGGCCTCCGGCGGCCGTGACCAGCGTTTCAAACTGTTCCTCCCGCAGGCCCACCAGTCCGCGCCGGTCTTCACCGACCAGGGCGACGGCTGGTACCCGGCCTGGCGCGCCCAGGACCCGGCCGAGCGGCCGCTGATGCGCTCGTACACCATCCGCGAGCAGCGCCACGAGCCGGCCGAGATCGACGTGGACTTCGCGCTGCACGGCGCGGACGCCCCGGGCGCCATGGCCGGCGGCCCGGCCTCGCGCTGGGCGGCGTCCGCCCTGCCCGGCGACCGCGTCTCGATCCTCGGCCCGGCCGTCGAGGACAACGGCGGTGTCGACTTCCGCCCGCCGCCCGGCACCGACTGGATCCTGCTGACCGGCGACGAGACGGCGCTGCCCGCCGTGGCCGGCATCCTGGCCTGGCTCTCCCCCCACACCCAGGCCAAGGTCTTCCTGTCCGTCGCCCACGCGGCCGACCGCCAGGACCTGCCCACCTTCGCGGACGCGGACATCACCTGGCTGGTGGCCGACGAGCGGCCGGCGGACGGGCAGGACGCGCTGCTCGAAGCGGTCCGGAGCGCCGAGCTGCCCGAGGGCACGCCGTACGCCTGGATCGCGGGCGAGGCGGGCAACGTGAAGCTGCTGCGCCGGCACCTCGTGCGGGAGCGCGGGTTCGACCGCCGGGCCGTGAAGTTCACCGGCTACTGGCGGCGCGGCGCCAGCGAGGAGGACCTGCTCGCGGAGTACGTGGCGGGCACGGCGGCCGCCACCGACGAGGACTGAGAGCCCGCGCCGGGCCGGGCCATGACACCGGCTCCGACCCGGCCGCGCCCCATACCGTGCGCGTACGACGGTCCGTACGCGCACCCCGGGGAGGGGTCCCGCTCACCGAGCGGGGCTCCTCCCCTCTTCGTACGCCGCCCGTCGCGGCGCCCGCCTCACAGCCCGAGCCGCGCCAACGCCTTCGCCGCGTCGGCGTCGCAACCGCCGTCCCCCGCCGCCGTCCAGGCCACCGCGCACAGGGCCCGCAGGCCGTCCAGCGGCGCGCCCTCACCGTCCAGCGCCAGGACGTTGTCGCGTACGGATGCCGTCCAGCCACCGCACCCGAAGCCGCCCGCCGCCTCCTCGGACACCGCCGGCTGCGGGCCGAGCAGGCCGCGCAGGTCCGCGTCGACGTACGTGGGGCGGTGCTGCGGCGGGGCGGCGAGCAGTTCGGCGGCGGTGGTCACACCGGTCAGCACCAGCAGCGAGTCCACGCCGCCGTTGTAGGCGCCCTCGATGTCCGTGTCGAGCCGGTCGCCGATCACCAGCGGCCGCTTCGCGCCGGTACGCAGCACCGTCTCGCGGTGCATGGGCGTCTCCGGCTTGCCCGCCACCTGGGGCGTGCCGCCGGTGGCGGTCCGTACGACCTCCACCAGGGCGCCGTTGCCCGGCGCGATGCCGCGCTCCTTGGGGATCGTCAGGTCCGTGTTCGAGGCGAACCAGGGCACGCCGCGCTGTACGGCGTACGCGGCCTCCGCCAGCCGTTCCCAGTCCAGTTTCGGGTCGAATCCCTGCACCACCGCGGCCGGGTCGTCGTCCGCGGAGTCCACCGGCACCAGCCCGCGCTCGCGCAGCGCCACCCGCAGGCCCTCGCCGCCGACCGCCAGCACCCGCGCGCCTTCGGGCACCTGCCCGGCGATCAGCCGGGCGGCCGCCTGCGCCGAGGTGATGACGTCCGCCGCGGCGGTCGGCAGCCCGTAGCCGGTGAGCTGGCCGGCGACCGCGTCGGGGGTCCGGGAGGCGTTGTTGGTCACGTACGCCAGGTGCATACCGCCGTCCCGGGCCGTGGTGAGCGACGCGACGGCGTGGTCGATCGCCGAGCCGCCGGCGTAGACGACTCCGTCCAGGTCCAGCAGCGCCGTGTCGTACGCCGCCCGCAGTGCCCGCTCGCACCGTCCGGGCTGCTTGCGCACCCGCTCGCTCATGCTGTTTCGCTCCTTGTGCACACAGGTACTCAGATGGGTCCGCGGGCCCCGCGAAACGGAACCCGGCCTACCGATATTTCCGGCAGGGCAACGGTTTCCCCCCGATCATCCCGCACTCCGGAAGGCGGCATAGCATGCCCCAATGACCAGCACCGACGGCCTTCGCCTCCACCCCTTCCGCGGGCTGCGCTACGCCCCGGACCGCGTCAGCAGCCTCACGGCCGTCACCTCTCCGCCGTACGACGTCGTCGTACGGCCGGACGGTGTGCGCCACCTCGAAACGGCCGACCCGTACAACATCGTGCGGCTCATCCTCCCGCAGGCGCCCGACCCCGCCACCCGGCATCTCCAGGCCGCCGAAACGCTGCGCCGCTGGCGCGCGCAGGGCGTCCTGGCGACCGACGACCGGCCCGCCCTCTACGTGTACGAGCAGAGCAAGGGCAGCCTCCTGCAGCGCGGCCTGATCGGCGCGCTCGACCTCGACGGCCCCGTCCTGCCGCACGAGGACGTGATCCCCGAGGTCGTCGAGGACCGCGCCGCGCTGATGCGCGAGGCCGCCGCCAACTTCGAGCCGCTGCTGCTGTCCTACGTCGGCCAGGGCACCGACAACGGCGCCACCGGCGTCATCGAGCGGACCGTGCGCACCACGCCGCTGCTCGCCACCACGACCGAGGACGGCTTCTCCCACCGGCTGTGGGCCGTCACCGCCCCGGCCGACCTGGCCGCCGTCGACGAGGACCTCGCCGTACGGCACGCCCTGATCGCCGACGGGCACCACCGCTGGGCCACCTATCAGCGGCTGCGCGAGGAGCAGCCCGGCGGCGCGGCGAGCCCCTGGGCGAGCGGTCTGGTGCTGCTCGTCGACTCCGCCCGCCACCCGCTCCAGGTGCGCGCCATCCACCGGGTGCTGCCGCACCTGCCGCTGGACGACGCGCTGGCCGGGCTGGGCGACGCCTTCCGCGTCCGGCCGGTGGCCGGCCCGCTCGACACGGCGCTGGCGGCGCTGGACGCGACGCCCGGCAGCGCCTTCCTGCTGACGTCGGGCCCGGAACGGTTCTGCCTGCTGGACCGCCCCGACCCGAAGCTGCTCGACCGGTCGATCCGCCGGGACCGCCCCGCGGCATGGCGGGAGCTGGACGCCACCGTGCTGCACTCGGTCCTGCTGGACGAGGTGTGGCGGATCCGCGACCACCCGTCCGAGATCGGTTATCTGCACAGTGCCGGGGACGCCGTCGAGCAGGCAGCGAAGCACGGCGGTACGGCCGTGCTGCTGCGCCCGGTCCTTGAGCAAACCGTGCGCCAACTCGCGCTGGACGGGGTGACCATGCCGCGTAAATCGACGTCCTTCGGGCCCAAGCCGGCCACCGGCCTGGTACTGCGCGTCCTGGACGAAGAGGTCTGACGCCCGGCCGCGGCGAAGCCTGCCGCCCGGCCGTACGACCCCTTTCCGCCCCCCTCATGGCCCCCTGATGCCCGATGGCGACCCGGCGCGGGTGTCCCGTGCCGATGCCTCGGCACCCCCTTCCCTCCCGCCACACAAGTTAGGTTAGGCTTACCTCATCACGTAAGCGGATGGAGCCGTTCCCCCTGCGCCGACGGTCTCCTGCCCAGGCGCGGGCGTTCCATGCGCATCCCCCCACGTGAGCAAGTCCGCATCAGGGAGGACACGTTCATGAGTCTCCTCGCGCACTCCGCCGAGGACCCGTCGCCCACCGCACGCACCGGGGCGCCGGACAGCCGGTCACAACTGCTCAACGACGGTACCGCCGAGCACTACCGCCGCTCCGTCGCCGAAGGCGTCGACCGCATAGCCGACAAAATATCCCGTACCGAACGCCCCTTCACCGGCGTCACGGTCGACGGCCTCTCCCCCACGGTGGCCGGCATCGACCTCGAACAGCCGCTGCACGACCCGGCCGCCGCACTGGACGAACTCGAAGAGGTCTACCTCCGCGACGCCGTCTACTTCCACCACCCGCGCTACCTCGCGCACCTCAACTGCCCGGTGGTCATCCCCGCCCTCGTCGGCGAGGCGGTGCTCTCCGCCGTCAACTCCTCGCTGGACACCTGGGACCAGAGCGCCGGCGGCACCCTCATCGAACGCCGCCTGATCGACTGGACCGCCCGGCGCATCGGCCTCGGCGAGCGCGCCGACGGCATCTTCACCAGCGGCGGTACGCAGTCCAACCTCCAGGCCATGCTGCTGGCCCGGGACGAGGCCTGCCGCAAGGCCCTGGCCCGCGAGAACCTCCCGGACGAAACCACCCCGGGCGCCACAACCCCGGTACGCCGTACCGACCTCCTGCCCCGGCTGCGCATCCTCGCCTCCCAGGTCGGCCACTTCAGCATCGAGAAGGCCGCCACCCTGCTGGGCCTCGGCGCGGAAGCCGTGATCGCGGTGCCGTGCGGCCCGGACAAGCGGATGCGGGCCGACGCGCTCGCCGCCGAGCTGGCGCGCTGCGCGGCCGAGGGCCTGATCCCGATGGCGGTCGTCGCCACCGCGGGCACCACCGACTTCGGCAGCATCGACCCGCTGCCCGAGGTCGCCGACCTGTGCGCCCGGTACGGCGCCTGGATGCACGTGGACGCCGCGTACGGCTGCGGCCTGCTGGTCTCCCGCCGCCGCGCCCTCCTGGACGGCATCGAGCGCGCCGACTCGGTGACGGTGGACTACCACAAGTCCTTCTTCCAGCCGGTCAGCTCCAGCGCCGTCCTCGTCCGCGACCACGCCACCCTGCGGCACGTCACGTACCACGCCGACTACCTCAACCCGGCGCGGATGGCCGAGCGCCGCATCCCCAACCAGGTCGACAAGTCGATCCAGACCACCCGCCGCTTCGACGCCCTCAAACTGTGGCTGACCCTGCGCACCATGGGCGCCGACGGCATCGGCGAACTCTTCGACGAGGTCATCGACCGGGCCGCCGACGCCTGGAAGCTCCTCAACGACGACCCGCGCTTCGATGTCGTGGTCGAACCCCAGCTCAGCACCCTGGTCTTCCGCTACCTGCCGTACACCGACGACCGGGACCCGGTGCTGAGCGACGAGGTCAACCTGCACGCCCGGGAAGCGCTGTTCGCCTCCGGGGACGCCATCGTCGCGGGCACCGTCGTCGACGGCCGCCACTACCTGAAATTCACCCTGCTCAACCCCGAGACCACGCTGGCCGACATCGCCACGGTCCTCGACCTGATCGCCGAGCACGCCGGCCGCTACCTCGCCGAGCGGCCCGCACCGGCCCTCAGCGCCGCGAGCTGACCGTCCCGCCGACCGGCCCCGCGGCCGACCGACACCCCGCAAACGGAGACCCCACGTGTCCGCCCCTCACGACTTCCTCGCCATCGGCCTCGGGCCCTTCAACCTCGGCCTCGCCTGCCTGACCGAGCCCATCGACGAACTCGACGGCCTGTTCCTGGACAACAAGCCGTCCTTCGACTGGCACCCGGGCATGATGCTGGAGACCAGCACCCTCCAGGTGCCCTTCATGGCCGACCTGGTCACCCTCGCCGACCCGACCTCCCCGTTCTCCTTCCTGAACTACCTGAAGGAATCGGGACGGATGTACTCCTTCTACATCCGCGAGAGCTTCTACCCGCTGCGCGCCGAGTACAACGACTACTGCCGCTGGGCCGCCGCCAAACTGGACTCCATCCGCTTCGGCCACCAGGTCACCACCGTCGAGTACGACGAGGCCGAGCAGGTCTACGTCGTCCACGCCGACCACCTGCCGACCGGCGAGAAGAAGACCTACCGCGCCCGCAAACTCGTCCTCGGCACCGGCACCCCGCCGCACATCCCCGAAGCGTGCCAGGGTCTCGGCGGCGACTTCCTGCACAACGCCGACTACCTGGAGACCAAGGCCGCCCTCCAGGCCAAGGACTCCATCACCATCGTCGGCAGCGGCCAGAGCGCGGCGGAGATCTACCACGACCTCCTCCAGGACATCGACAGCCACGGCTACCACCTGACCTGGGCCACCCGTTCCCCCAGGTTCTTCCCGCTCGAATACACCAAGCTCACCCTGGAGATGACCTCTCCGGAGTACGTGGACTACTTCCACGCCCTGCCCGCAGCCACCCGCGACCGGCTCAACGCCTCGCACAAGAACCTCTACAAGGGCATCGACTCCGAGCTGATCAACGAGATCTTCGACCTGCTCTACCAGAAGAACCTGCACGGCCCCTGCCCGACCCGGCTGCTCACCAACACGGCGCTCACCGACGCCGGTTACGACGCCGCCACCGGCACGTACACCCTGGGTCTGCGCCAGGAGGAGCAGGGCCAGGACTTCACCCTCGCCACCCAGGGCCTGGTCCTGGCCACCGGATACCGGTACGAGACGCCAAAGTTCCTCGCCCCGCTGACCGACCGCATCGCCTGGGACGCGTCCGGCCGCTACGCGGTGGCCCGCAACTACAGCGTCGACACCATGGGCCGCGACATCTTCGTGCAGAACGCCGAACTGCACACCCACGGCTTCGTCACGCCCGACCTGGGCATGGCCGCGTACCGCAACTCCTGCATCATCCGCGAACTGCTCGGCCGCGAGTACTACCCGGTCGAGAAGTCCATCGCCTTCCAGGAGTTCGCCGCCCCGGCCGGCCCGCACCACCCCGTGGAGGTCTCGCCCGTATGACCGCGCCCGTCTTCACCCGCACCCACGCCTCCCTCGGCGAGTTCGCGCTGCGCCCGGTCGACCCGGCCGGCGACGCGAAGCTGCTGCACGGCTGGGTCACCCACCCCAAAGCCGTCTTCTGGATGATGCAGGACGCGGACCTGGCGGCCGTCGAGGCGGAGTTCGCGCGCATCGACGCCGACCCGTACCACGACGCCTTCATCGGCCTGCACAACGGCGTCCCTGCCTTCCTCATGGAGCGCTACGACCCGGCGCACCGCGAGGTCACCGAGGTGCACCAGGCCGCGCCCGGCGACATCGGCATGCACTTCCTGACCGCGCCGACCGACACCCCGGTGCACGGCTTCACCCTCGCCGTGATCACCACCGTCATGGACATGTTGTTCGCCGAGCCCGGCAACCAGCGCGTCGTCGTCGAACCGGCCGCCGAGAACACCGCGGTGCACGCCCTGAACAAGGCCGTCGGCTTCGAGATCGTCCGCACCGTCACGCTGCCCAAGGGCGAGGCGTACCTGAGCACCTGCACCCGCGACCAGTTCCTGGCCGCCCGAGGAGAAAACCCATGCTGAACCCCACCGCGGCCCCTGTCGAGACCACGGCCCGCGACGCCGTCCGCCACCTCACCCCCGAGCTGTGGGCGCGCGCCAACCGCCTCCTCGTACGCAAGGCGCTGGCGGAGTTCGCCCACGAGCGTCTCCTCACCCCGCAGCGGCTCCCGCAGGACGGCCACTACGTCGTCCGCAGCGACGACGACCGCGTCGAGTACCACTTCGCCGCCCGCCGGCTGAGCCTGGACCACTGGCACATCGACGCCGACGCCATCACCCGCCGCCGCGACGGCGCCGAGGTCCCCCTGGACGCCCTCGACTTCTTCATCGAGCTGCGCCGCACCCTCGCCCTCAGCGACGACATCCTCCCGGTCTACCTGGAGGAGATCAGCTCCACTCTCTCCGGTACGGCGTACAAGCTGGCCGCCGGGCCCGCGACCGCCGCCGAGCTGGCGAAGGGGGACTTCCAGGCCATCGAGACCGGCATGTCCGAGGGCCACCCCTGCTTCGTCGCCAACAACGGCCGCCTCGGCTTCGGCGTGCACGAGTACCACGCGTACGCCCCCGAGGCCGCGAGCCCCGTCCACCTCATCTGGCTGGCCGCGCGCCGCGACCGCTCCACCTTCACCGCGGGCGAGGGCCTGGACTACGACCGGCTGGTCCGGGACGAGCTGGGCGGCGCCACCCTGGACCGGTTCACCGCCACCCTGGGCGACCTCGGCCTGGACCTCGCCGACTACCACCTGATCCCCGTCCACCCCTGGCAGTGGTGGAACAAGCTCTCCGTCACCTTCGCCGCCGAGGTCGCCCAGCAGCACCTGGTCTGCCTCGGCCCCGGCGACGACGCGTACCTGGCACAGCAGTCCATCCGGACGTTCTTCAACACCAGCGACCCGTCCAAGCACTACGTCAAGACGGCGCTGTCGGTCCTCAACATGGGCTTCATGCGCGGCCTGTCCGCCGCCTACATGGAGGCCACCCCGGCCATCAACGACTGGCTGGCAGGCCTGATCGCGAGCGACGAGACGTTCCGGGCCGCCCGCTTCTCGATCATCCGCGAGCGCGCCGCCATCGGCTACCACCACCGCCAGTACGAGGCCGCCACCGCCAAGGGCTCCCCGTACCTGAAGATGCTCGCCGCCCTGTGGCGCGAGAGCCCGGTGCCCACCCTCGAACCCGGCCAGCGGGTCGCCACCATGGCCTCCCTGCTGCACACCGACCCCGAAGGCGGCTCGCTGGCCGCCGCCCTCATCGAGGAGTCCGGCCTGGAACCGGCGGACTGGCTGCGCCGCTACGTGGACGCCTACCTCACCCCCGTCCTGCACGCGTTCTACGCCTACGACCTGGTCTTCATGCCGCACGGCGAGAACGTCATCCTGGTCATCGAGGGCGGCACCGTACAGCGCGCAATCTTCAAGGACATCGCCGAGGAGATCGCGGTCATGGACCCGGACGCGGTCCTGCCGCCCGCGGTCGAGCGCATCCGCGCCGACGTCCCCGAGGACAAGAAGCTCCTCTCCCTCTTCACGGACGTCTTCGACTGCTTCTTCCGCTTCCTGAGCGGCATCCTCGTCACCCACGACGTCCTGGACGAGGACACCTTCTGGCGTACGGTCGCCGACTGCGTGACCGCCTACCAGCAGGCCAACCCGCAGCTCGCCGACAAGTTCCGGCAGTACGACATGTTCGCGGACGAGTTCGCGCTGTCCTGCCTCAACCGCCTCCAGCTCCGGAACAACGAGCAGATGGTGGACCTCCAGGACCCGGCGGGCGCCCTCCAGCTCATCGGCACCCTGGAGAACCCGATCGCCCGCTTCGCGCCGGCCTCCGGAGCGTGACACTCGCGCAGACATGAGTGAAGGGCGGGACCCGGTGGGTCCCGCCCTTCACTCATGTGCCGTCACGCAGGCCGGCCGTCGTGGCCTCAGCCCTGCTCAGGACGCCCTTCGCGAGGCGCCTCGGCGGGGGCGCCGCCTTCGGTGGCCGCCTCGTCGGAGCCGGCGGCGTCAGAGCCGTTGGAGGCCTTCCGCTGCTCGGGGGCGGTGGACTCGGCCACGTCCGCGGCCTCGGGGGCCACGTCCGCGGTCTCGTCCTCGATCTTGCCTGCGGCCCCGGCCTCGCCGATCCCGTCCGCGTCGATGTCGTCCTCGTCCGCGTCTTCCAGCGCGTCCGTGAACTCCACGCCGTCCAGCTCGGCCAGCCGGTCCGAGGCGTTCGTGGTGCCGCCCTGGTCGGCCTCCAGCGCCTTGGCGAACCACTCGCGCGCCTCGTCCTCGCGGCCGACCTCCAGCAACGCGTCGGCGTACGCGTAGCGCAGGCGGGCGGTCCACGGCTGGACGGCGTTCGACGCCAGCTCGGAACTCTGCAACGTCACCACGGCGGCGTCGGCCTGGCCCATGTCGCGCCGGGCACCGGCCGCGACCAGCCGCATCTCGACCTGACCCGCACGGTCCAGCTTCTGCACCTCGGGCTCACCAGCCATCGCCAGGGCCTTCTCGGGCCGGCCGAGGCCGCGCTCGCAGTCGGCCATCACGGGCCACAGCTCCACGCTGCCGGACATCCGCCGCGCCGCACGGAACTCCGCCAGCGCCTCGCCGTACTTCCCGGTGGCGTACGCGGCGAAGCCGGCCGCCTCCCGCACGGCGGGGACCCGCGACGCGAGCCGCAGCGCCACCCGCGAGTAGCCGTACGCCTCCTCCGGCTCCTCGTCGAGCAGCTTGGCCACCATGACCAGGTTCCTGGCGACGTCGTCGGCGAGCGTCTTCGGCAGGCTCAGCAGCTCCTGCCGTACGTCCTTGTCGATCTCCTCGCCCGTGACGTCGTCCGGGATCGGCAGCCGCTTGATCGGCTCCCGGTCGCGCCGGTCGTCCCGGCGGTCGTCACGGAAGCCGCCGCGGTCACCGCGGTCGTCGCGGCCACGCCCGGCACCGTACGGACGCCGCCCGCCACGGTCGTCGTCCCGGCGGAAGCCACCACGGTCGCCGTCACGACGCGGGCCACGGTCGTCACGCCGGTCATCGCGGCGGAAGCCGCCACGGTCGTCCCGGCCGCCGCCGAAGCCACCGCCGGAGGGACGGCCACCACGGTCGTCGTCGCGGCGCGGGGCCCGGTCGTCACGGCGGAAGCTGCCACCACGGTCGTCATCCCGACGCGGGGCACGGTCATCACGGCGGAAGCCACCACGGTCGTTGTCCCGGCGGAAGCCACCACGGTCGTCGTCGCGGCGCGGGCCGCGGTCGTCGCGGCGGAAGCTGCCACCACGGTCGTCATCCCGGCGGGGGCCACGGTCATCACGGCGGAAACCGCCACGGTCGTTGTCCCGGCCACCGCCGAAACCACCGCCGGCGGGGCGACCGCCGCGGTCGTCATCGCGGCGCGGAGCACGGTCGTCGCGGCGGAAGCTGCCACCACGGTCATCGTCCCGACGCGGGGCACGGTCATCGCGACGGAAACCGCCACGGTCGTTGTCCCGGCGGAAGCCACCACGGTCATCGTCGCGGCGCGGGCCACGGTCGTCACGGCGGAAGCTGCCACCACGGTCGTCATCCCGACGCGGGGCACGGTCATCGCGACGGAAGCTGCCACCGCGGTCATTGTCGCGGCGGGGGCCACGGTCGTCGTCGCGGCGCGGGCCACGGGGACGGTCGTCACGCCGGTCATCGCGGCGGAAACCGCCCCGGTCGTCCCGGCCATCGCCGAAGCCACCACCAGTGGGACGGCCACCACGGTCGTCGTCGCGGCGCGGGCCACGGTCGTCACGGCGGAAGCTGCCACCACGGTCGTCACGGCGGTCGTCACGGCGCGGGGCACGGTCGTCGCGCGGGAAGCCACCACGGTCGTCGTCACGGCGCGGGCCGCGCGGGCGGTCGTCACGCCGGTCATCGCGACGGAAACCGCCACGGTCGTTGTCCCGGCCACCGCCGAAACCACCACCGGCGGGGCGACCGCCGCGGTCGTCATCGCGGCGCGGGCCACGGTCGTCGCGGCGGAAGCTCCCCCCGCGGTCGTCCCGGCGTCCGCCGCCGAAGCCACCACCAGAGGGGCGGCCGCCCCGGTCGTCCCGGCGCGGACCGCGGTCGTCACGCCGGAAACCGCCGCGGTCATCGCCCTCGCGCCGCTGCGGCCGGCGCTCCGAGCGATCGTCGGAAGAGTTGGGGGACATCGACGTGACTCCTGTCTTCGGTACTGCAAACATTCTCGCGCACCGAACACTTCGGCGCGCTTCGGGCAAACAAAAAAGGACCCTCAGCCCCAGCGTGAACGCTGGGACCAAGGGTCCTCCAAAGATTGTTCGGCGGCGTCCTACTCTCCCACAGGGTCCCCCCTGCAGTACCATCGGCGCTGAAAGGCTTAGCTTCCGGGTTCGAAATGTTACCGGGCGTTTCCCTAACGCAATGGCCACCGAAACCCTATCGGGTTCTAGCGAACAAGCACACTCTTCAATTAAAGAATGAAACAGTGGAACTTGGTTCAACCGACGCTGCGACTGTTCGCAACCCGGGAACCACACAGTGGACGCGAGCAACTGAGGACAAGCCCTCGGCCTATTAGTACCAGTCAACTCCACCCGTTACCAGGCTTCCATATCTGGCCTATCAACC